>DYRG01000004.1 GCA_020718845.1 Thiomargarita sp.
AATAAAATAGAAAAGGCTCGAAAGTGAGAATTCATAAGATCATCTGCTCAAAAATGTCGCTATTATAATTTAATTTTCCTAACAATGGCGCGTTGATTCGGCGTTTCAAATCTTCAATAACCGCTTCACTTTCAAAAGTGGGATCACAAGCATTTGCGATCCACCCTTTTAAAATACATCCGTCGCGTTGAATGATTTCTGCGGTTAATAACGCATGATTAATACAACCTAACTTTAAACCCACTATTAAAATCACAGGTAAATCAAGAAGTTGCACCAAATCTTTTAGTGTTTTTTCTTCAGATAAAGGGACTCGCCAACCGCCCACGCCTTCCACTAAAATTATATCAGCTTTTTCTCGGAGTTTCTCAAAATAAAAAACGACTTTTCCTAAGCGTATTTTCTCATCTTTTAGATCAGCCGCTAAGTGAGGGGCAATCGGTTCTAAAAACGAATATTGATTTGTCCATTTATAAGGTATTTTTAAACTACTTTGCTGATTTAAAAATAACGCATCTTCATTTCGCAACCCTTGAGGCGTTTCTTCACAACCACTTGCAATCGGTTTCATTGCAATCACTTTCAAATTTTTCTGTTGAAAATGTCGTATTAATGCTAATGTACAAATCGTTTTTCCAATCCCCGTATCTGTCCCTGTTATAAAAAAACTTAGGTACATTTTTTCTCCATTTTTTAATTCAGATATTTATCATTTTTTGATTCTCTCATTTTTGCTCATCTGTTGGGAATTCTCTTTGAGATTTTTTATAAGGAATGCTTTTAGGTTTTTACAAAGACAATCTTTAGCTATTCCTAAAAAGCCTAAATGGACAAATTACACGTTTTTCTCAGCAACAGTTCTTCAAATGTTTGTTTATATACTTCAAAGTATAATTTTACTAACAATTGCTCAAATTTTCTATGATTGAATCCCGTTGCTGAGTGCCATTTTTTATCCGTTGTTAGAAAAGATAATTCTTAGATATTATTGGCTTGAGAAACGGCATTTCCAATATAACTTGCGGGAGTCATTTCTAATAAGCGCTGTTTCTCTGGTTCAGGGATTTCTAAATTAGAAATAAATGCTTTCAAAGTTTCTTTGTTGATGTTTTGACCGCGCGTTAAGGCTTTTAATTTCTCGTAAGGTTCAGCGATGCTATATCTTCGCATCACAGTTTGAATGGGTTCTGCTAAGACTTCCCACGCATCTTTCAAATCATCCATTAACGCATTTTCATTGACTTCTAGTTTGCTAATTCCTTTCAAACAAGAACCATAAGCAATTACACTGTGCGCAGCACCCACGCCTAATACTCTTAAAACGGTTGAATCACTTAAATCTCTTTGCCAACGAGAAATCGGTAATTTAGACGCTAAATGGTGGAAAAGTGCATTTGCAACGCCTAAATTTCCTTCCGCATTTTCAAAATCAATCGGATTAACTTTGTGTGGCATGGTTGAAGAACCGACTTCTCCCGCAATGGTTCTCTGTTTGAAATACCCAATTGAAATATAACTCCAAACATCACGACTGAAATCTAATAAAATCGTATTAAAACGTGCAATCGCATCAAATAATTCTGCAATATAATCATGGGGTTCGATTTGTGTGGTGTAAGGATTCCACGTTAAACCCAAACTTTCTACAAATCTTTTTGAAAACGCTGACCAATCCAAATCTGGATATGCAGACAAATGCGCATTGTAATTACCGACCGCACCATTGATTTTTCCTAAGATTTCTACCTCGGCAATTTGAGCAAGTTGACGTTGCAAACGATAAACAACATTTGCCATTTCCTTACCTAAAGTTGTTGGTGATGCGGGTTGTCCATGTGTGCGTGCTAACATAGGAATTTCTGCATAACGATGTGCAAGTTCTTTAATGGCAGAAATCACTGAATTCATTTGAGAAATTAACACTTGCTCACGCGCTTCTTTAAGCATTAACGCATAGGATAAATTATTAATATCTTCAGAGGTGCAAGCAAAATGAAAAAATTCACTAATTTCCATTAATTCAGGCACATTTGCAATACTTTCTTTTAAAAAATATTCAACGGCTTTTACATCGTGATTAGTGGTTTTCTCGATAGTTTTAACCCGTTGCGCTTGGGTTTCATTAAAATTTGAAATCAGTTCATTTAAGAAATGTTGCGCATTTTTGCTCAACGTTGGAATTTCTTTAATGCTTTCGTGCGCAGCTAAGGCTTGTAACCAACGAATTTCAACAATGACTCGATAACGAATTAACCCAAATTCACTAAAGATTGGACGTAATGCAACAGTTTGTCGACCATAACGTCCGTCAACTGAAGAAATGGCGGTTAAATTAGATAATTCCATTAGACTTATTCCTCTGATATTTTTAAAAAGTTTTTCTTTGTAAGGTTTGCATAGGAACGCGAAAATTTACATTTTCATCAACACCGAGCATTTCTTCAACCGTTGAAACACCCCACTGTTTTAGTTTCTCAATTACACCTTGCACTAAAATTTCTGGCGCAGATGCTCCCGCTGTAATGCCAATTTTATGATGCTTTTCAAACCACGTTTGCTCTAAATTATTCGCGTCGGAAATTAAATAGGCTGGAATGCCCATTTGCGATCCAAGTTCTTTCAAACGATTTGAATTTGAACTATTTTTTGCTCCCACAACTAATAACACATCGACCTTTTCAGATAAGGTTTTAATAGCGGTTTGACGATTTTGAGTTGCATAACAAATGTCTTGTAAATTAGGACCTTGGATAAGTGGAAAGCGTTCTTTTAGCGCGGCAATAATATCGCGTGTATCATCCAAACTCAATGTCGTTTGCGTTACATAGGCTAATTTATCAGGATTTTTCACCGTGAGCGCGAAAACTTCCTCAACATTACCCAAAATATGAACAGGAACAGAAATTTGCCCTTGCGTTCCTTCAACTTCGGGATGTCCAGCGTGACCAATGATAATGATTTCGCAGCCTTGATCGGCATAACGGCGGGCTTGCAAATGAACTTTGGTGACTAACGGACAGGTCGCGTCGATGGCGTGCAACTGCCGTTGCGAGGCTTCATTGATGATTTTTGTTGCCACGCCGTGCGCACTAAAAATGCAAATCGCCCCTTCTGGAATATCTTGAATGCTTTCGACAAAAATTGCACCACGATCTTTAAGATTATCAACAACATAGCGATTATGCACAATTTCATGAAACACATACACGGGCGCGCCATGTAATCGCAAAGCCTGCTCAACAATGTCAATCGCTCTGACCACGCCTGCACAAAATCCGCGTGGTTTTGCAAGTGTAATATCCATTTGATTTTATTCCTTTTTTTATAATTTATTTTTTAACTAATCAGCGTATATTGTAATTCATTTAAAATAATATAGCAATATTACATAAATGAGGAAAAAGTTGGAAGAAAATATGCCAATAATTCTCAAAAAAAATGGAAGAATGTATCGCGCATATTTTAAAGAAAAAAAGGGGAGTGTATGTGATAAGATATTGTTATAAAAGGATATATGATAATGAAGATATTAAATATAAGCGAAAGAAAGATCGACAGAGTAAAGAGAAGATTTGTTATTTGTTAAGAACGCGACTATGCCGACGTTTTATAATTTTTTTGTTATAACAAAGGCAGATAAAGGGAAGACGCAGGTGAAAGTGCTGCCTTTGGAAAGTTGGCTGTGGATGTGGAGTTTGGCGTGATGGCGTTGAAGGACGTGTTTGACAATCGCTAAACCTAAGCCCGTGCCGCCGTGATTGCGTGAACGTCCGACATCGACTCGATAAAAACGTTCGGTTAAACGCGGAATGTGTTGTTCGGCAATGCCTTCGCCCGTATCTTCGACCGAAAAATATCCAGCTAAATCATCACGATACCAACGAATAATAATTTTCCCGCCCGCAGGCGTATAACGCACCGCATTAAACACAATATTCGAAAAAGCACTCGTTAATTCATCAGGTTGCCCGTAAATTTTGAGATGTTGATCGATAAAACTTTCAATATGATGTTGTTGATTGCCGCTTAATGCGAGGGCATCTTGCTCGATATTTGATAAAATTCTAGGAATATCAACGATTTTGCGTAAATTCTGCGGCACTTCCGATTCCAAACGCGATAACAACAACAAATCATTGACAATATTCTGCATTCGAGAGGCTTGTTGCGCCATTAAATTTAAAGGATGTTCCCATTCTCTAAGCGCTTGATTATCAATAGAATCTTGCATAGTTTCGATAAAGCCCGTGATCACCGTCAACGGCGTGCGCAATTCGTGAGAAACATTCGCCACAAAATCTTGTCTAACTTGTTCTAAATGTTGAACTTCTGTGACATCTCGCGCGATCAACAATCGCATATTCGTATCGTAAGGCACTAAATGAATGCGCAAAATATGTTCTGGATGAAGCGGCGACGGGATTTTAATCGAGGATTCTTTAATGGAATGCGGGTTGCGGTACAAATAATCGGTGAAATGCGGATGACGTAATAAGTTATTGATTGGAATATTAATATCTTGGGTTTGCAATCCGAGCAATTTAACCGCTGCTTTATTGAACCATTCAATGCGATGTTGAGCATTTAAAACCACGGTTGCATCGGGCATCGCGGCAGTGGAATTTTGAAAACGTCTAAGCATATCAGTGAGTTTGCGTTTGCGCTTGCGATTGCGGCGTTGCAAACGGTAAATCTGATAAAAAACATTTCCCCACATTCCGCGTGCTTCGGGTAAATCGACTTTTCGCGTGATGAGCCATCGATCCAAACGATACAAATTTTTTAAATAAATCAATAAGTAAGCGCTTAACAAAAAGCTCGCCCACTCAAAAGTATCGCCCACGATCCAACCCAACACCCACGCCGTCGCAAATATTCCAAATAAACGGCTTAACGCGAAAAACCATAGATTTAACATAAAGTTAGCCTTTGGCTGAAAAACGATAACCTACGCCGCGCACGGTTTGGACTAAGCTGTCGTAACCCCACTCATCAAGCGATTTGCGCAACCGTCGAATATGTACGTCAACCGTTCGTTCTTCAATATACACGTTCCCACCCCACACATGATCAAGGACTTGCGTGCGATTATACACGCGATCTTGATGGGTCATGAAGAAGTGCAGCAATCGAAATTCCGTCGGACCGATATGAACGTCTTGATCGTCAATCGTCAATCGATGCTCGGACGGAAAAAGTTTAAGGTTTTTAACGGTTAAGCATTCTGCATCGCTCAAAGGCATCGTGCGCCGCAACACCGCTTTGATCCGAGCAATCAATTCACGCGGCGAAAAGGGTTTCGTCACATAATCGTCCGCGCCGATTTCCAATCCACGAATTTTATCGGCTTCTTCGGTTTTCGCGGTGAGCATAATAATCGGAATATCTTTGGTAATCTCGTCTTTTTTCAAACGGTTAGCAAATTCGATCCCGCTCATTCCGGGCAACATCCAATCTAACAACACCAATTGCGGCAACCTTTCAAAAATTAAGGTATGCGCTTGTTGGGTATCGCCCGCTTCCATCAACGTAAAACCCGCGCGGCTCAACGCCATTCGCAACATTTCACGGATCGGGGCTTCATCTTCAACGATTAAAATATAAGGATTTGACATGAAAAGATTTTTTCAAAAAAAGAGTGGACTCTCAATGAATCGTTAGAGGACAAACCGTAGCATAAACTAGGGGGACGCGTCGACCACTACTAAACCTCTAAAATCCATAAAGAGCATCGCCATTATCCAATCCAACTGTGACAACCTCATGACATTCCATTATCTTTGTTTAAACAAATCAAATGGCGTTCTTGAGATAAATGAGGAACAACGAGAGGAATAATTTGATAATTTGAAATGTTTTCTAATTCATTTGCAGGTAATTTTCCTTTCATTGCAGCTAAATATCCCGACTGTGTGCAAAACGGCGAACATTGCTCATAAAATTGTTTCAAATCACTATACGCCCGAGAAGTAATCACCTCAAATTTTTGCTCCGTTTTCCAATGTTCAATCCGAGAGCAAATCACTTTCACATTTTGTAATTGCAATTCCGCCATCATTTGAATTAAAAACCGCGTCTTTTTTGAATTACTATCTAATAAAGTAATTTGCCAATCGGGTCGAGCAATGGCTAACACCAAACCTGGTAATCCAGCACCCGTTCCTACATCTAAAAAAGTTTGCCCTTTCAAATGAGGAATAATTGCCAAACTATCCAATAAATGCAAAATCACCATTTCAGTTAGATTTGTAATAGCGGTTAAATTATAAACTTTATTCCATTTTTGCAATAAAGCTAAATAATCGAGCAATTGTTTGATTTGTTCAGGTGATAGGTTTAAATTAAGTTCTAATAAACCTTGTTCTAAAATTTTCTTTAAATGCGTCATCGTTTAAGCATCTACTTGAGAAAGAACGGTATTCATTTGTAACCATTGCGGTTCAACACGATATAAAAAAGCTAAAATTGTTCCAGTTACTATGCTTTCTATCAACATCACGGGCAAGTGCGCTAATACTATCAATCCGCTAATTTCTTGAAAGGTTTTTTGATCACTAAAATAAAATGCCGATGACATTAAAAAACTTCCTAAAAAAATACCTAAAATACCTGCTAAACATCCTCTCAAAAAAACCGCTTTTTTATCTAATTGCCACAAATCTTTTCCTAAAAGATAATACAAAGGAATCGCGGGTAATGCCATAATTAGGGTATTTAATCCTAACGTTGTAATGCCACCAAATCCAAATAAAATAGCTTGTAAAATTAAAACAACTAACATAATTGGAAATGCGATCCAACCCAATAAAATCCCACATAATCCATTCATAATTAAATGCACGCTACCAAACCCAATCGGCAAATGAATTAAACCTGATAAAAAGAACACCGCTGCTAACATTGCTGCCAAAGGTATTTTTGAAGGTTCTAATTGTTTTAATCCAATACCAATTCCAACAATTGCTAAAATATTACTTCCTATCAAAATAGGAATGCCAATAATACCATCTGCAATGTGCATAATTATGTTTTCCTTTTTGTTATCAGGTATATAAAAAATCCAGCTAAACCAAAGATATAACCTAATCCTCCTAAAACATCATGCCAACGTATTTTATTTTCATAATGATTGAGTTGCTCTTTAAGACTTTGCATTTCTTGTTGTAAAACAGAAATAATATTTTTCTCCAAAATATCCGTTTTACAATTTGTGGAATGATTAACGTATTGAAACTTACCATCTAATGCTTGTTGTAATTGTTGTTCTAATGGATTAATTGGCTGCTTTTCTATAATAGTAATTTGGGTTTCTGCACGATGCCCTTCCTCTCCTTGAACCACTACTTTAAAGTTTTGTGGTTTATCAATATTAAAACGAAATGCACCATTTTCATTTGTTACCGTTTTTTGTAATAATTTATCTTGCTGATCATAAAGAAAAGCTCGTTCATGACTGGCGGGAGTTTGATCGGCATAATAAGCACGTCCTTCTATATGATTTTGCTGAAGATTTGCAAACAAATGTAATCCATGCGCAAAGGTTTCAGTTGTTATCAAAGTTAAAATAATTAAAGCGTATTTCATAAGTCCTCAAAAAATAATAAATTGGCAGTCCAAACATTTTCATCAGTTTCAACTTCGGCGGTTTTTAATTTGTGTTCAACCGTAATAAATTGTTTGCCTTTTTGATTCAAAAGAATTTTTGCTAGTCCTTTATCATTGGTCTTTTGTGGTTGTTCAACATTGTTATGGAAAATAGAAATATTTGCTAATGGGTTTCCTTCAAATAAAATTTGAACAATTAATTCACTGTCCTCACGTTTTCTCGGAACAATTTCTAATAATTGTCCCACTGGAGAAAGCACAATTTCTTGCCATTGTAAAATGGTTTTTGCAAAAGAATGTGAATGGTAATTTTCTTGAGGATTTGAAACAAGGTTCTTTGGTTGATTTACCCATTTTCCTTCGCTTGTTTTGCTCCAAAAACCATCATCAAAATATAAGGTTAAAAAAACAGGTTTTCCTTCAACAATAAAATCCATTTGTTGTTCTTGTGGTTTCAAATGAACAGGCAATAAACCTTTTGTAATGCGTGCTTTAATTTCTTTAACTTTTTCAATAGGATACGGTTTAGAGGTTTTTTGACCATATAAAACGCTAAATGATTGATTTTGCGGCTCAATCCACGCAAATTCGGCTTGAAGTGGGATATTTAATAAAAAAAACAACATAAAAAGAGTGTAGCGCATCGCATTATTATCTCGCGTGTGATGATTTTTAAAAGCATAACACTAGATAAAATTCACTGCAAGCCTTTGTTCTATTTTGTTTTATAAAATAAAGGTTCTCAAATACGGATCATCTTCAGATTCATTCCAAAGCATTTCAAATGTTTTGAGCAATTCTCGCGCATTTACACCGTCGTGAAAATTACTAAATGCTTTGAAACTATCTCGATAAGGGCGATGCCAGAAACCATTTATATCAGCAATAAGAAAGGTTTCTGGAAAGGTTCGATGGGTTTCTGCGGGACGACGCATCACAAATGTCGAAGACAAACGCCGCCCTAATTTCAAAAGTCGATGCCCTTTCAAAGCAACTTGTTGAGGTTCTTGAATTAAAATACGAATTTGTACACGATGACCACCATTTAAAGCAAGTTCTTCAAATATTTCAAGGCTTTCTTCATTATCATAAAAGGCGGGATCAAAATCGTAAGTTAAAATATCTAAATGGCGAGTTGTTTGACGAACAAGGGATTGTAAAATAGCTTGGTGTTCTTCTGGATCAGTACACAGTAAAAATTCTTCTGTTTCTCCCAAGATATAATTCTCAAAAGATAGCATCGTTGGACTCTCGTTTTGCTAAGGCAGTTTCTCTGAGTTGTTCTAAAGAGGGCAAATCTTCTAAACTCTTCAAACCAAAATGATCGAGAAAGGCAGTCGTTGTTCCATACAAACGTGGTCGCCCGGGGGTGTTTCTTTGACCCACCATTTTAATCCATTCAAAATCAAGCAAAGTTTTCATTATTTGCAGATTAATACTCACGCCACGCACTTGCTCAATTTCGCTGCGTGTAATGGGTTGACGATAGGCAATTAAAATCAAAGTTTCCAATAAAGCGCGACTATAACGAGCAGGTCTTTCTGCCCATAATTTAGAGACTTGCGGTGCAACTTCTAATTTAACTTGAAATCTAAATCCACTCGCCACTTCTTTTAATTCAACGCCATGTTCTTCAACACAGGTTTGAGCAATTTCTTTTAACAGAGTTGCAATCTCTGTTTTTAATATTTGCAAATCCGCTGTAGAAATCTCTGTTGAACTAATCCACAAATCCGCGAGTTCTTGAATGCTCAAAGGCTTTCCAGCCGCTAATAAAGCCGCTTCAACCATTTTTTTTAATAAAGAAACATTCAACATAATTATCTCTAACTATTTAATTGATCCAAATAAAGTTTTACGCCAGTTTGCACATCTTTAAAAGGTTGAGAATAACCCGCTTTAATTAATGCACTCATATCAGCTTGAGTAAAACTTTGATAGCTACCTTTCAAATGATCTGGAAACGGAATATATTCTATTTCACCTGAATTGTGCCAACTTAAAACTGTTTGCGCGACTTCATTAAAGGTTTGACTGCGTCCAGTTCCTACATTAAAAATCCCGCTCACTTGAGAATTTTCAAATAACCACAACTTAACATCGACCGTATCTTGCACATGAATAAAATCACGGCGTTGTTCTCCATTTTCATATCCATCACAACCCTCAAATAATTTCAATTTGTTTGAGATTTTGATTTGATTATTGAAATGAAATGCAACACTCGCCATTCCACCTTTGTGGCTTTCTCGTGCTCCATACACGTTGAAATAACGCAAACCTACAACTTGGCTTTCTAAATCAGGGTCGGACAAATACTGACGCACATACTGATCAAATAAAAATTTTGAATACGCATACATATTAATCGGTTTCTCATATTGTAATTCTTCTTTAAAAACCGTTCCATTTCCATACACTGATGCACTCGATGCATAAATAAAAGGAATGCCTCGTTTCAAACAAAAATGCAATAATAATTTTGAGTATTCATAGTTGTTTTGCATTATATAATGACCATCCCACTCGGTGGTGCTTGAACACGCGCCTAAATGAAACATTGCGGTAATCTTTTTCTTTAAAGATTTGTTCTGAAGATGCTCAAAAAAATCCCGTTTATCGTAATAATCAGCGATTTGACAATCCACTAAATTTCTAAACTTTACACCATTTTTTAAATTATCGACCACAATAATATTAGTGTAACCTTTTTGATTTAAAGCTTTCACTAAATTACTTCCAATAAAACCCGCACCGCCTGTCACTACAATCATTGCTTCATCCTTTCAATTAATTGCGTAGTCGAGAAACCCGCTAAGAAATCCAATATTTTTACTTGCCCACCATTTTCTAAAACACATTGATGACCAGCAATTTGAGAAACCTCATAATCTCCGCCTTTTACTAAAATATCAGGTAAGATTTTACAAATCAAACGTTCGGGCGTTTCTTCTGAAAAAGAAATCACCCAATCCACGCATTTTAATCCACTTAGCATTTCCATGCGTTCTTTTAACTTATTGATTGGTCTAGTATTTCCTTTTAAGTCTTTCACAGATTTATCGGTATTCACTGCAACGATTAAACGATCACCCAATTGTTTTGCTTGTTGTAAATATTGAAGATGACCCGCGTGTAATATATCAAAACAACCGTTAGTCATTACAATTATTTCTCCATTTTGTTGAGCAATTTTTACCGTTTGAACTAAAATATCTTCTTCTAAAATTCCACTGTCTTGATGTTCAGAATGTAATGCGATTTCTAATTCTGCTGGAGAAACGCTGACTGTCCCTAATTTGCTCACCGTAATTCCTGCGGCGAGATTAGCAACCGTGACAGCTTCTTTCCAAGGTTGTTTTGCAGCAAGCATTGCAGATAAAACTCCAATGACTGTATCACCTGCGCCCGTTACATCAAATACTTCTCGCGCTTGGGTTGGTAAATGCAACGGTTTCTCGGGTGGACAAATCAAAGTCATCCCTTGTTCACTACGAGTAATTAATAGCGCATTTAAAGCAAGTTCTTCTCTGAGTTTCTCAGCTTTAGAAAGCAATTCTTCCTCAGTTTTCCATTCGCCTACAATTGTTTCAAATTCATGCAAATTAGGCGTAATAACGGTTGCGCCGCGATATTTATTAAAATCTTTTCCTTTGGGATCGATTAAAATCGGTTTGTAATATTTTTTAGCTAATTCAATGAGTTGCGGCGTTTGATGTAATGTGCCTTTTCCATAATCGGATAAAACAACGGCATCGACATTAGATAAATGTTTTTTAAAAATTTCAATTAAATCAAATGGATAAAAATGAGGTTCTTCAAAATCTAAACGAATGAGCTGTTGATGACGACTTAAAACGCGGAGTTTGGTGATGGTCGGAATTTCTTTTAACGCTATGAAATCACAGAAGATATTTTGTTCTGAAAGTAAATCTTTTAAGGTTTGAGCCGCTTCATCTTTGCCGACTGTGCCGATTAAAGTGGTTTGAACGCCTAACGCACTGATATTTAAGGCAACGTTTGCTGCGCCGCCTGCTCGATTTTCTTGTTGTTGAACGCGAACAATGGGCACGGGGGCTTCGGGAGAAATGCGGGAAGTCGCGCCGTGCCAATAACGATCCAACATTACATCGCCCACGACTAACACTCGACAATTTTTGAAATCTGGCAAATTTAAACGCATAACTATTTGATATTCCAAGGATAAAGTCGCGGCAGACTAATTGTTAAAAGGGTAGCAATTAGCAGAGAAATAATTGATCCTATCGTAAATATTTTCCAATTATCGGGTTTTAATGTGCCCAAAGTGATAATTAAAAAAAGCATTGGTAAATCAAGAAAATGCGTAAAAGAAGGGACGTTTTCAGCGCGTGCATGTTGTAAAGCTGGCGTAAAAGAACCGATTTGTAATGCTTCTTTTGTTAATCGTCGCAAACGCATAAAATAAAGGCGCGTCACGGTATTTCCTTCAACAAATTCAAAAGCAAATAGAAATACCATTCCCGCTAACCAAGGGATTTGGATGAAATCCCATCCACCAAATACGTCTGAAATCATGAAACTTCCAGAAATTAAAAGAATAATTGCACCAGGCACTACAACTCCATCATAAAACACGGCGATGTTTCTAACCGACTCAGAAAAAACAATTAAATCAGTCGCCTGTCGAGAGCGTAGATCATTAATCCAAACACCAATCAAGCCAGCTCCCATTAGAACTAAGCCAATTATGTGAAATAATTTCAGAAGATTGTAGGTCATTTTCTTCTCCAACAAGTTAATTTAAGGTGTATTTTGCCATAAATGCGAGCGTTTTTGGAAATTTTTGTGATTAAGCATAAAAATAATTGAGAAAATCTTCTGTCCAATCGATGCCAAAACTTTGTTGCAAAAACTTTAATCCCGATGAATTAACTTTATGAAAATGCTTATAATATTGTAAATCTTGATGATGTTGTTGAATATCGGTTTCATCGAGCAAAGTGGCTTGAGGAAGCGATTGCCAAAATTGTTTTGCAATGTTTAGATATGCCTCACACAAACGCTGGGTTTCTTCCCAATTTACGGGTCGGCGAAAAATATCATGCGGAGAACGACATTGTTGATACCATTCTGGCATTTGTGGATCATTAGGCAAATCATTTAAAGTTGTTCGAATATTTTGATAATTATTTAAAATATAAACATTTGATTTTTTTGTTAAAAATGACATATCTGCAATAAAAATTTGTGGTTGATTTGTTAAAATGACCGCTTGCAATGCTAAAATGGG
Source organism: Thiomargarita sp. (assembly GCA_020718845.1). GTDB lineage: Bacteria > Pseudomonadota > Gammaproteobacteria > Beggiatoales > Beggiatoaceae > DYRG01. The sequence goes on from DYRG01000004.1 coordinate 12,878, forward strand.
CGCTTGCCAAGGTGGATCGGGAAAGAAAAAAGTATTAATAATTTCAATCTTAGGCGCTTGAATGCACAGACTTCGATACGTTCCCCAACGCCCCGCCCGCCACGCTCGACACTGCAATTGCAATGATTTTTGAGAAACTTCAATATAAGCATAACGTTCCGGCACATTTAAAATTTGTACGTTGGGAATCGCGCCACAACCATTGCACAATCGACATTCTGCACATCCTTTAAATTTGCGTTAAGATTATAGAAAGCATTTCTATTGTGAGAGTAATTATGAAACAAACTGGCAAAGATACCTTATTAATTATTGACGATATGCCACACCACCTTAAATTATTACAACATTATTTGCAACAATATGATTTTAATATACGTCTTGCGGATAGCGGGTCGATGGCTTTTGAAATTTTAGGCAACGGCGCGTTTAAACCCGATTTGATTTTATTAGATGCGATTATGCCAGAAATGGATGGTTATGAGGTTTGTCGATCTTTAAAATCAAATCCACAAACTGCTGATATTCCTGTCATTTTTATGACTTCGTTGTGGGAAATGAATGATAAGATTTCTGCTTTTTCAGTCGGTGCATCGGATTTTTTAACCAAACCCTTTCCGCCCGAAGAATTAGTGGCTCGAATGACTGTGCATTTAGAACTAAATCGCACCAAACAACGTTTAACACAAGAAATCGTGACTCGTGAAAACAATCACCAACAATTGTACACTTTAGGACAAGAACTTGAAACCGTTGCTCGTTTAGTAGGACAACACTTACAACATAAAATTAACGCATTACAACCAACCTTAGAAAAACTTTCAACTATTCAAGCAACTGATCGCCATAAAGAACTGAAAAGAGTTTTTCAAGAATTTGAGGCAAAAGTAGATGATCTTTCCTTTATTAGCAATTCGGATTCTTGGAAATTAGAAAAACAACGCTTAAATATGCAAGAAATTATTTCTCCCGTTCTTTCAAAACTAACCGCAAAATATCCTTATCTTAAAGTAACGTTGCCTAAAACATGGTTAAATGCTGAGGCTTATGTTTTGTGGATAGAAAAAATTTGGGAAATGCTCTTAACTTTTGCAATCCAACAAACAGGTAAAAATTGCCAACTTTATATTACGAATGAATTAATCGATTCTTCAATACGTTTCTCAGTAAAAAACAATGGCGCTGCATTAACAAAAACTCAAATCGCCGCTTTATTAAGCAATCGTGAACAACCCAATATTGGAAATGATTTATTTTTGGTTCGGTATTTAGTAGAACGTTGCAATGGAGAATTTGGCATCGAAACCAAAGGTTTAATCGGAAATATTTTTTATTTTATTCTTCCCGCTTCTTTAGATTTTGGTAATACTTACAACCGTTATTTAAGTTTGGCGTTGTAATCAATATGTGCTAACATAATTGCTCAGGCAACTGTTGGAAACTACAAGGTTTTATCTTTATGACTTCATTTTCAGAACAATTAAAAATTGCAACATGGTTGCAGCATGAAAAATTAGAGCAACTTCCTTTTGGAAATCATTTAGCAAAAGGAACATTACCATTAAAAGGGTATATTTCTCAATTACAGGCTTATTATTTAATTCATCGAGAATTAGAACAGGCTTGTCGTTCTCATTCGATATTGCAACTTTCAATGATTTGGCGAGAAGAATTGGTGAAAACACCGCTTTTAAAAGCTGATTTGGAAGATTTAGGCGCAGAATGTTTGGAAGAAATGCCCGCTGCACAAGGTTTGATAAACTTAATTAAAAAATCCCAACCCATTGAATTGATTGGAATTTTATATGTATTTGAAGGTTCGATAATGGGTGCAGCAGTAATGCATCCAACGGTTTGTCAAGCCTATCAATTATCAGAGAAAGGAGCGCGTTATTTCAAAGGTTATGGTTCACAAACGCGGTCGAAGTGGAATACGTTTAAGAAAAACTTTGATAAAGTGCTAGAAAACGATATAATTAACCAACCTGTCGTTATTGCAAGTGCACAACAAACTTTTGAGCAAGTTGCAATACTTTTTGCGGCATTGTGGGATAACTTACAATCTTAGAACATTATGAAAACTAAATCAGTATTTAACGAGTTTTTACGGCGAGGAGGAGATATTTCTCATCCTCATGCGTGGGTGCGTGAGCAACCAATGAGCAATTATTTGAATGATGCTCACATCGCGACCGCCCAAAATCAACCGCACATTCAAAGCATTGAGCAATTAAGTGCAGAATTAATTCAAGGGATTTTTAGTGAATTAAGAAGCACACGATTTGATTTTAGTGTGCCTGAAGAATCGTTTGATATTGATGAATTAGAATTACGCGCCGTTCAATTATTACAAGAATGGTCAGAAACCGACGTTAATAGTCAAATAGAAAGTGATATTGTTTTTATTGATTTATTTTTGAGAAAATTGGTTGCAGAATTTGCAGCAAATAATCGTTTCTGGGAATTGTTGTTGCTCAAATTAGATCGAGCAATTGCTCAAGAATATCCTTTAGGTCATTGTTTAAGCAATTGTATTGAAATTTTGATTGCAGCCGTGCCACGTTTTGGATTTCTACGGAGTTTTATTGTTGAGGTTCGTCCTTTCTATCAACGTTTAGATACCACAACGCCCGCATGGTTGCCAATTTTGATGGTTTTAAATGCACGTCCCGATGCGACATTGTGGGCGGTTGTGTTGCGCAGCGTCAATTATTATCAAGTGTGGGAAAACGCGCAACAGATTGATTTATCAGCGATTCATCACGAAGCGACTCAACATTTGCGCCAACATTGGGAGCGCGTGCAGTTGGATTGGTTTGTCGAGGCGTGCGCGACGTTGGACGATTGGTTGTACGGCGTGACGGCGTATCAAACCCTGCATGAATCAACGGATGCGGCACGGCGGCGGTTTGCGCAGGCGTTGGCGGATCAGCTCAAATCGAATGCCCAAGAAACCATACAATGGCTAGAGGTTTTGTTGTTTGAAGCCTGTTTGGTGGCGACTTCGACCGATAATGTGGGGCAAACCCGCGATGTTTGGCGTTATCGATTAGCACATTTGCCACCGTTGTTTTTGAAAAAAGCCCGAGAAATCAGCGCGTTTTTCCAACATTTAGAGATTACAAATTCTAACTCACGATTAATTCAACTCATTGATAAAATTCATAATTTTGCGCCATTAATCGAAGAACTTGCCTTAACGCATCAAGAAAACATTGTTCATTTCAAAAATGCTCAACATGAAATATTAGAATTTGTTGCAACGCATTTAATTCACTATCGAATTTTTTTCAATCCGCGTCAAGCAATTCTTGAATTAAAACAAAGCGTTATTCAAAAATTCGATCATTCTCTCGATAATGAAGAATTACCTCAACTTTTTCAAATCGCACGTCAAGAAATTCAAACCTTGTCAGTTTCTCAATTATTTAAAGAAAGTTTCTTAGGTTTTTGTGAGCAATTTTCTTATGTTCTTGCAGCAAAGAATTTGAGTTCAACTTATCAAACCATTGCTCAATTTGCGGTCGAACAAGTGGGAACGGAATGCCCTGATTATATTAAAGAAATTGGAGAAACAGGGCAGCAACTTTGTATTCAAGATAATGCGTTCACCTTACAACGTGCGGCGTGGGTTTTAGCAACCTCACTTGAACCCAAAGAAACCTTGCATTGGTGGTGGGACGTGTCGGTTGGTGTTTATTTGGTGCATCGAGAACGCGCAGCATTAGCAGCAAATTTGGCGGGTTTGTTGCGCGGTTTTCAACAACAACTTTCGTCTGCTAATGTTCAAATAATTTCTAAATTAATCAAAGAGTTATATCAAGAAGCCTTAGGTGTTTCAACGGATTATCGCGGTCGAGAAAATATTTCATTTCAATCATTACCCATTCATCACGCGACGGCGGAACGTATTTTTACGCAACCTATTGAAACACCTGAGTTTTTTAAAGCATTTTCGTTCACAAAAGATGAAGAAGCGGCATGGATGAATTTAATGCCATCGTTGCAACGAGATTTACAAAATAAGTCTTTGATTGAATTGGAAAAATCTTGGAAAATACCTCAAGAATCGTTGTTTTGGGAAAATGTGGCGAGTCGAGCACCGACTTATTTGCGTCAAATCGCGCTTGGAATGCAACTCTCTGAAAATATTGATCTTTTTGCGGAAAAAATTTCCAATCATTTAGCGCAAATTCTCAAATTATCAGAAACCCATCACAATAAATGTCGACGCGATATTGGCTTATTAATCAGTTACTTAGCGGAATGTTTGCGTACTCAACCGCCAACTTTAGCGGCTTTGAATGTGGTTCGATATTGGATTCAAACGATTTCGCCATTTGTGCGTTATAAATCAATCGTTTGGCGTTTTACTTGGGGTCGTTTGGAAGATGAAGCGTTGCCGTTTTTAAATCCACTCGAACAACGCACTTTGCATCAATGGTGCGCGCAACTCATTATTGCAAGTGACTTTTTTCCGCAAACCCATGCGTTATGTGCGCAAATATTTGCGAATGATGAGCCGTTGTTTGCGGAAGATTGGGCGACCGAGCAACAATGGCGCGATTTAATTGGGGGATTGTTAGCGGCGGCGATCACGCCCGATTGCGCCCCTATTTCTGGTGTGGCAATTGCGCAACGATTGGCACTCGCATCGCCTTTATTTGAGCAACTGTCGGCGACCGAATGGTTGCAACAACAAGCCGCTTTTCTTAATGCTTTCAAGCACTTATTAGATGCTGAATTATTGCAAAAACTTATTCAACGTCAAACTGAAATTACTAATGTTTTGATTAAATTCCCGATTTGTCAAAATGTGCAATCTATTGATTCGTTTAGTATTTTATTATCAGAGATAGATTATGCAGCAGATCGATGTCGCCATCATGCCGAAAAAGACAATCTTGATGATAATGTGCCGTTTGCGTTAAATCATTGGCAAAATGCGTATTTTTTAACGTTTTCTCATATTCTAAATGGAAATTTTCTAAAAAAATTAGTAAGTTATGAAAATTTATCGCTTCCTCAAATTCGCAGTTTTCTCTTTGAAAATATCGACATTTTGCCCGACTTAACTGCTTTAAATCAATCGATTCTTCAACAATTTGGCGAAAACCATAAATTAACCGAACGTTGTCGCCTTGCTGCCCAAAGTTTTCCAATGGTCACGGCAGCGCATAAAGTCTTGAATTCTCAAAAGAATTGGGCAGAATTTTTATCTCAAAAACTCAATGTTTCGCATTGTGAAGATTTACAATTTTTGATGCGTCGAATTGGGTTGCATTTGAGTGGTTTAGTGCCATGCCCACATTTTTCAAAATGGTATTGGCGCACCGTTGGACAATTTTTGAGCGTTCCGACTCGTCAACACGCGGAAAAAATTCTCCCACAACTTCCGCAGTTATTATCGAGCGAATTTTCTGCACCAGAATTATCAGAAATTTCTAATATTTTCAAAGAATTATGTACGCTTTTTAAACAACCTCATTGGCAAAGTGCGCCTATTTTGCAAGATTTTCTGTTAGAAAATACCGACGCACCTAATAACAAAAAAACGCCGATTATTCAATCACTTAATTTAAAAAATGGTTTGTGGACAGAAATTTTTATTCAACGTTCGCCGCCGCTATTTTATACTGCGCTGGAAAACGCACTTCCTCAATTATTACAAGGACTTACACCAGATTTACGGGGTGGCGTGAATGCGTTTGTGCACGAACTTTATCAACATGGCGATGAAGAGGCTGCGTGGCAAACAATGCAACCTTTTATGCGGGATTTATTGGCACAATCTCAAATAGATCAATTGCTTACAAGTTGGCGACAATTTATTTTGCGCACGTCCCAACATTTACCGCCTGCGCCCGCCGCGTGTTGGACGTTAATTTTGTGGCGAGGTTTTGAGGTGATTCGTCAAACCGCGCTCGGCGTGAAAATGTTGCAACACGCTGATAATATTGCAGAAAATATGTTGAGTGATTTTCCAGCTTTAACGGGACAAGCGCAAAATGATGGTTTAACGGATTCTGCAAAATGTCGGCGCGATTTACGCTTATTCATTGAATTTACTGGAAAAACGTTGAGTGAGCAGCCGCCTTCGTTAGCCACTATAAATTGTGGGCGTTTTTTGGTGCAATATGTTGCGCCGTTCGTGCATTATACTGCCGAAACTTGGCGTTTAATAAAGCTACGTTTGCAAGAAAAAACATTGACTTACCTGCACAAAAATGAACATTCAGCCCTTTATCGATGGATTGGGCAATTAAGCGGTATTTTTGAGCAATTACCTTTATTATCTAAAAATGTCGGTTTAGAATTATTTTATAAAAATCAACAAGATGAAAATTGGGCGAATACGTTAAGTGGAATCCTAGTTGTATCGATGACGCACGAACAAGCACCTTTATCTGGGTCGGCTTTATTGCAACGTTTGATTTTAAGTAGTCCAGTTTTTGTGGATGTAAAAAACCTTCAAAATCAATGTCAAAGCGTTTTAAATGTTCTAAATGGAACGCTTTTAGAAAAGGCTTTAGAAACCCAATCTCGCATTCACATTTATTTGTCAAAATTAGATATTTTGCAAAAAGAGCCTCAATTACGCGGTTTTGATGCTTTTTGCGCTATTTTTTCACATTTTCCTTACACGCGAGAAATTTGGCAATACGAAATTTGGTCGAGAATGCAGGACGGTTGGTTGACGGCGGGGCAACCTTCGGATCGCGTGATTGCGCAATTAACGGGGTGGAAATCGCCTTCTTTAGAAAAATTAAGCCGTTTAAATGATGGTTTGCAACAGGCAATTACAATTCCTACAGTGCTAAAAACTCAATCACGTCAATGGTTTAAGAACAACGGATCGCCACTTCAAATTACACCGCAACAACAACAAATTTCAGGGTTTATTTTAAAATTATTGATTTTAAGATCGACTTTTGAAGTTAATATAGAAACAATTAAAAGTGACATTTCTGAAATGTTAAGTTGGGGATTAGAAAATGATGCCATTCTTCAAATCATTCATTATCAATCTCAAACCCAACCGCATTTAGAGAAACGCGGGCAATTGTTATTACAACAATGGATTTCTAGTCAAACAGGTTTAAAACTATTACAAAATCCTCAAAAATTGGGTGAAGAAGCCGCGATTTCTTTTAAGAACGCTCAATGTGGAAAAGACCTTGGACATTTATTAAGACAAATCGGATTACAACTGTTAGGATTACAAACGGTTAAATTAGAGGATTGGTATTTTAATCATGTTGGAATTTTCTTAACGTTAAATACTCGACAATTCGCAGAAAAATCGTTGCCGACTTTATTACAAAATGTGAAAAAATATTTTACTGAACAAGAATGGCAACTCATTGAATTACAATTAAAAAATTGCTATCAAGCCTTCAATCAGTTAGAATGGACAGAAACCACTTTTTCTAATTGGGTGTCATCGTGAAAAGTGTTAATTTTAAGGGCGCAGAACCCGTCGATGTTAAAACAAATATGCCCGTTTTAGAGGCATTATTGGCAAAACAAGTGGATGTTATGATGTTATGTGGCGGACGGGGTTTGTGCGCGACCTGTCACGTTTATGTCACCCGTAATCCACATTGTTTGACACCTATTACTGAAAGAGAGAAAAAAACCTTAGCATTATTAAGCGGCGCACAGAGCAACAGCCGTTTGGCGTGTCAAGCACAGGTGATTGCAGAAGGGGTAGAAATTGCTTTACCTGAAGGTTTGTATTTAGAATCAACGTCGAGCTTAGAATCGTTGATAGGAAAACGCACCCAAGTGCCTATTTTGCACCCCATTGATGGACGGATTTTAATTGAAGCAGGTAAAATCATTACACGTTCTTCAATTATGCAATTAAAAGATGTTGATTTTGATGTTAAAGAAGTGCAATTAACTTGATTTCAAAAAAGTGAGGAAAAAATGCCAATTAGTCCAATCGATGGTGGTTTCAAAGGCTATCATAATTATTATCACCAAGATGAGTTTTTTCGTAAAGAAACTGAGCAAGGTGCAATTTATTTGAGAGATGGTCAACGTGCTGCAAAAGTCACCGAAGCATTTATTACAGGTTTGCATATTGGAATTGAAGAAGAAGTCGGGAGCAACTCCGCTAATTTAATGATGTATCGGTGCGGGGTTGAATGGGGTCAAAAAGATATGCAACGTTTTAATACCCGAATGCGTCAAGAATTTGGGGGAGGAAAACTCGACGTTTGGCAAATGAATCGTAAGTTTGTTTTTGAATGTTGGTGGTGGCCCCTCACGGTTGAAGGATTTGGAGGATGGACATTAGATTTGGGTTTCAAAAAACGCGGTTTAACAGTGGTAGAAATTCGTAATTCTGCGGTTGCTCATGCAATGAAAATTGTAGGAAAACCTGTTTGTCATTTGTATGCGGGTTTATTTGCGGGAGTTTTCTCTGTTTATGAAAGAGAAGAACGTGATTGCATTGAAGTGCAATGTTATTCAATGGGAAATGATGTTTGCAAGTTTATCATAGGCGATAAGAAACAAGTAAATGCCGCTGAATTTTGGCGACAAGAAGGCGCAACTGCGAGTGAAATTTTAAATAATTTGGACATTGAAGCATGAACACGCCTGAATTATTACAACAAGCCTTAGAAAAATTGGATTTTAATCAACAAAAATCCCCTGAGGATCATTTGTTTTTAGCGTTAGAAAAGTTAAATCATAATCTTCAAGAAAATAACACGCCAAATTTATTGCAAACTTTGTTATATCAAAGCTGTTCTAAATTTAATGAAAGTTATAATGGTTTAAATGAGCCAGCCCCTTTTTTAGAAATCGCTTTACAAACCTTAAATCGAGGAATTGTTGGGATTCAAGAAGCCGAAGAAGTTTTATTACATGAAGAAGAATTACCGACGTTGCCAGATTTAGGTGAAGATGTTTTAGCTACTGAAACAATGCCGATTTCAGATTTATTTCTATCGATAAAATCTGAATATAAAGAACCGCGTAGTTTTGTATTGGAAAAACCAGCTACTAATGAAATGACACCCGCAGTAATTACAACACCTGTTAATAAAGTAATTACTAAACCTGTTATTGAAAATAATAAAATAATTCAAGAAGTTACAAAACCCGTTTTAAAGCAAACAACTTCTGTTGATTTAAGCAAAGCAAGCTATTTTTTTGGAAGTTTGCCCTTTGAAAAAGCCTTGCCAAAAATTAAAGTCGTAGAACAAGATACAGGTGAAGAAACCCATTTTCGGATTTTACCATCCAAACAAAATGCTTGGAAAAATGATAGCAACTTGGTAGAAAATCCGATTTTTGCAGCAACCTTACAAGCAATTCAAGCATCGGGAGGAACTGTGCCAACTACTTTAAATCAAAATGATTACAAAACGATAAAGAGTCAGTCTTTTTTTAGTTCTTTACCTTGGGCTAGAAAAACAGCCTAATTGAGCATCCAATGTCTGAGATAAGTTTGAGAAAACATCCGCAATTACAAGCCTTATTTCGTGCGGCAGAAAGTCGACAAATGAGTGAGCAAGAATTAGATGAATATTGCCGTATTGCACCTGAATGTACGCAACGTGCAATTGCGGCGAGAGAAATTACCGCCGTAGAACAAGCCATTGTTCAAAAGGTTGTTGATGAAATTTTTGCAATTTATCCGTATGAACAATTTCATCAATCGGCGTTAGCAAAATGTACGCGAGATGTGCGTTATGTGAGCGCGTATGCAACCTTATCAATGTTAATGAATGATCCGCAATGGTTCAATGATAAACTGTTGATTTGGTTGAAAACTATTTTACATTCATTTGAATTTCCTGATAAGAAAACGAAAGGAAAAGTTTTATTTTCAGGCGCTGCACAAGATAACAAAATTGAAGAATTACCTGCACATCGACGTTCTATTTATGAAACCTATACCAAATTAAAGCAACATTATCAGCGAGTGCTTACATTTTCTTCATTTGGTTTGATAGAACCGTATTTGCAACAAGCCATTGATATTTTATCTGGAGATTAATATGACTCACCAAACATTAGAAAATGCAATATTTGAGAAACTTTTGGGTGAATCTGGTTATTTCTACGATTTGAAAGAGGGCACGGTTGTTAATTACAACGGATCGAGAATTATTTATTTGTCATCGGATATTATTCGCGGTATTTATGAAGCGTTGTATATTGAAGCGGGCGATGCGTGGAAAATCATTTTAAGTAATTGCGGTTATCGATGGGGAAAACAGCTTTATGATGCGTTCAATAAAGAATTACAACTCACCAATCAAACCACATTAGAAAATTTTACCGTTAATGATTTCGTTAGCTTTATTGAATTGTATTTCAATCAACACGGTTGGGGAAAGATTAAAATTTATTTGGAAGATGCGAGCATTTATGGCATTATTCGAGTGAGCATGACGCATAGTTTATTTGTTGATACATTAAGCCATTTGCGAGATCGAGTGGATTTCATGATCGCTGGAATGTTGAGAGGATTATTTGAGAAAATTTCTAATCATTCGTTAGAGTGTTTAGAAATCAAATGTAGTGCTCGCGGAGCTGCTCCAAGTTGTGAATTTGTGATTGCTGGACAGCAACGGATTCGTTTATTAGAACCCTTAATAGAAAATGACGATCCACCTTTAGAAAAACTTTTGGCGCAATTGCGTGAACTCTAAAATAGAAAATTTATTACCACCACGTTATCGTTTATTAGAACTTTTACAAGCTGCAACTTATCGTCAAGTGTATTTGGGACGTGATGAAACTACGCAAACTTTAGTTATAATTAAGTGTTTCATGGTTTCTCCTGAAAATGCGTATTTGCGAGAAATGTCGGCGGCGTTTAGTATGCAGCATCCAAACATTGCAAGTTGTTTAGATACGTTGTATTTGGGAGAGGGTTGTGGTTGCTTAATTTATGAATATATTGAGGGAGGAACTTTACGCACTTATCTTAAAAATAACGTATTGAAATTAAAGCTATTTTTTTATTGTTTGAGAGATATTTTGCGAGCTTTACAATATATGCACCAACATGGCACAATTCATTGTGATATAAAGCCAGAAAATATTTTATTGCGTTATCATAAAAATAAAAAAGTTCCTCAATTTATATTAAGTGATTTAGGTGCAGCAGCATTTGAACGTGAAGCAAAAATGGGTAAAATGCTACCCGCAAGTCCAGCGTATATTGCACCCGAACGTTTATATGAAAAATATTCATTTAGTAGTGATTTGTACAGTGTTGGGGTGTTAGGATTTGAAATACTCACGGGGCAACGTCCTTTTAGTGGAACAACAGAAGAAATCTTTCATGCACATTTAAGTACGCCGCCGCCTTTAGAAATGATTACAAATCTACAATTGCGGGATTTTATTGGACAATTATTGGAAAAAAATCCAGAGGAACGTTTAGGTGATGCCAATTTAGCTTTAAAATTGCTCTTTAATTTAGCGCAAGGAAAGATGGTTATCGAAAAGTCTATTTTTGAATTACCTAAAAATAAAGAAGTCATCACAGATTTTCATTTTAAAACATTGTATTTAAAACATCGTCAAACATTAACTTTTAAACCGCACGTTCGGCAAATATTGGCATTAGATCATTTATTAGGCGTAGGATTTGATAATCATTGGGAAATTTTTCAAGAAAATGTTTCAATTTTTACCCTATTTAATACAGTAACAATTCAAAGCATCGATCAGCATTTAATTTATAGCAATCAGGGTAAGATTTTTAGTTTAAATATAGAGAACCGTCAACGTTGTTGTTTGTGTTCAAATTGTCAAGGCGTGAAAGGATTTGATGCGAAAGGAAAGTTTCTTGTGTGGAGTGCTGGATACCGAGTTTTTTGGATGGATTTATGTACACAAAAAGAAACCTTTTATCGCAGTGAAAACTATTTACTCGAACCTAAAATATGTGTTTTAAATAATGGCGATTTTGTTACAAATGAAGGTTATATGGGACATCGCGTTGCTTTGAGAGATCATAATGCTAATTTATTGAATTTATGGGAATTAAAAGGACCAGTCATTCATTTACAAAATGATGGTCAAATCATTTTAGCATTGGCACTAGATGTGCATAATCAAACGCAGTATTCGTTATGTCGATTAGAGCAACAGAAATTGCCCATTTGTTTGCAACTACCTTCTAATTTAGTGCATATTTGTTATGTATCTGGGCGGTTTTTTTGGTTAATGCCGAATGGCGAATTATTTTGGAGCAATAAAGATTTGAAAATCCAATCGGCGGGATTTTTGCTTGAGCATGAGGGGATTGAACAATTTCATTTCAGTGCCGATTTGCGATGGTTTGTAACCTTGCAAACAACTAAGCAACAATCCATTATTCACCTTTGGGAACATCAGGAAACAACTAACCATGACACAACTCACTAATCGTCCCGTTCATTGCCTTTTCTATTCTCACGTTTGGGCAATCCATATGCTCAAATATGCTGGGATTTCAAATTTTGAGAAACAAGTGTTAATTGAAGTTGCGATTTCTTCTAATTTTGCACCTGTTTTTGGTGAACAAGGCAAAGCGCGTTATGGTTTGGCGGGATTATTGAGATTGGCAGGAAAATTAGAGCAATTTACGCAAACTTTTAAATATGTTCCCGCGCCTTTAATTTTAGCCCCAAAACCCGAAGTTTCTGCACCCGCTTTGTGTTCTGCGGTGAATTTATTATCGGTTTCTCCAAGCGATTTTGAAGGCGCAATTTTGCTCATTCATGTTGATGATGCACCGTTATTTGTTTCTGCATATCAAACCGTGAGCAAATTTAGCATTTTATGGGATTTGGCGGATGCTCCCACGCCTGCATTAGTAAAATTAGCAGAAACGCTTACTGCAAATTCATTTCTCAACAAAGAAACTTGGGCGGGTTTTCATTTGTACAAACACCCCAATCGCCCGATTTCTAATGTTGAATCACGGCGTGATTTATTTCAACAAACGTTCCAATCTTTTCCTGAGTTGGCTGTTTAATTTTTTTGAAATAAAAAACCTGTTAAATCATAAAGATATAACAGGCTTGGAATTTTAAGAGAAATAATTAAACAGCAGGCGCAGGACGATGATGACGAGTTGCACCGCTATTGATCATGTGGATCGCTTCGTTAATATCTTGACTAAAATGGATTTTTCCCGCGACTTTGCGAATTCCCGCTTTTCTCAAACGTAAAATCAAACGCGGTTGCAATCCACTAATAATCACTAACACATTGTTTTTATTGAGATCATTAATCAACGATTCCAGCGCCATCATCCCCGTCACGTCCATCAACGACACGTCTTGCATATCCAAAATCAACACCCGCACGTCGGCATGAACAATTTGTAAGGTTTTCATTGCCTTTTCCGCCGCGCCAAAAAATAACGGTCCGTTAATATCGTAAATCAGTACATGCTCGGGTAAAGGCGTATTATTGCGCATATGATATTGATTTTCAACGAGTTCTGCACCAGTCAATTCAGCCATTTGGCGAATAAACAGCATCGCCGCTAAAACCAAACCCGCCGTCACTGAAATCGTCATATCGAAAAGCACCGTCAACCCAAAACACACAAACAACACCAACAAATCACTGCGCGGCGCAATTTTGAGCAATCGCATAAAACCGTGCGCGTCGCTCATATTCCACGCAACGATCAAAAGTAACGCCGCCAAAGTCGCCATCGGAACGTAACCCAATAAATTACTTAGACTTATTAAAACGATCAATAAAAATAGCGCGTGAATAATTGCAGCCAAAGGCGTGGTCGCGCCCGAACGGATATTCGTCGCAGTTCGAGCAATCGCGGCGGTTGCAGAAATTCCCCCAAAAAACGGGGCGATGATATTTCCCAAACCTTGACCGATTAATTCGGCGTTGGGATTGTGTTTTGTGCCCGTCATGCCGTCGGCGACCACCGCGCACAGCAACGATTCAATCGCGCCCAACATCGCAATCGCAAACGCGCTGCCGAGCAAAAGTCTAATCATATCAAAGGATAAGCCGATGGGTTCACCTTTTGCGTTGGGCAATTCCCAAGGGAGCATAAACTGCGGTAATTGTGAGGGAATGCCGTTGAATTTGTCGTTGATGGTAATCGCATGAAATTCTGGGAAAAAATAGCCCAATCCCCACGCCAACCCCGATCCAACCAATAACGCCACCAAAGGTGCGGGCAAAGTCGTTTTTAATCGATGCCAACCCAACATTACGCCCAAGGTTAAAAATCCTAACAACATATCGGGAAAATGGGCGGTCGGAAGTGCTTGAATTAGAAGCCAAACTTTCTCAAGATAATGTCCGTCTAAAACGCCAACGTCTAATCCTAAAAAATCTTTAATTTGCAAAGTGGCAATCACCACCCCAATCCCCGCCGTAAAACCCATCGTGACGGGATAGGGAATGTATTCAATGAATTTGCCCATGCCAGTGATGCCCATCCCAAACATCATGATTCCCGCCATGATCGTGGCGATCATCAATCCGCCAAGCCCAAAATCGTGGGTGATCGGCAACAAAATCACCACGAACGCCGCCGTCGGACCTGAAATGTTAAAACGCGATCCGCCCGTGATCGCAATGATAAATCCCGCAATGATCGCGGTGTAAAGTCCATATTGAGGGGGCGCGCCGCTCGCAATTGCCAACGCCATCGCAAGGGGAATTGCCACAATCCCGACCGTCAAACCCGCAAAAATATCGCCGCGAAGCTGTTTCCAGCCATACCCCAATCGCCACGCTTCCCGCACCGCCGCCGCAAACAACGGTTGCAATTCACTTTCTTTCATCAAAAACCTCCCAAAGATTTCAATTATAACAAATAATCCTCTAAATCACTTAATGTTTTTCTTATGTAATTTAAGAGGTTCAGTCGATTTCTGAGCGCGAATTTTCATATTAAGAATTTCTACCCCAATTGAAAACGCCATCGAGAAATAAATATAGCCTTTCGGAATATGAAATCCTAAACCTTCTCCCAATAGAGCAACGCCGACTAAAATTAAGAAACTCAAAGCAAGCATTTTAAAGGTAGGATGTTGCTCAACAAAATCACCAATTGCTTTTGCAGAAAACATCATTATTCCTACCGAAATAATCACTGCAATAATCATTACAGAAACATCTCTCGCCATACCTACCGCAGTAATCACCGAATCTAAAGAAAAAATCATATCAATCAACGCAATTTGAATTAAAATAGCGGTTAAATTTGCTTGAACAACTTGATTTGTCGATATGGTTTCATGCGTCCCTTCTAAACTGTTATGAACTTCGTGCGTACTCTTTGCAATTAGAAATAAACCGCCCGCTAACATAATCAAATCCCGACCCGAGAAAGCGTGAGCAAAAATTTCAAATAAAGGTGTAGTTAATTTCATCATCCAAGCCAATGATAATAAAAGCAAAATTCTCATTCCCATGGCTAAACCTAACCCAATAAGTCGAGCTTGATCACGTTGTTTTTCGGGAAGTCGCCCAACCAAAATTGAAATAAAGATAATATTATCAATGCCTAACACGATTTCTAAGGCAGTTAAAGTCGCTAATGCCATCCACGCTTGTGGGTCAAACATCCATTCAAACATAAGTATTTCTCCAGAGTTGTAAAAGTGATAACAAAAATGGCAAACTTCCCATTGCAACAGCGGTTTGAACGGTTAAAATATTTGCCATAAGAACTGCATCGCCGCCCATTTGTCGCGCTAAAATAAAAGATGACGCGGCAGTCGGTAAAGAAGTGAAAAGAACTGCCACAAATGTCGCGGAAGCATCTGCACCAAATATTCCACAAAAGAACCACACGGCGGCGGGAAACAAGGCTAATTTTACACTAGTTGCGAGCAAAATGCCGATTAAACCGTCTTTAATTGCGCTTAATTGCAAACCTGCGCCAACGGCTAATAATCCTAAAGGTAACGACGATTTTTCCAATAAAATCAACGTATTTTGAAATGGAGCGGGGATTTTAAATTCTAATAAATTTACTGTAATTCCAACAAAACAAGTGATAATTAATGGATTGCGTAATAATGAAAGAAAAATTTGTTGTGCAGAAATCTTTTCTTTCCCAGCAAATGCGGTCAAAATTAAAACAGATAAAATGTTGAGCAACGGAACAAGTGCTGCTAAAGCTAATGCTGCTAATGCAATGCCAGATTTGAATTCTAACGCATTTAAAATCGCTAATCCAATGAAAGCATTAAAACGCAAACTTCCTTGAAATGCCGATGTAAAAGATGCGCCGCTAATCGGTAAAATAGGTTTGAGCAATAATAAAAAGAAAGTGATTGCAAAAACGCCGCTAATTAATGCGCTTACCATTGGAAGAATGGTTAAAGAACGCAAAGGCGTTGCCGTTAAACTCGTCATTAATAAAGCGGGGAACAACACATAATAAGCAAGTTGCTCTAAAGATGACCAAAAAGGTTCTTTTGGAAAATTATATCTTTTTAATCCATAACCGAGTGCAATTAAAATAAAAATCGGTAATAAAATTGAAATGGTATCCATACCGTTTACAAATAAAAAATGAAAGAAAGTTGTTTAAATTTTGATTTGATTGACAGTGGTAATTGCTAAAATAACCCCCGTAATAATCACCCCAATCACTGCGCCAATCACTAAAATCGCAATCGGTTCAATCAATAAAAGCAATCTTTTCATACGGTTACGACCTGTTTCTTCGTATAATTGCGCCAAAGATTTGAGCATTCTCGCTAATTCGCCTGCCCGTTCGCCCGCCCGAATTAAATTATGACCCGTAGGGGTAATTGCATCATTATCGTGCAAAGCCTGTGATAAGGTCACGCCATTCTTAACGTGTTGACTTACAAGGGATAATCGCGCTTTTAAACTCGGCAACTGCACACCTTCCGCCGCTAATTCCAACGCTCGCAACAAAGAAACCCGATTTTCAATTAAAGTGCCTAACATTGCCGACCATCTTCCGGTTTCTGATTCGATCAACCATTCTCCTAAAATAGGTAACTTTCCAAGCATTTCACGAAACTTGATTTGCATCGCGGGATTTTTAAATAAATAAGCTAGAAAAATCAATAATAAACCTAATCCTAAAGCGATTTCATAGAAATGTTGATTTAGGAACATTCCACTATTTAAAACCGCTTTTGCAAGAAAAGGAATTTCATCTGGATTACGGTTTTTAAGAATGCTTGCAAACTTTGGAACAACTAACACAAAAATTAAAAGAACTGCAATCACCCCAGAAACGATCAAAATGGTAGGATAAACTAAAGCATTGCGCATTTCATTTTTAATGCGTGTTTCGTATTCTAATTGTTGAAGACCATCACGAAGAGCGGGCGCTAATTTTCCAGTTAATTCACCAGCTTGCGCGAGTTGAAAAATATACCAAGGGAGTTCTAAGTTGCTTTCTTTTAAAGCCGAGGAAAAGGTTGAACCTTGACGTAATTTCATTGCAATTTGCGCAAAGGCTTGAACTAAATGAGGATGATGCGACGATTCGGCAAGCGATTTCACCGCCTCGATCAGCGAAACCCCTGATTCTAAAAGCGTTATTAATTCGTGCATAATCGCCCAAGTATCACGAGGTTTTGGCGGACGACTTGTGGTAATTTTTTGATTTTCAAAGACTTTTAATTGAACAACCGTTAAATCCCGACGTTGTAATAAACGAGCGGCTTCGCGGTCGTTGGCGGCATCGATTGTCCCGCTAATTTCCTGCTGTTGGCGGTCAAGCGCTTGATATTTATAACGCAAATTGTCACTCCTTTGTCATGAAACATCGCCAAAATAATGTCAATCTTAACATTAACAAGGAGAAATGGATTATGAATCGTATGATGTTAGCCCAACGATTTGCCCCAATGTTAGCGCAATCAGCGTTGCAAACCGTTGATATTTGGGAAAAAACTGACGCGATTGAACAACTTTTAAAAAAGCATTTTGCTCATTTGCCGCAGTGCAATCAATTATACGTTGCTGATCGGAATGGAAAACAAATTAGCGCGAGCGTTTCCGCAGAGCAAACCGACCGTCGTTATCAAGGAACTTTCTTATCTTCACGCCCTTATGCAGATATGTTATATCCGAAGCGACATTTAGCATTATCGTCTATTTATCAACATCATAAAACATCGAAACTTTGCTTAACCGCATTACAACCGATTTGGGATCGCCAACGTTTTTTAGGATTTCTAGCGGCTGATTTTGACGCTTAATTTTTTGTTTTAAATTCTTTCTCATAATTCAATAATTTCTTCTTTATAATCAAGAGGATAAATATTGAATTTTTCTTTTATACTTGATAATTCCCCCGCACGTCTCCAAACATCTTAAAAGTGGATTTTTTCCACTCACATCGACTACACTAATCGAAATTTTCCCGCATAGGACATTTGCCATGATTAGTTTTATTATTCGTTTGAAAGATAATATTACTGCGCCTTTTCTTCAAAATAAACTACCGTTATTTCAATGGGGCGTTGTTTTATTTGTTTTGTTTATTGGCTGGCAAATGCTTTTAATTACTTTAAATAGTTTTGTCGATATTGTTCAACAAGATCAAAAGGGTTTGTATATGCGTTTAGGGCGTTATATTGAAACCGTTGAACCCGGATTGCATTTCAAAGTTCCTCTATTTGATTATATTACACGCATTTCTGTGCGCGAACGTCAAGGTTATATCGAACACATCGATGCAATGACGCAAGATAATGTTATTATTAAAGTTTCTTTACAATACACTTATACGGTTAGCGATCCGAGAAAATATCATTTAGATGTCATAAAACCCGATCAAATTATTACCGAATTTGCACAAGGAAAATTACGCGATATAATTAATTCCATTCCAATGCACGATGTAATGAAATATCGCACCCAAATGAATCAAAAAATTATGTTAGAATTACAAGAAAAAGAAAAGGATTATGGGGTAAGTTTTAAATTAGTGCAAATTCAAGGAACTTATCCGCCGCAAGAAGTGCAAGAAGCGATTAAACAACGCATGGTCACAGAAGAAAAAACGGCGGGTGCAAAAGAAGAAGCATTACAAAAGAAAATCCTCGCCGATGCGAATTTCTACGATGCTCAAAAGAAAGCTGAAGCAGAGAAATACCAAATTGTAGAAACTGCACAAGCAAAACATACCGCCATTAAAATGATGTTAGAAGAAATGGCGAAATACCAAAATATTGCACCTAAATATTTAGATTATTTGATGACTCAAGAACTCAAAAATAATAGCAAATGGATTTTAACTAATCCAACCCAAAATGCACAGTCACCAAATATTCGTTTTCATATTGATGAATCACCTTTAACAAATCTATCAACAAACCCTCTTTCTTCAGAAAAATAAAGGAGCTTTCTTATGATGCTTGACCGCCGCCAATTCTTACAAATGTTAAGTGCCGCTGCTGTAGCTGGTTTATTACCTAAAACTTATGCCAATTCCTCTGATTATTATAATCTCCCTAACTTTGGAAGTGTGCGTTTATTACATATCACTGATACGCACGCGCAATTGTTACCTATTTATTTTCGTGAACCTAATGTAAATCTTGGTGTTCATGAAATGTCTGGAAAAGCACCCCATTTAGTGGGCGACAAATTACTTTCTCATTTCAACGTGCAACCCAATACCTTAGATGCGCACGCTTTAACCTATTTGAATTTTGCAGAAGCTGCAAAGACTTACGGAAAAGTCGGTGGGTTTGCCCATTTAGCAACTTTAATTAAAAATTTACGCGGTTCTTTTGGTGTCGAAAAAACGCTTTTATTAGATGGTGGCGACACTTGGCAGGGTTCTGGAACGGCTTTGTGGACACGCGGAAAAGATATGGTTGAAGCCTGCAATTTGCTCGGTGTGGATGTAATGACTGGACATTGGGAATTTACTTATTTAGAAAAGGAAGTTTTTGAGAATCTCAAAGCATTTAAAGGTGATTTTGTTGCTCATAATGTTAAAGTAAAAGAAGAAGCCGCCTTTGATTATGCTCACCCTTACGATAGCAATTCTTATCACGCTTTCAAACCTTATACCATTAAAGAATTAAATGGGGTTCGAGTCGCAGTAATTGGTCAAGCATTTCCTTACACTCCGATTGCAAATCCAGCGCGTTTTATTCCGAATTGGACATTTGGCATTAACGAACCAGAATTACAATCTTTAGTCAATCAAATTAAAGAAAAAGAACAGCCCGCTTTAATTGTTTTGATTTCACATAATGGCATGGATGTGGATTTGAAATTAGCGTCGAGAGTGAGTGGAATTAATGTCATTTTAGGTGGACATACCCATGATGGCGTTCCTATGCCAATTGAAATCAAAAATCCTCAAGGGATGACCTTAGTCACAAATGCAGGTTCAAATGGTAAATTTGTCGGTGTTTTGGATTTTGAAATCAAAGAAAATAAACTAACGGGTTACAAATATCGTTTGTTGCCGATTTTTTCAAATATGATTCCCGCCGATCCAGAAATGAGCAAATTGATAGAAAAAACGCGCGCTCCATTTTTAGAAAAATTACAAACCCCATTAGCAACTGCCGAAGAATTGCTCTATCGTCGCGGTAATTTTAATGGAACATTTGATCAAGTGATTTGTAATGCGTTGCGCGCTAAAAATGATGCGCAAATTTCATTATCACCTGGCTTTCGCTGGGGAACAACCGTTCTTCCCAATCAAACCATTACAATGGAGCACGTTTTAGATCAAACTGCAATGACTTATCCTGAAACATATCTTAGAGAAATGTCGGGTGAAGAACTTAAAATGATTTTAGAGGATGTGTGTGATAATTTATTTAATCGTGATCCTTATCGTCAACAAGGTGGAGATATGGTAAGATTAGGCGGATTAGATTATGTTTGTAATCCGTTGGAAGAAATGGGTAAACGCATTTCAAATATGACCTTAGATAATGGCGAACTGATTGAATCTACTAAGAAATATAAAGTCGCTGGCTGGGCGACGGTTGGTTCTCAATCGGCGGGTGAACCTGTTTGGGAAACGGTTGCAAGTTATTTGAAAGATATTAAAACCGTTAAATTAACCAAATTCAATCATCCAAAAATCATTGGAATTGATGCTTAACAAAAGGAGTTTTTTATGAGAATGTTGCAAGGTTTTGCATTAAGTTTAGTCGTGAGCAACTTAGCATTTGCAGATGATATTCATTGGACATATCAAGGGGTAGGAAATCCAGAGCAATGGGGTAAATTAAAACCTGATTTTGCTTTGTGTGAAATTGGTAAGAACCAAACGCCAATTAATTTAGTTGAAAATGAAATGATTGAAGCGGAATTATCAGCGATTGAATTTGCTTATAAGAACTCAGCGGCAACTGTTGTAAATAATGGGCACACGATTCAAATAAATTATCCGCAAGGAAGTTCGATTAAAATTGAAGAAAAAACTTTTAATTTAGTCCAATTTCATTTTCATACGCCAAGCGAAAACCAAATCAATGGAAAATCTTTTCCTTTAGAAGTGCATTTAGTGCATAAAAATGACAAAGGAGAATTAGCGGTTATTGGGGTAATGTTTGATGTTGGAAATGCTCATGAATTATTGGATAGCATTTGGAAGAAAGTTTCTTCAAAAGAAAATGAAGAAATTAAACTTGATCAAGAAATCAATCCCATGAATCTTTTGCCAGAAGAAAAGAACTATTTTCGTTTTAATGGTTCTTTAACAACGCCGCCTTGTTCTGAGGGTGTTCGTTGGTTTGTGATGAAGAAACCTTTAACCGCTTCTCTAGAGCAAATTCATCAATTCAAAGGTTGGATGAAACATGATAATGCTCGTCCATTACAACCTGTTAATGCACGTCCGGTTTTAAAATGAGCAACGAACACGATTCTTTGAGAGCAATTGTTTGGAACAACGACGCATTACAATTGCTCGATCAACGGGTTTTACCGCATGAAACTCGTTATTTGACGTTGCGCACGCCAGAAGAAATTGCTAATGCAATCAAAGAGATGGTGGTGCGCGGCGCGCCTGCGATTGGAATTACTGCGGCGTTTGGGATGGTTTTAGCGGCTCGTCAAGCGTTTGCGCGAGATAAAAACGATTGGAAATCTTTGATTAAAAAGGATTTTCAATTGCTTGCGGCATCACGTCCGACCGCAGTGAATTTATTTTGGGCACTCGCAAAAATGCAGCAACTCATTGATAATTTAGATAATTATGATGATTCTACATTATTAAATGAAGCGCAACGCATCCATGCTGTTGATATTACTGATAATTATCGAATGGGCGATTTGGGATCGGCGTTCATCGAACCGAACAGTAATGTGCTAACTCATTGTAATACGGGAAGTTTAGCGACGGGCGGTTATGGAACGGCGTTGGGAGTGATTCGCAGTGCGTATCGAGCGGGCAATATTTCGCAAGTTTTTGCAGACGAAACAAGACCTTGGATGCAAGGATCGCGTTTAACGGCGTGGGAATTAGTGCAAGATCAAATTCCCGTAACGTTAATTGTCGAAGGCGCGGCGGCTTCATTAATGCGAGAAAAATCAATTAGATGGGTGATTGTCGGCGCGGATCGAATTACGGCAAATGGTGACGTGGCAAATAAAATTGGGACGTATAATTTGGCGGTTTTAGCGAAATATCATGGGGTTAAGTTCATGGTGGTCGCGCCCACGTCGACGATTGATATGAACTTAGCAAATGGCGAAATGATTCCAATAGAGCAACGTGAGCCTGTAGAAATCCTTAAATTTAAAGGACAGTCTGTTTCTGCAAATGGAGCAACTGCTTGGAATCCAGCCTTTGATATGACCCCCGCTTCCTTAGTTGATGTAATAGTTACAGAACGTGGTGTTGTTGAAAATCCTACTTTAGAGAAAATACAGACCTTATTCAGGTGAAAAAGTTATTTCTTTAAACTGAAGATAAGATATAGCAATATTACCTAAAATATTTCGTAGGTTGAACTGTAAAGTTTGCACCCCAATCTACCTGTAAATAGTGTAATAAAGATATATTGATTTTTAATCCGAAAAGTATTTCTCTAAATTTGAGATTTTTTTGTAAAATAGTTAATTTAGTGGTGTTTGAAAAATGGAACAGTTGAAACAATTTTTATATATGGGTGGCTATGCGTTTTATGTGTGGGCATCGTTTGGTGTTGCTTTTATCGTCTTGTTATTAAACGTAATTTTGCCTTGGCAACGTCATCGGCTGGTGTTAAATCAACTCAAACGTAAATTACGGAGAGAAAACTCATGAGTACAATTACGGTAAATGCTAAGCATAAACAACGACTTGCATGGATTGTAGTTTTATTATTAGGAGTTGGGGCGGCGGTTGCGTTGGGGTTGATGGCGTTTAACGCGAATATCCAGCTTTTTTTCATGCCAACCCAAGTTCACGCTGGAGAAGCTCCAAAAAATCAAGTGATTAGGATTGGTGGATTGGTTGAAAATGGTAGCATTCAGCGCGCAACGGACAGTTTAAAAATTCATTTTAACGTGACCGATAATCAAAAAATGATCGCGGTGAAATACGAAGGAATTTTGCCAGATTTGTTTCGGGAAGGGCAAGGCATTGTGGCGATTGGAAAATTACAAGAAGATGGGAGTTTCAACGCGTCGGAAATTCTCGCCAAACATGATGAAAATTATATGCCTCCGCAAGTTGCTGATGGACTTAAAGAAACTGCCGATAAAAAATAATCTTCAAAAACGTGCTTTAAATGAAAAATCACTAAAGCACGTTGATTTTATTGCGTTTATTGACCAGCGGGCGGCGGTGGGTCTTTGACTAATACATCACCAAACGGCGTGCGCACTCGACGATGTCCAGCGGGAATGTCTTTATCTTCAATGACTTTGGGTTGAAAACCTTGACCCGCAGGTTGCCCCGTCGCAGGCGCAGGCGTTGCACCTTTTGCGGCGGCAGCGTTCGCAGCAGCGGCAGCAGCAAAGGGATTATTCGCGGGAGGAACGGGCGGCGCAGCGTTCATGCCTTGCATTCCCGTCATGCCGTCAGCGGGTTTGTCAGGCGAAGGGGTTGCCGCGTTGAGATTAGTTTTGAGATTTAATTCTTTGCGCTCGCCTTTAACGTTACGCAGAAACACTTGACGCGCTTCAATCGCATCGACCGTCCATTCGCCCAACGTATCGCCCGCTTTAACCGTCACTTGTTTGCCGTTATTTAAGACCACCGCGCTTTTTTGCGCACCTAAAATAACGATACCTTCCAATGACATATCGTCCGCCGCCAACGCCACTTGCACGCTAAAACATGACGCGACTAAGGGTACTAACCATTTTTGCATAAAAAGCTCCTTTGAAACAAAACACTTGTCTAAAACAGATAGAATAGTACACAATGCAATTCTTGCCCATACTTATTTTACATCATGAGATTGCAAACAAAACTAGATTTTGCTGCATTGACGGCGTTGTTCATTGCAATTTTATCCGTGCTACTAATCGGGGGAACATTAGTACAAAAACGGACAAGCGCATGGCAGCAACAAATGTTTTATTTAGAATTAGAAAACACCCTCACGACCGTTCTTTATTTACAAGGAAAACCGGCGGCGGGTCATTTGTTTTCTTATTTTAGGGAAGCACAACATTTCTTTGTCATTCGCAACGAACCCTCTCCAACAATTCTTGATTATGGCGGCATTTCAAAAGATCAAGTCGAATCTTTAATGGATTCAAAAGAAATATTTGAAGAATCAAGCGGTGAATTTTCTTATAAAATTCAAGAAACTAACTATTTAGGTATCTATAAAAAACTCCCTGAACAAAACGATATTATTGTTGCTATTGGAATGTCTAAATCTCAATTGAGCAATCATTGGCAACCTTTTGTAAAATATATGATTCTTCCATTATTACTATGTTTTAGTATCTGGTTTGCGTTGCAATCTTACATACATCGTCGATTAACTCATCAATTAATTAAAACAAATCTGGCGGTTCGTGCGATTGAAGAAAACTATTTCAACGCACAAATTAATCCTCTTTCTGATAACCAAGAACTCGCTGAATTACAAAACAATCTTAATCGTTTATCTTTAAAACTACAAATCAAAGAAGCCGATTATCAAGACATGGAACAAGCCAATGCCGCAGAAAGCCGTCATCGAGAAAAAGCCGAGATTTCTTTGCGTAATCGTTTAGATGAATTAGAGCGAGCAAAAAGTGATAATCAACATTCTTTAAATCGCTTGCAATATTTAGCGCAACATGATGATTTAACTGGACTTTATAATCGGCGAAGTTTGCAAGAAGAACTCATTAAAATTACCAGTCACACTTCTCGTTATGGCATTGAACACGCTTTGTTATTCTTTGATTTAGATGAATTCAAATATATTAATGACGTGTATGGACACACGGTCGGCGATAAAGTCTTAATGCACTGTGCGGCAGAATTAGTGCAAGTTTTAAATGAAAAAAATACCATTTTTTCTCGAATTGGAGGAGATGAATTTGCTATTTTATTAATTAATGCTGATAAAACAATGGCGAGAAACTTGGCGGATAAAATCTTACATTGTATTTCAAGAATACCATTTCAAGTTCAAGGAAAAACTTTACGTTTAACAACCAGTTTAGGCATAGCATTTTATCCAGAACACGCCACCGACGCAGAATCCTTACTTGCTCACGCCGATGCTGCAATGTATCAAGCAAAAACCGCTGGTAAAAATATGTGGCAAATTTATTCTCCCGATAAAAATACGGCTGCACAAAAAATTGATGATTTCTCATGGGGTAAGAAAATTGAACAAGCCTTAGATCAAAATTTATTTAAGCTATATTTCCAAGGCATTCATAATGCTAAGGATAAATCACTCGTACATTTAGAAATTCTTTTAAGAATGAAGGATATTAATAACCCAGAAAAACTCATTACACCCGATCGTTTTATTCCTCATGCAGAACGCAGTGGATTAATTTTAGATATTGATCGATTTGTCTTAAAAGAAACGATTAGTTTATTAGCTCGATCAAAACGTATTCCACCTTTAGCTGTAAATGTTTCTGGACGTTCAATTGAAGACCCAACTTTAGCGTATTTCATTGTGAAAGAACTTGAAGTTCAAAACGTTGAGCCTTGGCGCTTATTAGTTGAACTAACCGAAACTGCTGCCGTTGCTGATTTGCACGATGCACAAAACTTTATTGATGTTTTATCTAAAATTGGGTGTCGAATTTGTTTAGATGATTTTGGCGTGGGTTTCTCTTCTTTTGGGTATTTGAAACATTTGAAAGCAGATACTGTTAAAATTGATGGTTTGTTTATTCGAGATTTAATTCACGATAAAGATAATCAAGCCTTTGTAAAAGCCATTATTGATGTTGCAAAAAATATGGATAAAGAAATTATTGCAGAATTTGTAGAAAATGAAGAAACTTTATTAATGTTAAATTCTTTTGGAATTGATTTGGTGCAAGGTTATTATTTGAGCAAACCCGTTGCCTATCATCCTTCGTTTCAAGGTGTTCCAATTGGAAACTTAAAATTTTCACATAGATATTCTGAGCATCGTTTATGAACTACCGTAAAAAAAATCCTCAAGGCTTTCGTGTGCCAACTTCGCCCTCAAATGCGTCCACACCCATGCAAATCGCGCCGTTACAAATGTGGTTGCAACATCATTGGTATAGTTTTAAAAACAGTTTTCAACAAGCAATGTATGCGCCTTTATTAACCCTTTTAACTTCCGCAGTGATTGGGATTTCATTAGCATTGCCAGCGGGTTTGTTTTTGTTATTAGAAAATGCGCGTCAAGTTACTCAACATTGGGATGCAAATACCCAAATCTCGTTATTTCTAAAAGCGGAAATAACCGATAATGTAGCAATTCAATTAGCAGAACAACTACGACAGCAACCAATGATTTCAAAAGTGAGAACCATTGGAAAAGAAGAAGCGTTGGCGGAATATCGAGAACTGTCGGGATTTAGCGACGCATTACAAGCCTTAGATGAAAATCCTTTGCCAGCGGTTTTAGTGATTCAACCCGCATTGCAAGATAATGAAAACATTAAGAATTTATTTCAAATGCTGCAACAATTACCCGAAGCCGATAATGTTCAATTTGATATGCGCTGGTTGAAACGTTGGTTTGCAATGATTGAAGTGGTTAGAAGAGGGATTTTAGTTTTAGCGGGTTTGTTAGGATTAGCGGTTATTTTAATTACGTCAAATACGATTCGTTTAGCAGTGAACAACCGCCGCGAAGAGATTGAAATTACACGATTATTTGGAGCAAGTAATGGTTTTATTCGCCGTCCGTTTCTTTACAGTGGATTATGGTATGGTGTATTAGGAGGATTGGTTGCATTTGCTCTAATTAAAGTAGGTTTTGCTTTATTAGATACGCCATTACAACATTTGAACTCTCTCTATCAAACACAATATCAACTTAATTTATTTGAAATTGATATTGTATTGATTTTATTAACAATTGGAGCATTATTAGGGTTAAGTGGTGCTGGCTTTGCGGTCGGAAAACACTTGCGACAAATGCAGCCCCATTAAAATCAAATAGTTAAAATATCTTTGACAAAATGAAGAGAAAGTTTGCGTTTTTTGCCGATTGCTAAACCGTCTAATTGTTCTAACCAATCGATCATGGTTTTTAAGTCTTTGTTTTGGTGGATAAAATAATGTCCAACGGCATTCGGCAAAATTAAGCCCAATTCAGCCGCATAATCTTGTAATAATTGGCATTGATCGATTTCTGATAAATTTTCAAGACGATAAACCCCCCCACTGTTCAAACGCGACACCACATCCTCCAAAACATTTAAATTGTTTGGTGGAACGTTTGCCGCCAATAAAAGCGGAATCTTGTTATCTTTCAATAAATTATATAAATTAAAAATGGCGTGTTCCCAACTATCAATATGAGAAATACTTTGGAGATCGTCTAAACAGACTAAATCCATGTTTTCTAAGCCCTCTAAAACGTCTGTGGGCAATGCTAATAATTCCGCTAAGGGCAGGTACGCGCTCAACCCCCCGCGCTCCGAAACGAGCCGACAAGCCGCTTGTAAAAGGTGAGTTTTACCACTCCCGCGCACGCCCCACAAATACAACGACGCTAACGGGTTGCTTTGTTGTAACCATTGCAATAACATTTGATAAGTAACCACATTTTGACCCACCCGAAAAGTATCAAACGCATGGGGCAAACCGTGCCAATTCAGTGCAAGTGTTTGTTGTATCGGCATAATATAATTCCACTTCACAAACTTAAACCTTAACGCTTATGCACATAAAATGCAAATGTTAATAAGAAAAATTTCTCGCAGAAACCTTCCGAAAAGAAAGGTGCAACACTAACTAAATATCTAATAATTCATCACATTAATAAAATATTTCTTCTTTCAATTTAAAAGATATTTTTCTAAATACCAAATTAGAGCAATATATAACAAGCCCCAAAGAACTAAAAAAAACATTTGAAATGAATATGGCATCACCGACATTAATAACGCAGAAACACTACAACTTCCCATCAAAATATATTCCCAAAAGACCGTTTTCTTATGCCCCCAACCTTTTAATTGTGCTAAACGTTGATAATAATGTGTTCGATGCGCTTGCCATATTTTTTCTTTTTTAATCAAACGCTTAAATAAAACCACCGTCGAATCAACAATAAAGGGCGAAAAAGCCAACAAACCTAACCAGAAAGGAAATAATTGTAATTTTCCTCCCAATAAAATCAAAGTTGCGGCTAAGAAACCTAAGACAGTTGCTCCCGTATCACCCATAAAGATTTTTGCGGGTGGAAAATTAAATACTAGAAACCCCGCACAACTCGCCGCAATTAACGCATTTAAACCCATCAATAACGGTTGATCGATGCTCAAAATAGCTAATGTTCCAAAACCAAATATTGCCATTCCTCCCGCAAATCCGTCCATTCCATCCATGAAATTGTATAAATTAACCATCCAAACCACAAAAAAGATTTGAATTAGAACAGGAATGAAATCAAGTTGAATATTTCCAATTGAAATCACAAAAAACGCCGCCAGAAACTGCACAATTAAACGCCAAATGGGAGCAATTTCTAATGCGTCATCTAATAATGCAATCCCCGCAATTAAACCCGCTCCACTCGCAATCCACACCCAACCTTGCACTGTTCCATATAAAATAATCATTAACCAATTTGTAATCACTAATGCAATCAAAATGGCTAATCCGCCAGTTTGTGGCGTGGCTTGAAAATGCAAAGAACGGTCATTTGGCATTGCTAACAACCAAGCGCGTTTGCTTAAAAAAAACGTTAAACTTGCTGCAATCCCAAACGCTAAAAAAGTAAGAAAAATCATGTATTTATTCCTAAAGCTAATTTATCAGGTTTAAAACCGCGCGCTTCAAATCCAAAATCATCCATTGCCATTTGAGAAGAAAAACACAAATCTTGATTCATGCGTTCTAACATTTCAGCATTCAAATATTGAAATTGAGGAAATATTTTAACCAAATTTAAACCCATTTTTAAAATATTTATCGGCAAAGGCATAAAATGTGGAGTCTTATGAAGTTGCTCAAAAATAATCGTGAGCATTTGTTTATAAGTTAGGGTTTCTCCACCCGTCAAAAAATATCTTTTATTATGAGCATTTGAATTGTTTAATGTTTTAATGCAGGCGGCTGCCAAATCTTCTGCATGAACGGGTTGCCGCAAACCCTTTGCTTCTCCCAATAAAGGAAAGAAGTTCCAACGTTGAATAAAATGGCTTAACGTGAGCACGTTCTTATCCATTCCAGCACCATAAATTAAGGTCGGATAAAATAGCGTCCATTTGATGTTTTGTTTCTCACAAAATTCAATAAAAACTTCTTCGGATTTGATTAAACTTTGTGCAATCTTTCTTTCGTGAGGATTTGGAGAGTTTTCTTTGGTAAAACGACTGGTCGAACTAAAGGAAATAATGCACGGCGCAGAAATCTTTGGAAATAACGGCAAGCCCGCTAAATGGATGAAATAATCTATATTGGAAGGAAGATTAATTGGAGAATGTAAATCTCCTTGAATCCACTGCAGAGAATCCGAGGAAGAATGAAAGGAACGACTAACCGCAAAGGTTTCAAATTCTTTGAGCAACGGTAAAAGAAAATATCCTATTTGTCCCGTTGCTCCCGTGATTAAAAGACGTGGTTTCATTTCTTTTGGTAAATGATTTCAATAATATCGATCATTTTTCCCCATTGCTTGAAACCCAGTTTGCCGCTTTTTAATTGAGCAGTTCCTCTCACTTTTAAGCCATTTTGTTTTAAAAGATCGGGAAGATTTGACGGTAAATATTTTTGACCGTTTTGATCAACAATCCCATAAAATCCACCTTCAATTTCTACGAAAACAACTTCGCCTTGAAAAGTGAGCAGTTTATCATCTGCATACACAGAGGAAAA
This sequence comes from Thiomargarita sp., assembly GCA_020718845.1. Taxonomy (GTDB): domain Bacteria; phylum Pseudomonadota; class Gammaproteobacteria; order Beggiatoales; family Beggiatoaceae; genus DYRG01. The sequence goes on from DYRG01000004.1 coordinate 43,290, forward strand.
AGTGAGCATTGAGATGAGAAGAAACTTAAACATTTTAGGCAATATCCGCTGCTAATTCTGGACGTTCACTGGCGATATATTGCAAAACTAATTCACCATTGCTTTCATCAACAATAATGTGACCGCCTTTTTCTAATTTTCCAAAGAGCAACTCTTCGGCGGCGGGTTTCTTAATTTTTTCTTGAATCAAACGTGCCATTGGACGCGCACCCATTAAAGGATCGTAACCATTTTCTGCGAGCCAATGTTTAGCTTTTTCAGAGACTTCCAGCGTAACATTTTTCGCTTCTAATTGCGCTTCTAATTCAATAATAAACTTATCAACTACATTCACGATTGTTTCAAAATTAAGAGGAAGAAACTCCACAGTTGCATCTAAACGATTTCGAAATTCGGGGCTAAAAGTTTTCTTAATAACACTCATTGCATCAGTGCGATGATTTTGGATTTGAAAACCCATTGAAGCACGGCTGGATTCTTGAGCACCTGCATTAGTGGTCATTACTAAAATAACATTTCTAAAATCGGTTTGTCGACCATTAGTATCGGTTAAAGCACCGTGATCCATCACCTGTAATAACAAATTGAAAACATCTGGATGAGCTTTTTCTATTTCATCTAACAAAAGAACCGAGTGAGGATGTTTGTTAATGGCATCAGTGAGCAAACCACCTTGATCATAACCCACATATCCAGGAGGAGCACCAATCAAACGAGAAACCGTGTGACGTTCCATATATTCAGACATATCAAAACGCACTAATTCAATGCCCATAATCTTAGAAAGTTGGCGAGTAATTTCGGTTTTACCAACGCCAGTCGGACCAGCAAGTAGAAATGATCCAATCGGTTTCTGAGGATTCGCTAAACCCGAGCGCGCCATTTTAATTGCGGCAGATAAAGTTGAAATAGCTTGTTGTTGACCAAACACTACCATTTTCAAATCGCGTTCTAAGTTTTTCAATAAATCTTTATCAGAAGTAGAAACGTTTTTTGGAGGAATCCGTGCAATCTTTGCAACGATTTCTTCAATATCCGTTACATTAATGGTTTTCTTACGTTTTGAAATGGGTTGCAAACGCTGTCTTGCTCCCGCTTCGTCGATAATATCAATTGCTTTATCTGGCAAATGTCGATCAGTAATGTATTTATCGGATAATTCTACAGCGGCTCTTAAAGATTGTTTGGCGTATTTGATTTGATGATGTTCTTCAAAACGGGATTTCAAACCATTTAAAATTTGCACTGTTTCATCAACCGAAGGCGCAAGAATGTCGATCTTTTGAAAACGTCGTGCAAGTGCATGATCTTTTTCAAAAATTCCACGATATTCTTGATAAGTGGTCGATCCAATACATCTCAAATCGCCAGCGGCTAAAGCGGGTTTAATTAAATTTGACGCATCCATTGCTCCACCTGAAGCCGAACCTGCTCCAATGATTGTATGGATTTCATCGATGAATAAAATTGAACCTTCTTGTTTGCGGAGTTGATTGACGACGGCTTTTAAACGTTTCTCAAAATCGCCGCGATATTTTGTTCCCGCAAGTAATGCCCCTAAATCTAACGCATACACAACACTATTTTCAATAATTTCAGGGACTTTTTTTTCAACAATTAAGCGTGCCAAACCTTCTGCGATTGCAGTTTTTCCAACACCCGCTTCACCGACAAATAAAGGATTATTTTTACGTCGACGACATAAGATTTGCAATGTTCTTTCGATTTCTAATTGACGACCAATTAGAGGATCAATTTTGCCTTGTTTTGCTAATTCATTTAAGTTGATGGTGAAAACATCTAAAGGATTTTTTTGAGGAGCGTTCTCTGGTTGTTCTTCATCGGCGGCGGCGTTTTGATTAGCTTCTTGTTGTTGACGTTCTTGATCGACTTTTGAAATCCCGTGAGAAATAAAATTAATCACATCCAAACGCATAACTTGTTGTTTTTCAAGATAATATACTGCTTGAGATTCACGTTCACCAAAAATAGAAACTAACACATTTGCACCCGAAACTTCTTTTTTGCCAGAGGATTGAACGTGAAGCACAGCGCGTTGTAAAACCCTTTGAAATCCGATAGTTGGCTGGGTATCTCGATCATCACGTCGACCCAAACGCGGGGTGGTTTCATCTAAAAAAAGGGTTAATTTTTCGCGCAACGCAGAAATGTCTGTGCCACAGGCTTTGAGAACGTGCGCAGCGGCGGTATTATCGAGCAATGCCAATAATAAATGTTCTACTGTCATGAATTCATGGCGTTTTTCTCGTGCGGCTTGAAAAGCGGTATTAAGTGTGGTTTCTAATTCTTTACTAAGCATACTTCCTCCGTTTTGATTTAAGCCGCTTCCATCACACACGCAAGCGGATGTTCATTTTCTCTGGCATAATCAATGACTTGAATGACTTTTGTTTCAGCGATGTCGCGGGTAAAAACACCGCCAATTCCGCGTCCTTCGGTATGAATTTGTAACATGATGCGTGTGGCTTTGCGGCGATTCAAGTTAAAAAACATTTCTAACACCTCAACCACAAAATCCATTGGGGTGTAATCGTCGTTAAGCAATACCACTTTGTACAATTGAGGGGGTTTTAAACGCGGTTTAGCTTCTAAAACATCGCTTTCCTCATCCCATTGTGGGGTCTTTTGAATGCTCAAAGGGCTCTCTCCGTTTTGCCGTTCTCACAAAATACTTTATTGTTGGTACTCGACCTCTCTTTGTCAAGTGCCAATCTTTTTTAGTTATTTCTCATAAAATCAAAAAATTATTTCAATTTGTGATAAAAAAGCCACGTTTTTGTTTAAAAAACCACAGTTGCGTGAAATAACTAAAATTCATTTCTTTATCGGTTTTTTCATACCGTTTGTCGTTAATATTAGAAAATCATTAAATAATAAATCTATAATGTACCCAACAGCAAAACACTGTTAATTTTAATTGACGATATTTTTTCTAAAGGAGTAGTTTATGAAACCTAAAATGTTAACTTCTGCTGTAATGGTTGCTTTAATGTTAGGCGCATACGAATTGCCGCTTGCTGCACAAGGAAACGGCGCACAAAACGGGCAATTACAAATCGTTGGCGGTACATTAACCGAACAAGATAAAACAGATTTGCAATACCTACAAGAAGAAGAAAAACTCGCCCGTGATGTGTATTTAACATTATTAGCAAAATGGAATCTCGTGGTATTTCAAAATATTTCAGAATCTGAGCAACGACATACCGATACAGCATTAGAACTCTTAACTGCCTATCAAATACCCACACTTGCTCAGACAGAAGTAGGAAAATTTCATAATCCAACATTACAAACTTTGTATAATGATTTGATTAGTCGCGGTGCTCAAAATACGAGCGAAGCATTGTTAGTCGGTGCATTAGTTGAAGAAGTGGATATTGCAGATTTACAAAAAATGCTCAGTGTTACAAAAAATATAGATTTAATCAACAGTTACACAAAATTAATGCTGGCTTCTTATCGGCACTTGAACTCATTTGTTTCTTTGTGGAAAAACCAAACTGGATCAACTTCTTACAAAGCACAGGTTCTTTCGCAAACAGAAGTGGATAAAATCATAAGTTGCTCTCCATTGACGGTAAATTCCAACTTACAGGTTCATATCCCCAATTTGAAATATAAAAATCTGAATTTGTGGGCAACTTTAGATTACACTCCTAACCAAACTAACCAATACGTTTTTCAAGTGACAGATTATGGTTTGAATCTGGGTGCAACAAACTGCACTTCTGCAACCTTAGCACCGCTTGATTTAAGTTTGAAAACCCCACAAGCGACTTTTAAACATCAACCTTCTAATGATGGAAAACTATATTTTTCCTTAGATAAATACACGCCTTAATTTATTTGTAATTAAAAGCCCTGAACAAGGGCTTTTTTTATGTCTGTAACGTTATTTTGAAAGAGGTTTGAGGCGAGAAACATCAACGGAGAAATCTAGGGTTTTATAGTATAATACCTAAAAACAAATGAACAATAGAGAAAGAGGAAAGAAAAGATGAGTTACGGATTAGAATTAAGAGAAAGGGTAATAGAGTTTGTATTGGAAGGAAAAACAATGCAAGAAGCGCATAAGACATTTAAAGTCCATTACAATACGATTTCAAAATGGTTGAATAGATATTGGGAAGAAGGACACCTCAATCCAAAAGAAGCCTATCGGCAAGCACCTGCGGGGGGGAGGGCTGTATCAAAGAGAGAAAAGAGTATGAATATCATGGAGTTAATCTGTTAAATTAGCTAAGTAAGTGAAAGAACAGTAAAAAAGTTGGGTAGTGATCAAATTGGGATGCTGATTAAATCTATAATTTACTGAAAATAAACACAAAATATTCAAAATCATCTCTTGCTTTTGATCACTACCCAATCCATCTTTATCTGTGACTAAAAACATAAGTTACGATTAATAAAACTATACTATATCATTCTTTGTTTAAAATTAATTAAGTCAGTGAGCAATTTATTTTCATCATCATTCAATCCTACATAATATTTTTTCCGCAGTAATATTTGAATTTGTTGTTCGGTTAATTCTGTTTCTAACTTATTCAAACTATCTCTAAATTCTAATAATATTCCTTCTTCATTTAGAGGATGTTCCCACAATAATAATTTTTCTACTAATTCAAATTCTTTTTTTCCTCGCCATTGTTCTAAAATCATTCCGCCACTTGCTTGGGGATTTTTAATTAAAAATTCTACCAGATTATTTAGTAAAGAAATACCATTTATTTTTAAATCTTTTAAAAAAGAGCGTTCATGAATTTCAGAGATTAAAAAAGAATTTTGAATTAAAAACGCTAATATTTTGCGTAATAAAGGCAGAATATTAGTTGAGGAACTTTCTATTTGTGGGGCGGGTAATGTTGCATCAGGTGCTTTCTTTTCATATTTAGGGTTTTGATTTTGAACAACGCCCGTTAATTCTCGCAACTGCGCACTTAATAATTCACGATATGCACCATGAGGAATTTTTCCGAGTAATGGACGGGCGCTTTCCGCGAGTTTTGCGCGACCTTCCAATGTACTCAGATTTAAATTTTGAGTTAATTGTGAGAACAAAAAAGTCGATAAAGGTTGTGCTTGTTGTAATCGTTCTTGAAATCCAGTGGCGGTTTCTCGTTTCACTAAAGAATCGGGATCATCGCCGTCGGGTAGAAACATAAAACTGATTTGATGACCGTCGCGTAAATGAGAAAGTCCAGTTTCTAATGCTCGCCATGCTGCTTTGTAACCCGCCGCATCACCATCAAAACAACACACCACTTCGCCAACTTCACGAAATAATTGCGAGAAATGCGCATCGCTTGCAGTTGTTCCCAACGTTGCTACCGCATTTGTAATGCCGTATTGTAATAATACGACAACATCCATGTAACCTTCAACTAAAATGATTTGTTTAGGTTTTGTTGCTTTCACCCAATGCAAACCGTACAACACATTGCTTTTATGAAAAATAGTCGTTTCTGGTGAGTTTAAATATTTAGGTTTGCTATCATCTAAAACCCGTCCACCAAACGCGACGACTCTACCTCGAGCATCATGAATGGGAAACATAATTCTTTGACGAAAACGATCATAAAAATGTCCGTCTTCTTTCTCTACAATCATTCCCGATGCTAACAATTGTGAATGCTTTTCTTTTGGAAAGCGTTGTAATAAATTATCCCAACCCGCTGGAGCAAATCCTAACCCACATTTAAAAATAGTTTCTTGGGTTAAACCTCGATGTTTCAAATACTCTAAAGAAATCGCCGACAAATGCCGTTGATAATATTCAGTTATTTCATTTAAGATTTCATAAAGGGTTTTGGTGCTTTGTTGATTGCTATGATCAGAAACGTCATCTTCATAAGGAATACTCAAACCTTGTTGTTGCGCAAGCATTTCAATAGCTTCAACAAACTCTAAGTGACTGTATTCCATCAAAAAACTAATCACATTTCCTGATGCACCACATCCAAAACAATGGTAGAATTGCTTATCTGAACTAACACTAAAAGATGGTGTTTTTTCATTATGAAATGGACAACAAGCAGTAAAATTTTTTCCGGCTTTTTTCAAACCAATATGTCGATCAATCACAGAAACAATATCTGATCGAGCAATAATTTCATCAATAAAAGCACGAGGAATTCGCATTTTAATTCACCAGTTGCTTTAAGTGGAGAAATAAATCACTTGCCAATAAACCGCGTTCACCATTTTGAGCTGCTAAATCCGCCGCATTTGCGTGTAAACAAACCCCTTGTTCTGCCGCAGAAATCAAATCAAATCCTTGTACAACTAATCCCGCAATGATTCCCGTTAAAACGTCACCCGTTCCTCCACTTGCTAAACCCGCATTTCCAGAGTCACAAAGGCTTAATCCTTTTTCAGAACAAATCACCGTTCCAGCACCTTTTAAAACACAAGTTGCTTGATATTTCTCAAAAAGTTGTTTAGCACTTTCAAATCGGTTGTTTTGGACTTCTTGAGTGGATTTGTTTAATAAACGTGCGGCTTCGGTGGGGTGTGGAGTTATAATCGTATTTTTTAACACTTGAGGATTTTTGGCTAATAAGTTCAACGCATCTGCGTCTAAAATCAATGGTTTATGTGATTTTAAAACAGTGGAAAGCATCATTTGTCCCCATTCACGTTGACCTAAACCTGTCCCAATCGCAATTACATCGCAACGGTCGATTAAAATCTGTAAATTTTCAATATTTTCAACAGGATGCACCATTAATTCGGGACGTTGCAAATTTAAAAAACTTGAATGAATTAATCGGGTTGCAATGCTAACTTTTCCTGCACCAACTCGAGTCGCTGCTTCACCCGCCAAACGTGCCGCGCCGCTCATCCCAATTTCTCCGCCGACAATTAAAACGTGTCCAAATGTTCCTTTGTGAGAGGATTTCTGGCGAGGTAAGAATTTATTTAACTCCAAACGTTTTGCAAAGGGAGAAACCTGTTGATAAATTTGAGGAGGAACTTGTAAATCATTAAAAATAATTTTACCCGTATAATCAACGGCTTGATTAGTAAAAAGACCCGCTTTTAAACCAATAAAAGTAACCGTTAAATTTGCTTTTATTGCAATACCTTGAACTGTTCCCGTGTTTGCATTTAAACCCGAAGGAATATCGACCGCTAAAACTGGTTTTTGAGAAAGATTAATTTGCTCAATCGCAGTTGCCCACATACCTTCGACGTTTCTATCTAAACCCGTCCCAAAAATCGCATCGACAATTAAATCAATAGTTGGAGAAAGTGTTTCAAATTGCTCAATTTTTCCTCCAATGTCTTCCCAATGTTGAAATGCCAATAAAGCATCGCCTTTTAATTTGGAAAGATCGCCAATTTGAAATACTTGAACATTTAATCCAGAAATTGCGCATAATCGAGCAATTACATAACCATCGCCCGCATTATTTCCAATCCCACAAATTACTGCAATGTTTTGAGCATTGGGGAAATGTTCTTTTAAACTTTGAAATGTAGCCCAACCCGCTCGTTCCATTAAACACAAACCTTTAATTTGATACTCTTCAATGGCGATGCGATCTAATTCACGAGATTGAGCAGCGGTGTAAAGTTGTTCTGGAAGTTTCATTGTAATAATAACCGACGATAATATTGTAATTCTGCAATAGAATCATGAATATCCTGTAATGCCAAATGCTGAGATTCTTTCTTAAATCCATCGGCAATCGTGGGTTTCCAACGTTTAGCAAGTTCTTTTAAAGTGCTCACATCAATATGTCGATAAAAGAAATAGGCTTCTAATTGCGGCATCAAACGCCAGAGAAACCGTCGATCTTGACAAATGCTATTACCACACATTGGAGAAACATTTTTAGGAACATAGGTTTGTAGAAACTCTAAAGTTAAACGTTCTGCTTCTTGAGTTGAAATGCGACTTTCTTTGACTCTTTGAATTAAACCAGATTGCCCATGATGAGTTTGATTCCATTCATCCATTTGATTAAGCATTTCATCAGGTTGAAATATTGCAAGCACTGGCCCTTCGGCAATTACGTTCAAATCACTATCTGTTACAACGGTGGCGATTTCTAAAATAACATCAGTATCGGGATTTAATCCGGTCATTTCCAAATCAATCCAAATTAAATTATTCTCATTCATTTGATCCAAGCCTCTTGAAGAATGTTAATTTTGTTATTATGTATAAAGCGAAAATTGTTCCCTTTTGGAGTTTAAAAAATGCAAAGTTTTAGTGTATTAGTGGTGAGTTTGTTAATTATCAATGTTGTTCTTCATATGTGGTTGAATTTGCGACAAATTCGCAGCGTTCAAACGCATCGTAATGCCGTGCCCGACCCATTTCAAGCGTATATTAATTTGGAAGATCACCAAAAAGCTGCTGATTATACCGTAACTAAGCTCAATTTTGCGCAGAAATGGATTATTCCAGAAGCAATTTTGTTATTAATTTGGACATTAGGTGGTGGTTTGAATTTTTTAGATCAAACGTGGCAACAAGCGGGTTTTTCTTCATTATGGACGGGCGTTGCGGTTATTTTAAGTTTCATGCTAATTCATCAACTTATTGATTTACCCATAGATTATTATCGTACTTTTGTAATTGAAGAAAAGTTTGGTTTTAATAAAACAACTGTTCAATTATTTTTTATGGATATGTTGAAAGGACTTTTGTTATCACTTGCAATCGGAGTTCCTCTCATTGCGTTGATTTTATGGTTAATGGCACAAATGGGAGAATTTTGGTGGTTGTGGGTGACGGGAGTTCTTATCGGATTTCAAATCTTGATGTTATGGGCATATCCAACGATAATTGCTCCAATGTTTAATACCTTTCAACCCTTAGAAGATGAAACCCTTAAAGCTAAAATAAATCATTTGTTAGATAGAAATGGATTTAAAGGCGAAGGTGCATTGGTGATGGATGGTTCAAAACGTTCGGGACATGGAAATGCGTATTTTACGGGTTTTGGACAGAAAAAAAGAATTGTTTTCTTTGATACGTTGCTCAAAAGTTTAAACCCTGATGAAATAGAAGCAGTTTTAGCGCATGAAATCGGACATTTCAAACATCATCATTTAATTAAACGTTTAGTATTTGCAGTTTTTATTACAACGGCGAGCTTTGCAACTTTAGCGTGGTTAATGAATCAAACGTGGTTTTATTCTGGCTTAGGTATTTCAACACCATCACCTTATATGGCATTGTTATTATTCGCTTTAATTATGCCGTTGTTCACCTTTTTCTTATCGCCTTTATTTGCAGCATTATCGAGAAAACATGAATTTGAAGCGGATAGTTTTGCGGTTGAACAAACGAGTTCTCAAATGCTCAGTCAAGCGTTAGTGAAACTCTATCAAGAAAATGCGTCAACTTTAACGCCAGATGCTTTATTTTCAGCATTTCACGATTCTCACCCGCCAGCTCCCGTTCGAATTGCGCATTTGAATATTAAAACTTAGTTGAATTTCCAATAAAAAAGACCTTTTAGGTTGAGAAACTTAGAAGGTCTTTTTATTTGAAATATTTAAACGTTTATTATTTCAACCACAAGGCTTTTAGGCTTGCTAATCCGTTGATTGCGATGATTTTTTTATCTTGAAAATTACCTGAAATAACTGCAACTTGTTCGTGATTGCTAAGGATTTGAATGGGTTGAATTTGAAAGCCTTTTTCAACGCGAATAAAGATAACATTTTCTTTGCCACTTCGAGCAATTGCATTGGAAGGAATATACCAACTTCGTTCTTTAACAGTGATTTCTGGATGAACTTGAACAAATTGACCCGCTTGTAATTGATCAGCGCCTTCGGTGATTTCTGCGCGCACTAAAACAGTTTGATTAGTAGGTTCGACTTCGCGTCCTAATAAAATGATTTTTCCTCGACTTCCTGTTTCAGAAATGCTCACGGCTTGACCGACTTGTAGCGTTGTAAGTTGCTCTAAAGTTGCTCGAATATCCAACCATAAAATGCTCAAATTTGCTAATTTACACAATGGATCAAGCCCATTCACGCGCTGACCGCTGGTCGTTAAATTTTCTAAAACTACGCCGTCATTTGGAGCAATAATGTCGACAATTGCGGCTAATTTGCGCGTTTTGGAGAGATTTTCAATTGCCGCTTCGCTCATGCCCGACAATCGCAAAATTTCGCGTTGCGCATTGGTGTCGGCAGTGGTTTCGGCGTATTTTCCTTGTGATTCCAAGTGTTTACGTTTAGCGATAATCCCTTCTTTAAATAGGGCTTGATCACGATGCGAATCTGCTTCCGCCAACACTTGCCGCGTCAAAGCCTGCAAATAATTCTTTTGTAAAGTCAATAATTCAGTGCTTTGTAATTTTATAAGCATTTGATTTTGCTTGATTTCTTGACCTACAGCGGCGTAAGTTTTTAAAACAATCCCAGATTGCGGCGCACTCACGACTTGAATGTTGCTTGGCGGAATCGTCACGCGCGCGGGCAAATGCAATCCCAACGCAGTATTTGCGGGAATTATGTCGGCAACTTGGATGCCCATGCTGTGAATTTGTGCGTCAGTCAACGGGATAAAGGTTGGCGCTTCCGCCCATACGTTTGAAATAAAAACAAATAAAATCAAATACTTACTCATAAACAATTCCTTGCGGTAAAATCCCCAATGCTTGATGATAACGGGCGACGGCTAATTTAAGGGCGATTTTGCGTTGTTGAACGGCACGATCAGCTGCAAATGCAAGTGCTTGAATTTTCTGGAAATCTATCAATCCCATTTCCCCGTGTTGTAAGGCAAATATCGCCAACCGCAAATTTTCTTCGGCGATTTTTTGTTGAGATTCAACAAGTTGCACATTATCTTTTGCGCTTTGATAAGTATATTTGGCGTTTTTAATGGCGACGCGAGTGTCACGAAGGATTTTTTCGAATTCTGCCTGATTTTCCGCGATGTTACGTTGTGCGGCGGCGATTTTGATGCCTTGTTGTCCGCTGTGTCCGAACGGAATGCGCACGCTCAATCCAACGCTATCTTTATGATTATTATCGGATTCTTCTTTTTCGCGCCGCACACCAATACTTAATGACGGCGGACTTGCTTTTGAGTTTCTCACTTGTTGCAATTCCGCTTCGGCGCGTTGAATTTTACGTTGCGTTGCTCGAATTAACGGATGCCAATTCAAATCATTTTCTTTTAATTCTTTTAAAGCAATTTCATCTAAAATTTCTTCAAAGTTGCTCGGAAGTTTCTCTAAACTAGTTAAGGCTTGATATTGATTAAATAAAATCGTTAATTCTTGTTCAGCTTGTTGAAATTCAGATTGTTTTCGTAAAATTTCTTCTTGTGCTAATAAAACATCCCGTTTGGCAGTTTCTCCCAATTCCAAACGCCGTTGTAATTGATTTCCTAACTGAATTGCAATATCCCATTCGTGCTCTGCTAAAGTGATTAAAACTTCTTGTTGCGCGAGTTTCCATAGCATTTCACGAACGTCCCCCGCAATTAGATGAAACATTGCTTGTTTTGCGATTTCAACTTCTTGTTCAGCGACTTCTGCAACTTTTCTCCACGCCGCCCGTTGTGCAGGCAACCAAAACGGTAATTCATAAGCAAATTCATACTCTTGCGATCCTTTTTTTGATCCAATTTGATCGGTTTGAGTTCGCAAAGTCAACGCGGTTTCGCCCGCCAACCAACTTTTTGATAAGTTTTGCAATGCAGTTGTTTCCTCGCGTTGGCTTTCTAAAATCAGACGTTGTGGATGCTGATTAAAAGCCGCTTTGATCACATCATTCAATTGCATATTTTGATCACGAGGCAATTGAATAATCTCAGGTAAATCAGAAGAATACTGCATTTCATGCGCGATAAGTTGCTCGCTCATCAAACTCACAAACATTAAAGATAAAAATAGCTTTTTCATACATTCATCGATTTAAAATTGAATAACCATTAGGTATCATAACATTTCATGCTTAACAGTTTCTTAAAATATTTTTCGAGATAACGTGATGTTCAACGATTGAAGACACTCTTTTCTTTATTTTTAATACCTTTAAATCTTTTCGTATTTCATAATAAAAAAACCTCCCCAAATTTGAGGAGGCTTTTTATTTCAAATGATTAGATTATTCTTCAATCCAATACACGGTTTCTCTCGGTAATTGTCCACCCGGTCCAACTATTTTCAATGCAGGTGGAGAAGCTGGGTCTGCGGGATTTCCACTACCCACCGACGCATACACCGACACGCCGTTTTCGGTAAATACTGCGATAGGTTCTGCGGGAATACCGCCACCAATTTCTTCAGCGCGTTTTTTGTTGGGAATTGCCCCTTCGCCTGTTAAGATATTGATTGCATAGGATTTTGCTTTACCCAAATCGGCAGTGGGCTGACACGCATCAGTGGTTGCTGCTTGGGCATCGTCGGCGGCTTTAGGTTGAGGAGGAAGGAAGGTGGTGTAATACGCTATCCCGTTTAAAACCAAAGGTTTAGCGAGTGCTTTTTCACCGACAAAGCTTTTCGCGCCGCCGTCGTCCAAAACCGCAAGTTCGACTTTCCAACCCAAACTCTTTTTGATCAACTCTTTCGCGCCATCTAATACCGTGATTTCAGTGGTGGTATTATTTAACACTTCGGTCGTTGCATCGTAAAGTTTGTCTTCGGTGATCGTGAAGAATTTGGTTGATGCGGGCGCGCTTCCACCTGCAACCGTTTGATCTAAAAAGGCGGGCGAATCTTGAACAGCATTTCCACTCTTGCCGCTGTTGCTATCACCAATCAACCAACCCGTTTGACGATCACGAAACGCATATAAACGATCTTGGATTGTTTTGTTCAAAGGATTGGGACGATGTCCGCTGCCAATGAGAACTAAATCAAAGTCTTGCGCGTAAGGTGAGTATTTGGTGTCGGTTAAACGTGCGACATCGGGCGGATAGAAGAAACGGCGTTTGCCCGCATCGGAAGTTGAATTGCCTAAAACCGCCAAACGTCCGCCGACCGCATAGCCTTTGCCAACGTCACGAACATCAACTCGCCATAATTGACCGCCAGTATCCCCAACGTAAATGCGGTCACTTAAACCATCGCCATCGCCGTCGATCACTGTCAAATCAGAAGGAAACGAATAATTCATGCCCGTTAATTTGAGGTTTGCGCTGGCGTTGCTGGTGTTTCCTGCTGACCACAAGAGTTTTCCGCCATCTAACGGATCAACCATGTAAATAGTATTTCCCATTGTTGCCTGTTGTTGATAAGTAGCGGTTGTATCTTGAGTTGTGGCATCGAACCCGCCCGCAAACAACAAGACTTGTTTAGGCACACCGTTATAAAGCACTTTGGTTACGATTGGCGTTGACCACGTTTGCCCAAGTTTAGAAAAATCTCCTTGATCGCTGGTTTGACCGCCAAAGATCGTCCACATTAATCGTGGTCTATGCGCGGGAGGATTTGAGGTGTCGGGCGTGACTTGCAACGCATAGATATTTCTGCCGCCGCGCCGCATTCCGCTAAACACCCACACCGAATCCGTGCCTTCGATAACGCCGTTGTAGTTATTGTCACGCGCCCACACGACAGGACGACCATCAATCCCATAAATTCGTTGAGGAGCAACCGCGTTGGCTTTAAGGTCTTTTTGGATTTTTAACATATCTCGTGGAATAAACATCCAATCTTCCACGCCCGTTTTGCCGTCCAACATTCGAATTGCGCCTTCGTTGGTATTCACGATGACTTTGGTTTTAGGCGTGCCGTCGGTTTCTTTGCCGTAAGTGAACACGCCTGGGGTACTATGCAAAGGATCACCAAACCGCCATTCTCTTAAAGTTCCAGCGGTTGCGTCGGTATAACCACGAACCCAATTAATCACTTCATTTCTAACTGTGGAGGGATTTGTTTCAGTTGCAACGTTGAGCATTTCCGCTGTCAAAGACGAGTTTCCTGTCGTCACCGCGTTGACTGCATCGGTTAATGCAATCGCCGTATCGCCCACCACGTTGCTATAAATTTTACGGGTATCGGGTGCGGGTAAAACGCCGCCCGCGCCTGCCATTAAAACTTTTGCGCCGTCGGGTTCAGTTAGCGTGCTCCAAACTTCTTGAGCGGTGCTTAAAATGCCGCCATCCGAACCTATTGCTGCTGTTCCGCCTTTTCCAACGATCGCAGAATTACAACCTGTTTTCGCTGTGCAAAGGTTATAACGTTTGACATTACCATCCCAAGCAACGGTATTGCTCGGTTTAAAGAACGTGAAATAAATTTCATTGTTGTGGTACAAACGATTAAATACGTTCACAGAAATAGCTGGTGATGCAAAACTTGAACTGTCACTCATTGCGGTTGCAATAATCGTTTGAAATGCTAACAATAACTCTTCAGCAGTATCAACGCGGTAATATGAACCTTTACCTGATTTAGCAATCAATTTAAGATAATCTTCTGCGCCCGGTTCGAAATCTATTTGCATTCCGATAGTATGAGTTTTAACTGTAGAACCTGAAATCCCTGCTTTATTATCGTGGGTAGCTAGAAACTGGGCGATTTCAGGTCCGCATTTGCCCGGTTCTTTATTTGGATTTGTAGAAGTATCGGTTGCACAGGTGATACTACTCATTCCACTATCTTTAGATTTACGCATTTCATCAACGTAGATTTTACAGGCAGCAGAGGGAGTCGTTGGATTGCTACATACGGAATACGATGATTCATTGCCAAAAATAAATTTTGTAACGGCGTTTTCGATATTCGTAGTACCACCAACAGTTGGTCTACCGTCCGATAACAAAACAACATGATTAGTTTGACAAGAGCTGTCAGTTATTGGAGTGTAGTAAGTTGCTCTCGCGCTTGGTCTATTAAAACCCAAATTTGCATTAAAATCAGACTCAGGAGTATCGGGTTGGAAAACAAATTCAAGTTGACATTTTTCCGCAAAAGAAAAACCTTCCGCGGGAATTTGACAAAGTGGTTTGTAAGGCGTGCTAGTTATACTGTAGTAAGTTCCAATCGTACTTGAACTGGTAGGTATTGCACTTTTTTGGAAATAACCAAGCCGATTTGTTGAACTATTGAAAGAGGCGGGATCACTTACGAGATAATCTCTGTAACCACGCCGCGAGGAAGCTCCACCTGTCACTAAGCCACCACGATAATATTGAGCAGCTTCATACAGTGCGTCCACTATTGGTGTTCCTCCTAAAGGTGTCATTGCTTGAACCTTATTCTTGATTAGTTCGCGGGTGGTTTGTGCAAAGCTCGCGGTTGCATCCACTTTGATTTCTAGGCGAGTATTAAGTGTGGGTGATTTTTCAAATGAAGCAGCTTTTCTCAAACTAGTGTTATCATTTGAGGTAATGAAAAACGCCATGCTTCCATTAACTGCCCAGCTTCCATTATTTACAATTGCCTGTACAATATTTTTGAGGTCAGGCGTTTCGTAATTAATGTTAGTTGCCCATTTTTGAGTTTGTGGAATAGCCCAATCTACCGATGTTGTTTTAGTTCGAGAACCAAAATCATTAATCGAAGTTGTAAAGGGGAGAGCAAGTCCAGATTCTCCTTGAATGGTTAAAGAAGCCGCCGCACCTAGTGCTCGTTCGGTGTTATCGGTATCTTCAGTGCCCAACGTATCTTCTGAACCGGTAAAAACAAGTTTTGCACCTTTAATAACTGTGCCGCGTTCAAGGGAAATATTTTGAAATCTTACACCAATAATCCGTTTAGTTAATGAGCCGGAGGGTTTGCTCTTAGTGCTTGCCATATTTAAAGTTCTATCATCGGTAGTTCCTGTTAAGAATACCGTATTATAATTTGCTATATTATCAATAATAGTTGTTTGCATGCCGTCATCCTTTTCATCTATAATACCTGTGGAAAGGGTTTGTTGTATGCAAGCATTTTGAGGAACACTTGAACTAGAAAACTCGATATGTAATGTAGGTGCAGAACTTGGGTTACTATCATAGGAAAGTGCATTTCTTAAAGAACTTAAGCTAGAAGAAGAAATCACAAATCCAAGACTATTACCACCGCACCAAGCATTATCAGTTGTGCTTTGATTGATAACTGGTTGGACAATTGTTTTTAATTCAGGGGTACGATATGTTGTGCCTGTTTCCCAAGTTGTCATTGGATTATCTGTGCTACTAGCATTCCATGTAATAGAAGATGTAGTTGTGCGGCTTGAAATATCATTTTGTTGTACTTGAAAGGGAGCGGTATCTCCACTTGCAATGGCTTTAATTTCCAGACTTGTAGGCGTGCTACTTCTAACACCACTGGTAAAAGTTACATAAGCGGTTGTTACAGTTGCTCCTCGAGGAACTCTCACATTTTGAAACCGCAAACCTACTTTTTGGCTTGTATTGGGTTTGCCAGTGGTGGTAGTGGTTTCTGCGGGAGGCGTGTAGGTAATATCTAATTTAGTGGCACGCGCAGCGAGGTCTGAATAGTCATAAATACGGCGTGAACCTGCTGTGGTTGGTTTAAGGAGAAATACTAAGGCGTTATCAGTTTGCTTCCAATCACTACGACTTACCACGCTTTGTACGAGGGTTTGAAGATTAGAGGCAATTGCCACTGTTCTTCCTAAGGAATCAGTGCTAGCTTCATTGTATTTAGGAATTGTCCACGATATGCCACCTGTTTTAGTGCATGTGCTGGATAAACGATTACATAAATTATTTTTACCGCTTGTAATGCCACTACAAGATGTGGTAAATGCTTGACCTGATGAAAAATCACTAGGATTGGAATCATCTTGGGAGAAAATATCCACTTTTAACTCTGTATTTGAAGCAGTGCTATCGATGGGAGAATTATAGATAAAAGTCAATTTCGTATCGGTAATAGTAGCATTTTTAGGAATATCTAAATCAGGGAAACGAAATCCCAATAATTGATTTCCATAATCACTACTGCTAGGTCGTCCAGCACCCAAGGACATTAATGTATAACCATCGCTACTTTTATCTTTGACAACACCGCCCACATAACAACTTCTATTTCCTGAGGAAAGGAACTCATAAGCATCGTCATCATTGTTAGAAATTTGCTTAATAATAGTAACGGGGGTTGTTTCAGCAGGAGGAACGTAGGTTCTAGCGGCAATCGCAGCACTTCCTGCGGCATAGCCTGCTTCGGTGGTATAAAATAGTTTCAAAACGGGTGCTTTTTCAGTAGCAGTTGCTTCATCGGCACTATAGAAACGGCGGTTTTTAGTTCTTTTATTATCTGGTTCTGCGGCACTATAAGCAGGATTGCGTATAAAACTTAATCCAATTGCTCGACCCGTTGCCCAATCTGTTTTTTTAACGATCCCATCAACAATTTCACTCAAATCAGGCGTAGTGTATTTTTGTTTGTGCGCCCACGTTTCAATGTTACTCCATTCAACTGCGGCAGTTGTTGAAGTTCTATTTGAAATATCTTTTGAAGTATTAGTGAAAGCGGGTGTATTAGCTGAATCAAAACCTTTTACTTTAAGATTAACAACGCCATCACAATTACAGGAGTCATTATATCCAGTAAATTCAACCCATGAAGCTAGGATAGTTGCACCCGCTGGGATTTCTAAATTTGGAAAGCGTAATCCAACAATTTGCTCACCATCCGTGTTACTTGCACCTAATGCCAAATTGTTATTGGTGTACATAACACCGTCAGCGGGAGAACCATTACTTCCTAACATTTCACGCGCATCGTTTTCAGTGCTAGAAATTGGTACTTCAAGATATTTAGTGGTAGGTAAATATAAAACACCATCCCCTAAAATTGTGGTTAATTCAAGTACTTTATCGTTAAGTGCAACTAAGCCTTCTGAACTTTCTTCTGCATCATCGTTGCCATTTGAAATGGGAACATCATAGATAATGGAATTATTTTGTGATACAAAAGGCGCAGCAATATTTTGTACAGGGTGAACAATAGGAGTATTTCCACCTAATGCTCTATTATCAGTAAAGCGTTCTAATCCAATATTAATATTTTGGGCATTATCTAGTACCTTACATAAAGCGTCTTTTAATAACATCATTCGTGTAGGAAGATATCCACTTTGATAGCGACTTTTCTCAAGATCACTCAAACAGGACGACGTTACATCAATAGGGGGCATTGATGAAGGATCAGTTGCTAATGGAGTTGCGTAATTTGAATTATTTAAACATTGGTTTAATTGTGTTGAATTCGCTAAAGGAACGGGACAACGCATACTTAATGAATTATCCATAATAAGCAAGATATTTGCTCTTGTAGAAGAATTAACAACAGGTGTGGATGAGCGAACGTAAAGCTCGGTATCATCGGCGAAGTTGGGGAGAGAGAAACCCGACAACCCCACAACGAGCAAAGTGTTTAAAAAACTTCGTAGCGTTTTCATAAAGAACTCCTTTCAACGCATTGAGAAAAGTTAAAGAACTAAAACTAAAAAAACTATTGGACTTTGGGAGCTAATTGGCGAACACCACTGCGTAAATGGGTTTGAACTTTTCCATTAGCAGTATCATCACAGGTTGTGCCGCTAATGGCAGCCGTTCCTAACGAATTGATTTCAAAATAAACGACATCGGTACTTGCTGCGCTGCTGACGCGGGTTGAATCGGATTGGCGAGGTTGTGAGAAACGCCCTTTTCCTTGTGCGCGCACATTAGAAACACAAGCTGTTAAATTATTACCGCGATTAACCGACATTACTGTTCCCGTTACGGCTAGATTGGATGTTAAAGTATCACGTTGAGTAGAATCATTAAGCATATTTTCTAATTGAGCTAAACCCGCTTCGGTGATTTGTAGCGCGTAATTTTTTTCAACATAATTGGCGGCTAATTTAGTTTCGATCATGGTGCTGTTCATTGCGGTCACGCCGAGTAGACTTAAAATAATCAAGAAAATCAACGCCATCAATAAAACTGCGCCGCGTTGTTGCGGTAAAAACCTAGGTGAATTTGAGAGTTTCATTGTTTTATGCTCTGTTTCGATCACGAATCATTGTTGTTTTAATCCATTATGATATGAATACTATAACTCAAATTTGTCAGATGTGAATAACCGATTATCTTTTTGTGAGCGCCGTTTGTCTGATGTATGGGGACTCGCTTGTGTTTGTGGTCTCCTTTTTGTAAGATAGCCGCTGAATTTCGCATTTTTCAAGGATTTGAGAGGATATGTCGCGTGCATAAAAAACGCCAACGAATTTTGGATACGGATTTAACCGATCACTTCCTGATCGCCATGCCGACGCTCGACGATCCGCATTTTTTGCATACCGTGACCTATTTGTGCGCGTACAGCAGCGAGGGCGCGATGGGCATCGTCATTAATCGTCCGCTCGATCTGGAATTAGGCGACGTTCTTTCCCATATGGAGATTAATATTTCTCATCCCGCCGCGCAACACATCCCGATTTTTCAAGGCGGTCCTGTTCAACCCGAACGCGGCTTTGTGATTCATCAACCGCTCGGAAACTGGGATGCGATGCTGAAAGTCACGCCCGATATTGGCATTACCACGTCAAGGGATATTTTGGTGGCGATTGCAAGTGGCAAAGGTCCCGATAACGTGTTGATTGCATTAGGTTATGCGGGCTGGACGGCGGGTCAATTAGAACGCGAAATGGCGGCAAATGCGTGGTTAAGTACGCCAGCGGATGGGTCGGTGATTTTTAAGACTCCCACGCCCAAACGTTGGCAAGCTGCCGCCGCACGTTTAGGCATCGATATTAATTTACTTTCAACACAAGCAGGTCATGCGTAACTATATGTTTTTTCTAGGATTTGATTATGGTGTAAAACGCATCGGAATCGCAGTGGGTCAACGATTAACAGGAACAGCCACGCCTTTAATTGCCTTAAAAACCCGCCAACGCAAACCCGATTGGGAAGCCATTTCCAAAATCATCCAAACGTGGAAACCCGCTGCTTTAGTGGTGGGATTGCCTTTATTAGCCGACGGCAGCGACAGCCAAAGCACTTCAAACGCTCGTAACTTCATGAATCAATTACATAATCGTTTTGGCTTGCCCGTTCACGGAATGGACGAAACGTTATCTTCTTTCGCCGCGCAAGAATTTTCCCCCGATCCCGACGCGCCCATCGATGCCATCGCCGCTCAATTGATTTTAGAAAGCTGGTTTGCCCTAACACCCGAGCAAACCAAAATCTACCAATAAAAAATACTAAAATTGCCGCCAAAATAGCGATATTACATAAAATATTTCGTAGGTTGAACTGTAAGTCCAATAAAATATTGGGGTTTAAACCCCAACCTACTTATAAATAGTGTAATAAATCTACAGTGCATCACTACCCTCTAAAACTAAAATCGCATCCATTTCAACTTGAGCATTTTTGGGTAAAGAAGCAACACCAATCGCTGCTCGCGCTGGATAGGGTTGAGAAAAATATTCTGCCATGATTTGATTCACTAAAGGAAAATGCGTTAAATCCGTGAGGAAAACATTTAATTTAGCGGTATCTTTTAAATCTCCACCAGCGGCTTGAGCAACTGCTTTAAGATTTTTGAAAACTTGATGGATTTGAGCAGACATATCTCCTTCAATTAAATTCATGGTTTCTGGAATTAAAGGAATTTGTCCCGATAAATAAACCGTTGTACCAATTTTAACCGCTTGAGAATAAGTGCCAATTGCTTGAGGTGCATTCGGTGTGCTGATGATTTCACGTTTCATTTTAAAAACTCCAAATAATTTAATAAGATAATCTTGATAAAATCGGTAAATTGCCAGTTAAACCCATTGCATGGCTCATTACAACTCTTTTAAAAAAAGCGTTTTGATTACTAAGATTTAAACCCCAATTACGAACGGTTTTAAGCGGAAGAAAATCATTTCCAAATAAATAACGAAAACCATCCATTGCAGTCATCATGGTAGAGGTTTCAGTTTTTCTCCAGCGTTCATAACGTCGAAGGGTTTGAAAATCACCTAACGGACGGTTTCTATTTTGTAACAAAAGCTCTGCTAAACTCGCCGCATCTAACAAACCCAAATTCATCCCTTGTCCTGCTAAAGGATGAATGGTATGTGCTGCATCACCCATTAAAGCTAAATGCGGTTTCACATAATGCATTGAATGACGTTTGATTAAAGGAAAAGAAAAACGTTCGCTAATTAAAGAAACTTCACCTAATTTATGCGCAAAAGAAGTTGAAAGCAGTTGATTAAATTCTTCAATGGATAAATTGAGCAATTCCTCTGCTTGAGTGGGAGGAACACTCCACACAATTGAGCAACTATTGCTTTCTGATAAAGGGAGAAACGCCAAAATACTTGAACCTAAAAAACGTTGGCGAGCGGTCATTTGATGTGGCAATTCAGTTTGAACGGTTGCAACTAACGCATGATGATGATATTCTTTTGAATTCAAAGAGATACCCGCTAATTCACGCACTTTAGAATTTGCACCGTCTGCGCCGATGACTAAATTAGCGGTTAATTCTTCACCATTGTCAAGCGTAATAAGATATTGATTTTGTTGAAATTTTAAAGCAGCAATTTTGCTGTTGGTGAAGAACTTTATATCGGAAGAGGTTTGTAAAGTTTGAGCAAGTGCGCGTAAAATGACCCATAATTCAGTGATATAGCCTAAATTAGGTTCACCAAGTTCGTCGCAAAAAAACTGAATGTGACCGTCATTTTCCCACACTTCCATGCTTTGAAAAGGGGAATTGCGTTCAAAAAATTCCCACGCGCCGACCGATTCAAAAATCCGCTCAGAAGCGCGTGTGAGCGCGAAGACGCGCGAATCAAATGCGGTTTGGGGTGGCGGGCACAGGTTAGCTTTGTCGTCCAAAATGGCGATTTTAAAGCCTTTATCGCGCATCGCCGCCGCAAACGTCATTCCGACCGCTCCCGCACCAATTACTGCTAAATCAACAATTTGCATAAAATTTTACCTCGTTATTCTGATTCAAGAATGGCGATTTCGTCGGGTGTTAATTCGTACAATTCATACACCATTTGATTTATTTGTTGATCGGTTATTTCAATTTTATTTTTTATTTCAATAAATTTAGAATGTAATTCTTTAATTGATTTAAAGATATTGAAATCACTAATTTCTATTTTTTGTTTTCTAAATTCATTAACTAACATATCAAAAGTTAATTTTTCTGGCATTTGTAATTTACTTGAAAGTGATCTTATTTGTAACACACATTTCAAATAATCCATAAAATCTATTTTTAATTGAAATAATTTTTCATTTAAACTAAGAATTTGATTCACTTTTTCAACAAAGGGTTGTTGTTGTTTTAAACTTATAAAAATAAAAGGTAGTTTTGCTAAATTAAATTTCTTAACTTCAGCAAATAATCGTCCTTTTTCTTGGGCAAGATATTGATAAACCTTATTTAATAATTTGCTATTTAAAAGAGCTAATACATATTTTAAATTAATATTTGGATTTGTATTCCAAACATTATAAACATTATTTAGATTAAGTTTATAATCCGCATCATAATGAGCAATTAATGAATCTGAGGTTTGTCGAAGAATAATTTTTTGTTCAGAACAAAAGGGTACAGATTCTCTTGCTTCTGCTAACCATGCTCCATAACTCAACCACATTTCTGGTTCAAATAAATAAATATAACGATAGAAATCTTTTCCATTTACACAATTAATATAAGTTTCATCAACTTTTTTATTAGACGTAAAAGGCTTTAATTTTACTGTTTCAGCAGTTTGTTTTGGAACACCTTTTCCTATTTGATAAGCCTTTATTCCAACTGAAATTTCAACATAATCTCCTAATTTTTCATTATAATTCAATAGCTTTTCATAATTAATTCCCAATGTTTGACCTAATTTATAAGTTCCATCGAAAGAAACTATTTTATTATAATCAAGTTTGCAATAAATATAAAAAGAATCAGGATTTTGATTAATACTAAAAATAAAATAACTCTTTGCATTTTTTGTATTTTTTGAAATCCAAATAACCGAATCTCCAATATTTGCATCTTCAAATACTTCATATTCATATTTAATTATTTTTTCTGTTTGATAATTTTGCAAAAGTTTTCTCAAATTTTTAAAATAAAATTGATAGCTAAAAGTGGCTGGAGTAATATAACCTAAAAATCCATGTTCTTTTAATAAAGAAAACCCTCTTTCATAAAAAAGAGGATAACTATTTGCTTGATATTCAAAAGTAGTGTAGTTTTTATTTAAAAAATCGATTTCTTTATTTGAAAATAACGCACCATACGGCGGATTTCCAATGATCACATCAAAGCCACCTTTCTCAAAAATATGAGGAAAGGCTTGCTGCCAATTAAAGGCTTTTTCTCCCGCCACATTCGGATCATCCACTAAAGAATTTCCACACTTAATATTATCATTTAACGACGTTAATTTACGATGCGGTTTTGCGGTTCTTAACCATAAAGATAATTTAGAAATTTCAATGCTTTCTTCATTAATATCCACGCCAAACAAATTATTTTCTAAAATACTATTTTCTAAATCAAAAACCAACGACGAACCCATTAGTTTTGCTTCTAATTCATTTAACCATTTATGCTCATTAATTAAAAAGGTCAACGCTTGATTGAGAAATGCCCCACTTCCACACGCGGGATCAACAATGCTTAAATTTAACAACCAATCTTTATAATTATGCAAGTTATCTAATAATGTTTGAATTGTTGCTTTATTTGCTTTAATGTTTTTTCTAAAGAAATAATCTTCTTCTTTTAAATCACGACGTTGTTTTTCTTGTGAACACAAAACGCCCAACGTGTTTTCAACAATATATTTGGTAATATAACGCGGCGTATAAAAAATCCCGTCTTTTTTGCGTTTTGTAACCTTTTGATTTTGTTTTATTTTATCATCAAAAAATTGTGCTTCTAATTCCTCAATTTCTTTTAAACTATGCTCAAAAATATGCCCTAAAATATTAACATCGACTTCACTGTCATAATTATATTTGCTCAAAATCTCACAGGCTTTTTCTAAAACATTATCGGTAATTTTAAAATTATCAATAATTTCATCGGGCGCAAATAAACCACCATTATAAGCAAATATTTCAAGTTTCTCATTTTTAAAACCCACATTCAAATAATCAAAATAAGATTTAAAATAATCATATAAAGATCGTTTGGCTGAAAAAGGATCATTTTTAGAAACTTTCCAATTATTTAAAACAAGCAAAACCGAATTTGCAGCAATTAATCCTTTATCTTTTGCAAAGAACAAAAACAAAAAACGATCTAATAATTTTTGCGTTTTCTTGAATAACAATAGTTTCTCAACTTCTGGATTGCACAACATTAGATTTTGAAATAACTCTTTTCTAAACGTTGAATACTCTTGATAGAAGCGTTTGCTAATATTTTCTTCTTCAAGAGGAAATTTTTTGAGATTATTTTCAATAATTCCTTTTTGGAACAACGACATAGATTTTTTCCAACTATTAAATCATTCCCACGCTCGAGCATGGGAACGAATGAAAACTATCTTATTTCAGGGATTTTTCGTGACGAAAAGTGGTGACATTGGCGCAACCTTTTTGTTGATCGCACCAGCCGTCAAATTTTTGATATACCAAATTAAAGATTTTTCCATCGTCATCTTTAATGGTATGAGTTTTAGTTTCTTTCGCGTCAGAAACAATTCCCGCAACCCCGCGTGTTTGAATTAAATCAATCAATTTTTTATCACTTTCTTGGGCTTTTGCGGCTTGTTGAGAAGCATCTTTTGCAATCCCACCCACGCCTCTTATGCTCAAATTAGTTGTTTTCAAATGGGCTGCCATTTGTTGCTCTAAAGATTGATCAGGTTGTTTGCTGGCAATGAAATAGATTTTTTCTTCGCCATGTTGCTCATCTAAATAAAAGGATTTATCTTTGGCTGGCAAAGTATAAGTGACATTTGCTTTAACGGGATTAAAATTATTCACTTCTACCCCGCCCATGCTTGCCATTGGAAATAATTGATAAACATTTCCAGAACTGTCGGTTTGGAAAATATACACATAGCCATCTGCTTGAGGTGTAAAGGAAATTTTGTAATGATCACCGTCGTATAAAACCGTGTCATTAGTTAAATTTTTCATTTCATTTTGACCTTTATGGCGATAAGCATAATTAACAGCAACGGGTAATCCACTATTAAAGGCTTCTAATCCTTTGGTTTCTTTAGGAAATTTCTCGAGCAATTCTCTAATTTGAGATTGATATTGAGAAAGGGTTACACTTTTGTTTTCAAGCGACGGGTCTTTGGCGGTTGATTGGGTTACTGCTTGAATTAATTGGAGCAACGTAGAAAGGTCTTTGCTTTCCATTTGAGTAGCGTCTTGACTTTGACCAGATTTCGCTTGATTATTGAGGTCTTGAATCCTTTTTTGGATTTGATTTTGATCAAGCGTGGTGGTGGGGGTTGTGGCGGTTTTATTTGTACCCAAGATAACTTGTGCGAGGATTTCAACGCCACCTTTAACAATATCGCTTTTTGCGAGCTCCCAAACGATGGGGGCTGCGGTGGTCAATAACGCCACGCACGCGCTTAAACTGGCGGTGATTCCTAAAACAGCCAAGATTTTTACAGATTTCATGAGATTTCCTTGAGGTTAATGTTAGCCGCTTATGCTATCACAATAATTAAGACGTTTTTAGATAACAAAGTTTGAGAATTTACTTTATACTTCAAATTTTTTCGCAAAAGCGCGGATAGGACATAATGAGCGAATTTATCCAGCAAAATAACTATCAATACAATGAGTTAATTGATTGCGCACAAGGTAGATTGTTTGGCGAAGGGAACGCACGATTACCCATGCCAAATATGTTGATGATGGATCGAATCATCAGCATTTCCAACGACGGCGGCGCGTTTGGCAAAGGACATATGATCGCTGAATTGGATATTAAACCCGAATTATGGTTTTTTGATTGCCATTTCCCCACCGATCCCGTGATGCCGGGCTGTTTGGGATTGGACGCGATGTGGCAATTGGTGGGGTTTTTCTTGGGTTGGAAAGGCGGAAAAGGACGCGGTCGAGCACTCGGCGCGGGTGATGTTAAATTTACGGGTCAAGTCACCCCTAAAAACAAATTAGTGACTTATCGCATTGATATGAAAAGAGTTATCATGCGCAAATTGGTGATGGGCATCGGCGACGGCGTGATGGAAGTCGATGGTCGCGTGATTTACGAAGCAAAAGATTTACGGGTCGGACTTTTTACGTCGACCGATTCATTTTAAAAATCAAAGGAGTAGGCGGGTGAAACGGGTAGTAATTACAGGCATGGGCATCGTGTCCAGTTTGGGCAACAATAAACAACAAGTGCAAAAATCTCTGTATGATGGACAATCTGGGATCGTTTTTGCTAATGAATACAAAGAGTTAGGTTTTCGCTCGCACGTTCACGGCAGCCTAAAACTCAATCCCGCCGATCTCATCGACAAAAAAATCTACCGATTTATGGGCGATGCCGCCGCGTATAGTTATTTGGCGATGCGTGAAGCCATTGAAAATGCTGGACTTTCTGACGATCAAGTGTCGAATCCCCGCACGGGTTTAATCGTCGGATCGGGCGGCGGTTCTCCTCAACATCAAATCGATGCCGCTGATTTCTTGCGAAACAAAGGTTTACGTAAAGTCGGACCTTATATGGTCACTCGAACCATGTCGAGCACAACGGCAGCTTGTTTATGTACACCCTTTAAAATCAAAGGTTTAAATTATT
Source organism: Thiomargarita sp. (assembly GCA_020718845.1). GTDB lineage: Bacteria > Pseudomonadota > Gammaproteobacteria > Beggiatoales > Beggiatoaceae > DYRG01. The sequence goes on from DYRG01000004.1 coordinate 69,995, forward strand.
CGATCAGTTCCGCTTGTTCGACGAGCGCACATTGCATTGGAAACGCTTTTGAGCAAATTCAATGGGGAAAACAAGACGTTATGTTCGCAGGCGGTGGCGAAGAATTGCATTGGGGAATGTCAGTGTTATTCGATGCAATGGGTGCTTTATCCTCTAAATACAATGAGATACCCGACAAAGCCTCGCGTCCTTACGATGCAACCCGTGACGGTTTTGTAATTTCAGGCGGTGGCGGTATTTTAGTGCTCGAATCACTCGAACACGCTCAAGCACGCGGCGCAAAAATCTACGCAGAATTAATAGGTTACGGCGCAACTTCCGACGGCAGCGATATGGTTCAACCTTCTGGCGAAGGCGCGGTTCGTTGTATGCAACAGGCAATGTCGACGGTTACAAATCCAATCGAATATATCAATGCGCACGGTACAAGCACACCGGTTGGCGATTTGAAAGAACTCGAAGCCATTAAAACGGTATTTGAAGGACAAGCAATTCCTTATGTAAGTTCTACTAAATCTTTGAGTGGTCACGCATTAGGTGCGGCGGGTGTTCATGAAGCGATTTATAGTTTAATCATGATGGAGAACAACTTCATTTCTGCGAGTGCAAATATCACTGAATTAGATGCAGGTGCAGAAGGGATTCCAATTGTGCGTGAGCGGATCGACAAATCTTTAAACACCATAATGTCAAATAGCTTTGGCTTTGGTGGAACAAATGCAAGTTTAGTGTTTCAACGTTTTCAAAATTGATTTCAAAAAGGGATTATTTTAAACAAAATAGTCCCGTTTAAAGGATTAAAAGAAATGAAAAGAAAAGCCTTAATTACAGGTATTACGGGACAAGACGGTGCGTATTTAGCAGAATTTCTCATTGAAAAAGGCTATGAAGTTCACGGAATTAAACGCCGTTCCTCTCTTTTTAATACCGCTAGAATTGATCATTTGTACCAAGACCCGCATTCTCCAGATCGCAATTTAATTCTTCATCACGGTGATTTAACCGATTCAACGAGTTTGATTAGAATTATTCAACAAATTCAACCACATGAAATTTATAATTTAGCTGCACAAAGCCACGTTGCAGTGTCATTCGAAGAGCCTGAATATACTGCAAATTCTGACGCGATTGGTGCATTAAGAATCTTAGAAGCCATTCGAATTTTAGGTTTAGAAAAACATAGCCGTTTCTATCAAGCATCAACTTCTGAGTTATTTGGAAAAGTTCAAGAAATTCCTCAAAAAGAAACCACGCCTTTCTATCCTCGTTCTCCTTATGCCGCAGCCAAACTTTATGCGTATTGGATTACGGTTAATTACCGCGAAGCCTACAATATGTTTGCGTGTAATGGAATTTTGTTTAATCATGAAAGCCCGATTCGTGGAGAAACATTCGTCACGCGTAAAATAACTCGAGCCTTAGCAAAAATAAAATTAGGATTACAAAATTGTTTGTATTTAGGGAACATGGACGCATTGCGTGATTGGGGTCATGCAAAGGATTATGTGAAAGCACAATGGTTAATGTTGCAACAAGAACAACCTGAAGATTTTGTGATTGCAAGTGGCGAACAACATAGTGTTCGAGAATTTGTCGAAAAAGCCGCGTTAGCCTTAGATATTCAAATCAAATGGGAAGGTAAAGGTGTAGAAGAAAAAGGCATCGATATTTCAACTGGAAAAGCTATTGTCGCTGTTGATCCACGTTATTTCAGACCTACCGAAGTTGAAACCTTATTAGGCGATCCCACCAAAGCCAAAGAAAAACTCGGTTGGCAGACTAAAATAACTTTTGATGAATTGGTCAAAGAAATGGTTGAAGTAGATTTAAAAGAAGCTCAACGCGATTCGCTTTGTCAAAACGAAGGATTTAAAGTCTTTCGTTATCATGAATAAAGGAAGAAAATGTTATGGGAATGCCCGCGCAAATTTTATATTATACGCCAGAACAATATTTAGAAGATGAGTTACAAAGAACTTATCGTTGTGAATACATTGATGGTCAAATCTTTGCAATGGCTGGTGCGAGTTGGGCACATAATGCAATTTCTTTAAATATCGGAGGAATACTTAATTCTCATTTAGCAAAATCTCCTTGTCAAACCTTTGTTAATGATATGAAAGTTAATATCAAACACGCAAAAGGAGAATGTTTTTACTATCCCGATATTGTAGTAGGATGCCCGTCCAAAAATAATCATAAATATTATTTAGAGCAACCGTTGTTGATTATTGAGGTTTTATCAGAAAGTACCGAAAAAATTGATCGGCGAGAGAAACTTTTAGCGTATCAAACGATTTCAAGTTTAAAAGAATATGTGATCGTTTCTCAAGATGAGATTTTAGTTGAAATCTATCGTCGTGATGATCAAAATAAATGGTGGAAAACTGATTTTATAGGAGAGGAAATAGTCGAATTAAAATCAGTAGATTTATCATTGAAAATGTCGCAAATTTATCTCAAAAGTGGCGTGATTTGAAATATGTATTATAGCTATTATGGATTGAGTGAACCACCGTTTAGAATTACCCCTGATCCGCGTTTGTTTTATGTAGGTGGAGAACGGGGCTTAATTTTGAATGCGTTATTGTATGCAATTAATAATGGCGAAGGGATTATAAAAGTAGTGGGTGAAGTGGGTAGTGGAAAGACGATGTTATGTCGAATGTTACCTGAAGAACTGACTTCAAAAGTTGAAATACTTTATTTAGCAAATCCACGTTTAACGCCAGATACGATTTTGCAAGCCGTTGCATTAGAAATGCAATTAAATCTTCCTTCCGATGCAAACCGATTAGAAATTCTTCATGCTTTACAAACAACTTTATTAGAAAAACATACCCAAAATAAGCAAGTTGTTTTATTAATCGAAGAAGCGCAAAGTATGCCGCTAGAAACCCTCGAAGAAATCCGCTTATTAAGCAACTTAGAAACCACTACGCATAAACTTTTACAAATCGTTTTATTTGGACAACCAGAATTAGACGATAACCTTTCTCAAACCCATATTCGTCAAATAAAAGAACGCATTACCCATAGTTTCTATTTGAAACCACTTTCTCAAAAAGATATTGCTGCGTACATTGATTTTCGTTTGAGAATAGTGGGTTACAAAGGACCACCATTGTTTAATAAACGTGCAATCAAATATTTAACAAAATATTCAAAAGGATTATTAAGAAGAGTTAATATTTTAGCGGATAAAGCGATGTTAGCAGCGTTTGCAGAAAATACTTATTTTGTTAAAGCAAAACATATGCACCAAGCCGCACAAGATAGTGGTTTTACAACGGATTCACAACAAACCATCTTATTGTATTTTCTAGTTTTTTTGATTGCAATTGGAATTGTTTGGTTTGTTGGAATTGAGAAACTTTATTTGTAAGAACGCAAATAATACCATTCAAAGAATTTCTTTGCTTGGTGAAATAAAGGATTACGCATATTTAAAGCGCGTTTCAAATCTCGATAGATCAAAATACCACTATCTAAAGAATCCACAATACAAATCAATTCAACTTTGAATCTTTCTGTAGTGTTTTGAAGTAAATTTTTAACGGCGGTTTTTGCTTGTAAATCAGCAAGATGCGCTTGTTTAGGAATCCAATCAGGTCCGGGAAAACTACCCGCATCGCCCGCGATAAAAATATCTTTAAAATCAGGCACTCGGCATTGTGCATCACCTTGAATGAAACCGCCCACACTTAATGGCAAACCGCTTTTTTCTGCCCACGCAGGTCCAGTCATGCCCGGCATAAATAACGTCAAATCGCTTTTTAATTCAGTTTTCTCGGTTAAAATGCTGTGTGGCGTGAAACCTTTTAATTTCTCGCCCAAATGGGTTTTAATACCACGTTTTTGCATTTCTTGCAATAAAGCTGAAACCGCTTTTTCTCCCAATCTTTTACCCGGTTCGGTGACAGGATTGAAAAAGAGTAATTCAAAATTTTCTCGGCGTTTTTGTTTGCGCAATAAGGTATCAATTCCAAACAAAAATTCAAAGACGGGTCCACCACGCATTGCGGAAGGTTCATTAGGATTTCCAGCGAAACCAAAAGCTAATGTTCCTTCTTTTAAATTGTTTAATTTATCAGTGTAATTTTGAACCGAAGCGAAACTTTCGCAAGGAATACAAATATTTTCAATTCCAGAAAGTTTTTTAATGAAACGTCCACCACTGGCAATGATGAGTTTTTCGTAAGAGAAATCACCTTGATCAGTTTGAACAAGGTTATTTTGAGGATTCAAACCCGTGACAGAAGCCGCTGTGAAATCAACTTTCATGCGTTTAAAGAAAGAATTCAAATCAACGGTCAAATCCTGTTCATTACGCAACCCAGCAGGCACCCAAATTAAACTAGGATAATAAAATAATTGAGGTTTGGGGGCGATCAATTTGATTTGACCTTGAAAGCCAGAAGTGCGGAGTTGTTTAACTGCGGTTAAAGCACCAAAACCCGCCCCTAAAATCGTAATTTCTTTAATCATCTTTTATACACCAATGAAGGACGTAGACGTTCTAAATAATCGTCTAAATTCAGAGAAATTAGAGCAGAAATTGAGAACAAGGTTGAAAGTACATCTAAACTTGAATCGGCTTGGCTTGCAACTCTAATGCGTTGTAAAAAATCATAATTTACGGTTTGTATTTCAGTAAATTGCTCTTTTAATCCATCCAATGACAAATCGGGTTGTCCGCCTTCTTTGTACACATAATATTGGGTCATTAAATAGAAAGAAGTTACTCTAAAAAGCACTTCTTCCAATGAAGCAAAAGGCAAATGATAATTCGCCAAACCTTTTAAGCTAGAAAGCACGGGACAACTACTGGTTGCCATTACAAAACCAATCAAAGAACGCAAACCAGTTTGAGCATCGCAATGTTTGGAGTATTCTCTTTCTGGTGTTTTAACGCGCACATCAGTTTCATCAAAAGAAAGTATTTCACCAAATGCAACAATAATTTCTTTTGCATCAATGGCAACTGGGCAATGGGTATGTTGTTCACTAGAAAGGGGGCAGTTGCTACATTTTTGAAATTCTAGCACTGTCCATTCGGGGTATTTTTCTTTAGGAAGTTTTGTTTCACGGGTGCGATCAAAAGGTACGGAATATTCAAGCGTTTTTCCGCTTTCTAAACTGAAGATGTACTCAATGACCATTGGGTTGTCTCGCATGGTCGATCCTTTTATTCAAATAAGTGTTGGATTTCTTTTAAGTGCCGTTCTAATGATAATGAAAGCATCGATGCAATCGTGAACAACGTTGCTAACACATTTAAATTAGAATCTGCTTCACAACCTGCACGAATGCGTTCCAAGAAATTGAAATTAACGGCTTGTACTTCTTGGAAATATAGCTTCAAACCATTTAGTTCTAAATCAGGGGGTTGCCCTTTCTTATACTGAAAATATTGGCGTAATAAATACGAAGAAACCATCCGATAAACCGTATCATCCATTGAAGCAAATGGCAAATGAAAATACGCCATTCCTCGCATTGTTGAAAGAATCGGACACGCACTGCTCGCCATTACAAAACCAATTAACGCCCGCAAACCAGTTTGTGCGTCGGTAAATTTGAAATATTCACGGTCGGGGGTTTTAACGGTAATTGAAGCGGCTTTGCAAGATAATATCTCATTGAATCCAGCGACAATTTCGTGTGCATCGATGGCAGCGGGACAATGCGAGTATTCTTCGGAAGAAAGAGGACAATTAGGGCAACGATGGAAAGTCAACTGCGTCCAAACAGGATGTTGCTCTAAATTAAGCATTTTCTCGCGTGGGCGATTAAAATCGATATGATAGGTTAGAACCTTGCCATCTTCGAGAGTAAAAGTGTATTCAATATACATTATATCTATTTCCTATCAGTGGGGCGTTTGCGAAATAGAGCAAAACACATACCGAAAAGCATAGAACCGCTGGAAGAAAATAAGAAAGGCTAACCAAAAAGATGGTGCCGGAGGTCGGACTCGAACCGACACAGAGTTGCCCCTACCAGATTTTGAGTCTGGCGCGTCTACCGATTTCGCCACTCCGGCTCTAAAAATGAAATTATAACAAAACATTTTTTATTTGACTAGCTCTTTTTTTAAGGAGATAACCAACCCGTGAATTAATCACGTTCTCAAATCTCGCTTTAATCATATCATTATTCAATCCAATAAAAAACCTATCGTGCAAAAGTTACGTTTAGATAAATTTTTTAACCATAAAATCAATATGTTACAAATAAAGGGTTTATGATTTTTAGATATTAATTTTTAAAAATGCGGCTTAAACGTGAATTTTGAATTTATAACGTATTGTTTTTAAAGGTATTAAAATTTGAGATTCCCAAATGCGGGTTATTTATTATAAATCAAAGAGATACGGTTTATGCTTTTGAGAAGGGTTAAAGTAAAAACAAAAAAGCCTAGCAAGATATTTTGTTAGGCTTTTGTTTTGTATGGAAAATCAAGGGGTTATTTAGGGAGTTCGCAGAGACCTTGGGTAGTTTTTTGGCTTATCATTTTGTGGTCTTTATCAAAGACATAGATATGACATTCGTTACCATTTGCGCCTGTGCTGTCAAATAACCAAGTTTTTGCGTTGTTTAGATCATCGTCGTTGTCGGTGAAGTCGACGGGATGCTTTTCTTGCTCAAGGATTTTTTTGCGGTCGCCTTTAGCATTGTTAATTGCGTCGGCTAATGCGGCGGCGGCATCGGCTGCGCCATCATCACCATCGTCGGCGGGCGGGGGTTCATCGTTGCTTTGATCGCTGTCTGGCAAAGGAGGACCTTCGGGATCGATCTCATTTAATTGAGAACCTAAAAACACGCTGTCGCAGTATTCAAACCAATACAATAGGACTTGCTCGACTTCAGCGACGGTATTTGCTTCGGGATCGTGTTTGAGGCTTTTGTAATGGGTTTGTAAAATCCCTGGATGCAATTTAACTGCTTGTTTTTTATGGTTTTGATACGTCATCAAATCCGAATTAAACTGATTGCGGGTTTTTTCGTCTGCGTCTTTGGGGATGGGCGTTTGCACATAATGTCCACACAATTCGATGGCAGATTTTACGACGGGCATAACGCTATCGTTTAATTTTTTGACGGCTTCGGCTTGCTGAGGTGCAAGTTGTTGAAAGTGCTCAGTTTGTTTTGCAACTTGTTCTTGGGCTTGAGAAATCTTGGCGACCAATTCGGTTTGACATTGCTCGTAAAGTGCGTTGTAAGGTTTGTCGCCCAATTGAGGATATTTGGATTTATAGACGGTATCCAGTTTGACGATGTTGGGATTGAGCACGGTGGCGGCGTTGCGATAAGATTCGTACTTTTTGAAGTACCGCTGCAACACTTTGAGCGCGACCATACTTTTAGGCGCAGGCAACACTAAGCCCTGTTCACAATACGCGAACGCCACTTGAATTTTTTTGTCGGCAGGGTTTGCATCGTCGGCGTGAACCGCGCTCGCTAAACCAATCGCCCCGAGAATGCTTAATACGCTAAAACGTTTCATGATTGCATCTAACACGAAAAACCGCTTAACAGTATAGTCAGATTAAGCGCGCTTTGCACCTATTTTTAATCAGAGATGTTGTCCAACTTTTAAGCCCAACGCCGCTGCGCCCACGCATAAAACTACGCTTAAACCCATATATAACAATGCCTTAAAGGTTTCGTCGGCTAAGAATAAGTGTAAGGTTTCCAAAGAAAAACTCGAAAAAGTCGTAAAACCGCCCAAAAATCCTACCAAAATTGTCGTTCGCCACACCGCATCGAGATCAAGATGTTCGACCAATACAATCGCCAACAATCCCATCAAAAACGACCCTAACACATTGATTGTTAAAGTCCCAAACGGAAAATCTCGCCCCAACCACGCCACCATCACCGACGACATCAAAAACCTCAATATCGATCCCAATGCCCCACCAATCCCTACCATCATGATTTGTAACATTTTTTCTCCAAAAAATAGATTTAATACTCGAAACTTGCTTGTATTTTAGATAGCCATTACAACGGTATTTTGCTTATTTTATCTCAATTGAGAAAAATATTTGATGAGGTCGACTAAAATCGTAGCGATCTTATTACGTTGGGAGAAGTGGATTAATTGAATTAAATGGATTTCTAGGTTGGTAAAGTTCAGTAAAAGAAAATCCTCTCATGAAAGAGAGGAAAGGAAATGAACTTAAATTAAGAAGCCTTGACAACATCGTTAGCGGCATCGATGCTCACTGCGCCCTGTGCGGCTAAAGAATTGACGGCTGCCGTTAATGCCGCCGCATCGCCCAAACTTCCCCACGGGCTGCTCGGATTGGTGATTAAAAACATCGAAGATTCACCACCGAAATCTTTCAAAATGCCTAAGACTTTGCTCTCCAAGTCACTCATAATATGTACCTGCTGATGTATATTGAAAAAGTTATCCCACAATGATTTTACCCGTTTCCCACGCGCTTTGTGAATAGAAAAATCGTCTTCATGTGGAGGGAGGAATTTTAGGGGGTATTTCGCCCAGTTCTTTGTAAGGGAATTTAATATGACCAAATCGAACCACCAACACCGCCAATGACAACAACAAAATCGCCGATGCAATCCCGATCATTTGAGGTGAATTTAAGGCTTTCATATCTAAAGTTAAATAGCGCGCCAATGCAACCATTGCAATGTACAACGGCATTCGAACGGGTAATTGTCCCGATTCCCAAAATGCGCCAACCATTGAAATAACCTCTAAGTATATGAAAAATAACAATAAATCCGCTAAAACCACATTGCCGCGCACAACGACATCACGAACTTCTTGCGCCATTGCGACCACGACGGCTATTAAAATAAAAACCAAGCCCACATCTTCCAATAATCCAACAATGCGTTGCCCATACGTCTTTCCCCATTTTCTATCGTGTGACATAATGCTTTCTCCGCCTTAAATATCGATATTATAATGATTTCCTTTTCATAAAACCAATTTTGAGGATTATACAATGTTACAACAATTAATCTATATGAGCGTTTCTGCAAAAGAATTAAGCTCAAAAGATTTAGAACAAATTTTAAATGCAAGTCGCCGCAATAACCTAGAGAAAAACGTGACGGGTTTATTGGTGATCAAAGGAAAAACCTTTCTACAAGTCTTAGAAGGTGAAAGCCAAATCATTAAACCTTTATTTCAAAAACTCAAAGAAGATCAACGACATCATGATATTAGCATCATTAGTTGGGATGTGATTGAAAAACGTGATTTTCCTCATTGGACAATGGGCTTCAAAAACCTTGCAACTTTTCCCAATCACTCAGAGCTTTTAGATTTGTCAAAACTCGACATTTCAAAACTCTCCACCACCCCTTCTTTGATCCACGATCTAATCCAAGAACTCTTAAATTTAGAGTAATCTACTGTTATAAAAAATGCAAAGGTTTTAATTCTGCATTTTTAAATAAAAACCCTTATTCCCATTCAATAGTGGCTGGCGGTTTTCCAGAAATATCATACACAACCCTAGAAATACCTTTGACTTCATTAATAATTCGACTTGAAAGGGTTTCTAGCATTTCATACGGCAAACGACTCCATTTCGCCGTCATGAAATCAATGGTTTCTACCGATCTTAATGAAACAACATAATCATAATGTCGAGCATCTCCTGTAACCCCAACCGATTTCACTGGAATAAACACTGCAAAGGCTTGACTTACTTTGTCGTACCAATCATTTTTTCTCAATTCTTCAATAAAAATCGCATCGGCTTGACGTAATATATCGGCAAACTCTTTTTTAACCTCACCTAAAATCCGAACTCCTAATCCAGGTCCTGGAAAGGGATGACGAAATACCAAATCTTTTGCTAAACCAAGTTCCAATCCAATTTTTCTCACTTCGTCCTTAAACAATTCTCGCAAGGGTTCTACCAATTTTAATTTCATATAATCAGGCAATCCTCCCACATTATGATGTGATTTGATCACATGGGCTTTACCAGATTTTGCTCCTGCAGATTCAATCACATCGGGATAAATTGTGCCTTGCGCTAACCATTTGGCGTTGCTTAATTTGGCGGCTTCTTCTTCAAACACATCGATAAATAAGTTCCCGATTACTTTACGTTTTTTCTCTGGATCGGTGACGTTTTGTAAAGCATCTAAAAAACGTTTCTCTGCATCGATATGAATGACTTTCACGCCTAAATGCTCTGCAAAATTCGCCATCACTTGTTGTGATTCATTCAAACGCAATAAACCATTATCGACAAATACACAAGTTAATTGTTTTCCAATCGCACGATGTAATAATGCTGCCGTCACCGCTGAATCAACGCCGCCAGAAAGCCCTAAAATAACTTCATCTTTACCGACTTGCTCACGAATTTGTTTAATGCTGTCTTCAATGATATTAGCGGGAGTCCACAGCATTTCACAACCACAAATTTCATGTACAAAACGATTTAAAATGCGTTGACCTTGGGCGGTGTGAGTGACTTCGGGGTGAAACTGCAATCCATAAAAGTTTTTCTCTTCATTAGCCATACCAGAAATTGGGGCGTTCTCAGTTTCTGCAATAACTTTAAAACCCTCTGGAAGTTGAACAACTTTATCGCCATGACTCATCCAAACATCTAACAATCCAAACCCTTCTGGACTAACATGATCTTCAATGCCTTGTAATAATTTTGAATGTCCGCGTGCTCTGACTTGTGCATAACCAAATTCGCGTTTGTCAGAAGAACCGACTTTACCGCCGAGTTGTTCTGCTATCGTTTGCATTCCATAACAAATACCTAATACGGGGACATTTAATTCAAATACCGTTTGAGGTGCTCGAAAGTGAGAAGATTCATTAACGGATTCAGGACTCCCAGATAAAATAATTCCTTTAGGATCAAAGGTTTTAACCGCTTCATTGCTCATATCAAAACTATGGATTTCGCAATACACGCCGCTTTCTCGAACGCGCCGCCCAATTAATTGGGTATATTGAGAACCAAAATCTAAAATTAAAATCCGTTGTGCGTGAATATTTTTCATCGTTAGCTCGATAGGTTAGTTTTTATATCAGTTAATTGGAATTTTTTCTAATCCACTTTCAAATAAGTGACGGTGTAAGCAAGTTGTTGTGCTTGAGAAGAAAGTTGTTCTGCCATGGTTGCAAGTTCTTCAGATGCGCTGGCATTTTGTTGAGTGATTTTGTGCAATTCGGCGATGGATTGATTGACCTGATCAGCATTTAAAGATTGTTCGTGGCTGGCGGTGCTGATGTCGCGCATCAAAGTTGCGGTGTGTTGAATGTCGCTAACCAATTGATTTAACATGGATTTTGCGGTTTGAGTGGTTTGCATACTATTTGAGGATAACGCATTGATTTCTGTGGCGGCGCGATGGCTTAAACCCGCGAGTTCACGAATCGATGCGGCGACCACTTTGAAACCTTTGCCGTGTTGACCAGCGCGGGCGGCTTCAATCGATGCGTTTAAAGATAAAATGTTGATTTGCTTTGAAATATCTTCGATAACGGAGAGTTTTTGGATGATTTGCTGACTCACAGAAATCGCTTCGTCGACGGCTTGACCCGTTTGAGTGGCATCGGTGGCGGCTTGGGTGGCGATGATTTCAGTATTTTTAGCATTTTCAGAGGTTTGCTTAATGCTGGCGCTCATTTGTTCCATCGAGGCGGAGATTTCTTCGGCGGCTTCGGATTGATTGGTTGCGCCGCGCATGAGTTGTTGGGAAGTCGCGCTCAACGCCTGACTGCCGCTGGTTGCCGCCGCCACGCTCCGTTGCACATCATTAACGATTTGCGCCAAATTGATGCTCATATTTTTCAACGCGCCCATTAATAAACCCGTTTCATCGGTATTTTTAACAGGAATATCAATCGACAAATGTCCTTCCGCGATGCTGTCTGCAATCGTCACCGCTTGTTGAATATGTCGGGTAATTGAGCTCGACAAACGATAAATAATTATAAATAATAAAATTGTTAAGATAATACTAAAAAAAGCCATTTTAATCAATAACATATAAATTGGATAATAAGCATCAGCTAGAGGAACGCTCACCGTCACCATCCAATGAATATTGGTTGCACCAAACGTTATCGGAAAACCAACCGTTAGCACTTTCTTATCCAGAGTACCAGAAATACGTTCTATAACAAATTCTTTGGTACTTAAAAGGTGAGCAGTGAAAACGCTGTCTTTACTCACCGCTTGAACATTTTTACCGATTTTTTGCTGATTGAGTTCATTAGAACTAAAGAGCAATTTTCCTTGCTGAGAATATAATGTTCCATAAGTTTGATTAAAGAAAGAAATTTTTTGTTCTTTTAATCGGTTAATAAGCATTTCAACTGATAAATCAATGCCCGCCACACCAATAAATTTTTTATTTTTATCAAAAATAGGGACAACTGCTGAAGTCATTAAAATATCTTTATTTTCAATTGGATAGATAAATGGTTCGATCACCATTTCGTGCTGATATTTTTTAGGTAATTCATAATAATCATTGCGTCCTTCTTTTTCATAATCCGTAATGGCTTCTAAAATAATTTCACCTTGGGGATTTCGTGCCCAATAAGGAATAAAACGACCCGTTTGATCGTGACCTTTTGTATGAGCAAAGTTGGCATCTTTTCCATCAAACGCATTAGGTTCAAACAACACCCATGTTCCGAGTAAATTTGGATGGGCAATGGTGAAATGTTTGAGAAGATGATTTGCTCCTTCACGATTGAGAAACGGCTCATCGATTTGCATAGCAGCTTCAAATATTTTTGCTAAAGATCGAGCCTCGGCGAGTACGATTTCTAATTCAGCCCTCACCGCGCAGGCGTAATGATATGCAGATTGGCGGGTGATTTCTTGCGTGCGATGCTGCGCCAGCTGATAAATTTGATAGCTCACCACACTCGACAGCAACAACAGCGCAGTAATTGCCACCGCCCCAATGCTCCAGCTCAAACGGCTCGCAATTCGCATATTCATGAAATTCTTAACGTAAGACAACATGGCAATTCCTTCATTGCAATATCTTTCAAATCAGTGTACTGAAAAGCCTTGACCTTATCAATTACAAAAGTCGTTCAAATTTGAATTTATTTAAACATAAAAAATACGGGAATAAAAAATTTTGTGTGTCGCACAAAAAAACTTGCCAAACCCAAAAAGATGTGATTTAATTGTCTCAAATGTTGCAGTGCAACATTATTCAACGCACTGTTTTATCAACTTTATTAGGAGTCATTCCCATGCAAGCCGAACTCAACAAAATCGCCGACACCGCCAAAACCTCTTTGGATAGCTTCCAACAATTGGGCGAAATCAACTTCACCATCGCCGCAAGTTTGATGCAACAACAAATGGACATGGTCGGAATTTATTTGGAAAACAGCACCAAATATTTGCAAACTATGAGCCAAACCAAAGACTTAGGCGATTTATACAACGCACAATCTAAATTAGCTGAAGATTTCACCAAAAAAGTCATCGGCAACACTTCCGTAACTTTAGACATTATGGCTGACGCAAAAAGTAAATTAACGGGCTGGTTCGAAAAAAATATTGATACCATGCGCACCGCCGTGCAGCCTGCCGCTTAACCCTTTTGAAAGCCTATCGAAAGGTAGGCTTTAGTTTTTTGAGTAGAAACGGGTTTTCTCGAAAAATTTTTTAGTGTTTTTCTCACTCCTGTCTCCTTTTAGTTTTTCGATCGATTCTACTCTTTTTTAGTTCATTTCTTTTCAAGTTCTTCTGGAAATTCCTTAAACATTTGCTTCAAATACTTCGACCGCAACAAATACACAATAATCCCCACGTTGATCAATAATAAAACAAACGTCCCCAAATCAAATATGCGGCGTTCTAAAATCACATAACTACTCAACACTATCAAATCCATCGCGCTTGAAATCAATAATAAAATCAAGCCTTTATTCCAGATCAATATTGGAAATTTCTTTGGTGTAGGAATCCGATATAATGACGCAATTAAAACCGCTAACGCAGGAAAACACGACATCATCATCAACGCATCAATTTTGAACCATCTTACAATCGCAGTTAAATCGCCCGCACCAATACTCGGTAAAACCACCAGCAAGAAATACTTGTTCAAATAAAGCAGCACAAAATACAATAAAACGGGAATTTTTAAGACATGAAACTCATTAAAATCGTCGGGGGTGTAGATAAATTTTTTAGCCATTGGAATCATATTCGGTTATTAAAACAAGTTGTTATGATAATTCTCTTTAATAAACTAAGCAAGTCTTTTAATAATTTTGTTATGATCCGCGCTCTTTTTCTTTGATTGAATGAGCATGAAACTTCCTTATCGGCGATTATCGGGCTTTTATTTTGGTTATTTTGCGGCGTTGGGCGTAATTGTTCCGTATTGGACGTTGTATTTGCAGGAATTAGGTTTCAAATCCACTGAAATCGGCGAATTAATGGCGATTTGGACAAGCGGACGCATTTTAGCACCTTCATTTTGGGCGTGGTTCACCGAACAAATCGGACAACCAATGCGAGTTGTACGCTGGTCAATTTTATTTACAACCCTTTGTTTTAGCTTGATTTTTGGTGTGAATGAATTTTGGAAAATTGCATCGATCATGATTTTGTTTAGTTTCTTTTGGAACGCCGCACTTCCTCAATTTGAAGTTGTTACCATTACGCATTTGGGTTCAGAATTACATCGTTACAGCCGCATTCGCGTATGGGGCTCAATTGGATTTATTGCACTTTCTTTAATGGTTGGGAAACTCCTAGAAACCGAATCTTTATACATTATTCCTTTAATTGTTTTCGCTACTTTTGTAGGAACATGGTTAGTCAGTTTAAGCATTCCAGAAAGCAAATCTTTACATCACGAAAATGCCGATATTTCTTTCAAAAAAATCCTTTTTCAACCTGCGGTATTAGCGTTATTAATGGGCTGTTTTCTAATGCAAGCCTCACACGGAGCTTATTATACATTTTATTCACCTTATTTAGAGAATCACGGTTATTCAAAAACATGGATCGGCGCATTGTGGTCATTAGGAGTTTTAGCGGAAGTTGTTTTATTTTTAGTAATTCCTAATTTGTCATCTAATTTTAACAATATTTCGTTATTTTTATTATCGTTTTTATTAGCGGGATTACGTTGGTTAATGATTGCATTTGGCGCAGATTATTTAGCGATTTTATTATTTGCACAATTATTACACGCTGCGAGTTTTGGATTATATCATGTAATTTCTATGCAATTGATTACTAAGTATTTTTCAGGAAAATATCAAGGTCGCGGACAGGCTTTATATGGAAGCGTAAGTTACGGATTAGGCGGCGCACTTGGAATGCTTTTTTCTGGCTATGTATATGAAATAAATCCGATTTATGCATTTATTGGCTCATCTTTGTTTTGTTTTATTGCGTATTTTGTTATAAACTCGACGCTTTCTACACAAACCACCAAATTGGAAAACAACAATGATAACAACTTTAGAGAAAGTTAAACGTTTAGAGGTATATTTGTCAATTAATAATGCTGATTCGGTGTTAGATAAAAGTATTTCAAAATTATTAGTGCGAGAACAAATGCGCATGAAACAACTTATCTCTCGATTACAACAACAACTCGCTCAATTTGAGCAACAGTATCATTTATCCTCACAAGATTTCTATGCACGTTATTCTCAAGGAGAAATGGGTGATGATATGGATTTTATAGAATGGGCATCGACTGTAGAAATGATTACCAATGCACAACATCGTTTGATATTGCTTGGTGATGTCACATGAATTTACGAATTGAAGATTATTTTGATTCAATAGAAATATACTTAATTCAAAATCCCATCATAAGCACTTATGAAGTAATTCGTAAAGAGATTTCTCCAATTGATGGAAAATTGCGTATTAAAGCATTTATCGAAAATAATAGTACACTTGAATTTTTTATTTATACTTCTGAATTAAATCAAGAAATTACACAATTAAAATATAGTTATCACTGGCAAGATTTTGAACAAAAAATCCTTAGACGCTGGGATAATGCACCACATCATCTTTCTTTAAGTAATGCACCTCATCATGAGCATTTGTCAAACGGTATTATTGAACCATCTTTTAATATCCCAGATTTCTTTTTTGTGATAGAACAAATTGAATTAATTTTACGAGAAACTTGAAATGACTTGGACAATCGAACAAGCGCGGGCGTTATATAACATTCCGCAATGGAGCAATGGCTATTTTGAAATTGATGAAAAAGGTCATTTGTGTGCGCATCCCAAAAATAATCATCAAAACATCGATTTATTTGAACTTGCTCAACGAGTTGAAAAACAATGGGCATTGCCAGTATTAGTGCGTTTTAATGAAATTTTGCACCATCGAGTCGATAGTTTGTGTGCGGCATTTCAAACCGCGATGCAAGCCGAGCATTATCCTGCACATTACACTGCTGTTTATCCGATTAAAGTTAATCAGCAACGTCATGTTGTTCAAGAAATTTTAGCAAATAGAAATACGAATGAAATCGGTTTAGAAGCGGGAAGTAAACCCGAATTGCTCGCGGTTTTAGCTTTGTCAAAACCTGATGGATTAATTATTTGCAATGGCTATAAAGATAGAGAATTCATACGCTTAGCGTTAATTGGACAAGCCTGTGGATTACGAGTTCATTTAGTGGTTGAAAAAACCGCTGAATTAAAATTAATTATCGAAGAAAGCGCGAATTTAGGCATTCGACCACGTTTAGGGGTTCGAGTGCGTTTGGCGAGCATCGGCGCGGGCAAATGGCAAAACACTGGCGGCGAAAAAGCGAAATTTGGTTTATCGAGTTCGCAAGTTCTTGAAGTTGTTAAACAATTAAAACACGCGCAAATGCTCGATTGTTTGCATTTAATGCACTTTCACATCGGATCGCAAGTCGGAAATATCCGCGATATTCAACGGGCAATCGGCGAAGCAGCACGTTATTATGTGCAATTACAACAACTTGGCGCACCGATTGTATATGCGGATGTCGGCGGCGGTTTAGGCATCGATTACGACGGCACGCAATCCCGTAATGAATGCTCGATTAATTACAGTTTGCAAGAGTACGCAAGCGCAATTGTGCGAGGTTTTTCAACGATTTGCAGACAATACAACGCGCCATTTCCGCATTTAATTAGTGAATCTGGACGCGCAATTACCGCACATCATGCAGTATTAATAACCCATGTTACAGATGTGGAATATGCCGAAGGTGAAAACGCGCCTTTGCCAGCGCAACCTGAAGAACATCAAATAATTCAACGACTTTGGGAAGATTTTGAAAATCTTGAAAAAAAATCGGTCGTAGAAATTTATCACGATGCAGTGCATGAATTAGGCGAAGCGCAGGATTTGTTTGCGCATGGAATGTTTAATTTGGCGCAACGAGCGCGGGCAGAACAACTCTATTTTGCGATTTGTCGACAAGTGAGAAACTTACTTCAAAATTCCTCTCAGCGTCATCGAGAAATTTTAGAAGAACTTAACGAAAAATTAGCCGATAAATATTTCTGTAATTTCTCACTTTTCCAATCGATTCCCGATGCGTGGGGAATTGATCAGTTGTTCCCGATTGTTCCTCTGCATCGTCTAAATGAAAAACCCACCCGTCGAGCAACCATTCAAGATTTGACTTGTGATTCTGACGGACAAATCAAACGTTACATCGAAGCCGATGGTATTGAAACCAGTTTGCCTGTTCATGAATTGGATGAAAAAAAACCGTATTTGCTCGGTATTTTCTTAGTCGGCGCATATCAAGAAATCCTCGGCGATATGCACAATTTGTTTGGCGATACTTACGCAGTGAATGTTCAACTCACAGAAACCGGTTATGAATTAATAGAACCCGAAGCCGGAGATACCGTCGAAGATATGTTGAAATATGTTCATTTTGATATGACGCAATTTAGAGAACATTACCGTTTGAAATTAGCGAATTCAGGCTTGTCTGGAGAAATCCAACAACGTTATTTCTCAGAATTAGAACAAGGATTACAAGGCTACACTTATTTAGAATAAATTTGAGGTAGTGATCAATAAAACATTATTTATCATATTTGATCACTACCTTTTATTTTACCAATTTACCGATTGAATATCAGTAAAACCCGTCGTTTGAAACAATTGATTTTCTAAGAAAACCATTTGATCTGCATTATTACAATTATCCAATTTTTTTAATGGCGTTAATTGCGCAGTTTCTAATCGATAAACAGAGCAATTTGAACCCATCGGATAATAAGCAAGAGAATCTACCGCCATCATTGGTCTTACACCACCATAATAATAGTAATTATTACCCAATAAAACAGTTTTTCCTGCCGCCGCTAAAATGCGAGTATTTTCGGTTAAATTCCAATGTCCAGAAATATTCAAACGGTTTTGTTGAACGGTGATTTTCAATAAAGAAAATTCAGAATTCTCTTGAGAAGAATAGGCTAACGTTGGATAGTAATAATTTCCTTTATTACAAGTGACATATAAACTATCGTCCGCCCACACCGTGCTATTAATTTGACAATCTAAAGCTAAACTACTCAATAATTTAGCGCGTTCCTCATCAAAAGTGAGTAAATTCAAACGTGGATTATTTGAATACTCATTTTCTTGTGAAATTAAAAAATTTCCTTTAATAACAATCGGTTGTCCCGCTAAATTAAGCGATTTTTTAGCTGTTATTTTACCTTCTTCCAAACCCCAACGATTTAAAGTAGAAACATAAGGTTGTATAACTGATGTTGTTTCTTCATTTATGCCTCTCATCGGTTGAATTTCTAAATATTGTTGATTCGCCGCATAGAAATGATCATTATCAACAAAATTCATTACATTCCAACCCTCTAGTTTAATATCACTAGTTTGCGCTGGATATAAGATGTTTTTCTCAAGATTAAGAATTTGAATTCTCAATGGGTTTTGATTGAAAAACACCACTAATTTTCCATCCGTTTTAATCGAAGTATAACTATGCGGTAATGACCATGTTTGCAATGGTTTAGAAAGATTGGTTGGATCAAATTTATAAATTCGATAGAAACCCGTTGCTCCTTGTGCCGCTGCAATTAAACTATTTGGGCTTTTTGCTAACCATTGTAAATTACGCGCAAGCTCTAATTCTCCAAGTAATTTTGGTTCATTTTTAGAAATATTTGCGGTAAAGAAAACTTGTTCGCTTAAAATCCCCAAATTATCTTGATTTAATAACAAACTTCTTTGCGGTGTTAAAGGCAATGCTAATAAGCCCGCGTCGCTTAATTTGTTATCAATAAAACGGAGAATTTGCAAATAACTATTTGATTGATTATCCCAGCTTTCTAAAGGAAAAGCCGCAAGTTGTTGATCCCAATCTAATAATAAAGCACGTTCATCGGAAGTTGCTTGGGAATAACTATAAGAAACTTTACCCCACAAAGGAGTTACTTTATTAATCAATTTCAAATCAGTTGCACTCGCCACATCAAATAAACTTGCAGAAACCCGACGCGCCCAACTTTCTCCTTCTGCTAATTGATCATCAAATCCAATCGCAAATAACCGATTATTATTAAAGAACATAAACTCCGACCAACCAGGTACAATTAATTCTCCTTTAATGGTGGGTTGTTTAGGATTGCTCAAATCAATTGCCCACAAAGGGTCTTTGCGTTCATAGGTGACAACATACGCCATATCGCCGACAAAACGGGTTGCAAATAAAGCCTCATTTGGAGCAATTTTCTCAACTTTTCCAATCAACGATAACTCTGGTGTGCTCAAATCATAAATCGCTAAAGTGCTACCTTCTTTAGAATTAAACGAAGGACCATATACAATTCTAAGCTGTTGATTTTGAACATTTAAATGAAATTCACTGGGGATATTTCCAGCGACTTTAAGTTGCTTTGGAGAACTTAAAGGTTTTGTTTCGCTTAAATCAAAGATTGAAATAATACTATTGCTCCAAAATTCAGGATCACGATTTGCAATAACCAAATGATCGGTAAAAATGGCAATTTTAGGATCGTATCCTTGCACTGTATTATTATCAATACTGCTCACATTTCCAAGCGAATCAATTAAGGTTGCATTTAAGCGTAATTGTGAGTCAAATAAACTATTTTTGCCAATACTAAAAATAGTTTCATTACGACGACGGGATTGCAAAAAATAACTATCAAATTTTTGTTCAGAAATGACTTTTAAATCTGAATTAAAAACGGTTAAATAACTTGTATAGTTATCATTTTGCATTAATCCATAGAAACCATTGATTGCGTAAATTTCTATAGGCGTTCCTTTTAAAGTTGTTTCTGATTTTAACGAAGGTTTGTTCACATCAGAAACGTCGATAATTTGAAATTTATTCGCCGCACCATTTGCAAATAAAACCTTATCGCCATCACGCCGAAAAATATCAGGTTTCTCGGTAGTTGTTGTGGGAGAAGTGGTTTCTGTTTTGTTTGGTGCAGCGGTCGTCGTTGTTGCAACGTCACCAGCTAAAGTAGTATCTGCTGTTGGATAGTTTTGTTGTTGAGTTAAGAAAAAGGTTTGATTTGGCAAACGTTCATACGCGGCTTGAGGAGTTAATGGTAAAACTGCCGCATTACGCCATTTTTCTATGTCCAAAACATTGGTATTTGGAGGAACATCAACAAAAGCTAGAAAACAACGATGTTTTAAAGGACAAATCGCTGGAATATTGACGGCTGGAAAGGATTCAAAGGTTGGTAAATCAACTATATTTTCAAAAGCGGGTTCTAACGCATTTTGCCAACCCTTTTTCACTGAATAACTGAGCAATTTGTTATCATCTAAATCAAACCATGCTAAATATACATTGGATTGATTGATTGCGGCGGTATTTTTCAACCAAATCATTTGGTTATCATTGACGGGATTAATCGTGACATCCCATGCGATTGCTTGGTAATTAAAGAAAATTCCAAGCAATATTAAAATAAAACGTTTCATGATTTACTCCTTTGCCGAGAAAGGCGGCAATTCCTCTTGATTAAAGATATTTCTTTTGACCTCTTTTAAAACAGAATCATTCGGATTTTTTTCAATTTGATCCGACAATTCCATAATAGCATCGTACCAAACTCCACACCCTGCATAAGCGGCATACATAATGGGATTTTTGCTCAAACATTGTTGAAGAGTATCGCTTTTGTCGACGTATTTAATCAAACCACTGGTTAAAACATCTTCATTACGATTTTTTGGATTTTTAATTAAAGCAACAAACCACTCGTAAGATTGGTTTTTTTCTAAAGCAACGCCCGCGTCTTTTAGAGAGAAACTATGCACGCCCGCTTTATCGATATTGAAAGCCTTTTCAAATAAAGGTTGCTCACGATCAGGGCGAAAAATGCTAATTTCTATTTGATATTTAACGGGTTTTTCAATCGCCCAAAACAAAGTCGGCGACGCTTGCAAGGTGTAACCTATTGTTAATGGAGCAATTACGGTAATTGTGGGGAGCATTACATCGCCTGCCCCGCGAGTACCTACGCCGACCCGTCGACTGGGTGCGCCGACTTCGGGCGGAATATACGTCGAATCAGCAAATAATTGAGGGCTTAAACAAACAAGCGTTGCAAAGATTATTAAATGTTTCATCAGGTTATCTCCATAAATGATTGTTGAGGTTCTTAATCTATTAGTGTAGCAAAAATGTTGTGAAATAAATGTTGTCCTCGATATGATGCGTTATTTTTACGACGAACGAGAGTTTAAAAATAAAATCCATCAAAATAAATGGTATTTTGTGAAAAATTTAAGACTTTGGCGATTTAGCCTTAAATAAACTTGATGTTGCAACGCAATATTTGTCATGTTACGATTCAAGTTTTTTAGTAACGCCATAAGCAAATTCAATACATCAAGGGAGTTTTAACATGACACAGCCTTCTAGTGCGGGCGCACGTTTTCGTGCTGCTTTGGACGCAGAATCACCCTTACAAGTGGTCGGAACTATCAACGCCTACAGTGCATTATTAGCGCAACGTGCTGGTTTTAAAGCCATTTATTTGTCGGGCGCGGGCGTGGCGAATGCGTCGTTTGGATTGCCTGATTTGGGTTTGACCACCTTGAACGACGTTGCCGAAGACGTTCGCAGAATTACCGCCGCCACTAATTTGCCTTTGTTGGTCGATGCAGATACGGGTTGGGGTCAAGCATTTATGATCTCTCGCACAGTCAAAGAGTTGACTCGAGCAGGCGCGGGCGCAATTCATTTGGAAGATCAAGTTCAGGCTAAACGTTGTGGACATCGCCCGGGGAAAGCCCTTGTTTCTGCTGAAGAAATGGCAGATCGCGTGAAAGCCGCTGTCGACAGTCGAACCGACCAAAATTTTGTAATTATGGCGCGCACCGACGCTCACGCTTCCGAAGGTTTGCAAGCCGCGATTGATCGAGCTGCACGTTATGTTGAAGCGGGCGCGGATATGATTTTCGCTGAAGCTCTCAATAAACTTGAAGAATATCAAGCATTTACCTCTGTCATTAAAGTTCCAGTCTTAGCAAACATTACCGAATTTGGAAAAACACCTTTATTCACCGTTGAAGAACTCGGTGCAACGGGCGTGAAATTAGTTTTATACCCATTATCGGCATTTCGTGCAATGAGCAAAGCGGCGGTTTCTGTATATGAAAATTTGAGAAAAGAGGGAACTCAAAAGGCTTCTGTTGATAGTATGCAAACCCGCACCGAATTGTATGAGGTTTTGAATTATCATGCTTATGAGCAAAAATTAGATCAACTCTTTACCCAATCTGAGAAAAACTAATCTAGGAGAAACACAATGAGTGCAAAGAAAACTGGCGCAGGTTTGAGAGGACAAGTCGCTGGTAAAACCTCTATTTCTACTGTGAAAGACGGTCACGGTTTGGCTTATCGAGGTTACGATATTAAAACCTTAGCTGAAAAAGCTGAGTTTGAAGAAGTTGCTTATTTATTGCTCTATGGTAAATTACCTACCTTTCACGAATTAAACGTCTATAAAACTAAACTAAGAACGTTGAGAGCATTACCTCAACAACTGAGAGATGTTTTAGAATTAATTCCCGCCACTGCTCACCCAATGGATGTCATGAGAACGGGTTGCTCGATGTTAGGAAATTTAGAACTCGAAAAACATCCCGCCGATGAGCAACAAGATATTGCAGATCGTTTATTAGCAATATTTCCAGCGATTCTATGTTATTGGTATCATTACAGTAATGAAGGCATTCGCATTGAAACGCAAAGTGAAGAAGAATCATTAGCAGGACATTTCTTAGCTTTATTACATCCCAAGAAAAAACCTTCCGATTTGCACAAAGCAGCAATGAATTCATCGTTGATTTTATACGCAGAACATGAATTTAATGCATCAACCTTTGCTTGTCGGGTTTGTGCAGCAACCTTATCTGATTTCTATTCTTCGATTACCGCAGGGATTGGAACTTTACGCGGTCATTTACATGGTGGTGCAAATGAAGCGGCAATGGATTTAATTGAGCAATTCCATACGCCAGAACACGCCGTCGAAGAAATGAAAGCCAAATTAGCCCGTAAAGAAAAAATCATGGGTTTTGGTCATGCGGTGTATGTTTCTTCTGATCCGAGAAACGAAGTCATCAAAGAATGGTCGCTTAAATTATCTGAAGGTCATCCTCAAGCTAATTTCTATCCTATTTCTGAAGCAATAGAAAAAGTCATGTGGGACGAGAAAAAACTCTTCCCGAATTTAGATTTCTACAGTGCTTCAGCCTATCATTTCATGGGCATTGCAACGCCTTTATTTACGCCGATTTTTGTAATGTCGAGAATTACGGGTTGGGCAGCGCACGTCATGGAACAACGCGCAAACAACACCTTAATTCGCCCCAACGCAGAATACACCGGTCCTGACAAAGCAGATTGGATTCCAATCGACGAACGCTAATTAATTCATTTTTCTTTTGAAATCAGAATGATAGCATTAAAACTGAGTACAATTTTTTTGCACTCAGTTTATTATCTTTTATTTCTCAAACATTGAGGAAATGAAATGACAGCCGCACAAGCAAAAGTATTTCTACTTTCTCCCGAAGAATATTTGGAAAGGGAATATGTGTATCTAAAAGTTGGATTATAGGAGAGAAAAAAATGTTTCAAGCAATAGAAGCTGAAATTGATATACATGGCAATGTTAAATTGCTAGAAAAATTGATTTTAAAAAATACCCAAAAAGCCTTAGTTATTATTTTAGATAATTTAGGAATAGATGATGATGTAGAAAACAAACACGAAACGGCATTACTGAGTGAATCGGTTTTAGCCAGAGATTGGAATCGTCCAGAGGAAGATGAAGCATGGGCACGTTTTCAGTAAAAAATATTGTATTTGTTTCTTTTCCTTTTTCAGATTTAACAAATACTAAATTAAGACCCGCTTTAGTGCTTGCGAATGCTCAAAAAAATGATTGGATTTTATGTCAAATAACAAGCAAATCGTATGCTGATTCAAAAGCAATAGAAATTAACGATAATAATTTTGAAATTGGTCAATTAAATATGACAAGCTATGTGCGTCCAACTAAAATATTTACTGCAAATGAACTACTAATTAAAAAAGTGGTTGGAACATTAAATATTGAAACGCATCAACACATTATTCAAACTCTTAAAACTGTTTTAGAAAATGGGGAGTGATATGGAAGTAAAAACAGAGGTACTTTTAGGTGATTGCAAAGAAATTTTAAAACAAATTTCTGATAGTTCTATAGACCTTATTTTTACTTCTCCACCTTATGCAGATCAACGTAAAAACACTTATGGCGGGATTCATCCAGATGATTATGTTGAATGGTTTTTACCTATTACACATGAGCTTTTAAGAGTATTAAAACCAACAGGAACTTTTGTTTTAAATATTAAAGAAAAAGTGGTAGAAGGTGAAAGAAGTACTTATGTTTTAGAATTAATTTTAGCTCTTCGAAAACAAGGATGGTTTTGGACAGAAGAGTTTGTTTGGCATAAGAAAAATTGCTATCCAGGGAAATGGTCAAATCGTTTTCGAGATAGTTGGGAAAGATTATTACAATTTAATAAAAATAAAAAATTTAATATGTATCAAGATGAGGTAAAAGTTCCGATTGGAGATTGGGCAAAAGGGCGTTTAAAAAATTTAAGTGAAACGGATAAAATTCGGGATAATGCAAAAAATGGTAGTGGTTTTGGAAAAAACATTTCTAATTGGGTAGGAAAAGAAACCGTTTATCCGACAAATGTGATTCATTTAGCAACTGAATGTCAGAACAAAAACCACCCCGCAGCTTTTCCCGAAAGTTTGCCAGAATGGTTTATAAAACTCTTTACAAAAGAAGAAGATACGGTACTTGATCCTTTTGCGGGTTCAGGAACAACATTAGTAGTTTCTCAAAAAATGAAAAGAAACTCGATAGGAATTGAAATCTTACCAGACTATCATGACATGATATTAAAAGATTTAAAAACAACAGAGCAGCTTTTATTCTAAAATGAAAAAACTCGATTTAAAAAACGTTACAAACTATGTTGAAGAACATATAGGAACTTTTCACGCTAAACGTTTAGAAAAACTTGAAAAATTGGATTTTAATCAAGTTTTAAAGCGCAAGAATCCTTATTTGTTTAAAGCAAAAAACATTTTAACGGCACAAGATTTAGTTAAAAACTTATTAGATGCTTATTTGCAATCTCAAGAAGAAACTTTGTTTGGCGATTTTTTAGAAGGATTAGCAATTTTTGTTTGTCAGCAAGTATTTGGTGGCGTGAAATCAAGAATTTTAGAAGGCATCGATTTAGAATTTTCTAAAAATGAATTTTATTACATTATTGAAATCAAATCGGGTCCCAACTGGGGAAATAGTAGTCAGATCAAAAAAATGCAAGATAATTTCAAAAATGCAGAAATAACTTTGTTAAAACAAAATCCAAATTTAAAAATACTTGCTATAAATGGTTGTTGTTATGGGATCGAAAATAAACCTAATAAAAAAGATTATCAAAAAATTTGTGGACAAGCCTTTTGGGAATTAATTTCTGATAATAATCAACTTTATATTGAAATTATTGAACCATTGGGATACAAAGCTAAAGAAAAAAATGAGGAATTTTTAAAAGCATACTCCAAAGTAATTAATAAATTTACTCTAAAATTTGCGCAAGAATTTTGTGAAGAGGGAGAAATAAACTGGCAAAAAATTGTCGAGTTTAATTCTAAAAAATCGATATAACTCAAGATGTTATTTAAACTTAAATTCAATTCATCACAAACCCATAAACGAAGGAGTCAATAGAGCATGTCTGCTGCTATTCATAATGC
>DYRG01000001.1 GCA_020718845.1 Thiomargarita sp.
TGTTTATTATGCTTTTTTCCCACAAAACTCCATAGTTCATCGACTTCTACTTCTAATTTTCCACGGCTTTTTTTTGAACATGAAGTTCTTCTGGTTGTTCTTGATATTTTTCCTTAACATATTTTTGCAACCAAACGCCCGAAACACCAACACTTCTTGCAATACCTCTCAACGAGATTTTCTCTAATAATAATTTATCTATTATCGCTTTCTTTTCTTCGCTTATGTGTTTTTCTGGATTTAACACAAACTGTTTATTACATTCCCTACATTTGTATTTCTGTTTATTTGATAAACTTATTCCATTTCTCACTATATAACTTGAACCACATCTTGGACAAATCATCTCTTTTATTTCCTCTATTCTTTTCTTAATATCACATTATACCATATCATCCTAAATTATGCACTACCTAAAAATCATCTCTCATTTTTGATCATTACCCGCTTTTTATTAGCTTTGAACATTAGTTACGGGTGTGGTACTTGTTCCTCGACAATGATTGGGGAAGTTGACCAGTTGATGTGCTCTGCATTTGAGTTAACTCCTACGAATAGCCTAGCACAGCGGTCACCACCATGTCAGGGAATTAAAGACGGATTTTGTATTTCGCGGCGATGATCTACTAACGACGGGAGGCAGTACCAACAACGCTTTTTTTGCAGTACATATAGTGTAATTTCTCTAAAATGATGAATAGGAATATTTTTATTGCGTTGATTTTCAATAAATTTTCATAATTCATCTTCACACAAATCCACTCATCACACTATATACAAAACTACTTATCGCATAATAACGACCTTTTGTCAGTTTATTTATTATTTATTTTGGGAAGCGTGTTGTAATGTTGTTGCTCGCGTTTGAGCATTAACCCATAAAGGTAATTATCATGTCTAAACATATCTTTTTTAAGCACACTTGTTTGAGCATTTTGTTATGCGCATCTTATGGTGCATACGCTGATTGCAGTAGTTCACCTTGTTCAAATCCTAGTTTGAGCCAATCTGAAACATTATTTGGGAAAATAACCCAATCATATCCTCAATTATTTTCTTCACCCACCTCAATGCAAACCACTGTTTTAAATGATAATGTTGCGAATTATCGTATGTACGGAAATTCAACTGGTTTAGCGACTTATATGGGTGGTTTGTGGTACACATTGGATGGAAACTGGATTCGTTTTAGTTCTTTAGATGAAGGCAATCAACTATTTTGTAATAATGCTTGCTGGAGTTCTTCTAGTTCTACTAATACGAATGCTTTAATTTATCCTATAGTCGATACGGCTCAAATCAAATGTTATGATGCTTCGACAGAAATAACTTGTCCCGCTTCAAATGCGGCACTTTATGGGCAGGACGCGCAACAAACTGGCAATCAACCTAATTACACGTTAAGCAGCGACGGCAAAACCGTTTTAGATAACGTGACAAAACTCACTTGGATGCGCGGTCCGAACACGACCTTGGCTGCACCTGTTGCGTCGGATAAGAAAACTTATAGTGGTCTTCAAGAGTGGGTAAATACAGTTAATTCAATGAGTTACGGAGGATTTAACGATTGGCGATTGCCGTCGATTAAAGAATTGTATTCATTGATTAAATTTAACGGACTTGATGTAGGCAGCTACAACGGCACAGATACTTCATCGGTAACTCCTTTTATTGACAAGACTTATTTCAATTTTGGTTACGGACAAACCAGCGCGGGCGAACGGCTCATCGATTCTCAATACGCGTCGAGCAATGTGTATGTTTCAACGCTTGCAGACACAGGTATTCCGCTGCTATTTGGAGTAAATTTTGCCGACGGACGTATCAAAGGTTACGCTGTGCAAATGCCCATCGATGGAACATATAAAACCTTTTTTGTTCAATTGGTTAGAGGAAGTTCCAATTACGGCGTAAATAGTTTCACCGATAATGGCAATCAAACCGTCACCGACGCAACAACTGGTTTAACATGGTCAAAATCAGACAGCGGAACGGCAATGACTTGGCAGGAAGCGTTGGCGTGGGTGCAAACCAAAAATGCCGCAAATTATTTGGGACATAACGATTGGCGTCTACCAAATACTAAGGAATTACAAAGCATTGTAAATTATGCCAACTCGCCCGACTATAACGGCAAACCCGCCATTGATACGTCGTTTTTCAACACTACCGCGATTATCAACGAAAACGGCGACTCGGATTATCCTTATTTTTGGACTTCCACAAGCCATGTGGGCTATTCTGGAATGGTGTCGGCGGTGTATATTTCTTTTGGGAGAGTGTTGGGCTACACGACCCTCTTAAACAAATGGGTTGATGTGCACGGCGCGGGCTGTCAACGTACCGACCCCAAAGCTGGACCTCCTTTCTCATGGGCAGACACTTACACCGTCACCAAAAACGGCATAACTTACACGGGTTATTCGTTCGGTCCTCAAGGCGACGCGCTGCGCGGTAAAAACTTCGTGCGTTTAGTTAGATAATTCGTCAATCGGTAGTGGTATAATCATGAATGAAGGCTTTTTCCAACCCATTGAAATATAAAGCTAATTACTCACTAATTATACCACTACCAAATTTACTTAGCCCGTAGGGTGCAATGCAATTGCACCGTTCTAATTCTTTATCGACAAATATAACAAACGGAAAACAGATTGCTGAAATACGGAACAAGATAAAGAAGATTTTGTTAGACTTTTTGCACGAACTGAAATCTATCCTGTGACTAAAACTATCATTGCTTTAAGCATTACTCTTTGACAACAAAAAAATGTTAGTAGGAGATGCTATCATCGCAGCTACTGCTTTGAAATACCGTGAAACTTTAGCAATACAAAATACCGCAGATTTTAATTGGATAAACGGATTAGAAATAATTGATCCCATGAATTCGTAAAATACTGAATTACAAAAAAGTGAGTGGATAGATATTTCTGTGATTAGTCAATTATGATTTTTGGCTTTTCAGTTACTTTCAGAACAAGATCGCCAATTATTTAAAACATTTTGTCAATGTGTAGAAATCATCAATTTGCATGGTAATGATTCTGATTTTAAAAAAATTATCGAAAACATCTTCTCGTAAAATGGTAAAATAACCTGCTAACTAGAAATCAATGCTCTGATTTCTGGAAGACAAGAACCGCAATTTGTTCCTGCTTTTAAATGCTCACCAATTTGTTCTACGGTTGTTAAATGATGTTGTTTAATCGCTTGTTGCAATGTTTTTCGCCCCACATTAAAACAAGTACACACCGTTTCTCCCACATCTGGCATTTCAGAAGAAGGTTGTCCCGTTAATAAAGTCATACGTTCTGGAATCGTTAAATTTTCTTTATTAAATAGAGATTTAATCGCATTTCTGGGTGGTAATGTATTTCCCAGATCATTAATAAATAACGTCATGATTAATCTAGCATTTTCGAGAAACGCATAACGATAATGCCCGTTCTTCTTATCTTGATAAATTAACCAATCTTTTTTTCCAAACCATTTCAAAAGTTGAGCATCCCAATCTTCAATTTGGGTTTCTCCTGCGATTTCAAACTGCCATCCAAAATCTTGACGAATCCTTACCCACCAATCACATTCTTTTGGTATTTTCCAATCGTTTTTTATTAAAATAAAACCTTGCCAAATGGATTTATAAGGTTCGATTTGAACAGGGGTAAATTTGCTCTCAGGCTGTCCTGAAATATCATCAGTAATTTGAGCAATCAAACTATTCACTGTTCCATGAGAAGAAAGTTGTTGATTCCAATGCATTGGGACAAATAAAGTTCCTCTCATCTGATCATTTGAATATTTTGCTCGAACAATGATTTCTCCACGTTGATTTTTAATTTTAACTAATGAATTATCAGGGATTTCTGCACGTTGAGCATCGCACGGACGAATCATTACAAAAGGTTCAAACAAATGCTTGAGCAACCTCGCGGTTTTTCCCGTTCGCGTCATCGTATGCCATTGATCACGAATTCTCCCCGTATTTAAAATAAAATTTTCTTTTAGATCAATAAATTGCTTCGGATATTGTGGCGTAATTGGGATAAATCGAGCTTTTTGATCGGGCGTAAAAAACTTTCCATCCTCAAAAAAACGTTTTTTTCCTATCCCTTTTGAAATAGACCATTGAATAGGTTTAAATTGCGCATATTCTTCATTTAAAATAGAAGAAAGTTCACTAATATTAAAATCCCTTGTTCCTTGATTTTCAAATCCCGATAAAGCTGCATATTCTCTAAACACATCTGCGGTAGTCTGATAATTAAAAAATTTACCAAATCCTAAACGTTTTGCAATCTCAGAAATGATCCACCAATCAGATTTTGCTTCACCAGCAGGCTCTAAGAAAATTTGTTGTTTTGAAATACAGCGTTCTGAATTTGTAACCGTTCCTTCTTTCTCTCCCCATGCTAATGCTGGTAATAAAACATTTGCATAAGCAGTTGTATCAGTATTTTTTACACAATCAGAAACGATCACACATTCACATTTTTCTAAGGCTTTTTTAATAAAGTTGCTATCGGGCAAACTTACTAATGGATTGGTTGCCATGATCCACAAAACTTTAATTTTTCCAGCTTCGACAGCTTGAAACAAATTAACTGCTTTTAAACCCGCTTGTTTTGCAATAGTTGGGGATTTCCAAAAACGTTGCACCAAATCCGTATGTTGCTCTGTAAATTCTAAATGAACTGCTAATTGATTTGCTAATCCACCGACTTCTCTTCCTCCCATTGCGTTGGGTTGTCCTGTTACAGAGAAAGGCGTTGCACCAATTTTACCAATTTTACCCGTTGCTAAATGACAATTTATAATAGAATTTACTTTATCAGTTCCTATGCTTGATTGATTGACTCCTTGCGAGTAAATTGTTACTACTTTTTTAGTCTGTGCAAAACGACGATATAATTCAACAATGTGGTTTTCTTGCAAACCACAAATTTGAGCAACTTGTGGAATCGATGGTAAAGTTTCTTTAGCTATTTTCAAAGCCTCAGAGAAACCCGTTGTATGTTTCTCAATAAATTCAAAATCTAAATAATCATTGGTTCTTAAGAAATTTAATAACCCATTGAATAACCAAGTATCTGTGCCAGATTGAATGGGTAAATGCAAATCAGCAATATCACAAGTTGCGGTTTTACGCGGATCAATGACAATTACTTTTAAATTAGGGTTAGTTTGTTTTGCTGCATTCAAGCGTTGAAATAAAACGGGGTGACACCACGCGAGATTTGAACCGACTAAAATAACTAAATCCGTTTGTTCTATATCTTCATAACAACCCGCAACGGTATCTGTTCCAAAGGCTCTCTTATGTCCAGCAACACTAGATGCCATACATAATCTTGAATTGGTATCTATATTGGCTGTTCCAATAAATCCTTTCATTAATTTATTAGCAACATAATAGTCTTCGGTTAATAATTGTCCAGAAACATAGAAAGCAACAGATTCCTTTCCAAATTGGTCGATACTTTGTTGAATTTTTTGAGCAACTAAATCCAAAACTGTTTCCCAACTGGTGGTTTGTCCATTGATTTCAGGAGAAAGCAAACGTCCTTCTAAACTTAAAGTTTCTGCTAAAGCTGATCCTTTAGAGCATAAACGCCCAAAATTAGCAGGGTGTTCTTTATCACCTTGTATTTTAAGTTGTCCATTTTCCTCACGAGTAACTATAACTCCACAACCCGTTCCACAATAAGGACAAATAGTTTTAAAATGACGCATACTTTCTCCAAGTTTCTAAATTATAATGCTAACCACAAACGACCATTTTCACATTTGACTTCATAACGACGTGTGCAACCTTTATCTGGCGCAGTTGCTTCACCCGTTTTCAAATCAATTTTCCAATTATGTAAAGGACAGGCAACTAATTCACCACTTACAATACCTTGTGACAAATGACCACCTTTGTGAGGACAACGATCTTTTAATGCAAAAACTTGATCATTAGCTGTTCTAAAAACGGCAATGTTTCCATCATCAGTTGTTACAATTCGTGAACCTAACTTTGGGATGTCCTCTAATTGACCAATTTCTACCCATGTTTCTTTCATGCTATTACCTCGCTCAAATTGGCTAAAGGTTTGAATTCATGCGCATCAACCCCATTGACCCGTTCTTCCCAAGGGTCTATTTGAGAAATCTTTTGTGATGCTAAGAAACGTTCATTTAATTCTTTACGTTGTTTCTCATCATTTAAAAGAATGTTCTTCACATATTCAAATCCTACTCTTTCTATCCAAGGCGCAGTGCGTTCTAAATAATGGGCTTCTTCACGATATAATTGCATAAATGCACCCGCATATTCTAATACTTCCTCACGCGATTTTACTTTACACAACAAATCAGTGACTCTCACTTTAATACCGCCATTTCCTCCAATGTGCAATTCCCACCCAGAATCCACACCAACCACCCCAAAATCTTTAATCGTTGCTTCCGCACAATTACGAGGACAACCAGAAACCGCCATTTTGAATTTGTGAGGTGTCCAAGAACCCCAAGTCATCTTTTCTAAATCCATGCCCATTTGGGTAGAATCTTGCGTTCCAAAACGACACCATTCAGAACCTACACAGGTTTTCACCGTTCTCAATGCTTTTCCATACGCATGACCAGAAACTAAACCCGCTTTGTTCAAATCCGCCCAAATATTTGGCAAATCCTCTTTTTTAATCCCAAACAAATCAATTCTTTGACCTCCTGTTACTTTCACAGTGGGCACTTGATATTTGTCAGAAACATCCGCAATTGCTCTCAATTCATTTGGCGTTGTAATCCCTCCCCACATTCTTGGGACTACTGAAAAAGTACCATTTTTTTGAATATTAGCGTGTACCCGTTCATTAATGAAACGTGATTGATAATCGTCTTTTGCTTCATTTGGATGTGTTGAAATCAAATAATAATTCAAAGCAGGACGACAACTTGAGCAACCATTTGGCGTTTTCCAACGTAATCTTTCCATTACTTGAGCAATAGAAGTCAAATGATCTTTCTTGATAGTTTCTCTAATTTCATCGTGACTTGCATCAGTGCAACTACAAATCGGTTTGTGTTTTGGTGCAGTTGAATAATCACCAACTACAGAAGCTAAAATTTGTTCAACTAATCCAGTACAAGAACCACAAGAACTAGACGCTTTTGTATGTAATTTAACTTCTTCTAAAGTAAAGAGTTTTTTCTCTATAATCGCTTTAACAATGTGACCTTTTGTTACCCCATTACAACCACACACTTCGGTATCATCACTCATTAATGCAACGCGACTTTCTCCATGCCCAGCATCACCTAAATGGGCTTGACCAAATAACATTTTATCGCGCATTGCACTAATATCAGTGTTATCACGCATTAATTCAAAATACCAAGTGCTATCAACGGTATCACCATATAATACCGCTCCTTTAATTTGATTATCTTGGATAACCAATTTTTTATAGATACCAGCACCCGGGTCTTGAAAGATAATTTCCTCTGTTTGATTATTTCCTAAAAAGTCACCTGCTGAAAATACATCAATGCCGGTTACTTTTAATTTCGTAGAAACTACTGATCCTTGATAGATTGAATAACCTAATCCCGCTAAATGATTTGCACAAACTTTTGCTTGTTCAAATAAAGGTGCAACTAAACCATACAAAGCGTTTCTATGTTGAACACATTCGCCCACTGCATAGATTTTTGGATCAAAGGTTTGCATCGTATCATTGACAACAATTCCTTTCTCACAATGAATTCTCGCTTTCTTTGCTAATTCAATATTTGGACGAATCCCCACTGCCATAACAACTAAATCCGCTGGAATTTCATTTCCATCTTTGAAACGAATACCAGTAACTTTCTCTGTTCCTAAAATAGCTTCAGTTTGCGCACTCATTAAGAATTTCAAACCACGTTCTTCTAAGGCTTTCTTTAAGAATTTAGCAGCGGTTTTATCTAACTGTCTTTCCATCAATGTATCAAGGACATGAACCACTGTTACTTCCATACCTTGCTTAGATAAACCATTTGCCGCTTCTAATCCCAACAAACCACCACCAATTACAATTGCGTGTTTGCCAGTTTGCGCTTTAGAAAGCATGGTTTCTACATCTTTAATATCTCTAAAACCCACAACGCCTTGCAAATGATGTCCGGGCACAGGAATAATGAACGCATTTGAACCCGTTGCAAATAACACCCGATCATAAGGTTTGACAA
This sequence comes from Thiomargarita sp., assembly GCA_020718845.1. Classification (GTDB taxonomy): domain Bacteria; phylum Pseudomonadota; class Gammaproteobacteria; order Beggiatoales; family Beggiatoaceae; genus DYRG01. The sequence goes on from DYRG01000001.1 coordinate 8,218, forward strand.
CCCCTTGATCAGTGGTAATCGTTTGTTTTAAACGATGAACTTCTGTAACGTGATGACCTTTATAAAGCGTAATGTGGTTCTTTTCGTACCATTCTTCACTATTTAAAACAATATCCTCAAATTTTTTCTCACCTGCTAATACTGGTGATAATAAAATCCGATTGTAATTAACGTGAGGTTCTGCACCAAACACCGTAATATCATATTTATCAGGATCGATTTTGAGCAATTCTTCGATGGTACGAATACCCGCCATGCCATTGCCAATGCAAACTAATTGTTCTCTCATGATGTCATTCCTTTTTACGCTGCTTTCTTATGTTTTTCGTATAAGAAACGTAATACTTCTGCACGATAATGATTGTAATCAGGTTTATCCGCTAATTCTAAGCGTTTTCTCGGACGTTCTAACTTAACATCCAATATTTCTCCAACGGTTGCAGAAGGTCCATTTGTCATCATCACAATCTTATCGGATAATAGAACCGCTTCATCAACATCATGCGTAATCATCATCACAGTATTTCCTAAGTTTGCATGAATCTCCATGACTGAATCTTGTAAATGCGCTCTCGTTAAAGCATCTAATGCCCCAAAAGGCTCGTCCATTAAAAGAATTTTGGGTTGCATTGCTAATGCTCTTGCAATGCCTACCCGTTGTTTCATTCCTCCTGAAATTTCAGCAGGTCTTTTCTCTAATGCGTGCTCCATATGCACTAAATGCAAAACTTCTAATGTCCATTGATGACGTTCTTCATTATCTTTTTGATTATAAAAGATTTTATCAACTGCTAAACGCACATTTTCATACACTGTCAACCAAGGTAATAATGAATGGTTTTGAAATACCACTGCTCGATCTGGACCGGGGCTATTAACTTCATGATTTTCTAAAAGAATTCCACCCGAAGTTGCTTGCAATAAACCCGCAACAATGTTTAACACTGTTGATTTACCACAACCAGAATGTCCAATCAAACTTACAAACTCACCTTGATTCACTTTTAAATTCACATTGCTTAATGCTTTAAAAGTACCTTTTTGGGTTTGAAAGTTCATATCAACGCCTTCCAGACTTAAATAATAATTCATCTGATTTTTCCTCTTAACGTGCGTTGTAATCAAAACGGCGATGTAATAACATCATCAGGCTTTCTAAACTAATGCCAACCAAACCAATTACAAATATCGCTACAAATATCGATGCAACGTTTAAGTTATTCCACTCGTCCCACACAAAGAAACCAATTCCAACGCCACCTGTCAACATTTCTGCTGCAACAATTACCATCCATGCCACACTTAAAGAAAGACGCATCCCTGTTAAAATGTGAGGCAAAGTTGCTGGAATTAAAATTTTATGCGTAATTTCAAATGAGTTTAAACGCAATATTTTCGCAACATTCATATAATCATCTGGAATGGCTTTGACACCCGAAGCCGTATTTAAAATTACTGGCCAAATGCTCGTGATAAAGATTACAAAAATTGCCGACGGATTAACCGCTTTAAATAACAATAATCCAATCGGTAGCCATGCCAAGGGACTGACGGGTTTTAATATTTGAATTAAAGGTTGCCATGCTTTCGCAAAAGTATTGCTCATTCCCATGAGAAACCCAATCGGAATTCCAATAATTACTGCCATAAAAAAGCCGCTTAAAACCCGACCTAATGAATAGAGCAACTGCCAACCAATTCCTTTATTATTAGGACCTGCATCATGAAATGGATCAGAAAACAAAGTTACCGCACGATGCCAAGTATCTAATGGCGTTGGCAAATCAGTTGCAAACTTTTGTTGAACTATAATCCATACCCCAATGACAATTGCAAAAGTAAGCAACGGTAAAACCAATGTAGTGGTTAAATCACGCCATTGTTCTTTACGAACTTTCTTTTCGGGTAAAGCTGCTTTTGCTTGCATTGCCGCTAAGGTATAACGATCTGGACGAGAAAGCGGCATTTCATCTAATGAGTTACTCATTATTTTCTCCTAGTTCTAACTATTTAATTTAGCAAGTTCTTCTAAACTAAATTTAGGGGATTTCACCTCAAAATTACTAATATATTCAACGATCTTTTTCGGATCAAATGTTTTACCATCAAAAAAGAGATCGCTACCCATTTGAATAGGGCTAGTTGCATCATTTAATGTCCAGATTTTGCTATTTGTTCCTTCGGTTTTTGAATCAATCGTTGGATAAGAAACACCTAGGGCTTTTGCCGCCTCACGATATAAATCTGGACGATAAATACTTTCTGCCGTTGCTTTAATGTTTAAGGGTTTCTCAATTTGACCCCAACGAATCATTTGACTAATAAACCATTCTGCATGAGAACGCCAAGGAAAAGTCGCTGCATACCGATTGAAAACATTAAAATCTTCTAATGGTTTTGCTTTTTCATCTTTCTGATATTGAAATGTACCTGTCATCGACATTTTTACAACATCAATCGGTGCATTTACATAAGACTTATCAGAAATAATTTTTACTACTTCCATGCGATTTTCTGGCTTATCCATCCATTGAGAAGCTTCAATCATTGCCATTAATAAGGCTTTGTGTGTATTAGGGTTTTTATCAGCCCATTCTTGAGTTACGCCAAAAACTTTTTCTGGATTATTGTTCCAAATTTCATAGCTGGTAATTAGGATTTTTCCAATCCCCATTGTTACCGCACGTTCATTCCAAGGTTCTCCAACACAATAACCCGCAATGTTTTTCGCATTTAAGTTTGAAACCATTTGAGGAGGGGGAATGACAATCATCCGCACATCATTATCGGGATCAATACCTGCTGAAGCCATCCAATAACGTAATTGATAATTATGCGTAGAAACAGGAAAAACCATTGCAAACGTCAAAGGTTCTTTACCCACTTTCTTTTCTTCATCAATGACTTTTTTCAAGGCTTTTGCAGAAATCGGCGATTGTTTCATAGATTCTGGATCAGCTTTCACCATTTTGTCATACAGTTCATTGCTGACAGTAATCGCATTTCCATTTAAATCCATGCTATAGGCTGTAATAGTGGGTTTTGCAATCGCACCTACCCCTAACGTGGCAGCAATTGGCATTCCCGCTAACATATGCGCACCATCTAATGCACCTAAAGAAACTTTATCACGAATATTTGCCCAAGATGCTTCTTTTGAAATGATAGTTTCTAATCCATATTTCTTAAAATAGCCTTTCTCATGTGCAATAACGATAGGAGCGCAATCAGTTAGAGGAATAATACCCAAAGTTAATTTAGTTTTCTCTAATTTTTCTCCGCCTGCTGCGTACACTGAGTTTCTCAAACTAGGTAATACCATTGCTGCACCTCCCGCGATGCTCAAACGTAAAAAGTCACGACGCGAAAATTCTTTCATGTTAATTTCCTCTCATAATTAAGTAAAATCCAATAAAAAAAGCGTTCAAAATAAGTGAGAGTTTCTCACCTAATTTGAACGCCTTTGTTCGTTTGTAAATCGCCGTTGATTTGCGGTTGTTTAAGCCAGTAATTCTGCTACATTGATAATTTGTTCAGCAACGTCAATCATTTTCAAATGTTTATCCATTGCCATTCTTCTCAAGGTTTGATAAGCGGTTTCCTCATCAAAACCTTTGTGTTTCATCAAAATACCTTTTGCTTTTTCGATACTTTTTCTTTCTGCAAGTTTGTGTTTAGTGCTTTCAAGTTCTTTACACATCGCGTTATATTCACGAAAACGTGCAATTGCAACCTCTAAAATGGCTTTCAAACGTTTCTGACTAAAACCATCCACAACATAAGCACTAACACCAGCTTTTACAGCAGATTCAATGAGTTGTCGATCATCATTTTCTGCAAGAATTACCACCGGTTTAGCTTGTTCTTTCTTCAAGCTCGTTAGATATTCTAACGTGTCCCGATTAGGCGATTCCATATCAATTAAAATAACATCGCACTCGATTTCAAATGTTTTTTTTAATAAATCTTCATTGGTATGAATTACCGCAGAAATTTGATAACCCGAATCTAATAAAGCCTGTTTCAATAATGCAGCGCGTCCTCGGTCTTCATCTATCAACATTACTTTCATGATTGACCCCAGATTTGCAATCCTTTTATCCAATCACTACATTGCAATTAGATTCTTTTAAATCGTCACTTCTTTGTGACTTAAATAATTATAAGCAAAGAATCGTGCCAATTATCTAATCTATTGATTTTATTTAATTTTTAAAATATACAATAATTCTAATTGCACTAAAAGAATGCATTATATTGGGCAAAATGATTTTTTAGTGCAAGGGTTAATTATTGGTCACGGGGTTCGATGAGGATTTCGTTGAGGGCGATGTGGGGTTTTGCCGTCACCGCGCCCACAATGCAATCTGCCACATCGAACGGGCTGAGGAGTTGTGAATCTGATGCCCAGCCGTGTCCGACTTTGAACTGGGGATTTAAGCCAAGCGCGTTGAGGGCTTGAGTGTCGGTATTGTTGTGGATCAGATCGGTGCGAACATCCCCGGGTTGTATGTCGGTGATTCGAATGCCTTTTCCACGACATTCGTTGCGCAGATTTTGCGATAAGGTGGTGACAAAGGCTTTCGACGCGCAATACACCGCCAATCCTGCAAACGGCGTTTTAGCGGCATCGCTGCTGATGTTGATGATGTGACCCGATTTTTGTTGCATAAAAGTTGGAATCACCGCGCCGATGCAATTCACCACGCCAGAAATGTTGACATCGATGATGTTCGCCCATTCTTCAAAAACGCCGTTTTCCATAAAAGTGTAAAACATGACCCCCGCCGCGTTGATTAATACGTCGATCCGCCCGAAACGTTCGAGGGTTATTTTAATCAAATCAAGGACTTGTTCACGCAGTGAAACATCGGTCGGCGCGACGATACAAATCCCGCCTTGTTCATCGATGAGTTTTTTTAAATCGTTGAGTTTATTGATATTTCTCGCAGCTAAAACGACACTTGCACCTTGGGCAGCCAACGCAATCGCCGTCGCTCGACCAATCCCCGACGACGCGCCCGTACAAATCATCACTCGACCTTTCAACTTTTGCGATTGAACGCCATATTTTTGTGCTTGAATTACCCAGTAGGTTTTAATACCTGCTTGAATTTCTTGAAGTTTTTGCTTGAACGATGACGCGGTTGAGTCAGATTCAGTGGAAGAAGCGGCGGTTAAACGATCAAATTCGGCTTGGGTGTGGCGGGCGTAACGATCCGTATCATTGGACACTTGAACTCGCACAAAAGCATGATTTTCCAGCAGATCGTAATACTCTGATTGCATTAATAAATGATAACCTTTGCGTTCGTGTGTGGATTGTTGTTGTTGAGTCAAAGGTTGGGTTGAAATGCCGTAATCAGTGGCGAAAAATTTACCGTTTGGTTTTAACCATGCTCTAATTCTTTGAAATAATTGATTTTTTTGATCGGCATTGAAATGCAGCAACGCATCTCGACAAATAACATAATCAAAGGAATTTTCTTCAAAATCAGCAGCGATCACATCGCCGTGAATGAATTCACATTGGGATGCCGTTTTTTCAGCGACTTGTTTGGCGTGGGCGATCAACGCTGCTTCGCGGTCGATGCCAATGACTTTAACCCCATGTTTATGCTCAAGATAAAACGCACTGCCGCCCAAACCACAACAAACATCTAAAATGCGCATTCCTGATCCGAGTGTTTCGTCGGCAAAAAATACGTCGAGATACGCCGCGCCGCCGCAAGACATGAATCCTTCACCAAAGGCTAATTCAAATAATTTTACATTTCCCATGCTGTATTGTTTTTCAGCGATTGCCATCACACAACTCCTGATTGTTTAAGATTGTCGAGATACGAACTGGGGCATTCGGGTAATTGAATGTCATTGCCGAGCATTTTGGTCATTTTGGCAGCCTGTTCGAGGTTCAATGCGGTGTACAACGCCCATTCCATCGAGTCGCTGCCCAACAAACACCCATGATGCGCCAACAATAAAACATCAAAACCTTGAGTGAATTGTTCTGCGCAGGCGGCGGCGAGTTGTTGCGTACCCGGTTGAATAAACGGCAATCGAGCGACTTTGCCCGCAAGATAATAAGTATGATCAACCGTGATGTTTTTGATAGCGATATTCGCGGTGGCGAGCAAAATCGCGTGTTGAGGGTGAAAATGCAGCAAACATAAAAAATCAGGTCTGGCTCGATAACCCGCAAGGTGCATAGCAGTTTCAGAAGACGCGCCCGCAGGAACTTCGTCGTCTAATTTAAAAGAAACAAACGAATCCACCTCAAGTTCATCAAGACACACACCCGACCGCGTAATGGTGATCTCGTTGGTTTGTGCGTCGTAAGTGGAAAGATTGCCCCCATCGGCGATGGTTAACTCTGAGCTGACCAGTTTTTTTCCCAATGCGATCAGCTTGTGGAGATTTTTTTTTATCATGATGTGTGCTCGGTTTTTAACTAATCTTGCGATTTGGTTTGAAGATATTGGTCGATGGCTTTCAAATATAACCCATGAAAATGATGAACGCCGTGTTCAGACGAGCCTTGATCTTTTCCGCTGCACACCACGAAACGTCCGCCTTTTTCGCAGACAGGCGTTTTCAAACCTCGATGCACGCTTTCAACGATGTCGATGTCTTCTTTTTGTAAAACTTTATCAACATATTCAATGGCTTCCATTTGACCAGCATTCGGTGGCGAATTGGGAAAAAAGAAATCAAAAGTTTCGAGGGTCGTTTCTTCATCGACTGGAATGAAATGCCACACCATCCAATTGGGTCCTCCTGGGTAGCGCAATAATCCCGTGTTGGGCCACAACCACCACAAAAGATGTTCTTGAACAGTCGCCCCTTCAACGTTATAAGCTGAATTGCTGGTCGTGCCAGCGGGAGAAATTTGGCTGGAATAAATGTCGTAAGTGGTGACTTTGTAATTTTGTATATCAATCAATGACATAAGGTCTTTGTGAGTCGACGCGCAGTGATAACATTCCAAGAAATTATCGACGACGATTTTCCAATTGGCTTTCACGCGATAAGTGAGTCGATGCGCGTGGGTTAACGATCCTAAATCAGGGGCACGTTGTTGAATTTCTTGAGCTAAATCGCCCGATTGAACGGCTAACGATGCGGCTTCGGGATTAAGATTGACAAACACCATGCTGCAAAATTCTTCAACTTGAACCGGCATCATCCCGAAATTGTCGAAATGAAAATCTTCCATCGTATTTGAATGGCGCGCCCCACGCAGTGTTCCGTCTAAATTATAACCCCAAGCATGATAAGGGCAAACAAAGACTTTGATATTGCCTTCCCCTTGAACCAGCTCGTGACCCCGATGGCGGCAAACGTTGTAAAAAGCCCGCAACACGCCTTCACGATCCCGAACGGCAACCATCGATTGCCCTTGAAGATCAAAGGTGACATAATCCCCTGCGTGGCGAAGTTTCTCGATATGACAAACATACTGCCAACTGTTGTAAAACATCGCTTGTCGCTCGACCTCGAGGAAATCGGGCGCAACATAAGCGCGAGCTGGCAATGAATGCGAACGTTTGGGATCGTCATCAAAATACTCGGCAAGAGTTTGTAATTCATGCGTTGAAATAGTCATGTTTTGGCTTCCAAAGTGTGAAAAATATTCAAGAGCATCATTTAGATATAAAAACCTGAATTTTATAATAGTTTATTTTTTTTATCAAATTGTTTTTATTTTTTTTAAGTTACTCTCCATAAAAAGAGATTACAATAGCTAAAACCCTTTTTTCTTTTTAAGAATGTGTGAAATCTAATGTTACTCAATATTCAACACGAAACACGCTATCTGTATGAATATCCTGTTAATTATAGTTTGCAATATTTGCGTTTAACACCGCGTCAAGATTCAAATCAAAGAACGCTTGATTGGCAAATAATTGTTAATGGAAATAAACAGTTACAGATTGATGGACATGGAAATATCGGTCATTGGTTGACTTTGGATCAACCTCGCCAAGACATTTCAATTGTCGTGAAAGGTTTGGTAGAAACAAGTGAGCAATTTTGTTTTCAAGAAACTAATAAATTTGCGTCATTAATCTATTTGACAGAAACCCCTTTAACGCATTTCAACGCGGATATTCAAGCCTTTACGCAAGAAAATACTAAAAATAGCAAAGATTTAGCAATTTTGGGCGATTTAATGAATGCCATCGCCGATCGAATGCAATTTGAAACGGGTTCGAGCCAAGTTCACGACACCGCCTTGCAAGCCTTTGAAAGACAACGAGGTGTTTGCCAAGATTATGCGCATTTATTTGTGGCGTGTTGCAAAAGTATAGGAATTTCAGCACGTTATGTTAGCGGTTATTTATTCACGGGCGACGACGGACACCTCGCCAGCCATGCGTGGGCGGATGCGTGGTTAGAACCTTACGGCTGGGTGAGTTGTGACGCGACTCATCGCATTTTTGCGGGCGAACCCTATTGTCGATTGGCGGTCGGACGCGATTATTTAGAAGCCTGTCCCGTACGCGGTGTGCGACAAGGCGGTGGTTTCGAAAAAATGCACGTCCAAGTTCAGGTTCAACAATAAAAAATGCAATCATGCAAAGTGGCGTAAAAGTGAGAGAACAACTGTGAGCATCGATAAAACTTATTTATGCACAGTGCGCATTTGTCGATGTATTTTAAGTCTTTCATAAAAGGGCGTTCAATTGTATTGAAAAGAGAAAGAAAAACCTTGAATAACTTTACTCGTTTTTTCAAATTTTAATTAAGGTTGTAAATTAATTTATAATTCATGGACGTTCTAAGTGATATAATCAACGTTGATTCCTAAGCGTCAAAAGATTGTGTTCTTGAAACCTCAACCGAAACCCTATTTTGTGAAAAACACTAGCCAAATAACCCTTCATGATTTTAATTTGGATAATCCAGTAACGGATTCGCCGTTGATTTCTGATCGAGAATTTTCGTTATTTCAAAAGTTTATGTACGACACGGCGGGAATTATGCTCACGCCCGTTAAAAAAGTGTTGGTGGCGGCGCGGTTAAATAAACGTTTGCGTCATTATCAATTTAAAAGTTATAACGAGTATTTTGAGTTTGCAACTAATGGAACAAATCCAGATGAATTGCAAATGATGATTGATTTGTTGACCACCAATGAAACTTATTTCTTCCGTGAGCCAGAACATTTTGATATTCTTAAAAATCAAGTACTTCCAAAATGGAAAGACAGCGCGCCCTTTCGAGCATGGAGTGCGGCGTGTTCGTCGGGGGAAGAACCTTACAGCATTGCAATGGTTTTAATGGATTTTTTTGGTGAAACTATTGAGTGGGAAGTGTTAGGATCGGATATTAGTCGACGGGTCTTAAATATCGCCGAAGATGCGCATTATTCTTTGATCGAAGGGAAACAGCCTCCGAAACATTATTTAACCAAATATTGCTTAAAAGGCGTGCGGTCGCAGGAAGGAACATTGTTGGTCGATAAGAAAATCCGCAATCATGTAAGGTTTGAACAACTCAATTTGAACACACATTTGCCCAATGTTGGATTATTCGACGTGATTTTTTTGAGAAATGTTTTAATATACTTCGATGTGGAAACCAAACGGCGACTGGTGCATCGTTTGTTGCCTGTGCTAAAAAGTGGCGGACATTGTTTTTTTGGACACGCCGAAAGTTTAGTCGGGATCATGGACGATTACATTCATAGCCAAATTTATCCTGTTGCACCAACGGTTTATTGCAAGCGTTAATCTCATGCAAGATATTTTTTTACACCCCGGCGAATTTTATTTCGGGGATGAACACGTCAAAATTCGTACCTTGTTGGGGTCTTGCGTTGCCATCACCTTGTGGCATCCTCTACGCTTAATTGGCGGTATGTGCCATTATATGTTGCCTAATCCGAACAAAAGTGATCCACTTCATTTGAATGGTCGCTACGCTGAGGATGCTATCTTGATGTTTTTACAGGAAATTAAAAAATTTCAAACCGTGCCATATGAATATCAAGTCAAAGTCTTTGGCGGCGGAAATATGTTTCCATCGTTGAGCAAACCACAAGAAAAAAATATCGGTCAACGCAATATGGATGTGGGAAAAAAATTACTACAAGAATGCGGGTTTCAAATTCATACCGCGCACATTGGCGGAATTGGGTATCGCCGAATTATTTTTGATATTAGCAACGGCGATGTGTCGGTTCACCATAACGTCGGCTTACTTCGGCAATTTTCGGACAACTCCGCGTGATGACTTCTAAGAAAATTAAAACGCTTATCGTCGACGATTCGGCTGTCGTTCGACAAGTTCTCTCAGAGATTTTGCGCTCTGATCGAGAAATAGAAATTATCGCCGCCGCGTCTGATCCGTTGATCGCTATGCAATATATGCAGCGTCAATGGCCCGATGTGATCGTCCTCGATTTAGAAATGCCGCGCATGGACGGGCTGACTTTCTTGAAAAAACTCATGAGCGAACATCCAACCCCCGTCGTGGTGTGTTCATCGTTGGCGGAAAAAGGCGCGGCGATCACCGTTCAAGTTCTCGCGGCGGGCGCAGTCGATGTCGTCACGAAACCCAAATTGGGCGTGCACGGCTTTTTGTATGATAATAAAAACAATTTAATCGATGTGGTCAAAGCGGCTTCGCGGGCAAATATTCGGATTCTCAAACGCCACGCCGACGTTGCCAACCTTCTGTCGCCCGCGCCCAAATTAAGCGTCGATGCGATGATCGACCCACCAAAAATGCTCGGATCGTTAAAATTCAACACCGAACGGGTGATCGGGATCGGCGCATCGACTGGCGGAACGCAAGCCATCGAACATATTTTGCGAAGTTTGCCCTTACAATGCCCGGGGGTTGTGATTGTCCAACATATGCCAGCGGGATTTACCAAAGCGTTTGCGGATCGCCTAAATACAGTGTGCCAAATCGAGGTCAAAGAAGCCGAACAAGGGGATCGAGTTCAACAAGGTCGAGCGATTATTTCTCCAGGTGATAAACATATGTTGTTGAAAAGACAGGGAAATCAATATTCAGTTGAATTAAAAGATGGACCCTTAATTAATCGGCATCGTCCGTCGGTGGATGTGTTATTTAGATCGATGGCACAAAGCGCAGGCAAAAATGCGGTCGGCGTGATTTTGACAGGCATGGGTGACGATGGCGCACGCGGACTCGGCGAAATGCACCAAGCGGGCGCGTTTTGCATTGCCCAAAACGAAGAAACCTGCGTAGTCTACGGAATGCCCAAAGAAGCCGTCAAACGCGGCGCGGCTGATGCTATTTTGCCCATCGAAGCCATTGCGCAACATTTATTAAAGGCAGAACTCCCATGATGCACGTCGATATTGAAGAATTAAATAATTTTTGTATAGTTGAGGTTAAAGGAGGCGTAACTTTATCGTATGCCTCTGAATTAAAAGAAGTATTATTAGAATCTATTGCAAATCACCCCGACATCGAAGTCCGTTTGCATGATATTAATGAAATCGACACTGCTGCGATTCAAACTTTATGGCTCGCCAAACGTGAAGCGCGTCAAGCTAATAAAACCTTGCGTTACGTTGATCATAGTCCAGCCGTGATAGAATTGTTACAAATATATAATTTAATTGAAGAATTTGCCGATCCGCTTCCCGACAATTCCAATAGTGAGGAAGGCTAAACCATGAGCGTTCAACAATTGCGCAAAATCTTTGCAATGGAAAGCGAAGATACTCTCCAACAAATGGAAGATGCCCTCTTAAATCTCGAAAAAAGCGCCGATGATCGTGAAGCCGTGAACGTGGTGTTTCGGGTTGCGCACACTTTAAAAGGCTCGGCGGCAATCGTGGGATTAGACAACATCTCGGCGTTCACGCATCTCATGGAAAACATCCTTGATCGAGTTCGAAGTGGCGATTTGGCGGTCAATCCCGATATAATTCAAGTCATGTTGGCGTGTCACGATCATTTGGTGGTGTGGATCGAGCACGACATCGAACAGCCCGACACCGAACAGCCTGAATTACAAAGCATTACGCAAGATTTAAAAGTCCGTTTGCAAGGTTTAATTAGCGCGCCCAAACCTAAAGTCGAACCGCCACAACCTGTTGTTATTCAAGAAGAAATTATTACCCCCGTTATTGAAAGCACCGCATTAGTTGTGGCGACCGCGCCGCCGATCCCAACTATTGAAATCACCGCCGATACGCTCGCACAAACTGCTCATTGGCAAATTTCTTTACGTTTTCATGAAGATGCGTTAAGAAATGGGGTTGAACCGCTGGCGGTGTTGCGCTATTTAAACGAACAAGGTCAAGTTTTACAAATACATACGTTATTCGATGCCATGCCCGACGCGGCGATCATGAATCCCGAACATTGTTACATGGGATTGGAAATTGCCTATCAAATCAACGTTGATCCGTCGGCGGTTGAGGGAATGTTTGATTTGGTGCGCGATTATTGTGAAGTGCGAATTTTACCGCCACACAGTCCGATCAGCGCATATTTTCGGATGCTTCGCCGTTTGCCCGAACCCCTTGATCGAATTGGAAAAATTTGGATCGATCAACATACTTTGACGAAAGAAGAATGGACGGCGGGTTCACAATTACATTTCCCTGTTGACGACGTGGTTACGATCACGCCTCCGCCACAACCTTCAGAAAACATTACGCCACCACCTCAAACAACGCATAAAAATCCGCCCGTTTCTTCTGTTAAAGATATTAAAACAAAAACGCAAAAAAACTTACAAGTCGATGCAGAGAAACTCGATCAATTAATTAATTTGGTCGGCGAATTGGTGATTGCAAATGCGAGCATTAGTTTGTTAATGCAAAAAGGCAAATATGATCGGTTAGGTGAATCTATTTCAACGATGTCGCGTTTGGTTGAGGAAATTCGTAATAGTACATTAAGAATGCGAATGGTGCATATTGGAAACACTTTTAATCGTTTTCAACGCATGGTGCATGATTTAAGTCGTGATTTAGGAAAAGATATTGACTTCGTCATTAATGGCGCAGAAACCGAACTCGATAAAAGCATGGTTGAAAAAATCAATGATCCATTAATGCACTTGGTAAGAAACTCCATTGATCACGGCATAGAAACACCTGATATTCGGATTTCTCACGGCAAACCAGCGCACGGAACATTACAACTAAATGCGTATCATGATTCTGGCATGGTTGTGATTGAAGTGAGCGATGATGGAAAAGGATTAGATCGTCAAAAGATTTTACGCAAAGCAACGCAGAAAGGAATTATCCGTCCCGATCAAGAATTAACCGAGCAAGAAGTTGATTTGTTAATGTTTGAAGCAGGTATTTCTACGTCGGAAGCAGTCACGGAATTATCAGGGCGCGGCGTTGGATTAGATGTTGTGAAAAGAAATGTCAATGCGCTAAATGGAACAATCGACGTTTTCAGCCAAGAAAATGAAGGCACACAAGTTCGCATTTGTCTTCCTTTAACTTTAGCAATTATTGATGGCTTTTTATTTAATGTTGGAAAATCCTCTTTTGTTGTTCCTTTAGATCGGGTTGTGGAATGTGTAGAATTTCCTCCTGAAACACTTGAAAATAAAGAAAACAACTATTTGAATTTGCGTGGAAGAATGTTGCCATTAGTTTATTTGCATCAGCTCTTTCAACTTGAAGCAAATCAACCTGAAGAAGAAGTTGCTTGTAACAATATTGTGGTTGTACGTTATGGTGATCGAGAAGCGGGTTTAGTGGTAAGTTCATTATTTGGGGAATTTCAAGCGGTAATAAAACCGTTAGGAAAACTATTTGAACGCTTACACGGAATTTCTGGTGCAACCATTTTAGGAAGTGGAGAAGTTGCTTTAATTTTAGACGTTCCCGCCTTAGTTCGCCATTATGCAAATTTAGATAACAGCGATAGTTCTGCACGTCGTTATTATGCTCAACATTATCAAGTGTAAAATTTGGAGAATTTTTTATGCAAATTGCTATAGAACTTCCAAATGATTTTGTTAAATTACAATCAATTCAAGAAATTGAGCATGAGATACGCCTTAGTTATGCCTTATGGTTATTTAAAAATGGAAAAATCACGATTTCTAAAGCAGCAAAACTTGCAAATGTGGATATTTATAGTTTCATTTCTGAATGCAAAAGAAATGAAGTTCCCATTATCAACATAACTAAAGAAGAGTTATTAGAAGACTCGACCTAATAAAAAACAAGCATTTGAGCAAACAAGTGATTAATGCTGTATTAGAACTTGCAGAAGAAACTATCAATCAATGAGAAATAAAAAAGGAGTTTGTCCATGAAACCTTTAACATCCCATCGCCACGCAGTAGAAGTTGAAGAACGCACGGTCAAATACCTTTCTTTTACGCTTGGCAAAGATCATTATGCGGTTGATGTGATGCACATTCGCAAAATCGTTGAATATATTGAACCTTTGCACGTTCCATTAGTGCCATCTTTTGTAAAAGGTGTTTTGCATTTGTTAGGCATTGTTGTTCCCGTAATTGATTTGTCGGTGTATTTTGGCAGCGCTCCCACAGAAATCACTCGTCAAACCTGTATTATCATCGTTGAAATCCATGATAATGGTCGACATTTAGACATTGGAATTGTAGTTGACACAGTGAGCAATGTGGTTGAATTTAGTGCAAAAGATATTTTACCCGCCCCCGATTTTAGTAATCGTTTGAGAAATCATTTTGTTCAAGGCATGAGCAAAGTCGGTGAACGTTTTATTTTATTATTAGAATTAAACGGTATTTTCTCTCGTGACGAACTCCAATTAGTTCAATCCCTCAAATCTGAAACCGATGTTAAAGATACTTCTGAGAAAATATAGCATTATTACATCGCGTATTCTAAATAAAAATCAATAATCAATTTCTACTAACTTTCAAGGAAGAGTCCAAGATAGTTTATATTGATGAAAGTTCAATTTAATCCATATATGATGTAATACTGCTATGTGAGATTAAAATTAAGAAAGAATGTTTCTACACTTTGGTGAGTTTGGTACGTTGATAAGGAGTTTCAGCGAGAGGTAAAACAGATTTTCCATTCAAATAATTTAGAGAAACCCGAATCGTATCTGCGATAATTAACCATAGCACGATCACAAAGAAAATAATTAACCAACCGTCTAATTGTTGATTAAAGATTAATTGAGGAGCAACTTTCGCTTTTTCAGGCGATAAAACACCCGCCGCGAGTTTCGTCGCCAAATCATTTGCTGCGGCAAAGAAACCAATTCTCACATCAGAACTCATAATCTTTTCATACGACGCAAAAGTTGTAATAGTTACTAACCACGCCAATGGAATGCCAGTTACCCATGCGTATTTCAATTTTCCAGACTTAATTAAAATACCCGTTGCAACACATAATGCAATCGCTGCCAGCATTTGATTTACAATCCCAAAAAGAGGCCACAACAAATTCACTCCTCCATTCGGATCAATAACCCCGATGTATAAAAAATAACCCCAAGCACCTACCACTAATGCACTACTAAATACAACCGAAGGATACCAAGAAGTTTCTCCCAAAGGTTTCCAAATATTTCCTAATAAATCTTGCAACATGAAACGACCAACTCTTGTTCCCGCATCAACTGTCGTTAAAATAAACACCGCTTCAAACATAATGGCGAAATGATACCAAACACCCATTAACGATTGCCCAAAAACACTATTAAAAATACTCGCCATTCCTACCGCTAATGAAGGTGCTCCTCCCGTTCTTGCAAATAAAGTTTTCTCACCCATTTCGTGAGCAAGTTGATTCATTTGTTCAACGGTGACGGGATAACCCCAAGAGCTAATTGTTGCAACCGCAACCGCTGGATCAGCTCCAACCACTCCCGCCGCACTATTTATTGCAAAATAAACCCCCGGGTCTAATATCGTGGCTGCAATCATTGCCATAATTGCGACAAATGATTCTAAAACCATTCCACCATATCCAATCATTCTAATATGTGTTTCATTTGAAATGAGTTTTGGGGTTGTACCTGAAGAAATTAATGAATGAAATCCAGAAATTGCACCACACGCAATTGTAATAAATACAAATGGAAAAACTTTACCGCCAAAAATCGGTCCCGTTCCATCGACAAATTGTGTAAAAGCGGGCATTTTGATTTCAGGTTGTAATAACACAATTGCAATTGCTAATAAAACAACTGTGCCGAGTTTCATAAAGGTCGACAAATAATCACGCGGAGCTAACAATAACCACACAGGTAAAATCGCCGCTGCAAATCCATATGCAATCACTACCCAAGCTAAAGTTAAACCGTCATGATCAAATAATTTGCTCAAAGTTGGATGAGCATCGATCCAACCGCCTCCAGCTACTGATAATAATAATAATGCAACCCCTAGAATTGAACCTTCTAATACTTTACCCGGGCGAATGTTTCTCATGTACAAACCGATTAAAATTGCAATCGGAATAGTGGCTGCAACCGTAGAAGTTGCCCATGCGCTATGTTTCATTGCATTAACGACTACTAATCCTAAAACGGCAATTAAAATAATCATGATCATAAAGGTTGCAATTAACACTGCAAAGCCGCCAATTGTTCCGAGTTCCTCTCGTGCCATTTGACCTAAACTTCTCCCATTTCTTCTCGTGGATAGAAATAAAATGATCATATCTTGAACGCATCCGCCAATTACCGATCCAATTAAAATCCATAATGTACCGGGTAAGAAACCAAATTGAGCAGCTAAGGTAGGACCGACTAAAGGACCAGGACCTGCAATGGCGGCGAAATGATGACCGAAAACAACCCATTTGTTGGTCGGAATGAAATCTCGCCCGTTTTCTAATCGTTCGCTAGGAGTGGCGCGGGTTTCGTCGAGGGTAAGAACTTTTGCAGCAATCCACGCGCTATAGAAACGGTACATAATTGCGTAAATGCAAATACCTGCAACAATTAACCAAATTGCATTGACGGTTTCTCCGCGATTTAGAGCAATTCCGCCCATCGCCGATGCCCCAATCAATGATAATATCAATAAAATCAATGCTTTTTTCCATAAGTACATTGCAAAATCTCCTTTGGTAAAATAGAGGAAAGTTTATTTTAACGTGAAAATCAAAAAATATATATGTATCTACATATTAATTAATTAAAGAAAAATGTTGGCGTTCTCCCAAATTATTAATGAAATACAAATGATTATTTTCATCAATAACTTGGAAATCAAATATTTCCAAATAATCAATTATATCAATAAGATAGCTTGGTTGCAAAAACCAAATTTGTTTATCATTTGTTTCAATTCTCATTGTCCCATTCATTTGACTCATTTGAATATTAATGATATTAGGATAACTGCGTTTTGCAAGATTAAAAATTTCCTCATAATTTTGAAATGCGGGCACTAAACGCTGTATTTGAGAATTTGGATAAATAATTCTCCAATTTTCATTAGTATTTGTTGATATTAAACCTGCTGTTTCATTATTTGTATTTTGTTCTAAAAATGGATGTGCTAAAACGCTGTAAATGTTTTCTCTTAAACTGCGTAAATCTATTTCAATTTCTCCATTACTTCGCATACATAATTTTCCCATTCCACCCCACATATTTAATAGCATTTCTGGGTCAGATAAAGTAGGTATAAAAGCATAATGACCTTTGATAGTTTGTAAAACGTATTGTTCCTTAGAATTTATATCTAATTGTGGCATTGCAATTTTAAGAAACATCTCATTAATATCAGGTAAAAAACCACCGCTTAAAATGTTATTTGTATATAATTGAACAACACCTAAAGTATTTTGTTGCAACCGATATTGAATTTGTGGTGTATCGAGTGTTTTCAATACTTCATTTAATTCATTTAAAACGTTGGTTTGTAAATCACCATCATCTCCTCCAAATGCAAAATCTTTAGATAAATCAGGTATTTCTGGAAAACAAGATAATCCTTCTGGCAATGTAACTCGTTGAATTAATGGATAAAATAATGCACTGTTTTGTGGTGCATTAATATTTCCTTTACTATCTAAAGACCAGCCGATAGGTAATCTTGATTGAATTTCTTCAACTAGAAATAAATCTTTCTTTAAATTAACTAACCATTTTCCGATTACATTATTGGGAAGAAGTGCGAGTAAATTACTGTTAGCAAAAAACAATTCTCTGTTCATTGCTTGAATGGTTTGAGCAGGAAAGTTTGCAAGCGCGTCTGCACTTAATTTTGTAAAGCCTTCTGTACTAATTTCAATTAACCGTGATGGACTTAATCCGCGCATTGCATTGCCAGAGAAAGCACTTATTTGATCTGCGCTTAATGAACCTAATAAATTTGCTGGAAAAATAGCCATTTGTTCTTTAGTTAAGCCATTTAAAGTACTTGCATTTAATAACTTAAACTGATCGACACTAATTGCTTTTAATGTTTCAGGTTGAATTTGAGTTAGTTTTTCTGCCGTTAAAACGCTTAATACTTCTTTTGGAATTTGAGCTAATTGCTCGGCTGTTAAACCTTTTAAACTTTCTTTTGATAAAGTTTGCAAATGAGGAATTGTCATACCTCGAAAAGCCGTTGGAATAATCTTATTTAATAAAGAAGCATTTACCTTTTCTAATTTAGTTAAAACTTTGAATTGAGAAGCAGTTAAAATTTCCTTGCTAAGTTGTAAGAAAATAGCTGTTTTTATGCTATCTAAATTGCTTAGATTAATAGGTAATACCATTGCTGTTTGTTCACTCGTTAAAGCATTTAAATTATCTAATAAATAAAGTGGTAATACATTGATTGCAGAAGCATTTACAGCACTAACTTGCGGAGATAATAATTTTTCAAGCCCTTTAATTCTTTGTAATTGTGTAAAAGAAAATGCAGCAATAATTTCAGAGGAAAGCGCTTGTAATTGTGCTATTGTTAATCCTGCTAATGTAGCAGGAGAAAGTAGTGCTGCTTGTTCAGTTGAAATATTGCTTAATACTAAGAGAGGAATTGTTGCAAGTTGATTAGCATTTAAATCACTTAATGTTGCTGGCGAAAGCGCTTTTAGTTGTGGAATAGTTAAACCCGCAAAAATTGATGCTGATAATTTTTCTAAATTAATTTCATTTAATGTTTCTATCGGCAAAGTTGCTAATTGTGCAGCGGTTAAATTTGATAAAAAATTATCATTTAAAATAGATGCTTGATCAGGTGTTAATTTAGAAATATTTAAACCATTTGGTTGTGTGATATTTTCTAAAGCAAGTAAAGCTACTTGTTCGGATTTTAAAATATTAAAATGAGGAAATACTGCTAATTGTTCTGGTGTTAAATATTGTAAAAAAGTGTTTAATTGAGTAATTTGATCTACTGTTAATCCATTAATTGCAGAAGGAGAAAGTGCTGCGATTTGCTCTTGCGTTAATTGATTAAGCAAATTTCCATTTAAAGTTGCTAATTGTGCATTTGTCAAACCACTTAAATTTGTGGGTAAAATAGAGCTTAAAGCATTAGGATTTTTATTTAATTCTTTAATTACATTTGGTGGAATTTGTGCCAATTGTTTGTTAGTTATTGCACTCAAATTTGGTAGTAATTTATTGAATTGATCGACATTTAAACTTTCTATTGCAAATGGATTAATTGCAGCGATTTGTTTTCCATTTAAAACACCAAAGATTGCTGCGGGGATTTTCGCTAATTGATCTTTAGTTAATCCTTTCAATGCAGAAACCGCTAAATTCTTTGCTTGTTCTACAGTTAAACTTGCAAAAGCATTTGAAGGAATTTGAGCTAATTGAGTGGCATTTATAACTGATAAGGCTTGATTTGATAAACTCGCAATACTTTGTAATTGTCCTAAGGTATTATTCGTTTCAAATGCGGGTGGTTTTAAAGCTGCTAAATTAGGATTTGAACTTGTTTGTTCAGCAGTTTGTGCAGCTAAGGTTTCTGGAGAAATCGCCGATAATTGAGCAACGCTTAAACCTGATAACGCATTTGGCGTTAATGCTGCCATTTGTTCTGGCGTTAAACCACTCAATCCTTCTAACGATATATTTTTTATCTGTTCTACACTTAATCCAGACATTGCAGCGGGCGGTATTTGAGCTATTTGTATAGCAGTTAATTCACTTAATGCGTTTGAACTTAATGATTGCATAAACAACGCATTTAATGCTTCAAGTATTTCTGGAGTTAAATTAGCAATTTGTTTGGGGGTTAATTTAGCGATTGTTTCGGGTGTTAATTTTAATAATTGAGGAACGGTTAAACCCGCAAAAGTAATTGGTAAGATTCTCTCTAATTGTTCAGCCGTTAATGTTCCAATTGCAATGGGTAAAATTTGTTTTAATTGTTTTGCATTTAAGGCACTTATTGTTTCAGGCAGAATTTCACTAATATTTTGTAATTCACTCAATGCAATGGGTCTTAAATTTTTAAGATGAGGAAACGTTAATCCAGCTAAAGCAGATATATCTAAAGCTGCTAATTGTTTAGCATTTAAAACTCTAATTGATTCAATCGGTAATTTATTGATTTGTTTATCTATTAAGACACTTAAAATATTAGGAGAAATTTCTTTTATTTGGGCAGGTCTAATTCCTTCCATTGCAGAAATAGAGATTTGTCCAATTTGCTCAGCGGTCATTTGAGAAATAGTATTTGGTTTTAATGCTGATATTTGTAATTTTGAGAATGCACTAAAGGAAAGTGGAGGAATTAAAGCTAATTGTTGAGCCTTTAAAACTGCTATATTGTGGAGAGGTAATTTTTCAAGTTGAGCAAGGGTTAAAGCACTTAATGCAGAAGGCGCTAAATTTGCGAATTGTGCGGGGGTGAATGCCGCAAATGCGTCGGAAGAAAACATTGCTAATTGATTTGCATTTAAACTGGTAAGACATTCACGAGAGAAAAAAGGTATTTGTGGGATTTGAAAACCAGCAAATGCTTCAGTTGATAATTTTTGAATTTGTACGGGTTGAAAACCTCTCATTGCATTTGGAGAAAGTTTAGAAATTTGTATTGCATTAAAACCACTGACTGTAAAATCAGATAATTTACTTATTTGTGGCGTATTAAAAGCAGCGATTGCTCCTAACGTTAAATAAGGGATTTGAGCAGCATTAAAACCAATGCAAACATCAGGCGAAAGACTTTTGATTTGTTCTGCGGTTAATTTTGCGATTTCATCAGGTAACATTTTAGCGATTTGTTCAGCGGTTAATAATTTAGCGGCTTGATTAGCAAGATTTTGATCTGTACCCACTAAGACAGCCATTGGATCAAGTTTAGCAATTTGTTCTTTTGTTAAGGCAGCTTTGGTTTCTTTATCCATGGCTTCTAATTGTTCTTTTGTGAAACCAGAAACGGCTTCTGGACTTAATACTTTTGCTTGAGCAGGAGTTATTTTAGCAACGGTTTCTGGATGAAGATTTGCTATTTGATCTTTGCTCATACAAGCGATTGTTTTTGGTTCAATTTCAGCAATTTGTTTGGGTTGCAAACCTTTGGTTGGGGTGATTTTAGGTGAAGCTGGTTTTTCAGTTGAACTGCTTGAATTTTCAGTTGAACCACTTGAAGATGATTCGCTTGTTTTTGAAGAAGTTGATGAAGAAGTAGCACTTTGAGTTAAATCATCGTTGCTAGATAAAGAAAAAGCGTTAATTTTCTTTAATTGTTCACAAGTTAAACCACCAATGGCATCAGGTTTAAGAAGAGGGATTTCTCCTTGAAGAAAACCAGAGAAAAATCTCGGATCAAGATCGGTTAATTCTTCTTTTGTTAAGGCTTGCAAACCAGAAGAAGGTTTTTTAGGTTGGGTTTGTAAAATCTTTGCTGGAATAGGTGGATCAATGGGATCAGTGGGCTTGCGAATATATGGAGTTTCTTCTAAGAAAAGTTGCACGCCTAAAGATTGAAAATAGGTTAATTTATTTAATAAAGTTTGATCAACTTTGCAACGAACAAATTTAGTATTTCCAAAGATTGCGCTGGTAAAATCCGCCCCGCGTAAATCAACATTTTGAAAGGTAACACCTTGTAAAATGGCATTATTAAAAGAAACGCCGCGTAAATTAATAAATTCCTCTAATTGATCCAAAGAAGTACCGCGTCCAGGTCCAATGAATTTAGCGTTTTCTAAATCGCTTTTGTAGAAATTAGTTTGCTCAACTTTTGCACCTTGAAAATTAACGCCTTTTAAACTCGAATAAGAAAAATTACTTCGAGATAAATCGGCATAACTAAAATCAGATTGAGAAATATTTGCCGCAATAAAATAAGAATTATTGAGATTTGAACCTTTGGCATTTACATTTTGAAAATCTTTCCAAATCATAAAGATACCGCCCAAATCATCGCAATTAACGCAGGCTTTTAAAGTGAGCAAACGATACCAAGGAATCGCAAGGAAAAAATCAGTAATAAAGGCTGAGGTTGTAATAGGAGTCAGCATTAAGCAGCCTAAAAGTAACCACTTTTTCATAATTAACACCTTAGTCAAGTTTAATATTTTTCATAGATTTGAATTATGTATAACATAACTCTTAAAAATTAGCAAAATTTTGAGCGCAAAAAAAGGGCACATAATTTATGCACCCTTTAAATTTTTGTTTTAAAAAATGATTTTAAGCCATCAATTGAGAATTATGACGGACACGGTTAATCATTTCTTGAGCAATGTAGTGAGCAAACTCTTCGACATTTGCGTAATTTTTTACTAAAGCAAGCTCGGCTAATTCTGAAATCAAATCATCGACTTCTACTAATTCTCCGCAATGACAATTTCCTCCGCATTCACACTCATGTTCTTCTTCGTGTTGGCAGGCGGATCGGCGAGGAACAAATACCAAAGATTCGGTTTCTAGCAATAACATAAACATCTTCTCCTTGAAATAATTTTAGGGTGTTTTATAAGTGAGGAAATCATGAAGGGAAGCCTCGACAATTTCAATCTTTTTCAACGCACAAAAACGACGTTCTTTTGGGGTAGGTTCTGAAATCAACGCCCAGCCCGCTGGTTCAGCCGAATCATAAATAATATCGGATAACACCATGCGTTCAGTATCGCGGTTTAAACGCAGCCCTAGAAACAAATATTGACGTTGTTTTCGGTAAGTTTTCAGAAAATTTGGAATCGCAAAACCACCCATTAACTCGGTAATATAATCCACATAATCCGCGTCAGATGCAATATAAACCGCATCGGGCAAAGGGCTTCCCATCGGTTTAAACAAAATCGGGATATTTTCTGGCGCGTTTTCTTGCGTAACCTCTTGATATTGCTGACCATTAAAATAATCCAATTTAAAACGATATTGCGTTCCAGAAATCCTCGCCACGCCTCGAATTAAAATGTGGGGCGTATCGATGTAACTCATTTGTAATTGTAAATCACGATTAATATCAATCACATACGGCGATTTAATTTCAGCGATCCACTCATGCAAAGCACCGCGAGTCCATTCTTTTTGAGCATACACTGCGTTGAGGGCTTTGTTGACCGCCGATCGACCGCGTTTAAGTTCTTGATCCATCGCGGCTCTTGGAAATTCATACATTAAACGTGCGGACAAAGGCTTTCCGCCTGTGATCGCCAAAATTAAACTGTCACTTTCTGCGGGAATGGGGTTTTGCGTCCCGACTTCCACCACATCCGCTAATGCACCTGCGCCCAAATACGGCACAATCTCGTGATTAATCAATTTGTTAGCTAATTCATGAAGCATTGTTCTTTTCCTTCCATAAAGGATATTTTATAATACTCAAGCGAAAATTAAGCCAATTAATAACACTTTGATTTTAATCATATTTTTAATTAAACTTTATGAAGTAAATCTTACAAATCTGTAACAATGCTTACTCAACACTAATTTAAATCATTGACATTGTTTAAATATACGGCTGAATGTTTTATATGTTATAGTGATCAATTCAAATAAAAGTGTTATGTTGTTATCATTTTGTTTATGACCAAGAAGAAAATATTACATTGCATTTTGCACAGAGTTTCTACCGCGTGGGCGGTTTTTATTATCGCGCTGGTTGCAACGATTTGGGGTTCATTAATTGTTAATCAAGTTGAGCAACAACAAATCAAACAAAACGTTTTTGACTATCGAGTCGAACGTATTAAAACGCTTATCAAAAACCGCATTACAGCCTATCAACAAATATTACATAGCGGGATTGGATTATTTGCTGCTTCTGAAACCGTTAATCGTCAAGAATGGCATCGATTTGTAAAGAATTTAAATATTGATAAACACTACCCTGGAATTCAAGGTGTGGGCTTTTCTAAATTGATTTCTCCTCAAGATAAAGAAACCCATATCAAAGAAATCCAATCAGAAGGCGGTTTCTTTCTGGATTATCATATTAGACCCGAATAAAATCGTGAACAATATACCTCAATTATTTATTTAGAACCGATGGATAAAAGAAATCAGCAAGCCATTGGTTATGATATGTTTTCTGAACCTGTTCGCCGTCTTGCAATGGAGCGTGCTCGAGATACTGGCGAAGCTGCATTATCGGGTAAAGTAACTTTAGTTCAAGAAATCGATGAACAGAAACAAGCTGGATTTCTAATTTATGTTCCAACATATCGTAAAAATGTTCCTCTCAATACGATTGAAGAAAAACGTGCTGCACTTTTAGGTTATGTATATAGTCCTTTCCGAATGAATGATTTTATGAAAGGATTATTTGGTGACAAACCTTCTGGCATTGATATTCACATCTACGATGGTGATTTCAAAAAAAGTCCAAGTTCCTCTCAATTAATGTATGATGAAATGCCTGATCATCATGCGGAAGATAATAGTTTCTATCATCCTCAATTTGATAGCGTTGAGAAACTAGAAATCGCGGGTCATGTTTGGACGATTTATTTTTATTCATTACCTGCGTTTGAAATCTCAACAAAAACATATACTTCTAAAATTATTTTGTTAGGTGGTATTTTAGTAAGTTTTTTATTATTTGGTTTCACACGCTCTTTTGAAACTGCACATCTATTAGAAACCGAGCATAAATTAACTAAACGATTACAAACCGAAATTGCCGAAAGAAAACAAATCGAACAAGCCTTGCGAGAAAGTGAGGAAAGATTTGATCTTGCAATGCGGGGTTCAAATGATGGTTTGTGGGATTGGAATATTGAAACAAATGAAGTGTATTTTTCACCGCGTTGGAAAGAAATGTTGGGTTATGAAATTAATGAAATTTCTCATCATTTGGAAGAGTGGCGCAGCCGTATTCATCCAGATGATCTTGCTCAAACAATGTTGGATGCTGAAAAATATTTGAATCAACAAACGCTTATTTATCAAAATACCCATCGTGCTAAACATAAAAATGGTCATTATGTTTGGATTTTAGCGAGAGGAATAGCTATTTGGAATCAGCAAGGAAAAGCAATTCGAATGGTGGGTACGCACACTGATTTAACCCAATTAAAACAAGTGGAAGATGAACTTAAAGAACTCAATCGTGATTTTGTGACTTTATTAGATAATACGACTGATTTTATTTATTTCAAAGATCAAGAAAGTAGAATCCATTTTTGCAGTCAAACCTTAGCAAAAATTACAGGTCATCAACATTGGAAAGAAATGAGAGGAAAGCATGATTTTGAAATCTTTTCAAAAGACACTGCGCAAGTTTATTATGAGGAAGAACTACCTATTTTCAAAGGAGAAAAAAATTTCATCGATACCATAACTCCTTATTATGATACAGAGGGTAAGATCGGGTGGGTTCATACCAATAAATGGGCTGTATTTGGTGATAATGGTGATATTGTTGGAATATTTGGTATTAGTCGAGATATTACTGATCGAAAACGCATGGAATTAGAATTAAATGACGCGAAACAACTTTCCGACAAAATAATCAACAGCTTACCTGGTATTTTTTATATGTTAGATCGCCAAGGAAATTTTATTCGTTGGAATTCGAATTTTAAGGAAATCGCAAATTATTCTGATGAAGAAATGCTTGGAAAATATGTTTTAGATTTTATTGCAGAAAAAGATCGAGATTTGATTATAACAAGAATTAAAGAAACCTTTGAAAAAGGAGAGTCTTTTGCGGAAGCACATTTATTAACAAAACAAGGAAAATCAATTCCTTATTATTTTACTGGATGTAGAATCTTGTTACAAGATCAATTCTTTTTAATTGGATTAGGACAAGATATTTCTGAACGCAAACAAATGGAAGAAGAATTGTGGCGATTAGCAAATACGGATTTCTTAACAGGTTTGATGAGCCGTCGTTATTTTATGAAAAAAATAGAAGAAGAATTTATTTCATTGCGTAATCATGATATTAATTGTTGCAGTGTTTTAATGCTCGATTTAGATCATTTCAAACATATCAATGATACTTATGGTCATGCGGTAGGAGATACGGTTTTAAAACATTTCTCGGCATTATTACAAAGTAATTTACGACAAATGGATGTGGCGGGACGTTTGGGTGGTGAGGAATTTGCGATTATTTTACCTTACGCAGATATTTATGAAGCAAAACAATGTGCAGAACGTTTGCGAAATATCGTTGCTAATTCACCGATTATAGAAAATAATGATGTGATTTCAATTACGGTGAGCATTGGGATTTCAATGTTGAGAGAAAATGATCGTTATGCAGATACCGCATTAATTAGAGCAGATAACGCTTTGTTTGCTGCGAAAAATAAAGGACGTAACTCAGTTCAAATCGCCGCTTAAAAACGCTTTTAATGAGAAGAACAACTACCAAAATAAGCGTTTTAAAACAATTAAGAGGGCGATGGCTGTGTCGGCTGAACCTCGGCACCCGTATCCGTTGCTGCCGTTGCTTTCTTCCGAATCTGGCGGGGTTCACAATTTCACGTCGCGAGGAACCGACACAGACCATCATAACACGTTGATTTTCTTGGCGGAGAAAGAGGGATTCGAACCCTCGGTACGGATTAACGTACACACACTTTCCAGGCGTGCGCCTTAAACCACTCGGCCATCTCTCCACAAAAAAGCAATTATAACCACCTAAACCCTAACAGGCAACCGTTTTTTCTTATTATCTTGAAAAATCGCTCTTTTGCCTCATATCTTTTGCACTTTAATTTTTATCCAACGTCGAGGAAACCCCTTTTATGAGTACACAACAAGAAACTTTTAGTTTTCAAGCCGAAATTAAACAATTATTAGATTTAATGATTCATTCTTTGTACAGCAACAAAGAAATTTTTTTAAGAGAATTGATTTCAAATGCTTCCGATGCGGTCGATAAATTGCGCTTTAATGCATTGTCGGACGGTGCTTTATATGAAGGCGATGGCGAATTAAAAATTTTAGTGAGCATTGATAAAGAAAATAAAACTTTCTCAATTCGTGATAATGGGATTGGAATGACTCGTGAAGAAGTTATTTCAAATATCGGAACAATTGCGAAATCTGGCACAAAAGAATTTTTTAAAGCCTTAACGGGTGATCAAGCAAAAGATAGCCAATTAATTGGTCAATTTGGGGTCGGTTTCTATTCTTCTTTTATTGTGGCGGATAAAGTCACTTTAATTACCCGTAAAGCGGGCATGACTTCAGAGCACGGCGTAAAATGGGAATCAATCGGTGATGGTTCTTATAAACTTGAAACCATCGATTGCCCTCAACGCGGCACTGAAGTTATTTTACATTTTAAAGAAGGCGAAGAAACCTTTTTAGAAGATTTTAAAGTTCGCAGCGTCATTAAAAAATACTCTGATCACATCATGTTACCCGTGATGATGCAAAAACCTGTTTTCAATGACGAGGAAAATGAAGAAGAAAACGCTGAAGAAAAATCCGTCATCGAAGCAAAAGAAGTTTGGGAAACTGTGAATAGTACGGATGCTTTGTGGCATCGTTCAAAATCTGACATCAAAGATGAAGAATATAATGAGTTCTACAAAAACATGGGTCATGATTATGAAGACCCTTTATTACATCTTCACACCAAAGTTGAAGGAAACTTAGAATATACTGCATTAGTATTTGTTCCTACTCGTGCGCCGTTTGATTTATGGGATCGCCATAGCCGTCACGGAGTAAAACTCTATGTAAGACGGGTATTTATTATGGATGATGCGGAACATTTATTACCGCCTTATTTGCGTTTCATGCGTGGCGTAATTGATAGCAATGATTTACCATTAAATGTTTCTCGTGAACTCCTTCAAGACAATAAACAAATTGAATCTATTCGTAATGGCGTTGTGAAGAAAATCCTTGCCTCATTGGAAGGAATGGCGAAGAATGAAGCAGAGAAATATGCAACATTTTGGAAACAGTTTGGTCGAGTTTTAAAAGAAGGTGTTTTGGATGATCAAGGCAATAAAGAAAAAATTGCAAAATTGTTAAGATATTCAAGCACTTTTGATGATAATCCTGAACAAGCGATTTCGTTAGATGATTATATTTCTCGGATGAAAGAAGGTCAGGAGAAAATCTATTACATCACGGCAGAAACTTTCGCGGGTGCAAAAAATAGTCCTCACTTAGAAATCTTCCGTAAAAAAGGCATTGAAGTTATTTTAATGGCAGAGCAAGTCGATGAATGGGTTGTTAATCATTTAACTGAATACAACGGTAAGCATTTGCAATCCATTACCAAAGGTGAATTAGATTTAGGCGGCTTAGAAACTGAGGAAGAAAAAGAAGCCGTTAAACAAGAAAATGAAGCCGCAAAAGATTTCGTTGAGCGCATTAAAACTGCGTTAGGTGATAAAATCAAAGATGTTAAAATTAGTAATCGTTTAACGAATTCTCCCGCGTGTTTGGTGAATGATCAATATGCAATGGATGCGAGCTTAGAACGTTTATTGAAAGCGGCGGGTCAAGCGATTCCTTCCAGCAAACCTATTTTTGAAATCAATACGCATCATCAATTAGTGCAAACTGTTCGTGAAGAAAGCAATGATGAATTGTTTAAAGATTGGATGAGCATTTTATTTGATCAAGCCTTATTAAGCGAAGGTGCGCAATTAGAAGACCCAGCGGGTTTTGTGAACCGTTTGAATGCATTGATTTTGAAGATGAAATCTTAGCAATATGACAAGAAAGTGACAAAAGAAAATTTGTTACTTTCTCATTTTACCGTTAAAATAACGGCATTTTTAAAAAACTAGGAAAAAACTTTGTGATAAGTAAGTTACGCAATATTGCGATCATTGCCCACGTTGATCATGGGAAAACCACGTTAGTTGATAAGTTGTTGCAACAGTCTGGGACTTTTGGCGAACGCACGGAAGTCACTGAAAGAATGATGGATTCCAATGATTTGGAAAAAGAACGCGGCATTACTATTTTGGCGAAAAACACCGCGCTACGTTGGCAGGATTATCGGATTAACATTGTGGATACTCCAGGGCACGCGGATTTTGGTGGCGAAGTCGAACGGGTTTTATCGATGGTTGATTCGGTGTTGTTGCTGGTCGATGCGGTTGACGGACCGATGCCACAAACGCGCTTCGTGACGCAAAAAGCGTTATCTTATGGTTTGCATCCTATTGTTGTTATTAACAAAATTGACCGTGACGGTGCTCGCCCTGATTGGGTACTCGATCAAACTTTCGAATTATTCGACCGTTTAGACGCAACCGAGAAACAGCTTGATTTTCCAGTGGTTTATGCGTCGGCGTTGCGTGGTTATGCGAGCATTCACAACGACGTGCGCGAAGGCGACATGACCCCATTGTTCGAAACCATTGTAAATCATGTACCTGCGCCAAATGTTGATCCAGACGCGCCTTTTCAATTACAAGTGAGCGCATTAGATTATTCGAGTTATGTTGGCGTAATTGGAATTGGTAAAATTAAACGCGGTCGAGTTAAAACAAATACCCCGATTGTGGTAGTGAACAACCAAGGTGAGAAACGTCAAGGTCGGATATTACAAATCTTAGGTTTTCACGGATTAGAAAGAGTAGAAATTACTGAAGCTGCGGCAGGTGATATTATTGCTTTCACGGGGGTTGCACCGCTCTTTATTTCTGACACGCTTTGTGATCCAAGCAATCCAGAAGCCTTACCCGCATTGAAAGTCGACGAACCCACGGTGAGCATGACCTTTCAAGTGAACAATTCTCCGTTTGCTGGAAAAGAAGGTAAATATGTCACTTCTCGACAAATTCGTGGACGTTTAGATCGTGAATTAATTCATAACGTTGCATTAAAGGTAGAAGAAACCGAAGACCCCGATAAATTTCTTGTTTCTGGACGCGGCGAATTACATTTAGGTATTTTAATTGAAAATATGCGTCGTGAAGGCTATGAATTAGCGGTTTCTCGTCCTCGCGTCATCATTAAAGAAATCGATGGCGAAAAACAAGAACCTTTCGAGCAATTAACCGTTGATGTTGAAGAAATTCATCAAGGTTCTGTGATGGAACAACTCGGCGAAAGAAAAGGTGAATTATCTAACATGGTTCCTGATGGAAAAGGTCGTGTTCGTTTAGAGTATTCAATTCCTTCACGTGGTTTGATTGGATTTAGAACTGACTTTTTAACAATGACGACTGGAACAGGTTTAATGTATCATGTATTTGATCGTTACGCACCAATGAAACCCGGACAAATTGGAAATCGCAATAATGGTGTGTTGATTTCAAATGGGGTAGGAAAAGCCTTAGGTTATTCGTTATTTAATTTACAAGAACGCGGTAGATTATTTATTGGACACGGTGAGGAAGTCTATGAAGGAATGGTGATTGGCATTCATTCTCGTGACAATGATTTAACGGTTAACCCATTGAAAGGTAAGCAATTAAATAACATTAGATCGGCGGGTAATGATGAAAATATTATTTTAACGCCACCGATTCGTTATAGTTTAGAACAAGCCTTAGAATTCATTGATGAAGATGAATTAGTCGAAGTCACGCCAAAAGCGGTTCGGATTCGTAAGAAATTCTTACAAGAAAATGACCGCAAACGTGCGGCGCGTTCTGGCGAGTAATGTGTGATGAAAGGGTTACATTTAATCTTTATTTTAGCATTAAGTGTAACCGTTTTAGGTGCAAAGAAACCTGAACACAAAACTGAATTTAAAATTGATGATAAAGCATTTGAAGGTCAGAAGAAAACCATTTTAAAAATACCGAATGCAAAAGGTTTAGAAATCCATATTTCTGGAGAAATTCACAGTTCTGAAACGTTAAGAATTTATGAATACAATCAACAAAAACAAGGTCAAGAAATTTTTAAAGAACAAGGTATTTTAAAAGCTAAAAATCCTTTAATTGTGATTGGTAATGAAGTTTTGGTAACTTTAAATACAAAAGATGAAGCAACTCGCAAAGGTGCGACTGTTACAATTAGCGAGTTAAAAACCGAAAAATTTTTAGAATATGTGAGAAAAGATATTTTAGAAATTTTTAATAAATTAGAAACAAATGAATATCTTGAAAAGATTGGTAAGAGTATTCAAGAAAGTCAAGCAATTTTAGAGCAACTTCCTTCACAAAATAATCAACAAATAAGTGAATCTTTGCGGATTTTAGTTGAAAAATCCCGTTTTATTTCCTCTCATAAAAAAGCCATTTCTCAAGCACATCAATCTTTTCAAAAAACATTGCAAAATCTTGCTAAAAAAGGTAAAAAATGGAGCAAGCATTTAAGTGCAACCACGAAAAATAAATCTGAAATTGAAAAAGATTTGATCGATCAACAAAGTTTGCGATGGCTAGAAGGTGCGAATGATTTTCTTAGTTTGTCTAAACAAATTGAAATTTATAATACAACTTTAATAGAGTTGTTTAAAAAATCAGATGAAAATGCCCAAATCTTTTATGAAACAGCAAATACCATCGATTTGAATATGAATCCTCTCTCAAAGGTGTTAGGAAAAATTGTCGATTTGAAAGAAACTTTGCAAACATTAGATCAGCATTGGCAAACCCTTCATAAACTCAAAGCAAATCTTAACAACAATGGATTTCTATAAATTATGTCAACTGTAACAAATTATGATGAATTACCCTATTTCTGCATGGCGCGTCCTTCAACGCATCCGTTGCGATTAGCAGGTATTTTACATTTATTAGGAATTAAAGCGCCGCCCGTTAATCAATGTCGAGTATTAGAACTTGGATGCGGAGATGGAACAAATCTTTTTAGCATGGCGATTGGTTTTCCAGAAAGCAAATTTATTGGAATGGATTTGTCGATTGAACAAATTAATATTGGAAAAAAACGGTTAGAAAAATTAAATTTAACTAATGTTGAACTTTATCAAGCGGATATTCTAACTATCGGAAAAGAAATAGGTTTTTTTGATTATATTATTGCACATGGTGTTTATTCGTGGGTTTCTGATACAGTGCAAGAACGGCTTTTAAACCTTTGCTCAGAACATTTGACCGATAATGGTGCAGCTTACCTTAGTTATAATACGCGCCCGGGTTGGAATATGCGCATGACAGTTCGTGATATGTTGCTTTATCATACGAAAGGATTTAACACCATTCCAGAAAAAATTAAACACATGAAATCTTGGTTGCAATTTGTTGAAAATCACGTTTCAGATAAAATGGCAAAGATTTTACCCACGCAAATCAATTATGGTTATTATCGGTATTTGAAAAATGAATTGCCTGAATTTCTCGAATTACCTGAAAGTTATTTATTTCATGAGTTTTTAGAAGATAACAATTCTCCCATCTATTTTCATCAATTTATGGAGAAAGCAACCCAGCATAATTTAGTATATGCGGGCGATGCGGATGTTAGATTTATGTTTAGAGAATTTCAAACCCCAGAAATGTTGGAAATGTTTGGAAATTTAGATACGATTAGCAAAGAACAATATGTGGATTTTTTAGAAAATCGTCAATTTCGAATGAGCATTGTATGTAAAAAAGGGATTCATGTTGATCCAGAATTGCCTGAGAAAAAATTAGAAGATTTTTATTTTAGCTGTGCAGCAACCGCTCGAACAAAAAATATCACTTTTGAAGAAGGAAAAGCGATTGAATTTGAAAGTGCAGAAATCGTATTTCTTGAGCATTCGACGTTGGGAAAAGCAGCGTTAATTTGTTTATCAGAACATTATCCAGAAACCATTTCTTTTGAAATGTTGCTTCAAAAAATTCAAACTTTATTATCTTTACAAACCATTGATAAATATGAAGTTATTAAATTATTGCTTCATTTTGCAGTGAAAGGATTAATTGAGGCTTTACCTTTACCCTTACCAATCACTGTTGAAATAGAAGAATATCCAATAATTAGTCCCTTAGCACGATTAGAATTATCAGAGAAAAAAGCTGAAATTACCTCTTTAAGACAAGACACCACTATGTTGAATAATCCGATTTTGATTCATTTCATGCCGTATTTAGATGGGGCGCATTCCAGAAATGATTTAATCGATATTTTAGAAGAATGGGCGGGTGAAGGAAAAATTACTCCACCTTCAAAAGAACTAGAAATCACCAGAGAGCTTTTAGAACAATTGCTGGATAATTTATTAAGAGCGATAGCAAAAATGGGCTATCTTATTAAATCAAAAGCATTTTTAAGCCCATAAGCATTAAGAAAATCGAGAAAAATCGCCGTAATTGCAAATCTTTCAAACGATGCGCTAATGCCGCGCCAAATGGGGCGGTTAATAAACTAAATAACGCCATTCCTAAAAATGCGGGTAAATATAAATATCCCATACTTCCTTCGGGTAAATGTGTAACATCTTGACCTATAAGGATAAATCCCACCGCGCCCGCCAACGCAATTGGCAAACCACACACCGATGCCGTTGCAACTGCACGTTGCATACTTAAATGTCGATGGGTTAAAAATGGAACGGTTAAACTTCCGCCACCAATTCCCAAAATTGAAGATAATCCGCCAATTAATGTTCCAATGCCAAACATTTCAAAAAGGTTTGTAGAAACTATTTCTCCGTCATTTGTGAGAAGGGGTTTGGTGTATTGGAAAGCCATTTGTAATGCAACTAATAACGTAAAAATCCCAAAAGCGCGCCCTAACCATGCGCTGGGTAATTGTTTGGCGACGAACGCCCCGATTAATGAGCCAATTAATAACCCAGGCGCGAGTTTTTGCACGATTGACCACAACACCGCCCCTTTGCGTTGGTGGGCGACAATCGACGATAACGACGTGACCACAATAATCGCCAACGACGTGCCGACTGCTAAGTGCATTGATATTTCAGGAGAAAATTGGTTGGCTTGAAAACTCCACACCAATACCGGCACCATTAACAAACCGCCGCCGACCCCAAACAATCCTGCAATTACGCCCGCGCCCGCGCCTGCGAATGCGTACAAAATAAACGCGCTCATTATTAACAATCTCAATGATAGTAACCTTCTATTATTGTACTCTAAATTATACAGCGCACAGTAGCACTTATTTGAAGATAGTTAGGCAAAGATCGCTATACAGACCAAAGTTGAGGAAAATAAGAATGGAATTAAAAATAGAGGAAATTGAACTGATTTGAAATAACTGATGTTATGAATTTATAAAAGAAGTTACATAACATCAGTGAAGTTTTTTAAGCGTTGTTGGATTCTTGTTTGGCGATTTCAGCGCGCACGATATCCATATCTAAGGCTTTGGCTTTGCCGACGATGTCATCCAAAGCAGCGGCGGGAAGTGCGCCCGCTTGCGAGAAAATGATGATTTGATCGCGGAAAATCATCAACGTAGGAATCGACCGAATGCCAAAATGACCCGCTAAGGCTTGTTGTTTTTCGGTGTTGACTTTGGCGAAGACGACGTCTGAATGTTTAGCGGCGGCAGCTTCAAAAACGGGTGCAAATGATTTGCATGGTCCGCACCAATCTGCCCAAAAATCCACTAAAACCATCGCGTTATTCTGAACAATATCGTTAAAATTATCTTCGGTCAATTCAATGGTTGCCATGCTGATTGCTCCTATTTGCATAAATTTGGCGAGAAAAATTCATTATAAACCAATTTGTTCTAAAATCGCTGCAACCGTGAAAAAAGAACCAAAAATAATCAATCTATCCAATGGGTTAAGTTTTAATAAAAGATTTTGATAACCTTCCCAAACTGTTGAATATGTTTGAATATTTGTAATCCCTAAATCACGCAAATGTTTCTCTAAAACGATGGCTTTTTCTCCGCGTTCTCCCTTCAAATCTGCAACGTTCCAATGATCAATAATAGGTAACATTTCTTTTAAAGTGTTCAAAATATCTTTATCATTTAACATTCCTACCAATGCAAAAGTTTCTCCCTGACAAGGTTGATTTTGTAATGCTTCTTTTAAGACTTTTGCTCCCTGAGGATTATGCGCAACATCTACAATACATTCAAACGGCGCAGCAATTTTTTGAAATCGCCCAGCCCATTTAAAATTTTGCAATCCTTTTTTTATTTCATTTTCATTGGTGGGAATTATTTTATTAAATAAATCAACAAGTTGCAAAACTCCAGCGGCATTTTGTAATTGGTACTTTGGCAAATGAGAAAGTTGCTTTTTATATTCTTTATTTAATTCAAAACCGTATTTTAAAGAAACGCCTAATTGTTTTGCATATTCTAATAAACTTTGCGGTGGATTTGGATCAGAACACACTGCAATTTGATTGGGTCTTAAAATCCCCGCTTTTTCTTTCGCAATGGTTTCTCGATCATTTCCTAAAAACGCCGCGTGATCAATATCAATGGCGGTAATTAATGCCGCATCCGCATCCCAAATATTGACCGCATCTAAACGCCCACCCATTCCCACTTCTAATATTGCAACATCAACCTTATATTTCTCAAATAACCAAACCGCTGCTAATGTGCCGTATTCAAAAGAAGTTAAAGAAACTTCCCCGCGTTTTTCTTCAATATGTTCAAATGCTTCACAGATTTCTTGATCTTCAATCATTTTGCCGTTAATCACAATCCGTTCATTGTATTTTAATAAATGCGGCGTGGTATAACGTCCGACCATATATCCATTTGATTTATATATATTTTCTAACATTACAACGCTTGATCCTTTACCATTTGTTCCCGCGACGGTAATAATTTTAAAATCGGGTTTTAATAAATCCAAACGCTCGGCAATTATTTGACAACGTTCTAATCCTAAATCAACCGATTGCCAATGTAATTGTTCTTGCCAACTTAACCATTGTTGCAATGTTTTTTTCATTATTATTGCTCTCTTTTTAGTCGGGTGTTTTAGCTTTGCAATTTAATTGATATTTATTGCAGAGTTTTATTTCAACTTGTTCCAAATGAACAATTAGTTTTGTATATTTGTCAATGAGATGTTTTTGTTCTTCATTATGCTGTTTGAAAAATTCAGAAACTGTTGTTTTTTCTGTATCTTTAGAATTAAAAAGATTTGCTGTAAGTGTAAAAGAATTTGCTACATGAGCTGCTAAATTAATAAGATTTTCACCTGAAAGCTCATTCTTTTTCCCAAAATTGTAAGTTTCCTCAAAAATATCCTTTGCTTCTTTTGCTACTTCAATAGCTTCTGGATCGGCTTTTTTATATCTTTCAAGAGAAATATTTAAAGTTATGTAAGCAGTTTGCCAATAAGCCACATTTTTCTTCTTCTCCTTACTTTCTATGACATTCTTAACCTCTTTGATTAACAAATCAGTTTCTTTGACTGTTTCTTCATTATGTCCGCAAGAGACTAATAAAACAAATGAAATCAAATAGATAGCCTTTTTCATATTTCCCCCTAAATTTTATAAAAAAATGATTTATCACGTCATGAAGGCATTAAAAAATTGTCTTCATAACGATTGTAAATCATAATATGTAGACTAAGCAAACCTACACATTTATTATTCGACTATGACTATTTATTCTAAAGAACTTAAAGAAATTACTGATTTTACACATGATTTTTTTGTTTGCGAGAAAAATCCCCTAAATTTTAATAAAAGTGATTATTGTATGATCTTTAATCGGCAAGATATAGTGAGAACTGTATCATTTAATTTTTTTAAATAGAGCAAATGGAAATGTCAGAAACACGGATTTTTTTAGTACGTCATGGAGAAACGGCGTGGAATTTGGAAGGACGAATGCAGGGACATTTGGATGTGCCTTTGACGGAAATGGGAATAGAACAAGCGAAATCTGCTGCGGAGGAATTACAAGGTATTTCTTTTGGAGGATTTTATAGCAGTGATTCTCAACGTGCTTATCGCACTGCTTTAGAAATTGCTAATAAAATCAAACGACAACCACAACCTTTGTTTGATTTAAGAGAGAGAAACTTAGGTGTTTTACAAGGTTTCACTCGCGCCGAAGCAAAAGAAAAATATCCCGAAGTGGTTGATGCATATTTGACAAATCCAGATTACATTATTCCCGATGGAGAAAGTTCAAATAAATTTATGCAACGTTGCAATAATATTATTGAGAAACTTGCAAAACAACATTTGAATCAAAATATTTTAATTGTAACGCATGGTGGATTTATTGGAAATTTTTTGAAATACGTTTTAGAAATCCCTATTTCTGCACCCCGACGTTTCAAAGTTATAAACACATCCATTAATATATTTCTTTACGATGAAGAAAATGGTTGGATATTAGAAAGTTGGGGCACATTGAAACATTTAGCACGATGTGGTGATGTTGATGATATGTAATTATTTTTAATACCACCTGTTAAGTTCTTAGAATGGCAAGTAATTTTACAAATTTTTCTTTCATTTTTATATAGTTATAAAAAGCTAGCTTCTCTTTTGAGTTACTAGCTAATGTTTTTGGGTAAAATAGTTCCTCGTAATTCAATTAAGGACATACTTTCAAATGGCAGCAGAAACAACTCATGCTTCATCCTCTGTTTTTTTCTTAATGTTTGTAATTTTTTCTGGCGCAGCGATTACTGCAACCTTGGCTTTGTACGCTCGTCAAGCGATGTTGATTGGTTACATTGTGTTAGGAATTGTATTAGGTCCTTGGGGATTTCAACTGATTACTGAACAAGACGCACCGCGCATTAAAGATATTGCTCACATCGGGATTGTATTTTTATTGTTTTTATTGGGTTTGAATTTGAAACCTGAAAGCCTATTAAGAACTTTAGGGCAAACGACCTTTGTGACGATTGCAAGTTCTTTAATTTTTGGAATTGTTGGTGTAGCGATTGGGGTAGGATTTGGTTATGATTTAAAAGAAAGCATTATTATTGGTGTGTCGATGATTTTTTCAAGCACCATTTTGGGATTGAAACTCTTACCCACCACTGTTTTACATCATAAAAGAACTGGCGGGATTTTAATTAGTATTCTTTTATTCCAAGATTTAATTGCAATTTTGATGTTATTGATTCTTAAAGGCTTGAATCAAGGCGGAATTCCCTTAGTTGACATTGCCTTATCGATGCTTTCTTTGCCTTTGTTAGCGGGGTTTGCGTGGGCGTTTGGAAGATATGTATTATTAAACGTCATTATGCAGTTTAGCAAAATCCAAGAATACATCTTTTTAACCGCAATTGGTTGGTGTTTAGGAATGGCGGAATTAGCCGAGCATTTTAAACTCTCTCATGAAATCGGTGCTTTTTTAGCGGGGATTGTGTTAGCAACCAGTCCAATTGCATTATTTATTGCAGAGAGTTTGAAACCATTGCGCGATTTCTTTTTGGTGATGTTTTTCTTTTCATTGGGTGCGGGTTTAAATTTAAATATTCTTCCCGATGTAATGTTACCTGCGATTATTTTAGCGGCGTTAATGTTGGCAATTAAAGCACCCACGTTTAGCTTTTTATTTCGTAAATCAGGTGAACCCGAGAAACATACTTTAGAAATGGGTTGGCGATTAGGGCAAATTAGCGAATTTTCCTTATTAATCGCGGTATTAGCCCAAGACATGAAAGCCATTAGTCCAAATGCTTCTTATCTCATTCAGGTTGCAACGTTGCTCACTTTTATGTTTTCTTCGTATTTCATTGTGATGAATTATCCGTCGCCAATTGCAGTTTCAGATAAATTACGCCGCGATTGATATAGCATTATTACATCTGATGTAATATGTACAGTTGTAGGGTGCAATGTAATTGCACCAGAAATTTCTGAGAAATGAAATAATAAAAAACCAGCTAGGTTTTCAAGACGTAGCTGGTTTTTACATCATTTGTTGGTGCAATTACATTGCACCCTACGGGTTAGATCATTAGTGCAAATGCTCCCCCAAGGGTAAGCTTTTTACGTCTAACACTTTTTGTGCCTTTCCAAACGATTGTTGGTTTTTCCCAAACGAAAGACTTTTTGATTTCACCAAGAAGCAGTGGAGTAGATACAGGACTCGCACTTAATGGATTAAGTGAAACATCATGAATCCAAGCAGTCCCATGATTATGTATTTTACTGGCATCAATGTAGGAGATTGGATTTAATTCAGTTACTCCATCAATAACTATTCCTGTCTTCGGTTCAAAAATATCACCTAGCTCATTTCTTGAACCATTTTTTGGAATTATTGCCTTAGGGTGATTTAGGTGTAGGTAATCATAAAATTCTTTATGATTTGTAAATTCTTTCTCTACCCTTGTTATATAAAAAATATAATTTTTTTCTCCATCAAATCCCTTGTTTTTCACAATAGGAGTTAAACCAATAATCCAAACACCCTTCCATTTTCCTTTGTTGCCTTGCCTCATATAATGCTTGCAAGTACAAAGTGTAACAATCCCATCTTCAACATTGGGAGCACTACCATTTTGTTGAATAATTCCACTCGCATCTCTCGTTAATGAAGTGAGTGTATAAATATAAGCCGTATCATCCAAAAATGCACTCAATTGTTTTCTCAAACTATTTAGATTGAGAGCGTTACTCTTCCAAGTAGATAAATTTTGTGTTGCCATAATTGTGACTCCTATTCTATTACCAATTATTTGCAATCAACTGATTACCTGTTTTTTTCATCTCCACATTAAGCCAAGAAAGGAATTTCCCTGAATCATTGAACCATGGTGGATTCACACTACGTTGAATAAATCCATTTTTAACATCCAAACCACCCCAATCCTTTAACATATCATGAGTAACTCGGTACGATTTATCACGATATTCACCAATTGGAATTGCATACTTTAATCGACCAGATTTTTCTTTGTCGGCAAAAATTACAATATGATCTTTATTACGATCTGTAATCCTTGTATGTGCATTTAAGTGAAAATCCTTTGGTTGAATATCTCCTACCAGAATAACTTTATCAACCACCATAAAACCAAAAATAGCGTAAATCAATCTATGGCTACAAGGTGTAATGGGTTTAAAACTAGCAAAGAAAACTAAAAAATCTCCTTGTTTGAGTTTTTTTACACGATTTCCACGCCCTGTACCTTGGTCGCCATAGGTAAGGCAATCAAAATCAGGATCAAGATGGCAATTTCTATTTTTTAAATTATTTGGAAATACACCTGAAAAAGAATTATTCTTTGCCCATGTTCCAAAAAATGGCACAATTTGATTGTACCCAGTTGCCATACCTTTCAAAAAGGTATGATTATCTTGCGGAATTGGCATATACAAATAATCATTTGTCACAGGATTGATTGGCGCATTATATTTGCCATAAGTCTGGTCGATACCAACGCGCAGTAAGAGTCCTCTTCTAGTCATGGTAGTTCCTTTTGAAAATTGTATTTTTGAATCTCAATTATACCCAAAAAATCCCCCAAACCTTACCCCAACCATAGAATAAATTGCGCCGCGATTAATGTATATTTTGAGATAAATGCTTGAAAAAGTGTAAGCCATCCCACAATTAAGTGATTCTTTATTGGATCGTACGATGCTGAGAAAATTTTTCAGAGATGGTCGGCAAACTCGTGAACTATCAACTACACTTAAAAACAAGTTTTAACTTTCGTGGGAATTGAGGCAAATGAATCAAGAACAGCAAAAATCACAACTAAAACTTTTGATTGCCAAAGGTAAAGAGCAAGGCTATCTCACTTATCACGAGATTAATGATCATCTGCCAGATGAGATTGTCGATCCCGAACAAATTGACAGTATTATTTCTATGATCAATGACATGGGGATTACGGTGCATGAATTTGCACCCGATGTTGATGTGTTGTTGATTTCAGACGAAACCACCGTCGTCGCCGCCGACGATGATGCCGCCGAAGAAGCCGCCGCCGCCCTCGCCAATGTCGATAGCGAATTTGGGCGCACCACCGACCCCGTCCGAATGTATATGCGCGAAATGGGAACGGTCGATTTATTGACCCGCGACGGCGAAATCAAAATCGCTAAACGTATCGAAGAAGGCATGACCCAAGCATTATCCGCATTAGCCAGCCATCCCGATATTATCGCAGAATTTCTTAAATTATATCAAAAGGTTGAATCTGGCGAAATTAAATTAATTGAGCTCGTGAGTGGTTTCATTAATTCCAGCGTGAATGATGAAGACATTACCCCGATTGATGATGCGCAAGCAACCATCGAATTAAATGCACGAGCGATTACAAATACCCCCGTCGATGATGATGACGATGACGCAGCAATGATCATCGATGAAGGTGAAAACGTTGATATGGAAGAAGCCCGCGTTCGATTTGGTAAATTACGCGAAGTTTTTCAAGCCTGCGTCAAAGCAAAAGATAAACACGGCGCAGAACATCCAACCTATATCAAATTACGCCAAGAAGTCGCCCATTGTTTCTTAGAATTTAAAGTACTTCCTCGGGTAATTGAAGAACTTACGATACGATTGCGTGATGCTGTTTCTTTAATTCGTCAACGCGAAAACTTAATTCGTGAGATTTGTGTTAAAGATGTTGGCATGGATAAGAAAGAGTTTCTCGCATCCTTTAAAAATAACTTAACAAATGCGCAATGGGTTTCAACTTTATTAAAAGCTGGAAAACCTTGGAAATCGCGTTTAGAAAAATTTGCGCCAGAAATCAAATCCGCACAGCAAGAATTATTAGATTTAGAGAAACATTGCCGTTTGAGTTTAATGGAAATCAAAGAAATAAACCGACGAATGTCGATTGGTGAAGCAAAAGCGCGTCGTGCAAAAAGAGAGATGATCGAGGCAAATTTGCGGTTAGTTATCTCAATTGCTAAAAAATACACCAATCGCGGCTTGCAATTCCTTGATTTAATTCAAGAAGGTAATATCGGTTTAATGAAAGCCGTCGATAAATTTGAATATCGGCGCGGCTATAAATTTTCCACTTATGCAACGTGGTGGATTCGTCAAGCGATCACCCGTTCGATTGCCGATCAAGCCCGCACGATTCGCATTCCCGTGCATATGATTGAAACCATTAACAAATTAAACCGCGTGCAACGTCAAATTC
Organism: Thiomargarita sp.; assembly: GCA_020718845.1. Classification (GTDB taxonomy): domain Bacteria; phylum Pseudomonadota; class Gammaproteobacteria; order Beggiatoales; family Beggiatoaceae; genus DYRG01. The sequence goes on from DYRG01000001.1 coordinate 50,477, forward strand.
TCCAAGAAAAAGGGCGCGAAGCCACCCCCGATGAACTCGCTGAACGCATGGATATGCCCGAAGATAAAGTGCGCAAAGTGCTCAAAATCGCCAAAGAACCCATTTCCATGGAAACCCCAATTGGTGACGATGATGATTCGCATCTTGGTGATTTTATTGAAGATGCGTCGATGCCATCGCCCGTCGAATCCGCCACTTTTGAAGGATTGCGTCGCGCCACTCAAGAAATGTTACACAGTTTAACCCCGCGAGAAGCCAAGGTTTTAAGAATGCGTTTTGGCATCGACATGACCACCGATCACACTTTGGAAGAAGTCGGCAAACAATTTGATGTCACCCGCGAGCGAATTCGCCAAATAGAAGCAAAAGCCTTGCGCAAATTGCGTCATCCGAGCCGTTCCGAACAATTACGCAGCTTTTTGGACTAATCCCAAAAATATGCTAGAATAGTCCTTTATCTCCCTTTTTAGGGTCTGTAGCTCAACGGTCAGAGCAGGGGACTCATAATCCCTTGGTTGTAGGTTCGAATCCTACCAGACCCATATTTTTATCGTTTAAAAACGTTAATTACTCATGTCAACCCCTTCCCCCACCAGTAATAACGTCTTGATTGCACTCAAAACTTTGCGTGAGTTTATTGCAGTACAAGAAATTCGTATCGATGAGTTAGCCACTCAACTTCAACATCAGCCATCGCTTTCAAATGTTACCGATCAATTACATTCTCTTCAAACTCAACTTGAAGAAATTGTCCTTCAAAAATCTTTTGATATTGAGAAATTTGGTGTTTTAGAAGAAAGCATCTCCTCGTTAAAAAAATTAGTAGAAACACGCTTTGAAGAAATCAATCAACAGCTTCTCGAAACTCATCATGTCGATATAAAAGAAAACTCTCTAATTTCTCTTTCTAATTTAAATGAACAATTGCAAAACATCCAAACCCATCTTGATGATTTGAATAAAATCGTTAACGATAATAATTTTTCTCAACAACTTCAAGAAGTTGAACATAATTTTCAATCTCGTTTTCTCAATTTAGAACAACAAGCTCATGAACAAGATAATAAACTTCAGCAAGTTACCCTCCAAACCGAATCACAAATGTCTACATTTCAACAAACTTTAGATGAACATCTATTAGAAATCTCCAAATTAGATCAAAACAAATGGGTTACATTAGAACAAGAGGCAATGGTAATCAATTTTGTGCAAAATAATGCCGCCAAAACCTATGCTGATTCTTCACATGAAAACCCTTCAAATAATTCTAATCAAACTCAAAAAAATAATACAAAGCCCACAAAACTTTCTTTATGGCATAAAATAAAAAGTTATCGTCCTTTTTCTTTTAAAAGAAAGAAATCAACTGACAAACCAAAAAAAGATTATTTGAAAACAAAAAGTGATTTTGTTGAAGAGCAAATGATTGGTTTGTATCGGAGTTTAAGTGCATTGCTTCCGAATAAAAGACATTGGGGAAGAAGTATCCAATTTATTGCATCGAGATCGGGAGAAGGTGCATCGGTCATTGGGAGAGAATTTGCAAAGGTTTTAGCTCGACGTTTAGATATGTCAGTTTTATTGATTGATGCTGATCCACAAGGTGAGCAACTCGCGCATTTTGATATTCAACGATCAATGGGTTGGAATGAAGCTGTTTTTAATAGTGCACCGATTCACTATGCTTTAAAACAAATTGATGATTCTAAATTATTTGTCACGCAAATGGCAATGCCTGGCGAATCCATTACACGAATTGTCCATGCCCCTGAAATTGAAGCGATTTTAGAAGATTTAAAACGCCAATTTGATTTCATTGTGATTGATACTTTACCAGGCACTGTGTCAGTGGATGGTTTAACGCTTTCTCATAAAGTAGATGGCGTAATTTTAGTGGTCGAAGCGGAATGTACACGTTGGCAAATTGTTCAACAAACGAAAGAAAATATTGAAATTCGGGGCGGAAATGTTTTAGGGGTTATTTTAAATAAACGACGTTTCTATATTCCTAAATTTATTTATGATCGTTTGCTTTGATAATAAGGAGAAAAATCCATGTCTATTTGGCAAAAATTTATCGGATTGTTTGATTGGAAAGGTCGAGAACTCTGTCAATCAGCGCACCACATTGCATCAGAGAACAAATTTCATCAAGCATTACGCAGAGAAAGTGCGCGCTCGGATCGTAATGGACAGGGTTTTTCATTGGTAATATTTGAGGTAGAAAGCATCCATTCTTCCGCCGCGAAAGCCTTGATTGAAATTTTGAAATATCGTTTGCGGGGCACGGACGAGGCGGGCTGGTTGGGTGGGCAGCAATACATCGGGGTGATTTTATTTGCAACACCCCAAAAACAAGGCGCAGAGCGGTTTGCACAAGATATTTTTCAAAAAATTTCTTCTAAAATCAATGTGTTACCTCCTTATCAAATTTATATTTATCCGAAAGATTGGCGATCACCCGATACGATCAACAATCCTCCTCATCAACTATCAGTGTCATAATTGCATCGCACAACGCCATTTATTTTACATTTTGATACTAATAATGCCATATTTAAAGAATTAAATATTGGCATTTTCTTTATTTAAAAGAAATAGTTACCTTATAAAAACGGTTATTGGCAATAGAATTGCTTTTTATAGACTTCAAAAAAAAGCCCTAATATTGGTAGGAAGAATTTATGTCTAACTCATTTGTTGTGCATCCAAAAGAATTTAAAGATTTTAGTGAAAATTTGCCTTGGTTTGATTTAAATCTTCATGATTATCAACTCTTTATGGGTACTGAAGATTTTGAGGAAATCATTAATCGTGAATGTTCACGCAGCAATCGTTTTCAACAAAACTTTTCTTTAGTTACTTTTAAAATTAAAGAAAATGATCCAAGCTCTGATCATTTATTACAAGTCTTAGCAAGACGTTTAAGAATCAGTGATGTCGCTGGTTGGATTAATCATGAATTTATTGGCGTATTATTGTCAAACACTTCCTCTCGCCAAGATGCAAGTTGTTTTATAGAAAGTATTCACAAAATGGTTTCATTACGAGAAGTTGCTTTACCAGAACATCATATTCATATCTATCCTCATGAATGGCATGGCGAAGGGTATGATTTAAAACAAAATAAACCTGATAATTATCAAGCACATGATGATAATTATAAAAAAGTAGATACCTTAGAATTATCCAATATGGAAATTACAACCGTACCAAATTTAAGTAAGTTATTTCCAATGGGGATGCCTTGGTGGAAACGAACTGTCGATGTTATTGGTGGAGCAGTGGGTTTATTAATCTTACTTCCTTTGTTAATTGTGGTTGCAATTTATATTAAAATGGTTTCTCCCGGTCCACTCTTTTTTCGTCAACCGAGAGCGGGTTATTTAGGTAAGAGTTTTACGATTTGGAAATTTCGTACCATGAAAGTAAATGCTAATGTTGCAGAACATCAAAAATACATTAGCGAATTGCTTAAAAATGGAAAACCCATGTATAAATTGGAAGATTCTGACCCACAAATTATCCCGCACGGAAATGCGTTGAGAAAAACTGGAATTGATGAATTACCTCAATTAATCAATGTGTTGCGTGGCGAAATGAGTTTAGTCGGACCGCGCCCTGATGTGTTTTATGCGATAAAAAACTACAAATCTTGGTATCATGCCCGCAGCGATGCTTATCCGGGGTTGACGGGTTTGTGGCAAGTAAGCGGTAAAAATAGCATTAGTTATGAAGAAATGATGCGCTTAGATATTAAATATGCTCACAATATTTCTTTTTGGTTAGATGTAAAGATTTTGTTATTAACCCCAATTACCATTATTCAACAGGTTTTAGAACGCTTAAAACGTCGCAAAAAATAAACCTAAGTTGAAAAACCTTCTTCTCCTCCCTGCGGAGGCATGGTAAATAAAAACCTGCCTCTGCTTTTTTCTTTCTAATTTCAACCCGAGAGAAATAAAATTATGCAAAATCAACGAGTTGCTGTGACAGGCGGTGCGGGTTTTTTAGGTTCGCACGTTGTCGCTAAATTATTAGAATTAAATAACGAAGTTGTTGTTTTAGATGACTTTTCAAATGGAAAAATGGTTCACCTTGCTCAAGTGCGTGAACATCCTAAATTAAGCATTATTCGCGGTGATATTACGCATCGAAATGACGTGGTTCAAGCATTTGAAAATTGTAATACGGTCATTCATTTGGCGGTATTAGATTTGCGCCAATCAATTAAAGAACCAAAACGAGTAAATACGGTAATTGTTGATGGAACAATGAATTGTTTAGAAATCGCAAAAGAAAATAATGTTGAATTATTTCTCAATTGTTCTTCTTCAGAAGTGTATGGAACGGCGAATTATGTTCCAATGGATGAGAAACATCCGTTGCACCCCGAAACCCCGTATGCAGCCGCGAAAGTTGCTCAAGATATGTACACTTTTAGTTATGGAAGAACTTATGGTTTGCCTTGGACAACGATTCGTCCTTTCAATATGTACGGTCCAAATTCGCACTGGCAAGGCTATCGTGGTGAATTAATTCCCAAAATGATCGTCCGAGCCATGAATAAGCAACCTTTAGTTTTATTTGGATCGGGAGAGCAAACGCGTGATTTTCTTTATGTAGAAGAAGCAGCAAAAGCTGTGATTGATGTCGCAAATAATCCGCTTTCTCGTGGAAGAACTTTAAATTTCTGCACAGGTAAAGAAACTTCTGTTAAAAGAATTGCAGAATTGATTTGTCAAGCCTTTAATCTTGATCCCGCAGAGTTCATTCAAAGTCAACCGCCAAGACCAGGGGATGTGATGCGTCATTTAGGAGATCAAACTGCCTTTTCTGAAATCGTGGGTTATTCTCCAAAAGTTGAAATAGAAGAAGGCATTACAAAAACGATTGAATGGTTTAAACATTTGCCTTACAAACCCGCCGAATTGCTCGCACAAGAAGTATTGCGGAGTTGGGAATAAATGGAAACCTTTTGGATAACTGGCGCGACGGGACGTTTAGGTTGCGAAATTACCGCACGTTTAGAGCAACTTGGACAGCAAGTTGTTCCGTTGGTGTTTGCTGGTTATCCATTACAACCCAAACGTTTGAAATGGTATGCCCAAACTCAGCCCATTGAGATCAAAAAAAACAATGATTTCAAAGAGTTAAAAAAACCAGATTATGTAATTCATTTACATTGGCAAGTCAAAAGAGATTTATCTTTTACCGAACAACTGTTATATGAAATGGATTGGAATATTCATCGTTTAGGATTTCTGTGGGATGAATTAAAAGAACATTCAATTAAAAAAATTGTTAATCTTTCTTCAATTAAAGTTTTTAGTCGTTTTAATTCAAATCCGATTTCTACGCATTCTCAACCTTTCCCAAATTCACCGTATGGCATTGCTAAAATTGCTGCTGAACAGTTTTTAAATATTCAATTTAATCAAAAAGTTACGCATTTAAGATTAAGTTCAGTTGCATCAGTCGGCGAGCATCCTTCGCAATTATTAAGTCAATTATATGCGAGCGCATTTGAAGAAAAGAAAATTCGCGTTAATGTTCCACATAGCACAGCTTTGTTGTATATTGAGGAAGCGGCGGATTTGATTATTAATGCGGCATGGCAAGGATTAGAAAATTATTATATATTAAGCGGCAAAGAAATTGCGAATGAAAAAATAGCTCAAACTTTTGAAGAAATTGCTCAAAGAAAACTTCATGCAGAATATATTGATTTAGCACCTAATATAATCGATTCAACTTTTATTTCTGATGCTAATAAATTACAAACCACTTGGACACGCACTTATTCTTTAGATGAGATGATAAGAACTTTCATTGAATCTCATTGATTTACTTTTACTTTTGAGGAGCAAAGATCATGTCAACAAATTTGAATGTCGCAGTGATTGGATGTGGATATTGGGGACCTAATTTAATTCGTAACTTTAATAGTGCGCCAAATTGCACTTTAAAAACTCTTTGTGATGCAAATCAAAAGCGTTTGGATGTTATGAAAGGACTTTATCCAAATGTTCAAACTACAACCGATTACAACGAAGTTATAAATGATCCAGAAATTCAAGCAATTGTCATTGCATTGCCCGTTCATTTGCATCATCCAGTTGCTAAAGCAGCTTTAGAAAATGGTAAGCACGTTTTAATTGAAAAACCTATGACTTCTTCCGTTGAGCAAAGTAAAGAATTAGTTGCTTTAGCAAAACAAAAGAACTTGACGTTAATGGTTGGGCATACTTTTATTTATTCTGCACCCGTAAGAAAAATTAAAGAAATCATCGATTCTGGCGAATTGGGCGATATTATTTATATGAGTTCTCGCCGCTTAAATCTTGGTTTATTTCAAAAGGATATTAACGTCACATGGGATTTAGCGCCGCATGATTTAGCGATTATGTTGTATATTTTAGGAAGCGAAGCAGATTCGGTGAATTGTACGGGTGTTGATGCTTTGAATATTTCTGAAAATATTGAAGCAATTACAAATCTATCTGTGCATTTCAAAAATGGCGTATTTGCTAACATTCAAAGCAGTTGGTTAGACCCCAATAAAGTGAGAGATATGACATTTGTGGGCACTAAAAAAATGTTAGTCTTTAACGATATTGAACAGTTTGAAAAAATTAAAATTTACGACAAAGGAATTGATATGCCAGAAGCGGGTTATTCAACCTTTGCAGATTTTGTATTTGCATATCGTAATGGAGATATGTATTCGCCGGCGTTCAATATGGTAGAACCTTTGAAATTAGAAGCACAACATTTCTTAGATTGTATTCGTTCTGGTTCAACGCCTTTAACGAGTGGAGAAGATGGTTTGAAAGTAGTGCAAATTTTAGAAGCATCTTCATTATCTTTGAAACAAAATGGCGCGCAAATTGTTTTATAAAATAGTCTTATGATTCGATGGATTAGAGCGGAATTTCGTGATAGTTTTTCCGTTCATTCAGTTGCTCAAACCATTACCACTTTATTTATTGCATTAGCGATTTCTCAGGTTGTAGTTGCATTATTAAGTGGTGATGAAAAATATTTCAAAGTTGCTGCTATTTTAGCGGTTGCGCCGTTTTTCGTTGTTATTCCACATAAAGAAAAATTTTTAATTGGCTTATTTTTGTTTTCGTTAAGTTTAGGAACAGGAAAAGCCATTTACGATGAAATTGGAGAAACTAATCCTCCATTACGGCATTTCTTTTTACTACCACTATCTGATATATTGTTGCTCACTTTATTTGCTATTAGAGTCGCTGTTATTTATAAAGGAGAAAATACAAAGTTTTCGGTTTGGAATGACAAAATATTTTTATTTGTTTTCTTATGGGCGGTACAAACTTATTTGTCAATGTTTCCAGCGGTTGATAAGGTAGCAACTTTTATTGGTGCATGGGATATGGCGCGTGCTGTAATTACTTATTTTGTTATATTTCATTATATTAAAAAAAGAGAAGATATGCATTGGTTAATGGTTGGTTTGTTTGCAACTTTAATATTTCAAACTTTATTAGTCGTTGCTCAACACGTTACTCAAGATATGTTAATTCAATTGCCCGGTTTAGAAGCTGAGAAAGATGATGTGGACGGCATTGGATTTAGACCATCTGGCACAATGGGACATTCGAGCAACTACGCAAAACTAACTGGAGAGGTTTTACCCATTGCATTGGCGTACGGTTTCTTTGCACCTCGTTTCTATAAAATTGGAGGATTTGGGGTTTGGTTATTGGGAGCAGCAGCATTAGCATTAACGGTTTCAAGAGCAGGTCTAGGAAGTTGGTTAGTAACGGCTGCATTATTTCCTTTTGGTTTAATGTTTCTCAAAATTGTTCCAATTCGTCCAATGATTCCTCTATTTTCAGCATTTCTGCTGGTGATTGGAATCGCGGTAGGTTTAGTGGCAGCAACTGCGGGAGCAAAGATCGCTAGTCGAATGGAGAATGATCATGGTTCTGCAGATACTCGAGCACCCATGTGGCAAGTCGCAGATAATATAATTAAAGCAAATCCTATTTTAGGAATTGGTTGGACGAATTATGTTGCTGTACATAACAAATATGATAATACCGAGAAACAAATTTCCTATATTTTACCTTTGCCAGTCCATAATTTATATCGTTATTACGCTGCTGAAATTGGCATTCCAGGATTAGTTTTCTTTCTACTGATTTTATTTCTAACCATGTGGGTAAATTTAAAATGTGCAAGATCAGCTGATTTAACAATGCTAGAACGATCGTTACACTTATCTATGTTATTGACTATTTTAACTATTTTTATGCAAGCCCATACTGGAAAAGGATTCGTCGATCATTTGACGCATATTTCTACGGTAGTTATTTATGCAGCTTGTGCAACTAAACAACTTGCTTTACTTAAAGTGAGAAAAGAAAAAGAAGAAATGGGAGTCTCATGAATTTGCAACGTAGTAATTTATTTTTAAATATGCTCAGTAATTGGGGCGCTTTATTAGTATCTGTTTTAGTTGGATTTTTTCTTACGTCTTATATTATTGGACATTTAGGAAAAACAGGATTTGGGATTTGGACGCTCATTAATGCAATTATTAGTTATTACAGTGTGTTAGATTTAGGTGTAAGTTCAGCATTAACCCGTTATGTTGCTCGAGATGCGGGTAGAAAAGATTTCATTTCTCTTAATTTAACAATTAATACAACTTTGGTCTTTTTTTGTATTATTGGAGTAATGATTTTTCTGGGTTCTTTTTGGGTTGCAAATCCTTTAATTGACTTCTTTCATGTTGAGTTAGAATCTCAAGATGATTTTGGGTTTCTAATTTTTATGTTGGGAATGAGCATGAGCTTGCTTTTTCCGGGTAATTTTTTTGGTTCAATTCTTAAAGCACATGAGCAATTTTTAGTTGCAAATCTTGTAAATATTGCAGTTACTTTGTTTAGAACAGCATTAGTCATTATCTTTTTAAATATGGATTTAGGATTAAAAGGATTAGGCTATGCAAATGTAGCGGGTGCAATTTTAAATTTAGTTTTATATTATGTTTTATGTTTAAAGTTGTTTCCTTATTTGAAATTTAGTTTTTTTGGCGCACGATTTGAAACGTTTAAAATTCTAATGGGGTTTGGTGCTGCAACAATGGTAATGGAAGTTGCAAGCATTTTACGTTTTGATTTAGATAGTTTTGTGATTGGAAAATGGTTGAATTTAGAAGCCGTTGGGATATTTGCAGTTGCGGGTTTATTGATGCGTTATTATGTCATGTTTCTCAATTCTGCAACGGTTACAACTTTCACGCCTCGTTTTGCACATTTAGAAGGTGAAGGCGATTATGATGGCTTAAAGAAACTGTATATGAAATCTTTGAGCATTGGTGCATTTCTAAGTTTTGCAATTGCAACACCGATTATTATGTACGGAGAGCAATTTGTTTTATTGTGGGCTGGAAAAGATTTTTTAGAAGCAGTTCCTGTTTTATGGTTAATGGCGGCGAGTTTTGCTTTAACAATGGCACAAAGTAGCAGCGTTGCAATGATGTACGCTTTGCATAAACATCAAACCTTTGCAGTGGTTTCTTTAATTGAAGGAATTGCTAATTTATTATTAAGCATTTATTTAGCCCCTAAATATGGTATTTTAGGCGTTGCATTAGGCACAGCTATCCCAATGATTTTTGTGAAGTTAATTTTACAACCGTTATATTTGACGCGAATTGTAGATGTTCCTTTAATTGCTTATGTTTCAACATTATTACCGCCTTTATTGTTAGCATTAATTTTAGGAGGAATTCCATTTTACGCACCGCATTGGATTCCAGATATACAAGGGTATATTTTATTGGTAATATGGAGTTTGCCAATATTATTATGTTTTGGATTATTTTATAGTATAATTCACCCTGAAGATGGTCAAAAAATCTGGGCAAAACTCACTCGCAAACCACTTGAGGAATAAACATGAGCAAAGTTTTATTAGTAGGTCATAGCGGTTCTTTTAATAAAGGCTGTGAAGCATTGGTGCGTAGTACGGTTGATATTGTTCAACGTCATCTTCATCCAGAAACGATTTCTTTGATGTCAGATGATCCTCAATCAGATATTAAAGCAATTGCGCATGATTTACCTCATATTTCAATTAATAATGCGCTGCCTAAAATTGGAGGAAAGTTTTCTCCAAGTTGGATTTTAGAACGAGTAGAATCTCGTATTATTCGTAAAATTAAATTAGGATTACCTTCTTATGATACATGGAAAAATCGTCATTTCTATAAAAATGTCGATATTGTCATTAGCATTGGAGGAGACACTTTCTCTGATGATTATGAAGGACCATCTGTTTATTTTGGAGAACTAGATTTAGCAAAAAGAAATGGTGCTTTTACCATGATTTGGGCGGCTTCTATTGGACCTTTTAAACATTTAGAGAAACAATGGGCTGATTTATTAAAACAAGTTGATTTAATTACCGTTCGAGAAAAGAAAACTCAACAATATTTGCAATCATTAGGGGTTCAAGATAATTTAAAATTAGTTGCTGATCCTGCGTTTTTATTAGAAAAATATCCTGAAGGAACACCAAGCCTTCCTCAAGAGAAAATCATTATTGGTTTGGGAATGAGTGCCATTGTTGCAGAATATGGTTCAGATCATAACTTTTATCTCGATGCTTTTGCTCAATTTGTTCAAACTTTATCTAAAGAAGACAAATATCATTTTATTTTAATTCCTCATGTTGTTTCTCCCGATAATAATGATTTGACGGTTTGTGAAGCGTTAATGCAAAAGTTGCAACCCATTGAAAATATTCAAATAATTAGCCCTGAGTTAAATACTTGTCAAATGAAATATGTAATTAGCCAATGTCATTATTTTATTGGTGCTCGCACACATTCTACAATTGCAGGTTTGTCGACCTGTGTTCCTACCTTAAGTATTGGTTATAGTGCAAAAGCAATTGGTATTAATCAAGATATTTTTGGAAATACCGATTATGTTTTACCGATTAAAGATATTTCTTTTGAAAATTTAATGGCAAAATTCAATTTAATGGTTGAGAAAAAAATAGAAATTGTTGAAACCCTTAAAAAACGCATTCCAGAAATCCAAAAGAAATCTAATTTAAGCGGTGTTTATTTGCAACAAGCCTTAGCTGAAAAGGGTTTGTTATGAATAATAAACTATCCGTTGTCATTATTGCAAAAAATGAAGAACGCAATATTGCAAGAGGAATTGAATCTATTTTAGAAGCGACGGTTTCTCTTGATGATGTAGAAATCGTTTTAGTTGATTCACTTTCAACTGATAAAACTATTGAAATTGCTCAAAATTATCCGATTAAAATTATTCAACTTGATCCAAACTTTTTTATTTCTCCATCGGCGGGGCGTTTTATTGGTTTAAAATATACGTCTGGGGAATTTGTTTATTTCTTAGATGGGGATATGCACTTAAATAAAAATTGGTTTGAAACTGCGTTACCTATTATTGAAAATAACTCAAATTTAGCAGGATTAGCTGGAAAATGTCATGAAATTACCTTTGATGATAATTTTAAAGACATAAAAAGTGAAGATGAAGATCGTTTTAATGTAGCTAATCAAATTCATAAAGTTAGACATTTAGGACAATCGGTTTTATATAGAAGAAATGCATTAGAAAAAGTTGGAGGATTTAATCCTTATTTGGCAAATGAAGAAGAATTAGAATTAGGGTTAAGATTAAGTGCGGCAGGTTATGAATTACAACGTATTCCAGTTCCAATGACCATTCATTACACCAAATACTATAGCAATGAAAACCCAAGCGGTTTAACTATGCGCCAAATTAAACGCGATTGGGCATTAGGACGCTACATTGCATTAGGACAAGTTTTAGCGTTATTATGGAAAAATCCATTTCGGTTAGAATATTTAAAACTATATTGGAAAGCATTATTATTTGTCTTTGTTTATTTCATTGGGATTTTAAGCCTTTTTAATATATCATTTTTTTTGATTTGGTTTATTTCATTAAGTATGTTTTTAGGATTAAGAACAATTGCAAAAAAAAATCTAATGGATACAATGTTATATATCTTTGATTATTCATTGTCAGCTTATGGTTTTGTCGTTGGTTTTTTTAAATCTCCTTCTAAAATTGAAACCTATCAACCACAACTTAAATTTATCAAATGAAAGCGTTAAAAAATCTTTTTTGGAAATTGATTACATTTTCTGGCTTACCTTGGTTTATTCGAGAAGTTTTAACGAGAAATAAAGCTGGTATTTTGTTATATCACGAACCCACGCCTAAAAATTTAGAAAAACATTTAAAGTTTTTGAGCAAACGTTATAATTTTATTACGCTTGATTTATTAGTTGAAGCGATTTCAAACAAAGATTGGAGTAAAATTCCACCAAAAACATTAGTGATTACAATTGATGATGGCCATCAAAGTAATTATTTGTTATTGGAAGTTTTTAAAAAATATCAGGTAAAACCTACCATTTTTGCTTGTAGTCAAATTGTAAATACCCAGCGGCATTTTTGGTGGAAAAATAATTATCCAAATCATTATGAACTTAAAATGCTTTCTCGTAAAGAAATGTTGAAAAAACTTAAAGAAAAGGTTGATTATTTTCCTGAAAGAAATTATAAAGATCGGCAAGCACTTAATTTAGACGAATTTGAGCAAATGAAACCTTTTATTGATTTTCAAGCACATACTTGTTTTCATCCTATTTTACCGTTATGTGAAAACCATGAAAGCAAACAAGAAATTCAAAAATGTAAAACGGATTTAGAACAATTATTAAAACAACCTATTAAGCATTTTGCTTATCCAAATGGTGATTATACTCAAAGAGAAATTACTTATTTAAAAGAGGCTGGATATTTATCTGCTCGAACAGTTAAATTTGGTTGGAACATGATAGAAACTGATCCATTTCAACTACCTATTTTAAGTAGTAATGATGACATTTCAACTGACAAATTATCAGCTCAAATAACGGGCATTTTTAATTTTATAGAAAAAATAGTGAGTTTAAAATAATGATAAAAAGTAAAATAGCTTATATCACGAGTGATTTTCCAGTGGTAAGCCATACGTTTATTTCTCGTGAAATCAAAGAATTACAAAAACTAGGTCTTAAGATTGCTTGTTTTGCGATTCATACGCCGTCAGACCATGAAATTGCAGAAGAAGATAATGATTTTCGAGGAAAAGTTTTCTATATTTTTCCATTAAATAAATGGCGTTTCATAAGTGTTCATTTAAAGACCTTTTTTCAATCACCTTTGAAATATTTATATTGGTTTTGGTATTTGATTAGTCGTCCTAATACACAAATGCGAGATCGTTTGCGCTGCGTATTTCATTTCTTTGAAGGTGTTTATTTGGCAGATGAAATGAAAAAACAGCAAATTAATCATATCCATTCGCATTTTTTGCAAGGAAATACTTCTGTTGCAATGATTGTTTCAAAATTTCTAAATATTACTTATAGTGTTTCAGTACATAATAGTACGCTTCCAATGGATAAAGTATTACAAAAAGAGAAAATGGAACACGCAAAATTTTTGATTTCTATTTCAGAATATAATAAGAAAAAATTATTAGAAACCGATCCAAATAGTGAGAAGAAAATATTTGTTGTGTATTGTGGTTTAGACACGGATCGTTTTTTACCCAATCCAAAGTTGCCAGAAATCTTTACCTTTTTATCTGTTGGAAGATTAACGTGGGAGAAAAGTTATCCAGATTTAATTGAAGCATGTCGAATTTTAAAAGAAAAAAACATTGTTTTTCAATGTATTATAATTGGTGATGGTAATGAACGCCAAAAATTAGAACAACTTGTTAAGCAATATAAATTAGAGAAAGAAGTTAAATTGGTGGGGTTAGTTTTACAAGAAAAAATCCAAGCATATTATGAGCAAGCGCATTTGTTTGTATTATCAAGCATAATAGAAGGAATTCCAGTAGTTTTGATGGAAGCAATGTCTAAAGGTTTGCCAGTAGTTGCAACCAATATTACAGGAATTCCAGAATTAGTTGTACATGAGAAAACTGGCTTTCTCGTTCCAGTTAATCAACCTCAAGCATTTGCAAATGCTATCGAGCGTTTTATGAATAATCCAGATATAAGAAATACAATGGGATTAGAGGGAAGAAAAAAAGTGGAACAATCTTTTCATATTGTTAAGAATGTTCTGGAACTTAAAAATGTTTTTGAAGCACAATTAGTAGAATAAATTATGATAAACCGTCTTTTAAAATTGAGTATTGCATTCATATATGCCAGTGGTTTAATTTTTAGAAAAAAAGAAACCTTGGTCGTGTTATGCTATCACGAAGTAACTGCTCAACAAAAACAAAACTTTATTAGACAATTAGATATATTAAAAAATAAAACTCAACCTGTCTTTGCAGATGCACCATTTTTAGAATCAACTACATTACAAAGAGTGGCAGTAACATTTGATGATGGTTTTGCTAATTTATTGGAAAATGCTTTTCCAGCAATGAAAGAAAGAAATATTCCTGCAACCATTTTTATTCCGAGTGCTTGTTTAGGAAAAGAACCTTCGTGGTTAAAATACACAAACCATGAAAATGAGCATGAAATGTTAATGTCTGAGCAACAATTAAAAGAAATTTCGGAGCAAATCTTAATTGGTTCGCATAGTTTTTCTCATGCTGATCTAACAAATGAAAGTGTTGATGTAAAAAACGAATTAATCCAATCAAAACAACACCTCGAAACGTTATTAAAAAAAGAAATCACTTTATTAGCTTTTCCTTACGGTCGTTCAAATGAAGTATCAAGAAATATTGCTAAAAATTTAGGTTTTAAGCGTGTTTTTAATGCTGATCCAATTTTAGAGGAAAGTGATTTCTTTATGGGACGAGTAGATGTTTCTCCTGATGATTGGAAAATTGAATTTCATTTAAAGATTTTAGGTGCGTATGCTTGGTTGCCAAAAGCATTTCTTTTGAAAAGAAAAATTAAGGAAAAATTAAATGTCAAATTTTAACGTAGAAATTGATAATATTAATGAACAACAATGGTCAACTTTATTAGAACAATTTAATGATGCAAGTTTGTATCAAACATGGTCGTATGGAGCAATTCGTTGGGGTGAACATAATTTAAGTCATTTAATTTTAAAACAAAATGAAACAGTTGTTGCAATGGCGCAATTAAGAATTGTTAAGAAACCTATTATTGGAGGTATTGCATATATTCGTTGGGGTGGTTTGTGGCAAAGAAAAAATCAAGAAAATCAAAATGATATTTTTAAAGAAATGATTGTTGCACTTAAAGAAGAATATGTAAAAAAACAGGGTTTGTGGTTAAGATTATTACCCAATATTAGAGAAACTGAAGGGCAACCCTATATTGAAATATTAAAACAAGAGGAATTTCAACATAATATTCCCTTTGAAGGAGGAAGAACAATTTATGTTGATTTAAATTTGCCTTTAGAAACATTAAGAAATAACTTGCAATCGCGTTGGCGTAGTTATTTGAAAAAAGTTGAGCAAAGTGAGTTAAAAATAGTCGAAAATAAATCTCAAGAAGAACTATATGAAGTCTTTTCAAAAATGTATCGAGAAATGCACCAACGTAAAGGATTTGTAGAATATGTCGATATTGAAGAATATCGTATTTTACAAACGAAATTACCTAAACAATTTAAAATGAAAATTTTAGCGTGTGAATTGGAAGAAGTTCCTCAAGCCGCAATTATTTGTGCAGCATTAGGAAATATGGGCATTTATGTGTTAGGTGCAACCAGCGATGAAGGTTTGAAAAATCGTGGTTCATACTTATTGCATTGGAAAATGTTAGAATGGTTAAAAAGTGAAGGTTATCATTGGTATGATTTGGGAGGAATTGATCCAGATAAAACACCTGGAACAGCACAATTCAAATATGGATTAGCAGGTAAATTAGGGATTGATTCTAAGCCAATTGGACAATTTGATATTTGTTTTAATCCGTTAAGTAAATTAACCATTAAAACCTTAGATGGGTTAAGAAACTTGCAACGTTTAATTAAAGAAAAAAACTAAATTAAGGAAAGAAAAATGTCACTTTCTTATGTTTTAATGACTTCAGCACGAAATGAAAGCAAATATATTGAAGGAACGCTTAAATCAGTTGTTTCACAAGAAATTTTACCTCAAAAATGGGTGGTGATTAGCGACGGTTCAACTGATGGAACTGATGAAATTATTCAAAAGTATGCAAATCAATATTCCTTTATTCAATATGTTCGCGCAGAACCTAATTTAGAGCGTAATTTTGCTTCTAAAGTATTTGCATTACAAATTGCTTTAAATATTTTTAAGAATGAAAGCTATGATATTATTGGAAATTTAGATGCAGATATAACATTTAAATCTAATTATTTTGTTGAAGTATTGAAACGTTTTGAAAACGATCCACAATTAGGTGTTGCGGGAGGAGTTGCTTATGAAGAACATGGAGGAAAAGTTGTTCCTTTAGAATATTCATTTGATATGAATGTGTTGGGAGCAAATCAAAACTTTCGCAAAATTTGTTGGGAGCAAATAGGTGGTTATCGTGCTTTATTACGAGGTGGAGAAGACGCATTAGCCGATTTAATGGCGAGAATGTATGAATGGAAAGTGCGTTCCTTTCCTGAATTACAATTAATGCATCATCGTCCAATGGGGGTTGGAGAAGGTCGTTTATTGAAAGCAAAATATGGGTTAGGAAGATTAGATTATTCATTTGGTTATCATCCTTTATATGAAATTGCAAAATGTATTTCTCGGTTAAAAGAACCTCCTTTTATAACTGGAAGTATGGCAAGATTACTAGGTTATTCAATTGCAGCCTTAAAAAGAGAATCTTTGGCAATTCCAAAAGAAGCCGCAATGTTTTTAAGAAAAGAACAATTACAACGTTTAAAGATTGTTTCAAACAACAAATCATGATAGTTATTATAAATTTTGAGGAATACAGATGAAAATTGGTTTAATTGGTTGTGGAATTATTGCAGAAACACATGCAATGGTTCTAAAGAAAGTGAAACCTGATGCGCATTTAATTGTGTGTGATGTTAATCTTGAGGCGGCAAAGAGTTTTGCTCAAAAAATCAAGGCTCAAGGTGGTGTGTATGCAAATATTGACGATCTTTTAGAACAAGAACGTCCAGATGTTATTCATATCATGACACCCGTTTCTACACATTATGAAACCACGAAGAAAGCATTATCTGCGGGTTGTCATGTTTATTTAGAGAAACCTTTGACAGAAACGCCAGAGCAATTTAGTGAATTGCATGAGTTAGCAAAACAAAGAAATCGTATTTTAGCAATGGGTTATAGCACGTTAGGAATGCCCGTTGTAATGCAAGCAAAACAATTGGTTGATTCAGGCAAATTAGGGCGTTTAATTGCAGTGCATTGTGATTTCATGTGTGCGTGGGGTGGAAATACCATTCCAGAAGAAAAACCCGACCATTGGACTTATACTTCAAAGGGAGGAATTTTGCAAAACATGGTTGATCATCCAGCGAGTTTAATTGTCGATGTTTTAGATAATCCCGAAACATTGCAATACCAATATCATTATGCACGAAGAAACTTGTTACCTTTTGATCCGCCCGATCTATTACATATTAGCTTACAAAATGATGATCAAATGGGTTCATTAACGCTTTCTCTTGGACATGGAAATGGGCATCGAATTGCTAATTACTATTTAGAGAAAGGAACGATTACAATTGATATGACGCGACAATTATTTAGCGTTATTCAAGGGAGTGGACCGCCAAATATCATTAAGAAAACCCTTTCAGGTATTACAAGTGGTTTCTCATGGGCGGGCGGTTCTATTGGAAATGTTTTTAAAGTAGCAACGGGTAAATTGCGTCGTGCACCTGGTATTTTTAGTTTGATAGAAAACTTTTATCAAACTATTGAAGGTCGCTCTCAATTATTAGTGAAAGAAGCGATTGCTTTTCAAATGGTTCAAATGTTGGATAATATTTGGACAGATATAAACAATCACCCTTTGCAAGATTAAAATAGGAGCGATTTCATGAAGATTTTAATTACGGGTTTCTCTGGCTTTGTTGGAAATCAGGTTGCTAAAGCGTTGAAAGCCCAAGGGCATTCATTACGTATCTTATTGAATAAACACACAATTACGCGTCGTGAATATAAAGCATGGGGTGATATTGAAATTGTTTGGGGAACGTTTCATAAACCTGAAATTGTTCAGAAAGCACTTGAAGGAATTGATGTGGTTGTACATAGTGGTTGGTCTTTTAGTCCGCCAAATGTTGTTCGTCCAACCGTAAATGAGCAAGGAACGCGCTTATTATTTGAGGAAAGTGTAAAAGCGGGCGTGAAGAAATTTATTTTTCTAAGTTCTATTGCTGTGTATGGAATGCAATCCCAACGAGAAGAAACTATTTCAGAGCAATCTGCGTTTGCAACAGGTGAGCAAGCAGATTTCATTTATGCCGCAGAAAAGATTTCAACTGAGCGTTGGTTACAAGAACAAGATACCTCAAAAATGCCTTTAATTATGTATCGCCCCGGACCTATTTTTGATGAGAACAAAGGACCAATCAAAGGCGGGATTATCAAATTAGGACCTTGGCATATTGGATTAAACATTGGAACGGGTAAAAATCAAATCCCTTATGTTCATGTGAAAGATGTTGCAAATGCGATTGCATTAGGGGTAGAAAACTTAAATACAAGCACCACGTTAAACATTGTTCCATCTGAAGAATTGACTTTGAAGAATTGGATTAGAGTTTGGGGGCGTTTCAAAGGTATTAATTTGCACCCCGTTTTGTTACCCACTTCTTTGATGAAAGTAGTTAATGTGGGTGTGAAGTTTTTGAAGAAAATGCTCGGTAAAAGCGGCGATATTCAATATGTTATTGCAACTTCCACTTGTGATATGCTTTATACCAATGAAAAATTAAAGCAAGAATTAGCGTGGAACGATGATGTAACTTTACGTTATACTAAATTGATTTAATTTCTAAGGGGCATGAAAGTGCCCTTTATTTCAAAAGGATACATACAATGTCAGCGCGTATTGCAATGGTTGCCTTTTCTTACTATTTATTTGAACCGCGTATTCGTCGTGAAAGCGAAGCATTAGCAGATGCTGGGTATGAAGTCGATGTCGTTTGTGTTCAAAAAGAGGGAGAACTGCGTGAGGAAATCGTTCATAATGTTCACATTTATCGAATGCCATTACAAAGAAAACGTGGCTCTAAATTAAGATATATTTGGGAATATTTTTATTTCGCCTTTTCAGCATTTCTAAAAATTACGTCTTTACATTTCAAAAGAAAATATAAAATTATTTGTGCGCATAATATGCCCGACTTTCTCGTTTTTACGGGATTAATTCCACGTTTGATGGGTGCAAAAATCATGTTAGATTTACATGATCCGATGCCCGAAGTTTTTATGACCAAATACGAGAAAGATGAAACAAATTTTATTATTCGTACCTTAATTTTTTTAGAGAAAATAAGCGTTAAATTTTCTAAAGAAGTTTTTACACCAAACATTGCATTTAAAAACCTTTTTTTGCGCAGTTGTCCCGCAGAGAAAATGCACATTGTGATGAATTCTCCCGATGAGAACATCTTTACGCCTAGAAATCCCGATAATAAACCCGATCCAAATAAATTTACAGTTATGTATCATGGATCAATTGTTGAAAGAAATGGGTTAGATATTGCTTTGTTTGCGATTGAAAAACTAAAAGATAAAATCCCTAATTTAATCTTTCATGTTTATGGTGAAGGTGACTTTGTTCCTCGTTTTTTAGAATTAATTAAAGAACTACAGATTGAAAATTGCGTTAATTATCACGGACAAACTTCATTAGAAAACATTGTTGCAGCGTTAGAAAAAGCAGATTTAGGTGTTGTTCCAAATAAATCAAATGCTTTTACGCAACTCAATGTTCCTACACGGATTTTTGAATGTTTAAAAATGAATAAACCAGTCGTTGCACCCGCCACTCGAGGCGTATTGGATTATTTTGATAAAAATAATCTATTTTTATTTGAACCTGGTAATGCTGATGATTTAGCAAAAACCATTTTAGAAGTTTATGAAAATCCTGAACAACGCCAAGTAATTTTAGAAGAAGGCATTAAAATTCTTCAAGAACACGCTTGGGAAAATGAAAAACAACTTTGGATTAAAGTCTTCGATCAATATACGGTTTAAATTATGTTAAAACATTATTTTTTAATATTGGTTTTATTAGCCAGTAATTGGGTGAATGCTCAACCCACTGCAATTTTAATGAGTGAAGAGAAAAACTCTATTTATCAACAGCAATTAGAGTTGGTAAGTCGTTTCTATGGTTTTGATATTCAACAAACGTCATTTAATATTGAGCAACTCACACCTAATTCTGAGGTATTTTTGTTAATTTTAACTGAGCAAAGTTTAAAGCAAATTAATCCAAATAATTTCTTTAATATGCTTTCAAAAAACTTTCCTCAAATTCCTGTTTTGATAGTTGGTTTAACGCCTGAACTTTCTTCTGATGTATTAAAACAATGGACTCAAGATAAAATCCAACAAATTCAAGAGATTGGAAATAATTTTGAAGGACATTACCAATTAGAGAAATTACCTTTGACGGGTCAATTAAGTGGATTAAAAATACCCTTTAAAAATCAAAAAGTTAGTGGATTTAATTTAAAAGATAGCTCGTTGAAATCTATTATTGATTTGGTTTCAAAAGAAGATAAGAAATATCCTTTTTTAGTTAATTTAAGCACGCCAACGAATGAAATTTTCTTTCAATCTTATGTGCAACCTTCGTCATTAAATGGAGAGCCGATTTGGCGAATGAATTTGAGAAGATTTTTAGAAATTTCAGGTTTGATGATGCTTGCAAAAAAGTATTGCAATGACAAATGTTGGCACACTGAAAATATTTATGCAAATTTAACGATTGATGATCCTTGGTTAATTGAGCCTTATGGTTTGTTGAATTATAAGAAACTTTTAGAAAAAATGAATCAAGCAAACTATCATACAACGATTGGATTTGTGCCTTGGAATTTTGATCAAAATAATGAAAAGCAAGTGATTGATTTATTTCAACAAAATCCTCAACGATATTCTTTAAGTGTGCATGGAAATAATCATGATCATCGTGAATTTTACAAATATAAAACTGAAAAGGATGATCCTTGGGTTGCAAAACCGTTAGAAATTC
Source organism: Thiomargarita sp. (assembly GCA_020718845.1). Lineage (GTDB taxonomy): Bacteria > Pseudomonadota > Gammaproteobacteria > Beggiatoales > Beggiatoaceae > DYRG01. Next base: position 71,694 of record DYRG01000001.1, read on the forward strand.
AAGAAAAAAACATTCGTCAAGCCATTTCAAGAATGGAGCAATTTAAAATAAAAACGGGTTTGAATTATGATCCAGTTTTTATTTTTCCTCATCAAATTGCACCCGAACAAACCTTAGGTTTATTGAAGAAATATAATTTTATTGCAACCTTTAATGGTGGCAATATTCCTTTAGAAAGCAACGATCCCGTTGATCCTCTATTTTATTTTCGAGCAACTTCTTCACAATTTGCTAATTTTCCCAGTGTTAATCGTTATGATGTAAGTAATTATGAAGAACCACAAATTGCTTTAAATTTGTTTTTAGGAAATCCGATTTTATTTTTTGAGCATATTATTTTATTTGCGGAAGGAATTGATTCATTTAATAAAACAGCAGAAATGGTGAATCGTTTGCAACCTACTATTAAATGGGCGAGTTTGGGAGAAATTGCTCGTCATTTGTATGTGCAAAGAAAATTGAAAGATGATGCTTATCAAATTCAAATGTTAAGCTCAAATATTCAATTAGAGAATAAAAAAACAATTCCAATTACTTATCAACTTAAAAAAGCAGAAACTACAAATCCTCAAAGCGTTAAAAATAACGGACAACCATTAGAATATGTTTATCAAAACAATGAGTTATTGATAAGTATAACGTTGCAACCTCAACAAACAAATCAAATTGAGATTACTTATCCCAATGATTTGAATGTTAAAGCTGAAGATGTTTCAAAACCACATTTTAAAATTAATTTTTTAAGATGGATTTCTGATTTCAGAGATATTACATTTTCAAATAATTTTATTGGACAATATTTCATTCGTGCTTATTATGGTTCGAATGCTTATCAAGGTGGTTTCAAAGGTTTAATATTAATGGGTTTGGGTGGATTTATTTTCATCGCAATCGTTTGGTATTCTCTAAGAAAATATCGCCGTTCTCAACAAAGGAAACTCGCATGAGTAATTCAGTTCTACAAAAGATTGCACCTGATGTAAAAATTGGAGAAGGTGCAAAGATTTTTGATTTTGTTAATTTATACGGTTGTGAAATCGGAGAAAATAGTAAAGTTGGTACATTTGTAGAAATCCAACGTGGTGCTAAAATTGGTAAGAACTGTAAGATTTCTAGCCATAGTTTCATTTGTGAAGGCGTAACTATCGAAGATAATGTTTTTGTTGGTCATAATGTAACCTTTACTAATGATATATTTCCTCGAGCAACTAATCCCGATGGTTCTTTGCAAACGGCTGATGATTGGAAATGTGTTTCTACATTAGTGAAAAAAGGTGCATCGATTGGTTCTAGCGTAACGATTTTATGTGGTATTACAATTGGAGAAAATTCCATTGTTGGGGCGGGAAGTATGGTAACAAAAGATGTTCCAGCAAATTGTGTTGTCGCGGGTAATCCAGCAAAGATTTTAAGAAACCTCTAAAAATAAAGGAAGAATAATATGAAAGTCCCTTTTCTTGATTTGAAAGCGCAATATTTAACGATTAAAGAAGAAATCGGTGAAGCATTGCAAAAAGTATTAGATACCACTGCATTTGCAGGTGGTCCGTTTGTTGCGGAATTTGAGAAATCATTTGCGCCATATTGTCAAGCAGATCAAGCCATTGGCGTGGGCAATGGAACAGACGCATTATGGGTTGCATTAATTGGTTTGGGTATTGGAAAAGATGATGAAGTGATTACTGCGGTAAATACTTTTATTGCAACCGCCGAAGCAATTAGTTATTGTGGAGCAAAACCCGTTTTTGTTGACGTAGAAACCGATACTTTTAATTTAGACCCAGCACAAATTGAAGCGGCAATTACACCAAAAACAAAAGCAATCATTCCAGTGCATTTGTACGGTCAAATGGCAAATATGCAACCGATTTTAGATATTGCAAAGAAACATGGTTTGTTTGTAATAGAAGATGCTTCACAAGCACATGGAGCAGAATATAATGGAAAACGCGCAGGTTCTTTAGGTGATGCGGGTTGTTTTAGTTTCTATCCGGGTAAGAATTTAGGTGCTTATGGCGAAGCAGGTGCGGTGGTTTCAAATAATGCCAAAGCCGTTGACATAATGCGTATGTTTCGTGATCACGGTCAGAAACAAAAATACTATCATGGCATGGTGGGTTGGAACGCGAGAATGGATGGATTTCAAGGCGCGGTTTTAAGCGTGAAATTAAAACATTTGCCAGCTTGGACAGAAGCCCGTCGTGCGCACGCGAAGAAATACAATGAATTATTAGCAAATGTTTCTGGCGTAACTTTAGCAAAAGAACAAAGTTGGGCAAAACACGTTTATCATATTTATCCGATTTTTGTAGAAAAACGTGATGAATTAATGAAATATTTGGGAGAAAAAGGTATTGCAACAGGTATTCATTACCCAATTCCTTTGCATTTGCAAGAAGCCTATCAAGAATTAGGTTACAAAGCGGGACAATTTCCGATTGCAGAACATTTGGCAGCACGGCAAGTTTCTTTACCAATGTTTGCAGAATTAACTGATGAGCAAATTGAATACATTGTTTCAGAAATTAAACAATTCATGGCTTAATTAACTATTGAAGAAACCCGATAATAAAAACGTCGGGTTTTTTTAGGTCTAAAGGAAATGGAAGAACTCGCAAAACAAGTGGGTGCATTTTTAGAACAAAAACAGTGGAAATTAGTGGTTGCGGAATCGTGCACGGGCGGTGGTTTAGGCGAAAGCATTACCTCGATTTCGGGGAGTTCAAAATGGTTTGATCGGGGATTTATTACCTATTCAAATGAATCAAAAATAGAAATGCTCGGCGTTGATTTGGCGATTATTGAACAACATGGTGCGGTGAGTGAAGAAACTGTGTTGGCGATGGCGAAAGGTGCGTTAATGCGAAGTGCAGCGCGGATTGGCGTGGCGATTAGCGGAATTGCAGGACCTGATGGCGGTTCGCCTGAAAAACCCGTCGGGACGGTGTGGATTGCGTGGGCGGGGAAATTTGGGTATCGAACGCAACTTTTTGTTTTTAAAGGAAATCGCACAGAAATACGACAACAAGCGGTCGACGCTGCATTAAAAGGAATTTTAGCGGCGGGCGATCTTTAACATTCCAAATACTTGCTGCATTGCACTATAATAGAGATTTATGGGATACTGATTTTTTTTGATGTATTGGCATTAACCATTCCTGCGAGGGGGAGATTCATGAGTAAGATTGTAACGATTACCGATAATACTTCTGGTAAATCAGTGGCTTGTCCAGTATATGAAGGAACGCACGGCGAGCCAGTTTTCGACTGTCAAGGGGTTGCGAAAGAATTAGGGATGTTCACTTACGATCCCGCTTTTATGACCACTGCAAGCTGTAAAAGTGCAGTTACTTTCATTGATGGTGATAAAGGAATTTTATTACATCGTGGTTATCCAATTGAACAATTAGCAGAACATAGCAATTATTTAGAAGTTTGTTATTTGTTGCTCAATGGAGAATTACCCACCGCGCAACAATTTGAAGACTTTTCTTATGGGATTCGTCGGGTTTCTGTCTTACACGAATCATTGCTGGCTTTCTACAATGGTTTCCAACAAAATGCTCACCCAATGGCAATGTTAGTTGGGGTTGTCGGTGGTTTGTCGAGTTATTATCACGAAGAAATGGATATTTATAATCCAGATCACCGCATGATGTGTGCAATGCGTTTAATTGGTAAAATGCCAACTATTGCCGCGAAAAGTTTCCGTTATTTGTTAGGTCGTCCTCACGTTTATCCTCAACATCAATTCAGTTATGTAGAAAACTTTTTCAACATGATGTTCTGGCTGCCAAACCGTGAATTTGAAATGAATCCTATTGCGGTTCGTGCATTAGAAATTATGCTGATTCTTCACGCCGATCACGAACAAAATGCAAGCACTTCCACTGTGCGTTTGGCGGGTAGTTCTCAAGCAAATCCTTACGCTTGTATTGCCGCAGGGATTGCAACTTTATGGGGACCTGCTCACGGCGGTGCAAATGAAGCCGTTGTTAAAATGCTTAAAGAAATCGGCAAGGTTGAAAACATTCCTACTTTCTTAGAAAACGTTAAAAATAAGAAAGCTCGTTTAATGGGTTTTGGTCATCGCGTTTATAAGAACTTTGATCCTCGAGCAACTATCATTCGTAAAATCTGTCACGAATTACTCGATGAATTAAAAGCTGAAAGCCATCAACCCATGTTTGAAATCGCCATGAAATTAGAAGAAATTGCTCTCAAAGAAGACTATTTCATCGAACGCAAACTTTATCCAAACGTGGATTTCTATTCGGGTATTATTTTGAGCGCATTAGGCATTCCAACTTCTATGTTCACCGTTATGTTTGCCGTTGCAAGAACCGCTGGCTGGATTGCACAATGGAAAGAAATGGTCGAAGACCCCTCAATGAAAATCGGTCGTCCTCGTCAATTGTACACCGGTCATGCAAACCGTAATTTCATTCAAATCAAAGATCGCTAAGTTGTTTTAAGCGCTTTTTCATCAATTAGAAAACCGGCAACTTGAACTATTTCAGTTGTCGGTTTTTTGTTATTTTTAAAAATAGAGTAGATTTCTTTTGACGACTTAATTCTCCAAATTATCAATCCAACTTTGCACGGTCTTTTCCATCGGTGAACCGATTTGCTTAAACAACGCAACGCTCTTTTCCCAATAACCTCGCGCCCTTTCTTTATCTCCTTTCTTTTCATAAACAGCCCCTAAATTGGCATAATCTCGAGCAATGCCTTCTTTAATTTCAAGTTCTTCGTGGATTTTTAAGGCTTTTTGATAAAATTCAATTGCCTTGTCTAAGTCCCCTTTTATTCCATAAACACTCCCTAAATTGCCGTAATTTATAGCAATGCCTTCTTTACGTCCAAGTTCTTCGTTGATTTTTGAGGCTTTTTCATAAAACTCAATTGCCTTGTCTAAGTCCCCTTTTGTGAAATAAACAAGCCCTAAATTGCCGTAATTTATAGCAATGCCTTCTTTCTTTCCAAGTTCTTCGTGGAGTTTTAAGGCTTTCTCATGAAACTCAATTGCCTTGTCTAAGTCCCCACGAGTTTTATAAACAACCCCTAAATTGCCGTATTGATTTGCAATGCCTTCTTTGATGCCCAAGGCTTCGGTAATTTCTAAAGATTTTTGATAAAACTCAATTGCCTTGTCTAAGTCCCTTTTTGTTATATAAACATTCCCTAAATTGCCGTATTTAGTTGCTATGCCTTCTTTTCTACCTAAGGCTTTGTCAATTTCTAATCCCTTTTCATGAAACTCAATTGCCTTGTCTAAGTCCCCTTTTGTTCTATAAACAGTTCCTAAATTGCCGTAAGCAATGCTAATATCTTTTTGATTCTGATGGGTTTCTCCTAATTTCAACACTTGATTGTAAGCGTGAATGGCATTGTCCAATTCTCCAATGCGGAGAAATAACGTTCCTAATTGATTCCAACCGTTGGTATTGTCGGGGTCTAATTGGGTGGCGCGGCGATAAGCGTCTAAGGATTGTTGGGTATTTTCGCCAAAGGTTAATGCCCCGAGATTGCGATAGGCTTCGGCGGTTTGTTGGGCGTGTTGTTCGCCTTGTTGGGCGGTGTCGATAAAGCGTTGTTTCGCAAGTTCCGTATTGCCGTTCTTTAAGGCTTCTAAAGCTGCGTCAATTTGTGCGCGTGAACCCACGACTTTCCCCGTGCTCAAATCTTGAATTGCAGTCGTCAAGGCTTTGATTTGTTCATCTTTGTTTTGCAAATCGGTTTGATGGCTGCTCATTAACGTTTTCACGATTTGATTGATTTCATTGCCCGATAATCCAACCTGAAGATTGCCACCCGCTTGATTGACTTGATTATTCGAGCCCTTAATCTCAATCTTTTGATCTGAACCTTTGACGGATTCTGGCGGTGTTTTTTCTGGAAATAACCACGCCGACAATGAAATCAAAGTCGACAACACCAAAATCCCCACGCCACTAAAAACCCACTCTTTGTTTCTAATCAAACAAGCAATCGCGGGATTCACAAATTCAATAAATCTTCTTAACCATTCCATTTTCGTTTCCTATTTTGTGCGTGAATCAAAAGTTTAAAACACCTTTCTGCAAATTGCTATGGTTTTATTTGTCCTAAAAAATGGCTCAATTAAAAGATAATTTTCCCCTTTTTTAAAGAACCCAAAGCAGCATCATAAAATCAGGTAAAATAGCGTTAAATTTTGATTTGAACAGAGAGAGCTAAAAATGCGTAATTATTTGATTATATTGGCAATTTTAATATTGCAAGGGTGCGGCGGAAGTGGTAATGCGTTGACCGATGCGGCGAATGCGTTTAAATACGAAAACGATCCGACCACAACCACCCCATTGCCAACGCTTTCTTTTAAGGATTAGCAGTCATTGTAATTTAGGGCTTATAGAAGACGTAACAGACGTTCTCCACGCCAAATACGAATAATTTTAATATGTTGGGATTCACAGCGATAAATAATACGATAAGGAGAATGAATTAATTCTCGCAAAGTATTCATATTAAATTCAGGAACAATACGCCCCATTTCTGGATAATCCGCAAGCAATTCAAGTTTAGCAAAAATCTTCTCTAAGAGTTGTTCTGCGGTTTTTGTAGAACCCTGATTTAAATAATATTGTTGAATATTTTGCAAATCCTGTAATGCAGATTCACTCAATGTAACAGGCAAGCTCATTTTAAACCTAAACGTTGTTTTGCTTCCGTTAAAGACATTTCTTTGCCAGTTTCAATGTCAGTAAGTCCTTGAATTAACGCACGCATAAATTCGCGTTCTTCAAATAATTTTTCCCACTCTGGAAATTGAATAATGACCGCTTTTTTATTGGCGTGTTCATCAATAATATATTCAGGGTGAATTGCAATCATTACGATACTCCTTAAATGTTTTTCTTCATTAATTCAATAATCTCTTTTAAATAGGTGATTTCTTTATCTTTTTGTTCTACCATAAATTTGTATTTTTCTATTTCTTGATTTAATTCCATTGTTAAATTTACATAATCATTTTGAATTATTTGTAAGCTATGATCACCTGAAACAACACAAATACTTTTTTCATTAAAGCTATTTAAATCATCTTCTTTAATTTCTAAAGCCTCAGCAATCTTTTTCAAACGTGGGTTTAATAAGTTAGTTTCTCCCCTTTCAATCTTTGCATAACCACTTTCTGACATATTAAGTTTTTGTGCCATTTGATCTTGTGTTAATCCTTTAATATTTCTAAAGTAACTAATCTTTTCGTGAAGGCGCATAAACGACCTTTTTTCGGTGGGTAAAAGTGACAATGTCGGTAGGAAACTGAACTAAAAAAGGCTTACAGTATAGCGGTACTTTCTTTGTAACTCAATCTTTTTTAGTGAGGTATTTTTATGATAAAAATCAAGTTGTTATCAATCAGCATTGCTTTGGCACTAACGACACAGGTTACTGTTGCGGCTGATTATTTGCTCGATGCAACCACGATGGCGGTGGGTGCAACGACGGGCGAAAACCTTGTGGTTAAAGAAGGTTGCCTCGATCCCACCAAAACCTCTTGCACCGACAAGTATAAATGGTTGACCGCCACTTCTGCAATCAAAATCGGCAACATTCAAGTCCCGATGGAACTTAAAGGCAATTACGAAGTCATCATCACCCTTGATGCTGGCGGCGATCCCAAAGCTATTAAACTTTTAACTGCTGATAATAAAGGAATTTCTTTAACCTCAAGTTCTGAAGCGTCTTGGACTTTGAAAGCAAACGGGGTGGGCGAGGGTAGCGTTAGCGGTTTCAGCCGTGCTTGGAAGGGAGGCTATACTTTTAACGAGGTTAAACTCACCGTCCAACAAGGCACAACTCAGAGCAATACGGAAGCCTATCTCAACGGTGTTGCTTTTGAGAAATATTGCGAAAACTGTGTTTCATTAAAACTTGAAAAAGATCAAGTATTTAATAAAATTAGCTTTGAGGGTTTTACAACTAACGACCGCATTATTGACGTTAAAATACGCAGTTTATCAACCGTTGCTGCTTGTTCAAATGGCAGTTCTACTATTGTTACAAATCCAATTACTGGAACAACTAATACCAGTAATTTACCTCAAATTGCTTCAAATTTAGACATAAAAATTCCACGCGGTTTATATTCACAAAGTGGTGGACTTTTTACACCTGCTGGATCAATTCCTATTTGGGCAGATTTGAAATATGTACCACAAGGTAGCCAGCATTTGTGGACATTAACGGGTGCAGGCGTACTTCCTCAATAGTTTTTCAATTTAATGAAATGGAGTTTTCTATGTTAAATAAATCCGTAAGTTTTTTAATCAGTGCAATGTGTGTTACAAACGCATTTGCAAGTGATTATGTTGTAGATGCAACCACCATGAATGTTGGATCAAGTATTGGAGAAAATCTTGTTGTTAAAGAAGGTTGCCTCGATCCCAGCAAAACCACTTGTGCTGAGAAATTCAAATGGTTGACTTCTAGTTCAGCAGTCAAAATGGGTAATTTACAAATACTCGGTGAACTCAAAGGCAACTTTGAAATTATCATCACATTAGATTCAAATGATGATCAAAAAGCAATTAAGCTCTTAACTTCTGATAATAGAGGTATTTCTTTTAATTTACCTTATGGAGATGCTGATTGGAGACTTATTGCAAACGGTTTTGGTACAGGCGGTGGAAATTACGGACGTGCGGGTTGGAATTATGGTTATGCCTTTAATGAAGTTAAATTAGTGGTGCAACAAGGCGCAACAGAAAGCATTGCACAAGCCTATATTAACGGCACACCTTATACCAGCGGCTCAGGTATTGTTAAGCTAGATAGAGAAGTTGTATTCACACGAGTTGCTTTTGAAGGATTTACAGTTAATGACCGCATTTCAGATATAAAAATCCGCAACATTTCAAATCCAACCACAACCGCTTGCTCAAATGGAAGTTCAACGACGACAACGCCAGTTTCAGGAACAACTAACACGGGTGATTTACCACAAATTGCTTCAAATTTAGATATAAAAATTCCACGCGGTTTGTATTCACAAAGTGGTGGACTTTTCACACCAGCGGGATCGATTCCAATTTGGGCTGATTTGAAATACGTTCCTCAAAATGGACAGCAACTCTGGACATTAACAGGAGCTGGCGTGCTTCCGCAGTAAGTTGCTTAAAAAGTTTAACATCAAATCTTCTAGATTTTGAAACAATTGTATTAAGTTAAGGATTTTCCCCTCCTAAAAAGAGGGGATTAAGGTGCGTATTTAATTATCATTTTCCTTTAAAAACAAACAAATATAAAATGAAGAAAAACCCTTTTTTAAAGAACCCAAAGTAGCATCATAAAATCAGGTAAAATAGCGTTAAATTTTGATTTGAACAGAGAGCGCTAAAAATGCGTAATTATTTGATTATATTGGCAATTTTAATATTGCAAGGGTGCGGCGGAAGTGGTAATGCGTTGACCGATGCGGCGAATGCGTTTAAATACGAAAACGATCCGACCACAACCACGACCACCACTACGCCGTTGCCAACGCTTTCTTTTAACGCGATCACCGCCACGAAAACGCTTTATAACGGCGCGGATAATGATTTATTGACGGGTGGTTTGGGCGAAACAGGGCTGTTGGGCAATCCGCCGACCGTCAACGCAACCGTTCCGACTGCCGACTCGTTGCGCAAAGCCGCGTTGTATTATAGTTATAAAAATCAATTAGATATGCGCAGCGCGTCAGGTTTTGGGACATTTTACGGACTGTCCGTCACGAATCGCCCCAACGACGGTAAAATCGCTGGCAAAGAATATATTTCCTATAGTAATGATGGACTTAACGCCACGTTATTATTACAAATTCCGAGCAATTTCGATCCGACATTACCTTGTTTAATTGCCGCACCGTCGACGGGTTCGAGAGGCATTTTTGGCGCGGTGAGTTCGGCAGGTGAATGGGGTTTGAAAAATCGTTGCGCGATCATTTACACCGATAAAGGTGCGGGAATTGGCGTTCACGATTTGACCGGCGACACCGTGAATTTGATCGACGGAACGCGCACAACTGCTTCAAATGCAAGCACTTACAGTCATTTTACCGCGATCGGCAAAGATTCAATGAGCATTTCATCGTTTGCCTCTTCAAATACCAATCGCATCGCCCAAAAACACGCCCATTCTCAACGCAATCCTGAAAAAGATTGGGGTAAAAATGTATTAAATTCAATTACTTTCGCATTCGATGTTTTGAATCGTCAAGATGTATTTGGAAATCAAAATAGTTTCAATGCAGAAAACGTGATGGTAATTGCAACGGGTTTTGGCGAAGCGGGTGCGGCGGCATTGAAAGCGGCGGAACAAGATGGGGATAATTTGATTGATGCGGTGGTGGCGGTTTCTCCGTTGATTTCAGTGAGAAATCCCAGCGGTTTCACGATTAAACAAGGCACTCAAATGTGGGATTCCTCTGTTTTCAATAAAACCCTTTTAGAAACCTTTACGCATTACAATTTATTACAACCTTGCGCATCGGGAGAAACCGATCGTTGTTCTAGTTTGAAATCCGCTGGAATGATCAGTGGCACAACTTCCGACAAACAAATCGCAGAAGCCCTTCATTTGCTTTTTACTTTAAATGGAAGTTTGCAAACTAGCCATGCTTTAACCCCTATTTATCAAAAGGCGGGTTTCTATGCGGGTTATGCTTATAATTACGCAAGTTCTTATGGTAAATTTAGCGTTGTAGAAAACCTTTGTAATTACGCTTATCAAAAGAACGGTGACGTAACAACTTTATTTGCAAATGGTTCTGGCACAACGCCAAGCGATGGAATTTCTTTAATAAATTCAACAAATTACCAATCAGCGAGTTGTTTAAGACAATTAATCGCAAATCCTAACAGTTTATTAGGTTCAGATAAAGAATTTGCAGATCGAATTTACAGCGGAATGAGTGATACTTTAGCAACCGCCGATTTGAGAAACAAACCCGCGTTAATTCTTCATGGTCGTGATGATCCCTTAGCCTTAGTTAATCAAACCAGCCGCGTTTATTATGGCATGAACAAAAAATTTCTTTCTAATAGCAAATTATCCTATTTAGAAATCAAAAACGCGCATCATTTTGATAATTTAAATCAACAATATAGCTTAAACTATATTCCTTTAACTTATTATATGAATAATGCTCTGGATGCAATGTTAGCGCATTTACAAAAACGCACTGCCCTTCCTCAAAGTATGGTCGTTGCCGCAAAACCCGCTCCTTTGGGAATTGCTTTAGATGAAACGAATTATTTAGTGCCTTTTTCTAGCACTAAAAATTGCGCAATTTCTTTTAACAATTCTCAATTAGTTGTTCCAGATTGTTAATATATTTTATTGCATCATTTGTAAGGAAGTAGGTTGGGGATTTTTATATTGCGTCGTGAAAAAGGCGGTGGTTTGTGATCGGGGAAGGGTTGCGAAAGGACTCAAATTAGTATATAAGAATGCTGTTGTTTTCTAACATTCGAAAAACTTTAAGGAGCACTATTATGAGTAATTTTGACCAAGAACTTGACGCAAGCGGCTTAAACTGCCCATTACCTATTTTGAAGGCGAAAAAAGCAATTAACGGACTGGCGAGCGGACAGGTGTTGCACATCATCGCTACTGACCCGGGGTCTGTGAAAGACTTTGCTTCGTTTTGTTCCCAAACTGGCAATGTCTTGATGGAATCCACCGAAGAAGGCGGCAAATACCACTTCTTAATCAAAAAAGGCTAACCCGATGAAAAAACTCGCAATTATTGCCACCAAAGGAACGCTCGATTGGGCGTATCCTCCATTTATTTTGGCATCGACCGCCGCCGCGTTGGGTTATGAAGTCCAAATCTTCTTTACTTTCTATGGCTTACAGTTGTTGCGCAAAAAACTTGACCTCAAAGTCAGTTCGCTCGGCAATCCCGCGATGCCTATGCCCATGCCCGTTCCAGTGTTAATGCAAGCACTGCCAGGTATGGAATCTTTCATGACCATGATGATGAAAAAAACCATGAAATCAAAAGGCGTGGCAGAGTTGGGTGATTTACGCGATTTGTGCCAAGAAGCCGACGTGAAATTCATTGCGTGTCAAATGACGGTGGATTTGTTTGAATTTGATACCAAAGATTTCATTGGTGATATTGAATACGGTGGCGCGGCAACTTTCTTTGAATTTGCTGGCGAATCAGATATTTGCTTATACATTTAAAACTTAGTTTTAAACAAAACCGACTCTTTTTAAATAAAGGGCGGTTTTTTTATTTACTCTTGAGTCACGCGAAGAAGTTCTTCTAAAGAGGTGTCGCCATTTAAAACTCGACGTAAGCCATCTTGTTGAATACTTTGAGAAATTTGACGCGCATATATTTCTAAATCGTGCTGACCTGCGCCGTCGTGAATGAGTTTGCGTAATGTCGAATCCATCGGCACTAATTCATAAATCCCCGTTCGACCTTTATATCCGCTATTTCTACACACATTACAACCTTGTGGTTTGTAGAAATGAATTTCCTCTGTTTTAAGATTTGAAAAATGCGCTTTTTCAAATGAATCTGGCACATAAGAAACCTTGCAATGCGGACACAAAAGCCGTATTAAACGTTGGGACATAACCGCAATCAAACTCGACGCGAGCAAAAACGGCTCAATGCCCATATCACGCAGCCGCGTCATCGCGCCAACCGCCGTGTTGGTGTGCAACGTGGAAAACACCAAATGCCCCGTCAAACTCGCTTGGACGGCAATTTGCGCGGTTTCGTGATCCCGAATTTCGCCGACCATCACCACATCAGGGTCTTGACGCAAAATCGCCCTCAAACCCCGCGCAAAAGTCATGTCAACCTTTTGATTTACTTGAGTTTGTCCGATGCCGTCCAAATAATATTCAATCGGGTCTTCGACCGTCATAATGTTTCGCCGCCGATCATTCAAATGATTTAGCATTGAATATAAAGAAGTTGTTTTACCAGAACCTGTCGGGCCAGTCACTAAAAAAATCCCGTGTGGTTTCTCAATTTGTTCTAAAAGTTTCTCACGAAAAATCGGCGTAATTTGCAATGATTCTAAAGATAATCGAGCGGCTTGTTTATCTAATAATCTTAAAACCACGCGTTCTCCATGCGCACCCGGGATCGTAGAAACCCGTACATCAACGGCTCTTCCCGCAATTTTTAAAGAAATTCTTCCATCTTGCGGCAAACGTTTCTCTGCAATATCGAGTTTCGACATTACCTTAATTCTCGATGCTAAGAGTGGTGCAAGTCCGCGTTTTGGTTGTAAAACTTCTCTCAAAACCCCATCAACTCGAAATCGAACCACTAATCTATTTTCATAAGGTTCAAGATGAATATCGGACGCATTTTCTTTCACCGCTTCTGAAAGCAACGCATTAATTAGTTTAATTATCGGGGCATCATCGACACTTTCTAATAAATCAGTTGGTTCATTTGAAAGTTGCTCGGCGACTTGAAATAAATCTCCTCCTTCTTCCAAATCTTCTGCCATCGGCATATTTTGCGCTTGCGTTTCATATTGTTCAGTTAAACGTGCATTAAAGAGTTCTTCTGATAAATTGATTAGTTGAATGGGCAGATCAACAAATCGTCGCACTTCTAAAATGCTTTGGTAATTTACATTCGGTCGATGATAAACAGTTGCAATATGTTCATGGATTTCTCCAATTAAAACTCCATGACGTTTCGCAAAACTAAAAGGCAAATGCTTATTCATTTGTATTCATCAACGGTTGTGTTGGAAAAGCAACGGTAAAAGTTGAACCGTGATCTAATTCACTTTTGCACCATACTTTTCCATGAATAGATTCAATCAATTTCTTCACAATAAATAAACCCAATCCAGTTGAATGTTCTTTTGCGGTGGGTTTTGGTGTTAAACGAGTAAATTTACCAAAAAGTTTTGCTTGATCGGCTTCACTTAAACCTTGTCCTTGATCTTGAATATCACAATAAATCATTGATTTATCACGGTAAATTTTAATAAAAATCTCTTTTTTAAATGGTGAATATTTAATCGCATTTGATAACAAATTATCCAAAATTTGATCAACCATACTTTCATCAGCCCAAGCTGAATATTTCTCAATGGGTTTCTCGAATATAATCGTAATATTTTTATCACGAGCGGGCTTTTCATAAGTATGGCAAAGCGACGTTAAAATCGGCACAAGATCAACGTAACTTAAAATAGAATTTAATTTATCAGATTCTATTGCATTGACATCTAATAAATTAGTGATTAAATGAAACATTTTCTCTGCACTTTGCTCAATATCATGACTAAACTCAGATATTTCATTTTTTGAGAAAATTTCTACATTTTCTCGAATTGCTTGAGATAAACCTAAAATTCCCGACAACGGATTTTTCAAATCATGTGCAACTATGCCTAAAAATTCATTTTTTTCTTGGTTTAATTTCAATAGCATATCGTTTTTTTCATTTAATTCATGCGTACGTTCTCGAACTTTTTCCTCTAAAAGTGAGAAATACGCTTCTAATTGTTTGGTCATATGGTAAAACGAATGCGATAAAACCTCTATTTCATCCATATTTTTATTCATAGATACTCGCGGTTGATTTGTATTTGTAGAATTAACAGATGAATTGTTTTCAATTAAGCGATCACATTCATCTAAAATAGGTTGCAAACGTTTATTTAACCAACGAACAAAACTAATCACCACAAACATCAAAATTCCACCCGCGACAAATACACCAATTACAGTAATTTTAATTGCTGATAAAATAATTTGAGATTCAGGCACAGAAACCAGCATTAACCATTTAGTATTTGCGACTCGTTGATATGCCCAGAAATTACCGTTGTAATGTGTAAATCCTTTCTGATGAGTTTGTAAAATATCCCAAATTGCAGAAATGTCTGGGATTTGTTGATAATTCTCAATATTGATGGCTTTTTCGGGTTGTGGAGGATAACTTAACAAATCTCCTTTCTCTGTCAATAAAACATGATAACCATGTTCCCAATTTAAAGGTGTTTTGATTTGTCGAGTTAATTCTGTCACATCAATATCTGCACCTACAATACCTAATAAATCGTTGTTTTTACTAAATATTGGCGATACAAAATTCACCATTGTAATAGTGTACCATTTATAAGAATCTGTCCAAATTGATCTGCGTTGACTTACGGGTAAAGTGTAATAAGTTTGAGTGAAATATTGATCGGTCACAAATAAATCTGCATAACGAGTAGAATCATAAGGTGGCGGTAATATTTTTCCTACCGCTGATGGGTCTTTTGGATCGGTATAGAAATAATGCCAAAATCCTTGACAATCTGGATCAATTTTACGGGGTGTTTGTCCAAAGCCAGTTCCTACCACTAAACTTGGGCGATTCAAATAAAAATTGAAAGCAAGTTGTTTATAATCTTCTAAAGTATGTTTTGCAGATGATTCGTGCATCACAGAAACCGATGAAGCTAACGAGTACATGGTTTCTTCGATACGCGCTAGTTGTACTTCAATAAATTTGACTTGTACTTCTAAATTTGTAATAATTGCTTGCTCTGTACGTTCTTGCAAAACTTTATAGAATAAATAAGACATTCCTATTAAAGAAATTAGGGCAGTTCCTAACACATAAAATAACAAACGTGCACCAATTGAATGATGAATAGCTAATTTAAAATTATGAAACTGCGATTTCATTGGTATTTCCTTTTTTGGTGCTTTGGTATTATGATCAAGTTCCTCTAATTATATCCTATTTTAACCATGAGCAATTTAGAAGATACAAAATATATGACGCGGGCGTTGCATTTAGCCGCACAAGGTTTGTGGACAACTGACCCAAATCCTCACGTCGGGTGTGTGATTGTCAAAAACGGAGAAATCGTCGGCGAAGGTTGGCATCACAAAGCGGGCGATTTTCACGCTGAAATCAATGCGTTACAAATGGCAGGTAAAAATGCAGAAAATTCAACCGTTTATGTCACTTTAGAACCTTGTTGTCATTTTGGACGCACGCCGCCGTGTTCGCAAGCACTTGTTTCTGCTAAAGTTTCTCGGGTTGTGACTGCGATGGTTGATCCAAATCCCAAAGTCGCGGGACAAGGTTTGGCGCAATTGCAAGCGGCTGGAATTGAGATAAAAAGTGGGGTTTTACAAGAACAAGCGGAAGCCTTAAATGTCGGATTTATCAAAAGGATGCGCGAAAAATTGCCGTTTGTGCGTTTGAAATTGGCGATGAGTTTGGACGGGCGCACCGCGATGAAAAACGGGGAAAGTCAATGGATTACGTCATCTGAGGCTCGAACGGATGTGCAAAAATGGCGTGCGCGAAGTTCGGCGATTTTGACGGGAATTAACACCATTTTAGCCGACGATCCTGCCTTAACCGTTCGTTTGCCCAACGTTTCTCGTCAACCGTTGCGCGTTGTTTTAGATACCCATTTACGCATTTCTCCGCACGCGAAGATTTTTAAAGAAAAGGGGGAAAACTTGATTTTAACTTCTAAAGAAACTTCTTTAACTTTTCCAAACACCGAAATTAAGCAAATTCAACTCAAAAATGGGCATTTGGATTTATTAGAAGTTTGTAAAACCTTAGCAGAGAATGAAATAAACGAGGTTTTTATCGAATGTGGGGCAACTTTGGCGGGGGCATTTATTTCTGAAAAGTTAGTCGATGAACTCATTTTATATGTTGCACCGACTTTCTTAGGCGATCAAGCACGCGGATTATTGCAACTTCCTCATTTAGTGCATTTAAAAGACCGCATTAATTTTCAAATCAAAGAAATCCGCCACCTTGGGCAAGATTTACGTTTGACTTTAAGATTTTGAAACCAATTCTTGAACCCAACTTGTATTGCGTTCTCGTTCTAAAATTTCTGCCCGTGCTTTCAATAATAAAACGAAGCCATAAAACAACTTGAACGCAATCGCCATTAACAACAGTGGAATGAGCATACTAATATGAATTGAAGGTGCACCTATCTTTGTGATTGTTGCACCTTGATGCAAGGTATTCCACCATTCAACTGAATAATGAATAATGGGGATATTTACCACGCCAACTAATGCTAAAACTGCACTGGCTCTTGCAGCATTTCTTTTATCCATAATTGCAGCATTTAACGCCATTACTCCAAAGTATAAAAATAACAAAATTAATTCAGAAGTTAAACGCGCATCCCAAACCCACCATGCTCCCCACATTGGTTTGCCCCACAAAGCCCCCGTTACTAATGCAATAAACGTAAAAGATGCTCCAATCGGTGCAGAGGAACTTGCAATCACATCAGAGAGTTTTATCTTCCAAATCAATCCGATAACTCCAGCAGTTGCCATAACCATATACACAAACATTGAAAGCCATGCAGCAGGTACATGAACATAAATAATTCGATAACTTTCTCCCTGCTGATAATCCGCTGGTGCAACCACTAATCCTAAGTACAAACCTACAATTACAATTAAAAGAAAGCTCCACCCAAACCAAGGAATTGCTTTCCCTGCCCAACTATAAAAATACTTAGGTGATGAAACACGATGTAAAAAATCCCACATAGCTTGCCACATAACAAAGTTTCTCCGAAAATAAAATTTAATTTAAACATTCTTTTTCAAATGATCTAATAAGGCTTTAAGAAATCAAGCGTCGGGTGCAATTTAATTATACCTTATAGGTTGTTTTCTATAGCAACCGCTGCAATAAAACAATCGGCAGTTTTACAAATTTTTTCTTATAATAATGCTTTGATTTTATCGACTAAGCGGTATTTTCCGCCCGCCCATTTTAGAAACGGTTTCATTTATGCTTCTTAAAGAAAAATTCCCACGCCGAAACGTGGGAACTAGAAATGATCTAAAATTACGCGGCAATAGATTGGAGTTGCTCTAAGGCTTTGCGGTAATCGATAGGCATGACTTTAATGAATTTGGGTAAAGATTGTGCCCAATTATCAAGGATTTGTTTTGCACGAGTGCTTTGTGTGAATTGATAATGACGTTGAATTAAAAGTTTCAAACGTGCTGCATCATCGCCGAGCATATTTTGCATCGCTTGCTCAACACTGGTCATTTCTGATGTAATCGCTGGAGAAATCTTTTCTAATTGCACCATTGCTTTGTTGCAACGTTTCTCAAAATCACCCGCTTCATCAAAAATATAAGCAATGCCACCACTCATACCCGCCGCAAAGTTTCTACCCGTTGATCCTAAAACAACCACAATCCCGCCCGTCATATATTCACAACCGTGATCGCCCGTGCCTTCAACAATTGCAAGTGCGCCCGAGTTTCTTACGGCAAAACGTTCTCCGCCCACGCCTCTGAAATAACATTCACCAGAAATCGCGCCGTAAAGAACCGTATTACCCACGATAATATTGTTTTCTGGAATGATTTTAGAATCCGTTGGGGGAGAAATTGCAATGCGTCCGCCACTTAAACCTTTTCCAACATAATCATTGGCTTCGCCCGCGAGATCAATAGAAACTCCTTTCGCGAGAAATGCCCCAAAACTTTGTCCACCTGTGCCCGTTGCTTTGATGGAAATGGTTTCATTGGGTAATCCCTCATGACCGTATTTTTTAGCGACTTCACCAGAGAGCATTGCTCCAAAACTCCGATTGTAATTTTTAATTTCAACTGGGATTTCAACTGGCGTTTGTGAATTGAGAGAAACTTGCGCTTTTTCTATTAAATGATTATCGAGAGCTTTCTCTAATTCATGGTTCTGAGTTTCGCAATGAGAAATCGGCGTTTCCATTTTGGGTTTATGGAACAACTTGCTCAAATCCAAGCCTTTCGCTTTCCAATGATCAATTGCTCTGCGCATATCTAATTTATCGCTGCGTCCAATCATTTCATTTAAAGTTCTAAAACCGAGTTTCGCCATAATTTGACGTACTTCTTCTGCGACAAAGAAGAAATAATTAATGACGTGCTCTGGTTTGCCCGTAAAACGTTTCCGTAATTCAGGGTCTTGCGTCGCCACACCGACGGGGCAAGTGTTCAAATGACATTTGCGCATCATCAAACAACCCGACGCGATCAAAGGGGCAGTTGCAAAACCAAATTCGTCCGCGCCCAACAACGCGCCGATCACCACGTCACGACCCGTCCGCAATCCGCCGTCGACTTGCAAACAGACCCGTCCGCGTAACTTATTGAGAACTAAGGTTTGTTGCGTTTCTGCCAAACCCATTTCCCAAGGCGAACCTGCGTGTTTGATCGATGAAACTGGGCTTGCACCCGTGCCGCCGTCGTAACCCGAAATCGTGATGTGATCGGAATGCGCTTTCGCCACACCCGCCGCGACCGTTCCCACGCCGACTTCCGACACCAATTTGACGCTGATCCGCGCTTGGGGATTGACGTTTTTGAGGTCGAAAATTAATTGGGCGATGTCTTCAATCGAGTAAATGTCATGATGTGGTGGTGGCGAAATTAAGCCCACGCCAGCGGTTGAATGACGGACTTTCGCAATGATTTTGTCGACTTTGTGCCCGGGTAATTGACCGCCTTCGCCTGGTTTTGCGCCTTGAGCGATTTTGATTTGAATGTCGTCGGCGTTCACCAAATATTCGGTCGTCACGCCAAATCGACCTGACGCGACTTGTTTAATCGCTGAACGTAAAGAATCGCCGTTTGCTAAGGGTTTGAAACGTTCAGATAATTCGCCGCCTTCACCCGTATTTGATTTGCCGCCGATGCGGTTCATTGCAATTGCTAAAGTGGTGTGCGCTTCGTAAGATATTGATCCAAAAGACATTGCGCCTGTTGCAAAACGTTTGACAATTTCTTTCGCGGGTTCAACTTCTTCTAACGGAATGCTTTGTTCTGCGTATTTGAATTGCATTAAACCGCGAATCGTTAAAAGTTTCTCACCTTGCTCATTGATGGTTTGCGCAAATGCTTGATATTTCTCAGGTAAATTACCGCGCACGGCGTGTTGTAAATCGGCAATCGTTTGAGGTGTCCAAGCGTGAGCTTCGCCGCGTGTACGAAATGCGTATTCGCCGCCCGCATCGAGCGCGTTTCGATACAACGGCGCGTCTCCAAACGCAATTTGATGACGACGCACAGTTTCTTCAGCAATTTCTTTTAATCCCACGCCTTCAATTTTGGAGGTTGTTCCTTTGAAATATTGCTCGACAAATTGGCTTTGTAATCCAATCGCATCAAAGATTTGTGCGCCACAATAGGATTGATAAGTTGAAATGCCCATTTTCGACATCACTTTCAACATTCCTTTACCGACCGCTTTGATATATTTTTTATGTAAATCAAGGGCTTTTTGAGGATTCAATTGAGAAAGTACATCAAACACCAAATACGGATTGATCGCTTCTGCACCATAACCCGCTAATACACAGAAATGATGCGTTTCTCTCGCTTCTCCCGTTTCAACGACTAAGCCAGATTTGGTTCTTAATCCAACCCGAATCAAATGATGATGAACCGCCGCAGTTCCTAACAATGCGGGAATTGCAATATTATCAGCGTCGACTTTGCGATCTGATAAAATCAAAATGTTATTGTTTTCTTTAACAGCATATTCTGCGGCTAAACACAATTTATCGAGCGCGATTTTCATTCCATTTGCGCCATCTTTTGCGGGATAGCACAAATGCAAGGTTTTGGTTTGAAATGCGCCCGATGTTTTGGTTTCAATAGTGCGGATTTTCTCTAAATCACCATTCGTTAAAATCGGTTGATGTACTTCTAAACGTTTGTGAGAACCGCCACCATTTAATCCTAACAAATTCGGACGCGGTCCAATTAAAGAAACTAATGACATCACTAATTCTTCACGAATCGGATCAATCGGAGGATTAGTAACTTGCGCAAAACCTTGTTTGAAATAATCGTAAAGCAATCTTGAACGGTTGGAAAGCACCGCAACTGGCGCGTCGATACCCATTGAGCCAATCGGTTCTTCACCATTATTTGCCATCGGTTGCAAAATAAATTTGCTATCTTCTTGCGTATAACCAAAAGCCTGTTGACGATCTAAAAGGGTTTGTGGATCGGCTGCCATTGGGGCAATTTCAGAAGGAAGTTCTTCTAATTGAATTTGCGAATCGTGCAACCAATGTTGATAGGGTAATTTTGAAGAAAGTTTTTCTTTTAATTCGACATCATCGATAATCCGACCTTCATTCAAATCGATGAGCAACATTTTACCCGGTTGTAATCGCCATTTTTTAATGATTTTGCTTTCTGGAATCGGAAGCACACCCATTTCTGACGCTAACACCACGCAATCATCATCTGTAATTAAATAACGCGCTGGACGTAACCCGTTTCTATCTAAAGTTGCTCCAATTTGCTCACCATCCGTGAAAGCAACCGCCGCAGGACCATCCCAAGGCTCCATTAATGCCGCGTGATATTCATAAAACGCCCGACGTTTCGCGTCCATTAAAGGATTATCCGCCCACGCTTCAGGAATTAACAACATCATCGCATGCGCTAACGAATAACCGCCCATGATTAAAAGCTCTAAGGCATTGTCAAAACAGGCAGAATCGGATTGACCTTCGTCGATCAATGGGAAAATTTTCTCTAAATCGTCGCCCAAAATTTCCGAAGCCATCGATCCGCGCCGCGCCGCCATCCAATTCACGTTGCCGCGTAAGGTATTGATTTCGCCGTTATGTGCGATCATGCGGAACGGATGCGACAAATCCCATGTTGGGAAAGTGTTGGTCGAAAAGCGTTGATGAACAAGGGCTAACGCGGAAACCATGCGCTCGTCGTTCAGATCGGGATAATATTTTTCGACTTGATCTGCTAAAAACATTCCTTTGTAAGCGATTGTTTTTGTTGAGAAAGAAGGAAAATAAAAATTCTCACGTCCGCCGATGCCGCAAGTTTGGGCTTCATGTTCGACTTGTTTGCGGATCACGAACAATTTGCGGTCTAAGTTTTGAGTGGATTCGCCTTTGCCAACAAAGACTTGCTTAACAACGGGTTCGACGGCTTTGACGGGTGCGCTTAAACAGTCGTTTTGAGTGGGGACTTCGCGCCAGCCGAGTAGAATTTGTCCAGCTTTTTCAACGGTTTGGGCGATCAATTTTTCAGCGTCGGCACGTTTTTGAGGATCGCGGGGTAAAAAGACCATTCCCACGCCGTAATCGCCTGATTTTGGAAGAGAAATGTTTAATTTAGCACATTCTTCGCGTAAGAATTGGTCAGGAATTTGAATCAACAGACCCGCGCCATCGCCAACTTTGTCAGCCCCTTCTGCGCCACGATGTGTTAAATTAGTAAGAATTTCAAGACCTTGCTTGATAATAGTATGATTTTTGTGACCTTTGATGTGAGCAATAAAACCCACCCCACATCCATCATGCTCAAAACGGGGATCGTACAAACCTTGTGCGGCGGGCAGTGCGCGGTGACTCATAATTTTTTGACCTCAAACTTTGGGTGTAAATTCACTTACCTATAAAAAATCCGAACTTATCATTATACACCCCAACGCACACTTACGTGATGATTTCCCTAAATCTATTGCGGTTCTTTAATTATTGCTCACACGCGATTGATTGAGGTTTGGGGACTTTAAATGTCAAAGAAAAGTTATCTAAAACATTTCTTTGCGAAGAAGTTGCTTCAATTTTCAAACGAAATACTGGAATATCTAAATAACGATCTTGAACTTTTAAACCTACAAATCCTTTTTTCTTCAATTCATTTAAGCGATTTTGTAAAGTTTTCTCGGTGCGAAATGCGCCCAAATTAATCAAATATCCGCCTTTTTCATTGCGAATCAATGTGTAATCTTTTACTTTTTTAAGCGCCAAACGTTTCAACAGTTTTTTTGCAACCTCATGACTAGCAGCGGGTAAAAATACGGTACGTCCAGACTTTACTCGATTTTTCCAATCTGTTACTTTTGAGAAAACTTTTTGTTTGTCTAACCATTGTTTTGCTTTGGTTGCTCCAGATTTTTTTTCATAAACACCTGAATAATAACAATTCTTCTTATTTTTTTTACTTTCTTTCTTTGAAGCAACCAACGTAATTGGCAATTGATCTTCAGATGAATTTTCTGACTTAACTTTTTCTAAAACTTCGGTTTCTGATTTTGTTTCTGAAGAAATAGGTTTATCGACAATTTTAACAGGTTCAATTTTTCCAATTGGTGGCAGTAATTTTTCTTCAGATTTTATTTCTACAGGCTTAGATGTTATTTCAACTTTTTCCACGACAGTTGTTTTGTCGATGGCTTTATGTTCTTCAACAGGTATTTGAGGTGTTTCAATAGGTTTTTGTTCTGCCAAAGTGATTTTTTCGGGTGTTTTTGCGGGTTCAGGCGTTTTTTCCGATTTTTCCACAACTTTAGGTGGTTCGACTTTTGAGGCAACATCGATTTTATTTTCAGGAGGATTTGTGGTTATTAGAGGCGTGCTAACTGCTTGATCTATCGATGAAGTCATACGGTCAGCTTCATTTTTTAGACCTTTTAGAACATCAAAGGCTTGAGTGGCAATTTTTACGGGGTCTTCTTGAGAAACGGTGTCTGGCTGTGCAATTGCAACTGTTTGAATTTCTTTGTTTTTCGATTCGGGAGAAGGCGTGTCAGAAATGGGCTTTTCTGGTTTTTTAGATTCAACCACTTCAATTACGGGTTTAGATGGTTCTACGTTGATTTCTTTGATTAATTTTAATTGCGGCACATCTTTGGGCAAGGGTGCAGGTTCGAGTTGAGCGGTTTTTTGGACGATTTCGTCGTGAAAGAAGAAAAAGCCCACATTTGCGAGAATTAATAATAAAGCGATGTATTTCATAGTTTTTGTTCGTCCGCCCAGCGCGTAAGTCCTTGTAAAACCAAATCAGGAAGGTGTAAAAAATGGCATTTCAAATGCGGAATGATAAAAATCGCATCGCCGCCCGTTAAAATCACTTTTGCTTGATGCGCAACGGCAACTTTTTCAATGCAACCCGCAATCGCATAAATTGTACCCAACGCAATGCCATCGTGGGTATTTTTTGCAAGATTTAAATCTTTAACCTCTTGATTAAATTTGATATTTTTTAATGCTGCTGCTTTTTGAGTTAAAGCATCGCGTGAGGTTTGCAACCCCGCTAAAATCAAACCACCTAAATGTAACCCATTGATTTGTAAAACATCTATCGTAACCGCCGTTCCGCAATCGACCACGCACAAATTTTTGGATAAATAAGGCTTTGATCCAATTAACGCCAACCATCGATCAACCCCTAAAGTGTGTGGATTTTCATAACCATTTAAAATATCACAACTTTTTTGAGTTGTTTGAGCAAAAATTGGCGAAATATTCCAAACTTTTCCACACCATTCACTTAATAAAATATTTAAATTGGGCTTTCCAACATTTGAAATATAGACATTTGATGGTATTGCTAAATTCTTCCAAAATTTCTCTAAAATATCAATAAAATCAACTAGTTGATAATTAATAGCTTGAATAGGAGATAAAGCATTTTTCTCACATTGTGCCCATTTGAGGCGACTGTTGCCGATATCTACGAAAAGTTCCATACTGCTTATTTTAACAAAGGATTTGCACAAATGGCGTGGATTTATTTAATAATTGCGGGATTATTGGAAGTTGGGTGGGCTTTGGGTTTGAAAATCGCTCAAAATCCAGCATTGCGCGAGGCGGGTTGGGGATTGGCGGTGCTTTGTATTTTTGGAAGTGGTTTCTTTCTGTGGCTTGCACAAAAACACCTTTCAATGGGCGTAGCTTACGCAGTGTGGACGGGCATTGGTGTGATCGGAACATTTGGGATCGGCGTAATCTTTTTCGGCGATCAATTTAATATTGGAAAATCAATTTCTATTCTATTGATTTTAATAGGAATTGTCGGATTAAAATTCACTTAATTGTTCTATTTTGCCCTAAGATGTTTAAAGACTTTTCCTATCTAATTAAATGCTCGTTGTTTTGAAATATTTTTAAATTAATTTTGAGCAATTTAATCAAAAATTTATATAGATTTACTATTATTCGGGGGTTTTGATGATGAGTTGATCGGCTTGTTGGGTGAAGGTGAGGTATTTTAAGAAACTCATGCCGAGGAGGATTTCTTCGCCGTCCATCGAGGGGCTAACGTGACCACCCACATCGCTGAGGGTGATGTCGCCTAAGGTGACGGTGTCGAGGCGGGTTAAATAGGCTTTGGTGCGACCGTTGGCGGTGCTGACGGTGATTTCGGACTTTTCTTCTAAGTTCAAACGTTGCGCGACTTTGCGAGGAATGGCGACGCTGGTTGCGCCAGTGTCCACAAAAAAAGTCACGGGTTGACCGTTGATTTTGCCGTTCGCAACGTAATGCCCTTGATGATTGCGTTGCAAAGTGACGGTTTTCGAACCGCCCGATAAATTAACGTTGGGATTGTGGCGACGATCGAGTATCCCATTGAAAAACCACGTTAAAAGCACTAATGCGATCACCCACGCTGCCGTGAGCATTCCTTTGCCTAATTTGTTGGATTCCATAAAAAGTCCATATTTATCAATTAGTTAGTTGCAATAAACTCACATCAGCAGGGATTTGCATGATAAAAGTTGTGCCTTCGCCAGAGTGACTTTCGACATCAAACGTTCCGCCCATCAATCGGCAAAATTGCATCGTCAACGTCAATCCAACTTTCTGAGTATAAACCTGACCGCCCGAATTTTTCAAATCCGCGAAAAATAACCGTAATTGTTGCACTTGTTCAGTGCTCATTCCGATGCCTTCGTCGCTGACTTTCAAAGTAATCCAATCCATTTGATGGTGTTTTTGGCGTTGCGCAGAAAGCGTGATAACCCCTTGTTTTGAAAAGCGTCCTGCATTATTTAGCAAATTCATCAACATTTGACGAATTTTTGCCAAATCCGTTGTCATCGTTCCCAAAGCGCCTTCCAAATTCAGCTTCAAAATATTTCCTTGATGTTCCACTAAGGGTTGCACTGTTGCTGCAATGTCTTGTAATATTGGAACTAAATCAAAAGTTTCTAAATACAAATCCATCCGACTTGATTCGATTTTCGATAAATCAAATAGATTATTAATCAAATCCAACATATGGAAACTTGCACCATGAATTTTTTGTAAATCTGGTACGAGTTCTAAATAGCCAAATTCATCCGCATCTTCTTGCAAAATTTCAGTATAACCAATGATCGCATTCATGGGTGTTCTTAATTCATGGCTCATATTTGCGAGAAACCGATTGCGCGTTTTATTTGCATCATCAGCTTTCTGACGATACATACCAGATTCAACCTTCGCTTTTTGAGCAAATGCTTTGAGTTTTTGCATATCTACTTTGGTTTGTTGAACGTATTTATCATATTTTTGTGCTAAGACTTTATAATAATGTAAAGCAGCTTCTGTTTCTTTTAGGCGTTCTCCCATTTTATCCAAAATAGAAACCTGTGAAATGCTTTGTTGTTGGCATACTTTTAATTCGGCAATATTTTCCTCTTCTCGCGTCATCATTTCTTTTGCTTGAATTAATTGTAATGCTAACATTTGATGCAACTTATTGCTTATGGTTTTGATTTCTAGTGTTCCTTGTTGTGGAAATTCCCAAATCCATTCTCCAGATTCCACTTGTACGGGTCCTTGTGAGAGAGTTTTTGATAAATCTAACAATGGCTTTTCAACTTGAACATACTTTAAAGAAATCACAGCAATTCCTAAGATAAAAATAACCACAGTCCACCCAAAATAACCATCTATATTTTCTATAACATATAATTCGCTATCTTGTTGAAAAATAAGCAAAGTTAAATGAGTATTCTTGATTGGTCTCGAGATTAAAATATAGCGTTTTCCATCATCACCGTTAAACTGCAAATGAGTGATAGGTTGTTTTAAAATATTTTGCCAAATTTTTTGCTGTGTAGAACTAAATATATTGTATTGCATCCGATTACGTTGTCCTAAAAGGTTTTTGGCGGGTGTATTGCTATCACCATTATGTTCACTCACGGTTTCTGTGAGCAATAAACCTGTTTGATGATTAAATAACGCCATTCCTCCGGTATTTCCAATGCGATACTTTTGAATATCAGCAAATAAATTATCGGCTAAAATATCTGAACCAACGACCCCTTGAAATTTTCCTGCATTAAAGAAAGATTGAGAAACCGTCATAATTGATTCACGCAAATAGTTTTTGTCAAAATAAAAGGGACTAAATTGGACTTTATCATTTTCTTTGCTGAGATGATAACGGGCTTCTCTTTCATTTGATAGGTAATTACCATCAAACCACGATTTATAATGAAACTTTTTGCTTTCTGTTTGACGATTACGGGGCGTATCTTTGTACAAGATATTTAAAACAGCGTTTTTTTCAAAATATTGCTTTGATGTTTCTTTTTCCAAAGCAACATAGAAACTCATAACGTGACTAGATTGCCGCAAATTATCTGTCATCCAATGTTGGAGAAAGGAGTTTCTCACTTCTGGATTAGGGGTTTTCTCTAAAATCCATTGCACTGCGCCTTTCAAACGTTCTACACCGCGTTGTGCTTGAAGAATTTCGTCATTTAGTTGCGACGCTTGTTCATTTGCGATGGTTTCTAGCTTTTGAAGTGCTTGTTTCTCAGCGGTTTGATAGTATTCCCATTGCATGGAAATCCACAGCAATAATTGCGAAAGCAAAATTATACCAAAGGTAATTAATAACACTTTGATTGAGAAAGTTTTTTTCGATAATCGCGCAGGTAATGATTGTAACAAATTAGTGGCTTGAGAAAGCGTATCTTTCCAAGCAAAGTTGGGTTTGGGCATATTATTCTCCCACCATTATTTTGGTTTAGTGACTGTTTTATGGGCGTTGCAGCACGCTTTATGCCAAGTATTGGCGAATAAAAGCGGGACAAGTGCGGTTATAATAACGGTTTGAGTGGGATTTTGAGAATTTTTATGCCTTTTACGTTGCTTGTGACAGGTAGCGCGGGATTTATTGGATCGGCGATGATTCGACATCTCATTGATAATAATGAAATAATTCCAATTTTCGTATAAAAATAAAACTATTCTCCCCTCTCAGGTAGTGTTAAAGCAGAGAATGATACCTCAAGCTCCTAACAAAGTATGAAATATTTTAACGGAATCAAATAAATAGAGAAATTTGCTAAGATATTTTTTGAGAATAACCTAATAAGTTTCTTATATTTTTTTATTGGAAAATGGTCAACTTTTGCGTTACATCGATCCGCGTCGTTGTTTTAATTGACGGCGATCCATTTCAACACAAACTTTTAGCACATTCGGGGATTTTACCAACTCGTTTAGGGGTAGTGATCAAATTGAGATGCTGATTAAATCTATAATTTACTGAAAATAAACACAAAAGATGAAAAACCATCTCTTGTTTTTGATCACTACCATTTTATTTTTTTGGAAAAAATGCTAGACTTTTTTCCTGTTCACATTCGAGTGTTAGAAAGCGAGCATTTTCTATCTTTTATTTATGGCATAATTGGAGGTTATATGTTAGGTAATTGGAAATTATTTGCAGGGTTACTTGTTTGGTGTTTATCATATCAAAGCGTTGCAAATCCTTATCAAAAGTTATATGTGTTTGGAGATAGTTTGTCAGATAATGGAAAATTATTATCTTTGATTCAAATGCCACCATCTCCTTATTTTCAAGGGCGAGCAACTAATGGCAAAGTATGGGCTGAATATTTGGGAGAAACACTTAATTTAACTCCAGATTTTCAATATAACTTTGCTTACATTGGTGCAAAAACCGATAATTCAAATGTGTTAGATAGCATTTCTCCCAATGTTGCAAAGGGTTTGCAGGAAGAGATTGATGATTATTTGAGTAAAAATAATAATGTATTAGATAAGGATGGTTTGTATATTATTTGGGCGGGTTCAAATGATACTTTAGATTTTGCTAAAGTAGCGGTTCAAATGGCAAACAATCAAACATTACTGATGACAGAAATGCAGAAAACGATTGCAACTTCTATCGGTAATTTAAAAACAGCTATTGATAAACTTTCAAATGCACGTTACTTAGTAGTGATGGGATTACCTGATTTAGGTTTAACTCCGCGAGCAATAGCTTTAGGTCAAACTGCTTCATATTTGATGACTACTTTAAGCAATCAATTTAATCAAGCATTAAAAGAGTTGCTCAAAAATTATCCTATTATGTATGTTGATGTTTCTCAAATGCTACAATCAGTTGCAGCAAATTATGCTGCCAATGGTTTTAACAATGTTACTCAGTCTTGTGTCGTAGAAACAAATTGGATTGTTCAAAGCCAATGCAGTACGCCAGAAACTTATTTGTTTTGGGATGAAATCCATCCCACCACTGTTACTCATAAACTAATTGCTCAATACGTCTTTGAAAAAATTAATTGGATGCGGGTTGATTTAACAAAGGGTATTGTAGTGAATTTACCGTCAGTTGTTTTAACAAATCAAAACAATCCTATTGGTGAAATTTATCGGGCACAATTACGTTATACCAATACTTTACCTTCAGGCGAGTTGAGTTTTGAAATTGTTCCAAATAGCTTGGTGAAAAATGGTGCAAATGAGGCTTTTAGTAATGCTAATGTTGCAAGTTATGATATTTCAACTCAAACCCTGAAAATTATTCAATTAGAAGTTAGTTCAAATGAATTTTATGACGCTGAATTAACTTTGAAAGAAGGCGGATTTATTTTACCACTGAATAAATTGACTAAGAAAGCAGATGAAATATCTAAATAATTTGTTGAAAATATCGTTAATTTGTATTTGGTGTTGAACGTTTGCTTGCTCCCATGTATTTGCATGGGAGTGATGTTTTTAGTAGACAACTTGAACGGCGTTTTTACCAATTAGATTTTGTAAATCATTTAGTAATTGAGGATTTGGGCGAATTTGCCATTGCTGCCCTAAATGAAATTCTGCAAACAAATGTTCCTCATTTTTATATTGAATTGAAACGGGACAACCTGTTTGACAATGCGGTTGCAAAATTAAAGCAAGATTCTTTACAAAGTCTGGCATTTTGCTTTGTCCATTTATTTTTAAAATCAAGCGTTTAGCATTATTTTCTTGCGCGCTTGCCATATCCCAAATTTTTGAAGCAGTCATTGCAAGTTGCCCAGTATAACCATCTTCCATGATTTCTCCTTCGGCAATTAAAACCATATCTTTTTGGAGAAACTGCTTTCCACTTTCAAATACTTCACTAAACAACTTAATATCCAAACGCCCGCTTTGATCATCAATAGTCACAAACCCCATTTTTCCTGCTTGACCATTTTTAGTACGGATTTCATGAATTAAACCCGCTATTTTAACTTTTTGACCTCTTCCCGTTGGTTTTAATTCATTTAAAGGCTTAGTAAAACTGCTTAAAATTGCTTTAAATGGATCAAAAGGATGACCGCTTAAATACAAACCTAAAACGTCTTTCTCAGCATTTAATTTTTCTTCAATCGACCAGCTTTCAATATTGGTTGTGTATGGTAATTCTTCCTCAATAGTTTTTGCTTTTGGAGAACTCCCAAAACTAAACATATCATCTTGATTTAAAGTAGCTTGAATTCCGTATTGTTCAGCGATTTTAAGGGCGGTTTCTAAAGACGCTAATAAAACATTTCTAGCGATATTTGGTTGATCTAATGCACCCGCTTTGATCAAACCTTCTAAAACTCGTCGATTACATTTGCGCAAATCCACTCTTTTGCAGAAATCAAACAAATCCTTAAATGCGCCACTTTCTTTACGCGATGCAACAATGTTTTCTAATGCACCTTCTCCCGCTCCTTTAATCGCTCCCAAACCATAACGAATTGCCTTAGAATGCTCTAATGAAACCGTAAATTTGTAATCACTAAAATTAACGTGTGGCAATAGAATTTGTAATCCCATGCTTTTACATTCTTCAATGAATCCAACCACCTTATCGGTATTATCCATATCTGAAGATAAAACTGCCGCCATAAATGCTGCGGGATAATGGGCTTTCAACCACGCTGTTTGATAAGAAACTAAGGCATACGCAGCAGAGTGAGATTTATTAAAACCATACGCCGCAAATTTCTCCATTAAATCAAAGATTGATTCGGCGATTTCTTTATCGACATTTCTCTCAGTTGCACCATCGACAAAAGTTGATCGTTGTTTTGCCATTTCTTCTGGTTTTTTCTTACCCATCGCACGACGTAATAAATCCGCACCACCGAGCGTGTAACCTGCTAATACTTGAGCAATTTGCATAACTTGTTCTTGATAAACAATAACCCCATACGTTGGTTTTAAAATCGGAATTAAACTCGGGTGTGGATATTCAATTTTTGCTCGACCTTGCTTACGGTTAATGAAATCATCCACCATCCCCGATTGCAAAGGACCAGGACGATATAATGCAACCAACGCAATTAAATCTTCAAAGGTATCTGGTTTCATGCGTTTAATGAGTTCTTGCATACCGCGAGATTCTAACTGAAAAACCGCCGTTGTTTTACCCGATTTAAACAGATCAAAGCTCATTTTATCATCTAAAGGAATTTTAAGAATATCAATGAGTTTTTCTTTTGGATTGCTTTGTTGAATGTTTTGCAATGCCCAATCAATAATTGTTAAGGTTCTTAAACCCAAAAAGTCGAATTTTACTAATCCAATTGCTTCAACGTCATTCTTATCAAATTGGGTAACAATGCTCGGATCAGTTTCTTCACAATATAACGGAGAAAAATCCGTTAAAGCCGTTGGCGCAATAACCACGCCGCCCGCGTGTTTTCCCGCATTTTTCGTTAAGCCTTCGAGTTTTTTTGCCATATCAATCAAAGATTTAACGCTTTCTTCCTCTTGATAACGTTTTCTTAATGCGGCTTCTTGTTCTAAGGCTTTCTCTAAAGTGATTCCAATTTCAAAGGGGATTAATTTAGCAATTTGATCTACAAATCCATACGGATGACTTAACACTCTTCCTACGTCACGAATTACCGCTTTTGCCGCCATTGTTCCATAGGTAATAATTTGAGAAACTTTCTCACGTCCATAACGTTGCGCAACATAATCAATCACTCGATCCCGTCCTTCCATACAGAAATCAATATCGAAGTCGGGCATTGAAACCCGTTCTGGATTTAAGAAACGTTCAAAGAGTAAATCATATTGAAGTGGGTCTAAGTCGGTGATTCCTAAGGCATAAGCTACTAAAGAACCCGCGCCAGAACCCCGTCCAGGTCCAACGGGAACGCCATTTTGTTTTGCCCATTGAATAAAATCTGCAACGATTAAGAAATACCCAGGGAAATCCATTTTAATAATAACTTCTAATTCAATTTGTAACCGTTCATCATAAAGTTTTCTTTTAGAAGTTGCTTGATCACCAAATAAAAAAATTAAACGTTTTTCTAATCCTTGTTCTGCTTGTTGTTTGAGGAAATCTCCCGCAGTTTTCTCACCCGTTGGAAAGACTGGCAAATAGTTTTTTCCTAAGGTTAATTCTAAATTACAACGTTGCGCAATTAATAAAGTATTTTCGATGGCTTCGGGTAAATCTTCAAATAAATCAAGCATTTCTGCTGGGGTTCGCAAATATTGCTGCGCATTATAACGACGCGGGCGACGCGCATCTTCCAAGACTTGCCCGTCATGAATACACACACGCACTTCATGGGCATCAAAATCGTCAGGTTTCAAAAACACCACGTCATTCACAGCCACCGCAGGTATTTGATTTTCAAGGGCTAAATTCACCGCCGCGTGCAAATAATCCTCTTCGCCAGCGCGTCCAGTGCGTTGTAATTGCAGATAAAAACGGTCGGGAAAAGCCTTTTTCCAAAATTTGAGATTTTTTATAGCTAAATCAACATCTTGCGATGCCAACGCTTGTCCAATATCACCCTGCAAACCACCCGATAACGCAATTAAATTATCTGTATGATTATTAAGCCAATTTAATTCAATCGCGGGAATGCCTTGTTGTTGCCCTTCAATGTAACCTTTTGAAATTAAACGAGATAAATTTAAATAACCTTGATGATTTTGACACAATAAAACTAAACGGTGTAATTGATTTTGTTGGCGAATTAAAATATCAGTTCCAATGATCGGTTTAATCCCCATTGCTTGCGCGCTAGAATAGAATTTTACCATTGAAAACAAATTGTTACGATCCGTCACTGCACAAGCTGGCATACCCATTTCTTTAACGGTTTTCAATAACGATTTAATGCGCACGGTGCTATCTGAAATGGAATATTCGGTATGAACTAAAAGATGAACAAACATATAAAAACCTTAAATAAATCAATAAGTTAAAAACCGCAAAGTTGAGCAAAAGCGCGTCCGCGTTCTTGAAAATCTTTAAAACAACCATAACTCGGCGCACCAGGTGATAAAATGATCATGCCATTGGGTGGCGTGGCTTTTTTTGCAAGCATAACAGCCTCTTGCAAATCATTCGCTTGATAAAACTTAGGAAAATCGGCAGTTGGATCGTTTTTTTCTCTAAAATGGCTCAAAAATTCAAAAATCCTTGCACCATTATTTGGCATGGTTATAATCGTTTGGATAGGACGCTGCATTGCAAAATGAGCAACTTCTTCCCAATTTAAACCTCTTTCATAACCGCCCACCAATAAAGTAATCCATTGATTATCAAAAGATTTTACGGCTGCTAACGCGGATTGTGGGGTAGTGGAAATGCTATCGTCAATGTAGGTTATATTTTCTTTCTCACCTAAAATATGCAATCGATGGGGCAAACTTGAAAAAGTGGAAAGTGCGTTTTTACATTTTTGGGGATCGATATTCAAGGCTTTGACGACGCTTAACGCCGCACATAAGTTAGATAAATTGTGCTCTCCCGCTAATTTCAGCGAATTTGTGTTAAAAAGCCAACTTTTCCCATCAAAAATGTTTTTTTGATCAAAATGAATCGTTTTTAAATCATTGAAATAAATAGTATTTTTTAGATCATGTAAATATAAACGAGTGTTTTCGTCATTTGCATTTAAGATCGATAAACTGTCAGTTTTTGCGGTAAAAAGCCGAGTTTTATCGTTAAAATAGGTATCAATGTCGCCATGCCAATCTAAATGCTCTGGAAATAAATTTAAGAGCACGCGAATGGTTGGTTGGGCATCAAAATCGCTGGTTTGATAACTTGATAGCTCAATAACCCAAATATCTGGGGTTGGATCGGTGGGCAATTCCCACAATGGAATCCCTAAATTGCCCCCTAAATTGATTTTTAAGCCCTGTTCACGCAATAAATGCGCAATAAGGCTACTTGTGGTACTTTTTCCTTTTGTGCCAGTCACGCAAATGGTTGTTTTATCTTGATTTTCTGCAAACCATAGCCGAGTCGAAGAAGTAAAAATCACTCCTGTTGTTTTTGCAGCCATAATGTCTGGTCGATACGCGCTAATTCCAGGGGATTTAATAACAACATCAAAGGTTTGCAATGCCATCGCCACGTCATCGCCCGTTAAAATTTCAACGTTTTCAGGGATTTCTGATAATGGCGAATCATTTAAAATCGTGATCGGCAAATTGGGCAAACGTTGTCGAATCGCCGCCAAAACCGCTTGTCCTTCGCGCCCAAATCCATACAACGCGACTTTTTTTTGTTTTAGTTCATCTATTTTCATGATATCGCATATTTTTGTAACAAGTGTAACAAAGAGGTTTATTCATAGTTGTATGTTCTTCATTACCACAACAATGGCAATAATTTTCTTCATAATTGGGGTTTTGATACCTTGCCCAAATTGAATAGCAACTTTTACACAAAGGTGTATCAATATCAAAAGAAATTGTTTTGCCACAACGAATACAACTAGCTGATGAAATTTTTTCTATTATTTCATCAACTATTTTAATTTGTTCACTTACACTAGCAAAACGTAATACCTCTCGAGCAAGTGCCTCATAGGCTTCTTTATCATTTTCTTTAGTTAAATAAACCCCTACTTCTAAATTATTAGCTTGTGAAAATTCGTGTAAATTCATAGAAGTAACAATCGCTTCTTTCTCATTTATATAGCATTTTGCATGTAGATTTTCACAAAAAAGAATATGAACTGATGGATATGTTTTAAGCCATGCAATTTGTTCTGTTTGAAGTTCATTTTTACCATAAAGAATTCGTATTTTTGTATTTGTACGCGCTTTAGCTTCTAATGATTGGCGAACCAATTTATTAAATTTCAAATATGGACTCACCAAATATAAAATCTTTTGAGATTGATTAATTAACTGTTGAAGCTGATGAGAAACACCTGTTGTGTCAAGAAACTTTGCCATAAAATAATTTCTAAAAGTTGTGTTTTAAGGGAATTAAAAAAAGACTTTACCTATAATCAATTTAATTCAATTTTTCAGATTATTTCCTTAATTTAATGCAATGATTTATTTAGAATGAACAAAAAACGGTTTCTATTTTAACAAGAATTTTAAATTAACTAAAGAGCAAGCAAGCTAATGATAAAAATGAGGTGTTGATATTTTTAAAATATTATAAGAACAAAAGGAAAATTTATAAAAATATTTGTCATTTTATTATTTGCATTAGAGAGAAAAATGTTTTATTCTGTGAAAGGAAAGTTGGTTGGGCAATCGCTGTATTTCATTGAAATAGAGAGGAAAGTCCGGGCTTTATGGGGCTGGACGCCAGCTAACGGCTGGGAAGTGTGAGCTTACGGAAAGTGCAACAGAGAAAATACCGCCGTGAAAACGGTAAGGGTGAAATGGTGCGGTAAGAGCGCACCGCGTTTGTGGTAACAGAAACGGCATGGCAAACCCCGTCCAAAGCAAGACCAAATAGAGAAACTGAGGATTTCCTCACACGTTGTTCCGCGTGGTTTCTGGGTAGGTCGCTTGAGCAACTTAGCAATAATTTGCCTAGAGGAATGATTGCCTCGTTTGGTTTCTACCAAATAGACAGAACCCGGCTTATAGACCAACTTTCCTTTCTTTTAATTATTGCTAAATTACCAACTATTTCTCTAACATTCGCGGCATGAGTTCTACTAAATTGCAAGGGCGAGTACGATAATCTAATTGGGTTTGAATGAGTTTGTCCCAACCCGTTTTGCAAGCCCCCGAAGAACCAGGCAAACAAAACACGCAAGTTGCATTTGAAACACCCGCTAATGCACGAGATTGAATCGTTGAAGTGCCAATTTCTTCAAAAGAAAGTTGACGAAATAATTCTCCAAATCCATCAATTTTCTTATCCAATAAAACTTCAACAGCTTCAGGCGTTCCATCACGTCCCGTAATGCCTGTTCCTCCCGTTGTGATTACCGCTTGAACATTTGGGTTTGCAATCCATTTTGAAACCGCTGCTCGGATTTGATATTTATCATCGGGCACAATGAGTTTCTCTGCTAAAATATGACCCGCTTCTTGTAAGCGTTGTACTAAAGTTCTTCCAGAGGTATCGTTTTCTTCAGTTCGAGAATCTGAAACCGTTAAAATCGCAATATGTAATGGAATAAATTGACGTGGAGAATCATCCGAGTGTGCGTGGTGCATAATACAAGTTCCTTTAAAATAATTTAATCTAAATCAGGCTTACAAACTTGAGGACAAGGCACTTGAAATAAGCGTCGGTCTTCTAATCTTAAAGCGGTTAAACATCCCCCCCAAACACAACCACTATCTAATGCATAAACAGGCGATGAAATATACAATCCTAATGCTGCCCAATGTCCAAAAATAATTCTATTTTCGTTAGATTTTCTTTGAGGATGACTAAACCAAGGAAATCCCTCAATCGCATTTCCTTGCATATTAGTTGGACGTAATTTGTTCTTTGGCATTAAACAACCGTTTTCATCACAATAACGCAAACGAGTAAAACAAGCTGCAATAAATTGCAAGCGTTTCTTTTCTTTTAATTCATCAGACCATTGATAGTCGACTTTTGCGTATAAGTTTTGGAGAAAATCGCGGCATTTTTCTCCCCGAATAACTTTCTCAATTTCTTTTGCGTATTTCTTCGCTTCTTTAAGTGTCCATTGTGGAGGAAGTCCCGCGTGAATAATCGTAAAACCTAATGCTTTATCATGATGTAAAAAGGGTCGGTTTCTTATCCAGTTAATTAACTCATTTCGATCAGGTGCATCAAAGATTTCTTGAAAGGTATCTTTATCTGGATTGAAACGGCTGCTATTTCCAAACGCATTCGCTAATAAATGCAAATCATGATTACCCATTACGGCGATCGCTTGATCGCCTAACTCTTTGAAAAATCTCAATATTTCAAGCGAGTGCTCGCCTCTATTTACTAAATCACCAGTTGTCCATATTTTATCTACTGCGGGATCAAAATGAATGAGTTCTAATAACCGCTGTAATGGATCATAACAACCGTGAATATCTCCTATTGCATAAGTTGCCATCTTTATTTTTATTTCACCGTCAGTCGTTTTGAGGTAAGTCTGTGTAGAAATAAAATCCGTTGCGACCTTGTTCTTTAATTTTGTACATCGCAATATCGGCTTTTTTCAGTAGTGTTGTAATATCTTTTCCATCATTTGGATAAACCACAATGCCAATTGATCCAGAAATATGCACTTCTCCGAGTTTTAATTGAAATGTTTGATTTAATCCATCAAGGATTTGCTGGGCGATTTTCTTAGCAATCTCAGGAGTATTCATTTCGGGTAAAATGACTGTAAATTCATCACCACCCATTCGAGCAACTGTATCACCTTTTCTTATCGATTTGCTCAACCGTTGGGTGACTTGAATTAACAACTCATCGCCCGCATCGTGTCCTAAGGTATCATTGACTTGTTTGAAATGGTCTAAATCAATGAACATTAGTGCTGCTAAAGTTTTATGTGTATTTGCATGAGAAATCGCTTGTGCTAATCGTTGATGAAATAAATGACGATTTGGCAATTGTGTAAGCGCATCAAAGTTTGCTTGTTTCCACACTTGATATTCAGTTTGTTTGCGTTTTGTAATGTCGCTTAATAGAGCAACATATTGAGTTGAAATCCCGTGCGCATTTTGAACAACATTTAAGGATAACCATGCAGGAAATGCTTGACCATTTTGTCGTCGGTTCATCACTTCACCTTGCCAACTTCCTTTTTGTTCTAAATGCGTGGAAATCTTTTTGAAAAAATCAGGATGTTGCTTTGGTGATGTTAAAATATTTAAGGGCTGTTTTGTAATACTTTCTTTATCAAACCCTGTAATTTTACAAAAGGCGGGATTAACGGTTTCAATCTTACCTTCTAAATCAATGACAAAAATGCCTTCGGCGGTATTTTCAAATACGGCGGCGGTAATTAATAAATCATTATAAATTTGTTTCAATTCCTCGGCGCGTTCGTCGGCGGTTTTCTTTAAATCAGAATGATAGTTTTTAATCTTATCTTTGGTTTCTCTCAAACTCGTAATATCACTAATTGCGGTATATAATCCAATCGGTCGTCCTTGCGCATCACGTTTGTAATGCCATTCGACTCGAATTTCGCCTATTTTACCATCTTTTCTTATAATATTGTAAGCATCATTTGAAAGCCGTTCGGGCGGGTTTTTATTAATCGTATTGAATAGCTCTATAATTAAGTTTTTTTGCTCACTATCGGCAACCATTTCTAAAATAGATTTACCGATTAATTCGCCCGAATTATAACGTCGAATGTGATGAGCGGCGGTATTTGCAAAAATAATTGTCCCTTCTAAAGAAAGTTCTTCAAAACCATACGGGACATTTTCTACCAAATTACGATATTTATTTTCATCTAATTGGATACGATTTTTTTCATTAAAAAGTTGAGAAATTTTGCGTTTAAATTTAATTTTTGTTAAAACATACACAATGATAATCAAAAAGATTAAAAGAAAGCCCCCGATGACTAAAATAAAGGGCAACCATTGTTTAATTTCTCTTTTAATTTCAGAGGGATGAATATGAAAAAAAGAAGTTCCTAGATTAGTTGACAGCCATTGATTTTGTAATCGTTGATAGGTGCTTGCGGGGTCTTTGTGGGCTTTTTCAAGGTATTGGTCGAGTTTCTCTAATAACTGAGCATTTTTTCCTTTGAGAATTGCTGCTTTTATTTCAACAATATCAAAAACTAAAGGGGTTCTCCACAAATAATCAGTTTCGATATCTTGTTGAATATTATTTGTAACGCCTGCGTCGACTTCTAAATTAGCGATTGCGTCAAATACTTTTTGATAAGAATCGTAGAGATTAAAAATGCAATTAATTTTGAATTGTGTACAAATATTTTTTAAACCGATTGCATGGGGATCATCTTTTTTGATGGCGATGTTACGATTATGCAAATCAAAAATTGTATGAATAGGGATGCCTTGTGTTCCGTGGACATACATAACTCCCCATATATTATTCAAATGTTGTTTTGAAAATTCTAAATAACGATTTAAGTCGGGGGTTTGCTCTAATCCTAGCACTATTTCAAATTCATTTGATTCGAGCTTGGATTGAATTTCTTCAGGTTTGATCGCGCTATAAGAAATCTTGAGTTTTTCTTGTTGTTTGAAATCTTCCAATAATGCAACGTAAAATCCCGAAACATAACCCGCTTTATCAACAAAAAAAAGTGACGGCTGTGAAACAATCCCAATTTTAATAATTTGAGAATCGGCAGCGCAAAGAAATGGAGATAATCCCATTATGCAGCTGATTAAATAGATAAACTTTAATATTTTCATTGTGTTAACCCAATGCCATCGTCAGAGATATTTATCAAAGGTCTGTCCATTATAATGCGAAGTTTTCTAGTCTTGCAGTGGGAGAATGGGCTATTATTTACTTTATTTGCGCAAACGCATAGCATCTTTTTATTTTAATAGAGTATTAACACAAATGGATAAACTTCTGATTACGGGCGGACAAGCATTGCAGGGAAGCATTCGCATTTCTGGCTCTAAAAACGCCGCGCTGCCAATTTTAGCCGCGACCTTGCTCGCCGAAACCCCGATCCTCATCAAAAATGTCCCTCATTTGCGCGATATTACCACAATGGTGGGCTTATTGAGCGGGATGGGCATTCGTATGATGGTCGACGAAAATCTTAACGTCGAAGTCGACACCAGCGGCATTCATCATTTTTTCGCGCCGTATGACCTCGTCAAAACCATGCGCGCGTCGATTTTAGTCTTAGGACCGTTGGTTGCACGATTTGGTCAAGCCGATGTTTCTTTACCCGGCGGATGTGCGATCGGATCAAGACCCGTGAACCTTCATATTCAAGGACTTGAAGCAATGGGCGCAACCATCGAAGTCGAAAATGGTTACATCAAAGCGCGGGCGGATCGTTTGCAAGGCACAACGTTGTATTTGGATTTAGTGACCGTCACTGGCACAGAAAATTTGATGATGGCGGCGGCTTTAGCAGAAGGGACGACCGTTCTCGAAAACGCGGCAAAAGAACCCGAAGTCGTTGATTTAGCGAACTGTTTGATTGCGATGGGCGCGAAAATCCAAGGCGCGGGCACAGATACCATTGAAATTCAAGGCGTTGAGAAATTACACGGCACAACTTATACGGTTTTACCTGATCGGATCGAAACTGGAACGTATTTAGTGGCGGCGGCGATCACGGGCGGATCAGTGCGGTTGAGAAATGCCGATCCGCACAGTTTGGACGCGGTGATTGCGAAATTACGCGAGGCGGGCGCAAAAATCACCGTTGGCGACGATTGGATTGAATTGGATATGCAAAATCGGCGTTTAAAAGCGGTCGACATTCACACTGCGCCGTATCCTGCGTTTCCAACCGATATGCAAGCGCAATTTTGTGCGTTAAATGCGGTCGCCAATGGAACGGGCATTATCACCGAAAATGTCTTTGAAAACAGATTCATGCACGTTCAAGAATTGCAACGTTTAGGCGCGAACATTCGCATCGAAGGCAATAACGCAATTTGCAGTGGAGTCAAAGAGTTACGCGGTGCACCCGTCATGGCAACCGATTTACGGGCTTCCGCGAGTTTAGTTTTAGCCGCATTAGTTGCGAAAGGCGATACGTTAGTTGATCGCATTTATCACATTGATCGTGGTTATGAATGTATTGAAGAAAAACTTAGTCAATTAGGCGCGAAAATCCGCCGAGTCCCGGGATAAAAAGAGATGCTAAAAATAGCTTTATCAAAAGGTAGAATTTTAGAAGAAACTTTACCCTTACTTGCTCACGCGGGGATTATTCCTGTCGATGATCCAAACAAATCTAGGAAATTGATTTTAGACACTAATTTGGACGATGTAAAGTTAGTGATCATTAGAGCTGCTGACGTTCCAACGTATGTCGAATATGGCGCGGCAGATGTAGGAATTTCGGGTAAAGATGTGCTAATGGAACACGATAGCAGCGAATTGTATGAACCCTTAGATTTAAAGATTGCAAAATGTCGTTTGATGGTGGCGGGAAAAGTGAATGAACAACTCCCGACACATCGGCGTTTGAGAATTGCGACTAAGTTTGTGAAAATTACTCAACGATTTTTTGCTCAACAAGCGCAACAGGTTGAAATCATTAAATTATATGGATCGATGGAATTAGCGCCGTTGGTGGGTTTGGCGGATCAAATTGTCGACGTGGTCGATACGGGAAATACCTTACGCGCCAATGGGTTAGAACCGAAAGCCCACATTGCGGACATTAGTTCTCGTTTAGTGGTGAATAAAGCCGCTTTCAAAACCAATCACGCTAAAATTCAGCAATTAATTCAAAAACTTGCCGAAGCGGTTCGTTAAATATTCGAGAGAAACTTCGCCGTTTCTCTCTTTTTCACAAAATCCATATTTGTTGAATTTACAGCGTTTTATTTTAAATAATATGCCACTTAATTATTTGAATTAAATGGCATTTTTTAAAATTAACGTTGAAGTTTCTTTTCTAAATAGTGGATGTTTGCACCACCATTTTTGAAACCTACGTCGCGGACTAACATTTGATGTAAAGGAACGTTGGTTTTAATACCCTCAATCACGATTTCATCTAATGCCATGCTCATTTTTGCAATCGCCATTTCTCGATTGTCTGCGAAAGCAATTAATTTCCCAATCATCGAATCATAATACGGAGGAACTTTGTAATCTCAATGAGTGTGCTTTTTAAACATCTAAAGATGCTTTAAGTTCTTTTAAAGAATATCGTCTGCTCTTTTTAGCTTTAGGCGATAATAGCATAATAATTTCATCTCCATCTTTAGATTTTCTATTAAAACTAATCTCTTTAATTATATTAGAATTTTTGTCTTCTATTACATATCTTGGATCAAGCATATCTGGATCACCTTTTTTAGGTTCTTGAGCAATTTTACCACTCAGACCAAATTTAATATAAAGTTTTAATTGAGAATATTCTAGTTTTTCCATATCTTCTATATTTTTTATTAAAGAAGATGGCTTTATTCTTCCCAAATTAATATTTCCATTATCTTGTACAGGATAAAAAATTTTTAGGTATTTCTCAAAAATAATATCCAATTTCTCATTTTCAGGATGCTTAGGCATTAATCTTTTTGCTTCAATATAAAATGGTAATGCTTCTTCTAAATCACTGCATTCAATAAAAATAAGTATAGCTAAATGTCTTAGATTACTAGCCTTGTTTTCATAATTATTGCTGGTAATGCTAATTTGTAATAAACGATTAAAAATTTCTTTAGCTTTTCCTATGTTATTATTTTTTAATGCAACAAACGCTTCATTTAGCTCATTTTTAGAAATAAGTGGATTAGAAATATTATGAAGTACGTCAAAAGCATTAGTTAAAACTTCCTTGAGCACATCAATTTGATTATTTTGTAAATCTAGTTTTTCTTGCAAATTTAAATTATCCACAATCTTATTAGAAGATAATTTATTTTGAGAATGTATTTTTTGGTTGTGTTGTTTAGAAAGAAAGGCTATTATCACTAATAAAAGTGTAATTACTCCCATAACAATTAAGTAAACGGGGTTTGTTTGAAATGCGGATGCAATAAGAAAACCCATTACAGCAAAAAAAGCTATAAATTGAATAGGATCCTTTAATATCTTGGATATAGTTTCAATTTTTGATATTAAGGTTTGTAACCAATTTTCCATGTTTTTTATCCCTTTTTTAAAAACAACATCATGAACTAATGTGGAAAGTGTATATAAAATTTTATCAATATCCATAACTTCCTCTTATTATTCTAGTATTTTTGCAGTTATTTTTGTAATTCTTGCATTAGTTTATTCCAAAATAACTACCAAACTATTTTTAGTCCTTACTCTTGATAATTTTCAAATTGATTATCTTTCGAAATAAAAATTAAATGATGTGAAATTGCTTGCCAAATCAACATTCTATCAAATGGGTCTTTGTGTAATAATTTAGGTAATTGGTAAAAAAGAGCTGCTTCTTCAATGGATAAAGCTATTGTTTTTAAACCCATTTTATAAGCAGTTTGTATTAATTTTTCTGGAGTACAAGTTAATTCTAATTTTCCACTTGCATATTTAAGAGAGATTTCCCAAAATGTAATACTACTTACATAGATAGTATTATGTGGATTTTTTAAAATAGCCATTGTTTTTTCTCCTAATTTTTCAGGTTCAAATATAGCCCATAAAAAACTATGAGTATCCAATAAATATTCATTCATAACTGAAAAAACTCTTCATCGGTAATTTTAAAATCTTCTTTAATTACACATTTGTCAGTTTTTTTTAATAAACCTAATGGTCTATTATCTTCAATTTCTAGTTTTCCTCGTAAAGAAAGTAATTCTTCTCGTTGCT
Source organism: Thiomargarita sp. (assembly GCA_020718845.1). Lineage (GTDB taxonomy): Bacteria > Pseudomonadota > Gammaproteobacteria > Beggiatoales > Beggiatoaceae > DYRG01. Next base: position 115,434 of record DYRG01000001.1, read on the forward strand.
TATAACGAATATATTCTTGAATTGCTTGAAAAATTGCCTCTTTATTAGTTTTGGCTTGTGTGTAAGATAATAAATCTTCTAATAATGGCGTTTCTATCGTAATAGTTGTTTTCATTTATTTTAATCCTCTTTTGAAATGCCATTTAACCATTTAAATTAAATGACATTTTTTAAAAATTAACGTTGGAGTTTCTTTTCTAAATAGTGGATGTTTGCACCACCATTTTTAAAACCTACGTCGCGGACTAGCATTTGATGTAAGGGAACGTTGGTTTTAATGCCTTCAATTACGATTTCATCTAATGCCATGCTCATTTTTGCAATCGCCATTTCTCGATTGTCTGCGAAAGCAATTAATTTCCCAATCATCGAATCATAATACGGAGGAACTTTGTAATCCGCGTAAATATGGGTATCGACACGAATTCCTAAACCACCTGGTGGATGATAACGGGTAATTAATCCAGGTGAAGGCGTGAAATTATGCGGGTCTTCGGCATTGATCCGACATTCAATCGCGTGTCCACGAATGTGAATATCTTTCTGTTGAAATGAGAGTTTCTCTCCTGATGCAATCAACAGTTGCTCTCGCACAATATCAATTCCTGTTATCATTTCTGTGACAGGATGCTCGACTTGCAAACGGGTGTTCATTTCAATGAAATAAAATTCATTATTTTCATATAAAAATTCAAATGTGCCCGCGCCTCGATACCCTAATTTACGACAGGCTTCCGCGCATTGTTCGCCAATTTTTTGGCGTAATTGTTTGCTTAAACCAGGTGCGGGGGCTTCTTCGATGACTTTTTGGTGGCGACGCTGCATCGAACAATCCCGTTCGCCCAAATATACCGCGTTGCCGTGACTGTCCGCTAACACTTGGATTTCGATATGTCTCGGATTTTCAAGGTATTTTTCCATGTACACCATGTCGTTTCCAAACGCAGTTGCGGCTTCGGCTTTGGTTAAGGCAATCGCGTTGCCCAATGCTGCTTCCGAATGCACCACTCGCATTCCACGCCCGCCGCCGCCGCCCGCCGCTTTGATAATCACGGGATAACCAATGCCTTTCGCTAAACGGATGTTTTCCTCGATTTCATCGCCGAGCGGTCCGTCCGAACCAGGCACACAAGGCACGCCAGCCGCTTTCATTGATTGAATCGCGGAAACCTTGTCGCCCATCAAACGAATCGTGTCGGCGCGCGGTCCGATGAAAATAAAGCCGCTTTTTTCAACTTGTTCGGCGAAATCCGCGTTTTCTGATAAAAATCCGTAACCTGGGTGAATCGCAACCGCGTCGGTGACTTCGGCGGCACTGATCACCGCTGGAATGTTCAAATAGCTTTCTTTGGAAGGGGGCGGTCCGATACACACGGTTTCGTCGGCTAAACGGACGTGTTTTAAATCTCGATCCGCCGTCGAATGCACCGCGACGGTTTTGATGCCCATTTCCCGACACGCCCGTAAAATGCGCAGCGCGATTTCCCCACGATTCGCAATGACAACTTTCGTGATCATAGTCATAGTCATTGAATCACGAACAAAGGTTGATCGTATTCGACGGGTGATCCGTTTTCCGCCAACACTTTGATTACCATGCCGCTTTTGTCCGCGACGATTTGGTTGAGGATTTTCATGGCTTCGATGATGCACAGGGTATCACCTTCTTTAACATTTTGATTCTCCTCAATAAATGGCTTACTGGTTGGCGTGGCGGCGCGATAAAAAGTCCCAACCATTGGCGCTTTCACGACATGACCTTTGTAATCTTCTTTGGCGGGAGGGGCATCGACGGGTGGAGGCAAACTCGCCATCGGTTGCGCATACATTTGTTGTGGCGGATAAGGCATTGAATAGGTTGGTGTTTGCGCGCTGCTGTAACGATTGATCCGCACGCTTTCTTCGCCTTCTTTGATTTCGATTTCTGCGATCCCAGAGCTTTCGACCAAATCGATCAGTTTTTTAATTTTACGAATGTCCATGTTAATTCCGATGAGATAAAAATGAGAGTGCCGCCTGCACAGCCAATTCATAACCCATTGATCCCAAACCCGTAATTACGCCTTGCGCAATATCCGAGAAATAAGAATGATGGCGAAAAGGCTCGCGGGCGTACACGTTCGACAAGTGCACTTCAATGAAAGGAATCCCCACCGCCAACAACGCATCGCGTAAAGCTACGCTGGTATGTGTAAAAGCGGCTGGATTAAAGATAATAAAATCAATGGTTTGTGTGCGAGCGGCATGAATTTTTTCAATCAAAATGAATTCGGCATTGCTCTGAAAACATTCTAATTCATGACCTTGGGTTAATTGTTGTAAGCGTTGCTTAATATCGTGCAACGTGACGCGCCCATAATGCGTCGGTTCGCGCAACCCCAACAAATTGAGGTTCGGTCCGTGTAAAACCAACAGTTTAGACATCTTTATGCTCGAAAAAACAAAATCCTGTCGCTATTTTAACAAACTTTACGCCTTCCCTCGTTTTTTACGCATTTACCCATGTCAATTGAGAGGTCAATATTCGTTCATCGATAATTAAAGAAAATCCTTATGATATTAGTTCTAAGTTTCATAAATTATCTTATGGAAAATCAATTATGAAAAATTATACAAATATTCCCGTTAATGTAATGAAAGTTTCTCTGATTTTATTTTAAAATGTTCTGCCCCGATGACTATTGCAATTCAAAGAGATTGAGTCTGGAAAAACCAGTATAGCGTTATTTTTTATCATTCAATTATGATCAGTATTAACAAAAACATATTTACAAGAGAAAATTATTCTGTATATTAGAATCATTTTTTTACACTGTGAACATTGGAGAAATATTTTATGTTTTTTTCAAAAAAAGCAATTTGCATTGGGATTTCATTAGCACTTTTATCTTCAGCAACTTTCGCAAAAGATAGTGTATTTCATACAGAATGGGTAAAGGCTAAAAAAGAGGCAAAAGAATCTTTTGTAACCGCTTGTAATAACAGTAAAAAAGCAAAAAAACATTCCGATTCTTGTGATTTTGTAAATTTTAAAGATGACTTCGGACCTAACCTTGATGCCTTAGATAAAGCGTTTAATACCTTTGAGAAAAACCGTGATGAGGTTTCTAAAAATAAAGCGCTCACTTTATTAGGTAAAGTAAAGACAACGGCAACCAGTTATAAAACTACTCTCCAAGAACATAAAAATAAATGGGCGGCAAAAATCAGTGGTGATCCTTGGAAAAAAGTGCTCACGGAAATAGAAAATATTGAGAAAGCTGCTTTACCTTCTGTTGAAGCTCAAATTGAGAAACTATCTAAGATACAAGTGGTAAGTATTGATATTACATCTGCCGTAAAGACAGGAATCTTGAAATCCAATATTGATAAAATTGCAAGCGCATTACCTGATGGTTATGACATTAACTTTTTTGTTGAAGGTCCTGCGACTTTATTTGAGAAAAATCCCGTTTGGCATCAAGAATTAGTTGATGCGGTTACTAAAACAGTTCGAGAAAAAGGCACTGATTTAAAATCTGCTTTAGAAACAATCAATCAGAAAGTTGCTAATAATGGTTATAGTGATTTGAACGTTGCAACAGCTGATATTCAAAAAGCATTTAAAGCGTTTGAAACTGCCGTTGATCCAGCGGCTAAAACAGCTATGGATAATGTGTGGAAGAAAATTATTTCTGATAAAAAGGAATATAAAATATATCAAATAAAAAGCGGGTTGAGCATTGCAGCTAAATCTATTGGTTTGGTGGCGAGTATTGCTACAACTGCAGCGGGTGGTTTTACGGGAGCTGGAACAGTTATTGGCGCAATTGGGATGGCAAAAACTGCTGTTACTTTATTTAATGAAACACGAGATTTACTTAGAGATGCAGAAAGCGTAGGAAAAATATTAGATCAAGATATTGCTTCGATGAGAAATAAATTGAATGATCAAAGCCCTGCCGAAACAGGCATGAAAGAATTAGGTAAAGCAGGATTAGAACGGCTTACTGGAATCAGAACAACTGGGCTCAAATCTATTGATGATAACTTTACGCTTTATCAGAATAAGTTGAAAGGTTATCATTCAAAAGCAAGTTCATTAGGTGGTAAAATTAACCAGTTAATGAATGAAACTCAAGCACTTTCTAAAAAAGTTGCTGTCTTAAAACAGGAAGCAACTACCAAAAAAATCCCCCAATTAGCAACTGCAGCAAATAAATTGGAAGCAACGGTTTCTAAACTTGAGAAACAACTTGATAAGTTATTAAATGGGGCTTCTAGTGCAATGGAAGGGTATAACAAGGGAATGGAAAATGTTAAGAATTTAACAACGACCATTAATGATTTGAAAGGAAAACAACCCGCTTGGTCTGAGAAGCTCCAAAAATATGTTATTCCTCTTTTAGACTTTGCTTATATTAGCCCAGATTCGGTGGCAGACATTATTGAATCGGCAGCAACTACTACTGCCTCTGTTATTGTAGAAATTACGACCGCCGCCACTGAAACAGAAAATGCCGCAAAAGGCGTTGCAGGAAATCAAGGATTGGAATTAGCTTTAGGTGGTAAAGATGCCGTCAAAGCAATTTTAGAATTTGTTAAACCTAATTAATTCGTGAGTTTGTGTTTTAGTTGATTGCCCTGAACGAGATACATCAAGTTTTATTTATGGTGATAATCATAAAGTTTGATTTTTAATTATGATTCGAAGCGCGGTATAATGGGCACACTTACACATTACCAACACAAAATCCACAGGAGTAGAAAAATGTCAGACCAATCAGGACGTTATGCACGTTTAAGCCTCAAAGAAGCTGATTTAATCGCCGACGGCAAGCACGTTTTATGCGCATACCATTTCAAACCCAAAGCGGGCTATGAACCCGTTGCGACTGCTGCGCATTTTGCGGCGGAATCTTCAACTGGCACTAACGTTGAAGTGTGCACCACCGACGATTTCACCAAAGGCGTTGATGCGCTCGTGTACGAAGTCACTCAAATGGCAGACGGCGATTATTTGATGAAAATCGCGTATCCCGTTGATTTATTTGATAGAAATATCACCGACGGTCGCGCGATGATTGCCTCATTTTTAACCTTGGCAATCGGCAACAACCAAGGCATGGGCGACGTTGAATACGCCAAAATGCACGATTTTTATGTGCCACCCAAATACTTACAACTCTTTGACGGTCCAGCAGTTAATATTCAAGAAATGTGGCGCACATTGGGTCGTCCATTAGTCAACGGCGGAATGGTGACGGGCACGATCATCAAACCTAAACTCGGCTTACGTCCACAACCTTTTGCAGATGCTTGCTATATGTTTTGGTTGGGCGGGGATTTCATCAAAAACGATGAACCTCAAGGAAATCAAGTCTTTGCACCTTTAAAAGAAACCATTCGTTTAGTCGCCGATGCAATGAAACGTGCACAAGACGAAACTGGTGAAGCTAAACTTTTCTCTGCAAACATTACCGCTGACGATCCGTTTGAAATGATTGCTCGTGGCGAATATATCCTTGATACCTTTGCAGAAAATGCCAGTCACGTTGCGTTTTTAGTGGATGGTTATGTCGCAGGTCCAACCGCAATTACTACTTGTCGCCGTTATTTCCCCAATCAATTCTTGCATTATCACCGCGCAGGTCATGGCGCAGTCACTTCTCCACAAGCAAAACGTGGTTATACTGCATTAGTTCATTGCAAAATGTCACGCTTACAAGGTGCATCTGGAATTCACACTGGAACAATGGGTTACGGTAAAATGGAAGGCGACGCTTCCGACAAAGCGATTGCGTATATGTTAGAGCAAGACGTGGCGCAAGGTCCTTATTACAAACAAGAATGGTTAAGCATGAAATCCACCACCCCAATTATTTCTGGCGGTATGAATGCGTTGAGATTACCCGGCTTTTTCACCAATTTGGGTCACTCAAACATTATTCAAACCTCTGGCGGTGGCGCGTTTGGTCACGTTGATGGCGGAACGGCGGGTGCGAAATCTTTACGTCAAGCGCAAGACGCATGGCAACAAGGTGTTGATTTAGTTGAATATGCGAAATCTCATCAAGAACTCGCGCGCGCATTTGAATCTTTCCCAAGCGATGCGGACAAACTCTACCCAACTTGGCGTGAACAATTAGGCGTTAAATAATTTTTAATCTCCAAATTTAAAAGCTCCTTTCGAGGGGCTTTTTTTTGTTTCTAGCCGCGTCCAAATAAAGGCATTTTGGTGGGCATCAAAGTAATAAACTGAACATTTGTGTTAAGAGGTAAGTTTGCCATTAATAAAATGGTATCTGTGACATATTTCATATCCATTGTTGGTTCTATCATTAATGTTCCATTAGCTTGTTTTGCTGCGTGAGGTTCATGAGGGATTTGTGGTTCAACATTTCCTAAGTCAATTTGTCCGCAAGCAATATCATATTTACGACCTTCTAAAGATAAAGCTAACGTTAGCCCTTTAATAGCGTGTTTTGTAACGGTAAATACCGCCGCATCAGGGCGAGGAACTTGTGCAGAAGGTGCGCCATTATTAATAATTCTTCCTCCCATTGGTATTTGTTCTTTCATTAAACGGAATGCTTCTTGAGAACAAAGAAATGTTCCAATTACATTTGTTTGCACAACTCGTTGCCAATCCTCGTATGCAACATTTTCTAATGGCATACTTGGTACATTATCTCCAGCATTATTAAATAATAAATCTAAACGCCCAAATTGGCTTTTAATTTTAGCAAAAAGATTTATGACTGATTGTTGATTTCCAATATCAGTTTTAATTGGGATCGCTTGAGAAATTTTTTCACCCGCTAATTGAGCGGTTTCTTCGAGCATATTCAAACGTCGTCCAGCTAAAATGACTGTCCATCCATTGTTGATTAAAGCTAAACTGGTTGCTCGACCAATTCCACTTCCCGCCCCTGTTACTAAAGCAATTTTATTTGTACTCATTACAAAAACCTCTAATTTTATTTTAAAGAACCATATTCAGATTCAAATGAACTTGAAGACCACGAACTTGCTGATCGTTGAAATATTTTAGAGCGTGATGGCTTATTGCAAAACCACGATTCAGAAATCGCTTGAGTGTAAGGATGTGGTTCTCCTTCTTCTTTAAAAATATAATTTAAAAATAAGCGCATTTCTTGAGGAGAATCTAATGGTTTGGGTGATACTGCGTGCCATAATCGTGCATCCATTACAACTAAACTACCTATTGGTAAAGAAAGTTCTTCTGCTTTTAATTCTCGATCTACTTGATTATGGTAATGTTTCATCAATAGTTCAGCAGAGGCTTCTTCTATCGCAGGACCTATGGGAGCAAGTTCTTTTAAATCGATAATTTGATGACTACCCGGAATCACCCATAAACTTGCATCACCTTTCTCAAATCCAGTTGGGTAATAAATCATTTGAATATACCATTTATTACGATCGATTTGATTTAAAGGTAAATTATCATGATGAAACCCTAAACCTTGAGAACCACGCATAGAAATTCGAATTGAAGCATGACAGAAGTGATATATTTCACCAATGATTGAAGAAAGTAAAGAAACTACTAAAGGAGCGTCAAATAGTTGATCTCCATATTTTCCTTGATCTTTCCACTGAATAAGACTTAAACGGTGAGGTTTATGACTGCGTCCACGTTCTTCGTTTGTTAAACTGAGAAAATCAACAACCTCTGGGGTTTCTAATATTTCTTTAATGAGTCCTTCTCGCCCCTCATTTGTTAAAACATCTGGAAATACAAGATAGCCATTTTTATAAAAAAATGCTAATTGATCTGAAGACGGTTTTTCTATTTTAAACATAATTACAATATTTCAACCTCTTTACAAGGCACTAAAGCCACATTTATTTGCAGCTTGCTTTAATTCATCGATGTTTCTATTTTCTCTCAAATAGTGAAAAGGATGGTCACGATCAGAGTGAACTAAATACTCTAGCCAATATTCAAGTAAATCTGTATCAGTTCGAGCAACAGCAGTATTGAAAATGCCTAATTTAGTTCTAATTCGTTCTTTTGCTGTTGGTATTGAACCACGATGCAAAATTCGCATATCAATAATTACCGTATCACCTGCTTTTGTTGGTAAATCAAATCCCCCTTTTTCAAAAGCCGAATAGTCTTCATAATGAGGAAAACGATTCTTGGTAAGTTTGCGAGTAATTTTGGAGAACCAAGGCACTCCTATTCCTTTTTCTAGCTCACGACGTTTAACTAAGGGGTCTCTATATTTGTGTGTCCCTGGAACTACAAACATTCCTCCGCCTTGTTCATCACAATCTTGTAAATAAGTACCGATTGCAACACCTAGAAAATCGGGACGAGTTCCAATCGGATAACCGTGCCCTTCCATAGTAGTTAAATCAGTATGTAATCGCCAAAAACTATTTCTAATGCAAGAAGCAGGCGGCATTAAAAGAAAATCCTCACCTAAAATAGCTTTTAAAGCACTCACTAATTTGTCATTAGTAATCGTATCAATGAGATTAGGATATAAGCACAAATGATCAAAAATAATATTTGCTTCCATCAGGTTTTCATTTGGGTATTTCTCATTGAATTTTTCAATTAAAAATTCCCGAACTTCCTTTGTCCGCTCTGGGCTTAATGTCCCATGAACAACGTGATAACCTTGCTCAAGGAAATTAGCTTTAATAGCTTCGTTTGTTTCCACAACTATTTTCCTCCTAAATTTCTTTAACACAACGATTAAATAATTGATCTAAAAGAGAAATTGCCAAATCAATTTCTTCATAGCTAATTTCAAGTGAAGGTGCAAGCGTAATTACATTTTTGTAATATCCACCAATATCTAAAATTAACCCATAGCGTTTTCCGTTGGTTTCTAATGTTCCACTTAATGCGATTTCACAGAGTTTATCAACCATTGATTTATCAGGTGTAAAACTGTCCTCTGCTTTACAGATTTCAATTCGTAAAGCTAAACCTAATCCATCAACATCACCAATGATTCGATGTTTGCGTTTAAGTTCTTTTAATCCATTGAGGAAATATGCACCTTTTTCCATTGTTGAATGATGATAATCACTCGTTTCTAACATCGTAACAGTTTCTAACGCAACAGCTGTTCCTAAAGGATTTGATGAAAAGGTTGAATGAGTTGAACCTGCTGGAAATAAAGTCGGGTTAATTAATTCTTCTCTTGCCCATAAACCAGATAGAGGATTTAAACCATTTGTCAATGCCTTTCCAAAAACGATAATATCTGGTTTAATATTGAAATGTTCTATTGACCAAAATTTCCCCGCCCGATAGAAACCCATTTGTACTTCATCATCAACTAAAAGAATTTTACGCGCTTCTAATATTTTTTTGAGTTTTTCAAAATAGCCTTGGGGAGGAACAACATAGCCACCTGTTCCTTGAATTGATTCAACATAGAAAGCAGCATATTCAGAACTATTTACTTTAGGGTCCCAAACACCTTGATATTCAGAATCAAATAAACGCTCAAATTGATCAACACAAAACAACTCACAATCTTCACGTTTTTTACCATAAGGGCAACGAAAGCAATAAGGGAAAGGAACAAATTGTGCGCGTTCTCCAAAATGACCATAACGACGGCGATAACGATAACTAGAAGTAATTGAGGAAGCTCCTAAGGTTCTGCCGTGATAACCACCTTCAAATGCAAACATCAAACTTTTACCGTTTGTAGCATTGCGTATAACTTTTAAAGAATCTTCAATAGCTTGAGAACCACCCACATTAAAATGAATACGCCCTTTTAAGCCAAATGTTCTTTCAACATTTTTAGCTAATGCGGCAGCTAATAAAATCTTTTCCTTATGAAGATATTCACTGGTGATTTGAGGAAGGGTATCAAGTTGTCTTTTTAATGCGTTATTTAAACGAGGATTTGCATATCCAAAATTTGCCGCCGAATACCACATTTGTAAATCGAGAAAGGCTTGCCCTTTCTCATCATACATATAACTTCCTTCACAGCGGGTAAAAATCTTTGGTGGATTATGGTAATGAACGGTATCACCATGTGAGCAATATTGTGCTTCAAGTTCTAATAATTCTTGTTCTGTTAAAGACATTAGTAAGTTTCCATCAATAAGTGGGTGGTTGCTAAAGTTGGTTTATGAAAAATGAAATCAGAATGTTTAAAAATATTTCTAATTTCAGAGAAATTTTGGACGGGATAATGTGCAATATTTTTTTGTACACAATGTGAAATCAATTTATGTTTAGCAAAAACCATATCAACTTCTTCCGCAGCACAAAAATCAGACGTACCATCTCCAATTAAAATGCTATGTGTTGATTGATGTTGCTTAACTGTTGAACATTTGCAATGTCCAGAAATCGCTTTACATTCTGGTTTAAAATGAGGAAAAGTTAATTGCCAATGGCGTTCATCAATGGTTTGTAAATGATTTGAAAATACAGGTAAATAGTTCAAATGATAACGTGTTAAAATGCGTTGAATAGCATAATCTAGCCCATCACTAACGATTGTAATTTTGTAACCTTTAGAAAACATTTCTTTCACAAAAACAGGAAAATCACTATCAATTTCGATTTCGTTAAGATATTGATCCAATTGAAATTGTGACATATCTAACAAGGCTACCTGACGAGTTAAACATTCGCGAGAACCAATTTTCCCCGTTTTCCATTCTTGCTCTATATCTCGCCATTGTGGAGGCGCAAAATTTTCTAATAGTGAATCAATTACATCGACTTGAGCAATTGTTCCATCAAAATCACAAAAAATACGCGGCTGCTTATTTAAATTTAGCATAAGCTTTTCTTCCTTTAGGCGGGTTTAAGTTGTTATATTGGGATTGCTTGCAAGATATGCTTCAATTAAAGAATTATTGATGAATAAACCATGTAATTCCCAACCAATCATACGGTGCAAACCATCTAAATGAATTAAACCAGATTTAATGGTTAGTTCATTATAGTCTTCGGTATCAAGTGCCTGAGTAGATAAAAACAAGGGAGTGAAAGGTAGATATTGCATTCTTTGCAGTTTATTAAAACATACTGGACAAGAATCTTTGAATTGAATTTTGACATTAGAAAGTTTTTCAACTGTTTCCTGCACAGAAAGCCCTGTTTTTGGAACAAGTTCCATATCTCCACCACAACTTAAATGCCAAGGTAGCCTTACTTGCAGAATATCCTCTCGTGTTAAAGAAACTCTGTGCCATTCACCAAATAAAATTTGAGCACGCTGTAATGATTCTTCAGCATCGGCATTCGTATTAACTTCGTGAGGATGATCTGCGTCATGCTCTGCACGAAATTGCTTTAATACTTCTTCAAAAGAAACTTTTTCGATGATTTTCATTGTGTTATGCAATCAATTTTTCGATCAAACTACCTTGATTTATTTGATCAAATTGAGGCAGAATTTCAAATGGATCATAGAAATGTTTTTCATCGAATAAATCTTTCCAAGTTCCTCTATCAAGTTTTAATTCTCGTGCTTTTGCTAACATACCACGCCAATAAGGTTTCACTTGAGGCCAACGAACTCCTACTTGACAATAAGAGCAATCAATGAAATAGCGGGGAGGAACTTTCCCCACAGAAAAAGGTTTAGCACGACGTGCATGAAAGATAGCAGAATGAGCAATAACGGTTGTACCAGCAGGAAGATTATTAATAGCAATTTCATGAGGTAAGGTATCAACCCCAAAACAATCTAAAGCACGTTTATCCATTACTTCATATTGCGTTCTTGGAACTACCACTAAATCAGCAATTGCTCCATCTAAACCATTTAAATAGTGAAATACATGAACCATTGCATGAGAACGATTGCTTTGAGGATATTGCTCATAATCATGATGCCAGTTCTTATGGGTACAACCCGAATCATGGCGATCGCTGTGCAAATGATGAAATGCAAAAGAAGTTCCCATGAGTTGCTCTAAAATTGTCATAAGTGGCGGATAACTAATTAGCCAACCATGCTCACCTAATTCTAATTCCATTAATTCAGGAGGATGTTTTTCTTTGCAACCCGCAATAGATTTTTGACGAAACCCTTGATCAACCCAACGGTCGACTTCGGCTTTCAAGGAATTAACAAGATTTTCAGGAAGAAAAGAAGGTAAAATTAAGTAACCTTCTTTTTTAAAATCAAGAACTTGCTGTTTTGTAAGTGAAAAACTTTGGGCACACATTGTCAGTCGTATCTCCAAATCATTTTTTTGTATGAATTATGTTTTTTATCAAACGGCTATTATTTAATATACTTTAATACTTGGTAGTGATCAAAAATGAGAGATGATTTTTATGAGTTTTTCTTTTATTTTCATAAGACTATTTGATGCACTAACATCTCTTATTGATCACTACCTAATATCTCCCATGTGGTGCAATTTTATACATATTTTTTCATTTTGCAATTTTTTTATTTTACTTTAAAAACAAATAGTTATAGAAAATATTTTAGGAAAAACATTTGATGTAATTTTCAACAGCCGTTAATAAAAAAGAGGCTAGTGATGCACTATTGAAATTCTGTTTTAATTTATTGAAATATAAAGACTATTACACCAAAAAATGCACCGCTATCGAAAAAACTTAGTTTGGACTTTTTTCTGTATGATCTATATGTCATGTAATATCACCATATAACGCAAAAATATCAAAAGATTGCGTGGTACAATTTGCGAATGAACACGTTATTTTCAAAAATACCGATTTTAGGGATCGCGGCGTTTAGCGGGACGGGTAAAACCACGCTTTTAACGCAAATCTTGCCGCTATTGTGCGAGAAAGGGTGGCGAATTGGCATTATCAAACACACGCATCATGGGTTTGATATGGATAAACCCGGCAAAGATAGCTATCGTTTGCGAGAAGCGGGCGCGGCGGTGGTGACGGTTGCGTCGGCGCAGCGGTGGGCGTTATTGCAGGAAACCGACGGGCAAGCCGAACCTTTGTTGCAAAATGTCTTACCGCACGTTGCGTTGTGCAATGTCGATGCGATGTTGGTCGAAGGCTTTAAACATCAACGTTTTCCGAAACTTGAACTTCACCGCCCGTCTTTAAATCATTCTTTTTTATACCCTCAAGATAATTCCGTGATTGCGATTGCCAGCGACGAACATTTAGATGTTCCGTTGCCGTTGTTGGATTTAAATAATCCCGTGCAAATCGCTGATTTTATTATTAATTATTTCAAAGGATTTCAAATGCCAAGCTGTTGTGATGAAGAGGATTGCGGGGTGTTAACCGTCGATCAAGCCTTAGTTCGTTTAAAAAAATCTGTGCAACCCATTGAAGATATTGAAAATTTACCACTTCGCACCGCATTAGGTCGAATTTTAGCAGAAACCGTGATTTCAAAAGTGAACGTTCCCGCGCACATTAATTCGGCAATGGATGGATATGCGATTAAATTCAATGATTTAGATAAACAACCCTTAAAAGTCATTGGCACGTCGTGGGCGGGCAAACCCTTTGATTTTCCTGTTAAAAATGGCGAATGCGTGCGAATTATGACGGGCGCAAAAGTTCCCGCCGACACCGACACGGTAATTATGCAAGAACACGTCGACCGCGATGGCGATCTCATTTCCATAAAAAAGCAATATAAACAAGGAGATAACGTTCGATTCGCGGGCGAAGATTTGGCGATTGGCGATGAAGTTTTAATTTCAGGCAAAAAATTAAATCCTGCGGACATCGGACTTTTAGCGTCTTTAGGCGTGAGTGAAATCAAAGTTAAAAGAAAATTACGGGTCGCGTTCTTTAGCACGGGAAATGAATTAAAATCGGTCGGAGAAATGCTCGGCGACGGCGATATTTACGATAGCAATCGTTACACCTTATTTGCAATGCTTGCAGAAATGGGCGTTGAAATGATCGACTTAGGCGTAATCCAAGATGATAAAGAAAAAATTCGTCAAGCATTTCAACAGGCTGCAAATTCCGCCGATGCGGTAATTACCACTGGCGGAGTTTCTATCGGAGAAGCCGATTTTGTTAAAGAAATCTTAGAACAAGAAGGCAAAATTAATTTCTGGAAAGTGGCGATGAAACCCGGCAAACCTTTAGCCTTTGGTGAATTAAAAAAAGCCAAGTTCTTTGGATTACCGGGAAACCCCGTTTCTGCAATGATTACCTTCCAACAATTTGTCAAACCCACCTTACAAAAAATGACTGGTCAATTAGAAGAACCAGCTTTACGTTTTGAAGCAATAGCTGGAAGCAACTTTAAGAAAAAAGCGGGAAGAATGGAGTTTCAACGCGGGATTTTAAAAATGGAAGAAAATCAGTGGAAAGTCTATTCAACAGGAAATCAAAGTTCTGCGGTTTTAAGTTCGATGAGCAAAGCAAATTGTTTAGTTTTATTAACCGCCGATTCGACGGGTGCTCAAATTGGCGATTCTATTCTCATTGAATTACTTAACTTTTAATTCTTTTTTTATTTCTAAGTGCATAGGAACGAGTTAAGAATGGAATCTAAAGAACAGAAGAACCCGATAAGCCTTAAAACCTATCGGGCTTCATTCTTTATTTAATAACAATTGACTTATCCTATCTCACTCGTTGGGACGTTATTCTAAGTCCTGCTGATTGAGATAATCTGAATGTTTTACGACATTTGGTACACTCAACAGTTTTATCTCTCATAGAAAAACATGTACCTGGTACAGGAATTCCTGGTAATCCTGCTTGCATTACTTCATCCGTTCCATCACCAAACGTTTGATCACAAGAAGGACAAGTTACCATAAGATCAAATACATACATATTTTTTCTCCATTTTATTAAGGGGGATTTCGTATTGAATTTCCACCACAATTAGGGCAGAAAAACTGCTCGCCATTCCAAGGTTTGATAGCGGAATGCCAAACATGCCCGCAATATATGCAACCAACACCAAAAGCACCTGTTGAAGTGCATCTATTTACGCGGTTTGCCTCTTGTCCTGAAGTTCCTTGACCATAGGCAATCTCTGTTGGACTACCACAAACTATACACCCCATAGGTAATCTCCTCGTTAGCAACAGCAAGCCGTGAGAGAAAAAACAACGACTGCACTTAAAATGATAAAATTCATCACTCTTTTCATGGTATAATCCTCTAAAATATTAAGGTGGTGAAATGATAATTTTGAAATTATCGCTTTTAATTCTAGGGAAACAATTTAATACTTAACAGAGCCTACGGCGGAAGGTGTTTCCTATAACGGTAGGTATTTTTGAACTGGGAGGGTAGGTTTTATGGAACTACATGAAATCATTGCTAAAATTCGTGATGATAAAGATTTTTCACAAGAAGAAATGGCTGAACAATTGATGATGTCTATAAGCGGTTATTCAAAAATTGAACGAGGAAAAAGTGAACTTTCTTGTCCAAGATTAAAACAGATTGCTGATGTACTCGGATTAGAGCTAAAATTAGAACCAAAAGATTTATTGAACAAAAAAGAAAAAGCTATTTTTAATATTGCATCTTCTCATGATGAAAGTCATCAAAATACTTATTTCCAATCTTCTTCAAAAGACTTCGAACATAAGATAGAAAAACAGCAAATCATTATTGAACAAAAAGATAGCGAAATTACTTTATTAAAGCAACAAATTGAAGATTTACGATCAATGTTAAATTTTTTAAAGAAATAAAATTGAAGAAAAACTTGCTAGGCTTTTACTCAGACGGTAATTTGAGGTTTATTTTCTTCGAAATGGCAATCGACAGCATCACTAATTTGGATTTGTAGTTCTTTAATTACTCTCGAAATAAAAAAGGGAGAAAGTTTCTCCCTTATTTGAAATGATTGATTAGCTTAAAGCAGCGAAAGCTTTATCTCTGATTTGATCGACCGTTCCAATGCCTTCAACTTTAACGTATTTAGGAGCATCAGCGTCGCCATTGTTTGCCCAACTTGAATAGTAGTTGATTAAAGGTTCGGTTTGATCGTGATAGACTTCTAAACGTTTGCGGACGGTTTCTTCAATATCATCGGCGCGTTGAATTAAATCTTCACCTGTTTCATCGTCTTTTCCTTCGACTTTGGGCGGATTAAATACCACATGATAGGTTCGACCCGATGCAACGTGCACACGACGACCACTCATCCGTTTAATGATTTCCTCATCATCCACCGCGATTTCCAACACGAAATCTAATTTAACCCCCGCCGCTTTCATTGCATCGGCTTGGGGAATGGTGCGCGGAAATCCGTCAAATAAAAAGCCATTCTCACAGTCTGGTTGCGTGATGCGATCTTTGACCAAGCCGATGATAATGTCGTCAGAAACTAATCCGCCCGCGTCCATGATTTTTTTAGCTTCGATGCCCAAAGGTGTGCCCGCTTTGACGGCTGCTCGCAGCATATCGCCAGTGGAAATTTGCGGAATGTTATATTTTTCGGTGATATATTTAGCTTGAGTGCCTTTGCCCGCGCCGGGACCTCCCAACAAAATTAAGCGCATAATGTCTCCTTGTTTTCTGTTCAATTAAAGGTGACTATTATGCCGTGTTAGTGACAAAATGAGTATGCACTAAAAACTATAGCAAAAAAAACTAGCATTACAAAACCCACCAATCATTTATAATGTTGCTCTGCAACATAACGCAACTGAATGGATTACTAAAATGTCAAAATTTCATAATTTGAGTATTTTCAAGAAGTTAATTATCTTAATTGGCTTTATTTTATCCGGCTATGCGGTAACGCAAAGTGCCTTTGTTTATTTTCAAGTTCATGAAGATTTTTTGATCCAAAAAAATAAAATTATTGAAACAAAGAAATCTGAAGTTACTGAAAAAATGAATATGGTGTATAAACTTGCCAAACAAGTTCATTACGAAGAAACCAAAATCGAAACCATCGAAAAAAACCATCGCGCCAAACTAAAAAGTATTATCGATACCGTGATTTCTACCTTAGAATTTGAATGTCAAAAATTAAAACAACAAGGCATCGAAGATCGCATTATTGAAGAATATTTGAAAGATTACTTGCGCCATATTCGTTATGATGATGGAATGGGATATATTTTTACTTATAATATGCAAGGATTTATTATTAGTCATGGCGATAAATCTTTGGAAAATCAATTATTTATTAACAAACAAGATGCAAATGGAAAATATTTTGCGCAAGAATTTCTTGATATTGCAAAAAGTCCCGACGGAGAAGGTTTCTCTCATTATTATTGGCGAAAATTAGGTCATGAAAAACCTCAATTGAAAATTTCTTATATCAAAAAATTTAAACCTTTAAATTGGGTGATTGGAACGGGAATTTATGTTGAAGATCATTTGCCCGAATTAGAAATGAAAATTGCTAAACTTATTACATCGTATTTCTATGATATGGGTAAAACAAAAAATAACTATTTCTTTATTTTAACTGAAAAAGCAGTGGAAGTTCTAAATGGAGGATTTCCAGAATTAAACGGAAAAAGCGTTTGGGATTTGCAAGATAAAGAAGGACATTTCTTTACGCGAGAGATGATTAAAATGGCGAGAGATTCGCAATCAAAAAATGGATTTGTAGAATATCTTTGGCATCGCCCAATAACTTACGACAAAATGACAAAAATAACCCGTGTACAATGGTTTGAACCCTTTAGATGGACTATTGCAACGGGTGTTTATGTTGAAGACTTAGGCATCGAAGAAATTCATCAAGAATTACAACAAAAAACCTATAGCATTATTAAAAAAATTGTTTTATCTGGAACGGCGTTTTTATTGATTGGAATTTTTATGAGCATGAGTTTAGTTCGCTTATTAATTAATCCTTTAATTTCGGCAAAAAATGCTGCTGAGGAAATTTCTAAAGGAAACTTCTCTCAAGAAATTATTTATGAAGCCAAAGATGAAATCGGACAATTGGTTACAACTTTAAATATCATGGCAAAACAATTAAAATCTTCTTTTGATAAACTTAATCAGCAAAATCAAGAGCTTATTAGATTAAATCAAGATAAAAATGAATTTCTAGCGATTGCTGCACATGATTTGAAAAATCCTTTGTCAGGTATTTTAGGGCTTTCTGAAAATATTGTCGATTCAAATGGAGAAATGCCGCCAGAAGATATTTTAGAATTTACAGGAATGATCAAAGACAGCGCAGAAAGAATGTTCTTGTTAATTACCAATTTATTAGACGTAAATTCTTTAGAATCTGGGAAAATCACTGTTCATTTAAAACCAGTTGATATTTTAAATCTTATTAAAAAGAATTTACATAATTATCAAGATCGATCAAAAAATAAACAACTCACTTTACATTTGATTGCGAATGAAAATAACGTTTATGTTGCTTATGCAGATAAAGAATTAGTCCATCAAATCTTAGATAATTTGATTTCAAATGCGATTAAATATTCGCCCTCAAATTCAAATAAAAATATCTATGTGCGAATTTCAGAGCAACATAAAACAATTCGTTGTGAAATTCAAGATGAAGGACAAGGTTTAACGCCGCAAGATCAAAAGAAATTATTTAGTAAATTCCAACGGTTAAGCGCGAAACCGACAGGCGGTGAACATTCAACTGGTTTGGGGTTATTTATCGTGAAAAAGTTGGTCGAAGCGCAACAGGGGCAAGTATGGTGTGAAAGTGAAGTCGGAAAAGGGGCAACTTTTATTGTTGAATTTCCTCAATCAAAATAAAGGCTTATAACACGCCAAGCACTTTATAGACCATCGTTTCACAACTTTTTCCTTTGAATTTAAGCGGTTGTTCGAATGGCGTGGCTTGAATATGTTTTTTAACAATATCGTAAGTGTTTGTTCCAATTAAGATTTCACCCGCTCGCGCATGACTGCAAATCCGCGACGCAACATTCACGCTATCCCCAATCGCCGTGTATTGATAATGCTGTTGCGCGCCGATATTTCCCATCACGACCTGCCCCGTATTAATCCCGACCCCAAAAAACATCGACGGAATATCCTGCGTTTGCGTGGCGTGATGTTGCGAGGCTTTGAGTTGCATAATCAGACCCGCCCGCACCGCTCTAAGTGCATGATCTGGTTGAAAATTTGGGGCATTAAATACCGCCATCACCGCATCGCCCATATAATTAACAACGACCCCGCCCGTTTCTTCGATGGCTTCGCTGGCTAAATTCAAATAAATATGAAGCATTTCAACAATTTGGCGCGGAGAGAATTTTTCTGATGTGCTGGTAAAATTTCGTAAATCTGCAAATAAAACAGTCACTTCGCGTAATTCACCACCTAATTTGGGCGTAATGCGTTTTTCTAATAAACCTTTGCTGACTTCTCGAGGAACATAATGTTGCAAAATAAATTCAAGTTGTTGATTTGTTTGAGCTAAATCGTGTTGTAACAAATGTAAATCGTTGCGTTGTTGGGTTAAAGTTTGCTGAATTTTTGTCCATTCGGTGGTGTTGCGCAACACAATAAGTAGTAATTTCTCGCCTTGCGGTGGCTGATATGGCAATATGCAAATATTTAAATAAAAAACCTCTTCTATATCATTGATTCTATTAAGATTTTCCAATTCAAAATCAGGCAAATTCCCATCTAAAACATCGAATAAAATATCGTCACAACCGATTAATTCTGGAATAAAATCAAAGACATCCTTGCTATCAGTCAAACACTGTTCATTTAACCCAAAACTCAAAAAACTGCCACACGACTGCATAACTTCACATTGGCGGTTAATTAACAAATAAGCCGAGTGCTGTTTGTGCAGAAGTAATTTAAAAAGTTCAGCTTCCATAAAGGCTTAGGACAATAAAAAAACCCGACCTTAATAGTCAGGTTTTATAAAAAAGATGGTGGGCGATGCTGGGATCGAACCAGCGACCCCTGCCGTGTGAAGGCAGTGCTCTCCCCCTGAGCTAATCGCCCCACTGATTCTCAAATTTTAGTCGCAATCTGCTATTAAGTCAAATAACCCTATATTTATTTAATAAAAAACCTGACATTATCATTAGGTTTTAGGTTATTAGATTAATTAGCGGATTCTTCTGTATTATCTAATGGATCAGCGGCTTCAAAAATAGGAGGAACTGCGCCAGTTTTGGGTAAGAGTTTCTCACGGATTTGTTTCTCAATATCTTTAGCGGTGTCGGCGTGTTCACGCATATAAGAACGGGCGTTATCTTTTCCTTGACCAATCTTTTCGCCTTTATAACTATACCAAGCACCAGATTTACCGATTAATTCACATTTTGTTCCTAAGTCGATGATTTCACTTTCTCTGGAAATTCCTTCGCCGTAAATAATATCAAAAGTGACTTCTTTGAAAGGCGGGGCGAGTTTGTTTTTTAAAACCTTGACGCGGGTTTCACTTCCAATCACTTCTTCACCACGTTTGATTGCACCGATTCTTCTAATATCTAATCGCACAGAAGCATAGAATTTTAGCGCATTTCCTCCCGTCGTGGTTTCTGGACTTCCAAACATCACGCCGATTTTCATACGAATCTGATTTATGAAGATAATCAAGGTATTAGAACGTTTGATATTCGCAGTTAATTTGCGTAATGCTTGCGACATCAAACGCGCTTGCAATCCCATGTGAGAATCGCCCATTTCGCCTTCGATTTCGGCTTTCGGGGTTAATGCCGCGACCGAGTCGATAATCACCACATCGACCGCGCCTGATCTCACTAACATATCAGTAATTTCAAGGGCTTGCTCGCCCGTGTCGGGTTGTGAAATAAGCAAATCAGCGGTGTTCACGCCCAATTTTTCTGCATAACTTCGATCCAAAGCATGTTCGGCATCGATAAAAGCTGCCGTGCCGCCGAGTTTTTGGATTTCTGCGACGACGTGTAGGGTTAAAGTGGTTTTGCCAGAGGCTTCAGGTCCGTAAATTTCCACGACCCGTCCACGCGGCAATCCGCCCACGCCCAGTGCCAAATCTAAGCCCAACGATCCGGTCGACACAACCTCAACTTCTGTGATGGCATTGTCGCCCAACCGCATAATTGAGCCTTTGCCGAATTGCTTTTCGATTTGCGTGAGTGTCGTTCCCAGTGCTTTTTTGCGGTTATCATCTATTGCCATTGTGTCGCCCTCGTTGTGAAAGTAGTGTATAAGTGTACAGTATTTTGCGCCATTCGTCACCTGCTGCATTATAGTTCGGAAGCCTTCAAAGAAGCCAATTTTCAACTTTCAAATGGGATACTCTTTCAAATTCACGCATATTATTTGTGACTAATGTTGCATCTAAACTGAGCGCGTGAGCTGCAATAAGCATATCCATATTACCAATTGGCGTACCTTTTATTTTCAAATCTGCTCTAATTTTCGCATAAGAAATTGCCGCTTTTTTATCCCAATTATGTACTGTTGTTAAAGCAATAAATTCTTCTAATTGCTGTTGTCTTATGGTTTGCAAATGGACTGGACTTAAAGTCACCCCAGAACACAGCTCAGAATAAACAATGGTAGAAAGGTGTATTTCTTTAAGTTACTTAAATTTTTCTAACAAACAAAGCGGATGTTTTTTCAATATATACACGCAGATATTTGTGTCCAACATATACATTAATAAAACTCCCGATCTTGCGGTTTTTCATTATCTCTTTCAAGAAGAAAATCATCGTCAAAAACACTGTTAGAAATAAAAAAATCTTCCCACTTATTATCAACAAGAGTGGGTTGTTTTATTTGAGAAAATTGTGTAAAAAGCACTAACGCTTTTTCTATCAGTTCTTTTTTATCTCTTAAACCTGAAAATT
The DNA here is from genome assembly GCA_020718845.1 of Thiomargarita sp. GTDB lineage: Bacteria > Pseudomonadota > Gammaproteobacteria > Beggiatoales > Beggiatoaceae > DYRG01. The sequence goes on from DYRG01000001.1 coordinate 137,127, forward strand.
TAATCGCGTTATCAATTAAATTATTGTCGATTTCTATCCGATTCACTTGCATGGTTTTTTTCTCCATTTTCACGCCAAACATTGTTTGTTGCATTATACTTAAATTTATTTAGGAACGTTTTTATGTGGCGATTGTTTTTATCTAACTTGTTGATTTTATTATCAATAAATGTAAATGCAGATGTGATTTATAAATGTTTTAGCGCGGACGGCAAGGTGACGTTGAGCGACGAAATTTGTCCGTCGGGAATGCGCAGCGAAACGTTGAAAATTCCCCCAAAAGTCAATCAAATGAAGGTGTTACCCGATCCACCAAAATCACCTGAAAAACCTACGCTTAAATTTACGCCACCCATTGTGATTATTCCCCAAAAAATCTTTCCAAAACAACCACCTGACGATGGTTTAGGCGATGGTTATGGGGTTTTAAGCCGCGAATATCGAGCCAATAAAAACGGAAAACCTTATTGGGGTGATGGTTTAGGTGACGGCTTTGGCGTTTTCAGCAAAGAACATCGCAAACATCAGCAACTCATTGAAAAACAACAAAAATATCGTGAAAAACACCGCGAACGATTGCAATGATTTTATATTTCAATTATTATTGAATTATGGAAACAATAGATGTCATTAAAGCCTTGGCGGGATTGGCGCAGGAATCGAGATTGGCGATTTTTCGGCTCTTAATTCAAGCAGGGCAGCAAGGGTTAACGGCTGGGAAAATTGCTGAAAATCTAAATATCGCACCGTCTTCTTTATCGTTTCATTTCAAAGAGTTATTGCACGCTCAATTGATTGAATCTCGACAAAATGGGCGGTTCGTCATTTATTCCGCAAATTTTCAACAAATTCGCAACTTAACTAATTATTTGACAGAAAACTGTTGTTATGGAAGTTCTTGTTTAATCACGGAAAATACTATGAGCGCGAAAATCTATAATGTGTTATTTCTATGTACAGGCAATTCTGCACGGTCAATTTTGGCAGAAGCTCTTTTAAATCAAATGGGTAAAGGCAAATTTCAAGCGTTTAGCGCGGGAAGTTTCCCAACTGGAAAAGTTAATCCTTTTGCACTAGAACTCCTTCAAAAACAAGGAATTGACATAACATCCTTCCGCAGCAAAAGTTGGGATGAATTTGTAGGAATTCCGCTTGATTTTGTATTTACGGTCTGTGACAACGCTGCGGGCGAAATTTGCCCTATTTGGATCGGTCAGCCGATGACCGCGCACTGGGGCATCGAAGACCCCGCTTCCGCTGAGGGAACTGACGACGATAAACGCCGCGCTTTTTTCAAAGCATTTTCTTTATTACAACGGCGCATTGGATTGTTCACCAGTTTGCCATTTGAAAAATTAGATCAACTTGCTCTCAAAAAAGAGCTTTCACAAATCGGTCATTTATCGAGAAATGAAATATGAAAAATATTAAAGTATTAGGCATTGGTTGCACTAAATGCTCTCAAACCTACCAAATGATTTCAGAAACCGCTGACAACTTAGGTTTAGAAATCCAATTAGAAAAAATTGAGAAAGCCCCAGAAATCGTTAAATTTGGCGTAATGACCACGCCAGCAGTTGTTGTCGACGGCAAAGTTGTTCACGCGGGTGGATTACCTCAACTTTCTCAAATTGAAACGTGGTTAAAATCGTGATAATTACTTTATTTATCATTGGGTTAGTAATATATTGGTTTTTACCAGACATTACTAACTTTTTATTTCAACTTCTTCCCTTAAATCAAAACACGCATTTAGGGGAAGCGGTGCATTTTTTTCTTTACGATACACCTAAAGTTTTTTTGTTATTAACTTTAGTGGTTTTTGTAATGGGAATTATCCGATCTTATTTCTCACCTGAAAATACTCGAGCTTTGCTTTCTGGAAAACGTGAAGGATTAGGCAATATTTTCGCGGCTTTATTAGGCATTGTAACGCCTTTTTGCTCATGTTCTGCTGTGCCGTTATTTATTGGATTTTTATCGGCGGGCGTTCCTTTAGGAGTGACTTTTTCCTTTCTGATTTCTGCACCGATGATCAATGAAATTGCTTTAGCTTTATTATTTAGCTTATTTGGTTGGAAAGTCGCTGGTTTGTATTTAGTTTTAGGTTTAAGTATTGCAATCATTTCGGGTTATGTAATTGGACGTTTAAAATTAGAGCATTATTTAGAAGAATGGGTGTTAGAAATGCCCAAAATTAACGCAACGCTTGAAACACATCAAATCAATTTTGAAATGAGAATAAATGAAGGAAAACAAGCAGTTATTGATATTTTAAAAAAGGTTTGGCTTTATATTATTTTAGGGATTGCGGTGGGTGCGGGGATTCATGGTTATGTGCCGCAAGATTTAATGGCTTCTTTTATGGGAAAAGAAACGTGGTGGTCAGTTCCTCTGGCAGTTTTATTAGGGATTCCAATGTATGCAAATGCGGCGGGCATTATTCCGATTGTAGAAGCTCTTTTAGCAAAAGGTGCAGCATTAGGAACGGTATTAGCTTTTATGATGAGTGTGATTGCACTTTCTTTACCTGAAATGATTATTTTGAGAAATGTCTTAAAACCCACTTTAATTGCGATTTTTATTAGTGTGGTTGGTTTGGGTATTTTAATCGTTGGATTTTTATTTAATTGGATACTTTGAAATGAATATTTTTGAACGTTTCTTAACGATTTGGGTCTTTTTATGTATTGTGGTGGGGATTGCATTAGGACAAATATTTCCTCACTTTTTTCAAATCATTGGCGGATTAGAAATTGCAAAAGTTAATATCCCTGTGGGTTTATTGATTTGGGTGATGATTATTCCAATGTTGCTCAAAATTGATTTTGGGGCTTTGCATCAAGTCAAAGAACATTGGAAAGGGATTGGCGTTACTTTGTTTGTGAATTGGGCAATTAAACCTTTTTCAATGGCGTTATTTGGATGGTTTTTTATTAAGTATTTGTTTGCAGATTATTTACCCGCCGATCAAATAGATAGTTATATTGCGGGATTAATTTTATTAGCGGCTGCGCCTTGCACGGCGATGGTGTTTGTATGGAGTTCACTTTCTAAAGGCGATCCGTATTTCACGCTTTCTCAAGTTGCTCTAAATGATACGATTATGATCTTTGCATTTGCGCCGATTGTTGGAATTTTATTGGGAATTGCAAACATTTCCATTCCTTGGGATACGCTTTTTATGTCGGTGTTGTTATATATTTTAATACCCGTTTTAATTGCCCAAGTTTGGCGTTTTTTATTATTACAAAAAGGTGAGTCTGCTTATCAAAACGCATTAGCAAAAATAACGCCGTTTTCAATTTCTGCATTATTATTAACGTTAGTTTTATTATTTGCATTTCAAGGTGAGGCGATCATTAAACAACCGTTAGTTATTGCTTTACTTGCAATCCCCATTTTATTACAAGTTTTCTTAAATGCGGGCGTTGCGTATTTAATGAATCGACAATTAGGTGTTGCTCACTGTATTGCTGCGCCCTCTTGTTTAATTGGAGCGAGCAATTTCTTTGAATTAGCGGTTGCAGCGGCGATTAGTTTATTTGGATTTGAATCGGGTGCGGCATTAGCAACGGTGGTTGGTGTTTTAATTGAAGTTCCTGTAATGCTTTTAGTTGTTAAAATTGTCAATCAAACCAAACCTTGGTACGAATTAAAAGTTACCAAATCTACTAAATAATACGGCATTACGAGTTTCTCATTTCTTTTTTTCTAGTTTTTATGCTTTGACAAATAACTTGTAGAACAAACAGCTTCTAATTCTTCAAATATATCGATGTTGATAAAACATAAATTGATTTCTTAGATATATGTACTATAGAGTGAAGCCCTGTTCTAACTTCTTGAAATATAAAGATCATCACTTAGCAAATGCACTACTACCTACATTACAAATGGTTAATCCCTTTAAAAAAATAACTCTTTAGCCATATCAAAGTAGTAATTATTTAATACATTGATTTATATAGTATAATTTTGAGCGTTGGTTAAATCTTCGACTGATTTTTTTGCAGATGAAGCGGGCTAAAAACTAAAACTTTGTTACACTGTTAAGCCGTTTTTTTAGAACACCATCGCCATGCAACCTTTATTTCGCCATTCTTCTGCTCAAAATTCCCGTCCAGCCCCATTTTTACCGATGACCCGCGCTGAAATGGACTCGCTCGGCTGGGATTGCTGTGACGTGATTCTCGTCACGGGCGACGCTTACATCGATCACCCTAGTTTTGGCATGGCTTTGATCGGACGGTTGCTCGAAGCGCAAGGTTTTCGCGTCGGAATTATTTCGCAACCTGATTGGCAAGCCGCTGATTCTTTTAGAGTTTTAGGAAAGCCGCGCTTATATTTTGGCGTAACTGCGGGCAACATGGATTCGATGGTCAATCATTTCACCTCAGATCGCAAAATTCGCAGCGATGATGCTTACACGGCGGGCGGAATGGCGGGAAAACGCCCTGATCGTGCGGTGATCGTGTATGCTCAACGTTGTCGAGAAGCGTTTTCGGATGTCCCAATTGTGATTGGGGGAATTGAAGCCAGTTTGCGACGCATTGCCCATTATGATTATTGGTCGGATACCGTTCGACGCTCGGTTCTCGTTGATTCTAAAGCAGATATTTTATTATACGGCAATGCTGAACGGGCTTTAGTGGATTTAACATTTCTCTTAAATAAAGGAACTAAAATAAATGACATTCAAGATTTGCGTGGAACAGTGGTTATTAAAAAACAAATCCCAGAAGATTTCATTGAAGTATTTGAACATACGCCAAAAGTAGAAAGAACAAAAACGGTAATGCGCTTACCCAGTTTTGAGGAAGTTAAAATAAATCAAACCTTATATGCGCAGGCTTCTCGAATCTTACATTTAGAATCCAATCCGCATAATGCACGCGCTTTAATTCAGAAACATGGAAACCGTGAAGTTTGGTTAAATCCACCACCTTTTCCGTTGAGTACAATTGAATTAGATCAAGTTTATGATTTAAATTATGCAAGATTACCGCATCCGTCTTATCAAAATCAAAAGATTCCCGCATTTGAAATGATCCGTTTTTCGATCAATATTATGCGAGGTTGTTTTGGCGGTTGTACCTTTTGTTCGATCACTGAGCACGAAGGAAGAATTATTCAAAGTCGATCTGAACAATCCATCTTAAAAGAAATTAAACAAATTCAAGAAGTTGGACAAGGTTTTACAGGTGTCATTTCTGATTTGGGCGGACCGACTGCAAATATGTATCGTTTGGGTTGCAAAGATCATAATATTGAGAAACATTGCCGTAAATTGTCTTGTGTTTATCCGACCATTTGTCAAAACTTAAATACCGATCATAAACCTTTAATTGAAATCTATAAAAAAGCAAGAGAAATTAAAGGGATAAAAAAAATAACTATTGGTTCAGGTGTGCGTTATGATTTAGCCGTTGAATCGCCTGAATATATTAAAGAACTTGTCACGCATCATGTGGGTGGTTATTTAAAAATTGCGCCTGAACATACCGAAGATAATGTATTAAAAAAGATGATGAAACCTTCAATTAGTTCTTATGATAAATTTAAGCAACTTTTTGAGAAATATTCTAAAGCGGCTGGTAAAGAACAATATTTGATTCCTTATTTCATTGCTGCGCATCCGGGTGCAACTACTCAAGATATGTTAAATTTAGCTTTATGGTTAAAGAAAAATAATTTCAGATTAGATCAAGTTCAAGCATATTTACCTTCCCCAATGGCATTAGCAACGGCGATGTATCATTCGGGTAAAAATCCGTTGCATTTAGTGAATGAAAAAAGTGAGCAAGTTTATACGGCAAAAGGTTTAAAATTACGTCGATTACACAAAGCCTTTTTACGTTATCATGATCCCGCGAATTGGTCGTTATTAAGAGATGCACTTCGACAAATGGGTCGTGTGGATTTGATTGGGAATGGAAAACATCATTTAGTTCCTAATTTTCAACCCGCATTATCTCCAAAGCAACAACCCGAAGGTGCGCGTTTCAAAACGACACCACTTTCTTCTCGTGCTGACCGTTCTTGGACAGCGGGCAGTCCTTCTGGTCGTGGAAAACGGCGGAGAGATAAGAAATGAAAAATCCAATTCAACATCAAAGAAACCCCGAAGCAGTATTGCAACACGTATTAGAATTGCTCAAAAAAGCTGAAATCATGGACGCATTGGCAAGCAATCAAGAAACGCCTCGCCAAGATTTAGTACAAGCCTTAGTAAAACGTCAAAACATTACGGCATTACAACAGCGTTTAAATTCATTGCATCCAGCTGATGTTGCATTTGTATTAGAATCATTACCTTTAGAACCGCGTCAAATCATTTGGGATTTATTGAAAGTTGAACACGCAGGTGCTATTTTATTAGAGGTTTCTGATGCAGTTCGTGAAAATCTAATTGCAGATATGACATCGAGTGAATTAGTCGGTGTTGCTCGGCATTTGGATTCTGATGAAATTGCTGAATTAGTGACTGATTTACCTAAAGATGTTGTTTTAGAAGTTTTAAATACGTTAGATAGCGAATCACGTTTAGATGTTCAATCAATGTTGGCATTTCCAGAGGGTTCTGTCGGCGCATTAATGGAATATGATTTAGTTACCGTTCGTGAAGATATTAATTTAGATGTTGTTTTAAGATATTTACGTCGTCAAAAAGACCATTTGGGTAATGCAGAACAAATCTTTGTTGTTAATAGAGAAGGCACATTAAGAGGTTCATTAGCTTTAAAAGATTTACTATTTCATGATCCAGAAGAATTAGTGATTGAAGTGATGAATCAAGAGCCTTTCTTTTTCTATACTAATGACGATGCAAAAGAAGCCGCCAGCGCATTTGAACGTTATGATTTGATTTCTGCGCCGGTCGTAAATAATCACAAACAATTAGTCGGGCGTTTAACTATTGATGCGATGCTTGATTTTACCAAAGAAATTGCTCAAAAAGAACTCTTAAATCAAGCGGGTTTAAATGATAAAGAAGACTTGTTTGCTTCCATTTATAAAAGTGCAAAGAACCGTTGGGCATGGTTGGCAATTAATTTAGTAACTGCTTTTATTGCATCGCGGGTGATTGGTGCATTTGAAGAAACCATTGAGAAACTTGTTGCATTAGCGACCTTAATGCCGATTATTGCGGGGATTGGTGGAAATAGTGGAAATCAAATTGTTACTTTAATTATTCGAGGATTAGCCTTGAAACAAGTTCACACTGATAATATTTGGTATTTATTGAGGAAAGAATTGAGCATTGCAATGATTAACGGTTTGTTATGGGGTGCAGTGATGGGTGTTATTGCAATGTTATTATACAAACAAATTTCTTTAGGAATTGTCATGATGGCGGCAATGACTTTAAACTTATTAGTTGCGGCTTGTGTTGGGGTATTTGTACCTTTAATTATTTACAAACTAGGACGTGATCCCGTATTTGGGAGCAACGTGATTTTAACGGCTTTAACAGATAGTTTAGGTTTCTTTATCTTTTTAGGTTTGGCGAGTGTGTTTTTATTATGAACAGTTATCTTAAAGCAATGGGTATTACAGAATGGGTAAGACGCGATATTATTTATCCTTCTGAACAGGTTGTTGAAAAAATAGAACAAATTCAAGAGGTTATTCAAGCAAAACCTGAAGTGCCTGAAATAAAAAATATTCAAAAAAATCAACCTGTTATAACGCAATCTATGCCAGAGTCAGAAATCGACAATTCACGCGAAAAATTTATTTTAAGTTTGGATTGGACGAATTTAGAACAACGTATTAAAAGTTGCACAGATTGTCCATTGCATCAAGAAAGAACCAATACGGTATTTGGGGTAGGAAGTAAGCAAGCAAAATGGTTAATTTTAGGGGAAGCACCAGGACAAGAAGAAGATAAACAAGGCGAACCATTTGTAGGGAGAGCGGGGCAATTATTAAATTCAATGTTGTTTGCAGTTGGATTACAAAGAAATGATATTTTTATTGCAAACACCGTGAAATGTCGACCACCAAACAACCGTGATCCGCATCCAACCGAAATTTTGAGTTGTGCGCCGTTTTTAAGTCGACAAATTGAATTATTAAAACCGCGTTTAATTTTGATTTTAGGAAGAGTGGCAGTTCGACGTTTATTACAAAAAGAAGATGCGTTAGGAAAATTAAGAGGAAAAGTTCACGAATATCAAAACATTCCCGTCGTCATTACTTATCATCCCGCGTATTTGTTGAGAAGCCCCAGCGAGAAAGCAAAAGCATGGGAAGATTTACAATTTGCATTAAGTGTTGCATCACCTATTTAATTGAGAGGAAAAAATTATGTTTCCCGCCGCAAGAATCCTTGTAGATCAACACGTTTGCCCAATGGTGACAGTGGTTGTTCCTCACGTTGGAGGACCTATTATAGGACCGGGTGCAATGACAGTTTTGATTGGAAAAATACCAGCGGCTGTTATGGGTGATATGTGTTTCTGTGTTGGACCGCCTTCAACCGTAATCAAAGGAAGTATGACGGTTTTATTAATGAAGAAACCAGCGGCACGTTTGTTAGATAATACCGCGCATGGTGGCGTGATTGTTGGACCTGGAATGCCAACGGTTTTAATTGGAGGATAAAATGGAGGAACAAACGCGAATTGATTATCATGACAATGGTCAAATAAGCCAGCGTTGTATTTTGAAAAATAATCAATTACATGGTAAAGCAACTTTTTATAATGAAATGGGACAATTAACCCAAGAATTACAATTTGAAAATAATGTTTTAAATGGGATTGGATTAATTTATGATGAAGAAAGCAATTTATCGCAAGCATTATCTTTTAAAGAAGGCGTTTTAGAAGGCGAATCTTGTTTTTATGAAGAAGGTATTTTAAATTCTAAAATTAATTATAAAAATGGAAAGCAAGAAGGGTTAAGCATTTTTTATCATGAAAATGGTCTAGTTAAAATGCTTTCTGAGTACAAAAAAGGTAAATTAGACGGCGATATGATGATCTATTCAGAAGAGGGGATTTTAATGCGTCGTTCTTTCTATCAAGAAGGCTTATTAGAAAAAGTGAGCTACGATTATTATCCAGATGGAAAAATGGTTCGTCAATTGACAACTTTTTTGAAAGGAAAACAAGAGGGTGAAACCATTAGTTATTTCACTGATGGACAAATGGCAAGGATTTGTTATTTTAGAAATGGTAAGCAAGTCGCTGAAATTGAATATGATCAGCATGGAAATGAACGTCATCGGGAGGGTATATGATTTTAAAACGTATTTTAATAGTTGCTTTGTTAGTGTTATTACAACAAGGTTGCATGGTGCGACCTATTATAAGTGATACATCTGTGAGAAACTTAGAAACGCAAGCCCTGCAATTGCTCAAAAGAGGTGATTATTCTGGGGCAGCAAATACCTATTTGAAAATGGCAGGTTATAGTGTTTCTCCGTTGAAAGAAGAATATCAAATTACCGCAGTGGAATATTACATTCGAGCAAATCTAATGAATCCCGCCAAAGTGCAATTGCGGCAAATTCAAACTGCTCAACCTTCTATTCAATCAAGGATTTATTTAGCGCAAGCACAAGTTGCTTTATCAGAAAACCAAGTTTCTCAAGCAGCGAGTTTCTTAAATCGTTTGAATTCAAAAGCCTTACAAACCGCGCAATTGATTAATTATCATCATTTGAAAGCCACCATTTTTGAAATACAGGGACAAACCATTCGAGCTTTATATGAACGTTTAATACTTGATCCGATTTTAAATAATGATTCTGCACAACGTTTAAATCATGAAAATATTTGGCAAGTTCTTACCCAACTTTCTCCGATACAATTAAAGCAAATGCCCTTGCCAGTTCCTCCAAATTTATTAGGTTGGACGGGTTTAGCGCAATTATCTAAAAACTTGCAAGCCCCTGATTTTCAAACACGTTTAGCGGATTGGAAATTACGTTATCCACAGCATCCAGCGCATAAAACGTTGATTGCACGTTTAAATGAAAATATTCCGATTGTGGCAACCACGCCGTCAGCAATGCCTTTGCCAATAAATCCTCAACAAAATCAAAATATTATATCGCAAAACATTGCTTTATTACTTCCAATGACGGGTCAATTCAAAGATGCGGCGGAAGCGGTGCGCGATGGTTTTATGGCGGCGGCAAATGCGGATGAGCGAGCAAATAAACCTCAAATTAAGATTCACGATGTTACCCCAGAAACCGTTGCAAATTTGTATCAACAAGCCCAGCAAAACGGTGCTCAAGCGATTGTTGGTCCAATGGGTAGAAATACGTCTGTCGCGCTTTATAATGCGTTTGAGCGCGGTTTTCCATTGCCGACCCTGATGTTATATGAACCCGAAGAATTAGCAAATAAAAATCCTCCCCAAAATTTATTTCAATTTAGTTTAACGCCCGAAGATGAAGCGCGGCAAGTTGCTGAAAAGGCTTGGAAAGAGGGACATCGAAACGCGGCGATTATTCATTTTGAAGGTGGATGGGGTGAACGGGTTGCAAAAGCATTTGCGGATCGTTGGAGTTCTTTAGGTGGACAGGTTTCTGGAACGATTTCATTTAATAAGAAAAATCTTAAACAACAGCTTAAAAGTGTTCCTGAAACTGCGCAATGTATTTTGTTAGGAACATTTGCACAAGAAGCACGTTTAGTTCCTTCTTATTTGAAATATATGAAAAAAGCACAAATTCCTTTTTATGCAACCTCCCATGTGTATGATGCAGAACCTCAAACTTCATTAGATCGTGAATTAGAAGGCGTTATTTTTCCTGATATGCCTTGGGTGTTATTAAAAGGAAATTACCCAGAAAATAATCAATCAAATCAAGAGCCTATTTCAATCTATACTATATTACAACAGCAATCTTCAGAGCGCATGAGTGGCGCAAATAAACGGTTATTTGGATTTGGTGTCGATGCGTATCGAGTGATAATGCAAATGCCGCAATTAAATAACCAAAGAATAGCGGGCGTGACGGGTTTATTATCCGTTGATCAAAACAACCGCATTTATCGAGAAATGATGTGGGCTAAATTTGTGAATGGCTTAGCAAAACCGTTTTAAAAAAACATGGAAAAAATTATAAAGAAACTTTGGGAAACGGCTCAAATTGCGTTAAAGAAAAGTGGTGCACGAACAAAAGGACAATGGGCAGAAAATCTCGCCGAACGTTATTTAGAAATGCAAGGTTTGACTTTATTAGAACGTAATTTCTCTTGTAAAGGTGGAGAAATCGATTTGATAATGGAACATGGCGAGATTTTAGCATTTGTAGAAGTGCGTTATCGCAAAGAAAGTAACCCGTTAGAAACCATTAATCGCCCAAAAGAAAAACGGATTATTTTGTGTGCGGAAAAGTATTTGTTAAATTATCCGACGGCGTTGTATCCACCGTGTCGTTTTGATGTGGTGATCATTCAATCGCAACCCATTGAAAAGATTGAATGGATTCCCGATGCGTTTAGACCTTAAACCAATGAAACTCTTTTGCAAGTTCTTCTAATTTTTCTGGAAGAACGCCTTTAGTATAATAAAATCCTTGCACGCCGTCACAACCTAATTGTTTGAGGAATTGTTTTTGTTCAAGGGTTTCTACACCTTCCGCAACCACTTTCAAACCTAAGTTTTTTGCAATAAATAAAATAGAAGGAACGATTTTATGATTCATTGAATCGGGTTTCTCAACATCTGTAATTAAAGAGCAATCGACTTTTAAACTATCGACGGGTAATGATTTCAAATAATTTAAAGAAGAATAACCTGTTCCAAAATCATCAATTGATAAATGAATGCCTAATTCTTTGATTTTTAAAAGAATATCGCACGCTAAATTTAAATCGTATAAAGCCGCACTTTCGGTGATTTCTATTTCTAACCATTCTCCGCACACGTCGGTTTCTAATAAAATGTTTTGAATGCGTTCAAATAAGTTATCTCGTTGAAAGGCTTTTACCGATAAATTGATTGCCAAGCGTAACTCTAATCCTTTGTTTTTCCAGTCTTTTATTTGATTACAGGCTGTGCGTAAAACAAAATCATCAATATCATAAATAATATGAGATTGCTCTGCTAAAATAATGAAAACATCGGGAGAAATTTCTCCACGTTCTGGGTGTTTCCAACGCAATAATGCTTCAATGCTCGTGATTTTCTCATCGATTAAATCAATTCGCGGTTGATAAACCAAATACAGTTCATTATTTAAAATTGCTTGTTCTAAAGATTGTTCTAAATAGAAATCTTCTTCTAATTTCTTTGCGAGTTTTTCCTCAAAAAAAGCATAACTGATTCTCTCTTGTTTTGCATAATACATTGCAATGTCAGCAGATTTGTATAATATTTCTAATTTGTTTCCATCTTGAGGGGCGCACGCAATACCGATACTTACTGAAACTCTAATTTCATATTTATCAAACACAAAAGGTTTATGTAAAACATCAATAATTTGTTGAGCAATTGCAATCGCTTCGGTTTCTCTGGCGTTTAATAATAGAAATGCAAATTCATCACCACCTAATCTTGCAAGCATATTTTTACCATGCACACAAATTTTTAATCTTTCTGCAACGTGAATAAGTAACTTATCACCTACATCATGACCACGCGTATCATTAATAATTTTGAAACGATCTAAATCTAAACATAATAAAGCTAATGGGTTGATTAATAAGTTTTTTTCAAAAGATAAATGCTTATTTGCAAATTCATTCCAATAACGTCGATTAGGTAAATTAGTTAAAGGATCAAAATAAGCTAAATGTTTAATCGCTGATTCAGATTTCTTCCGTTCAGTTAAATCAATACCAATGGCGATTTGGGTTTCATCTGATAAGTTAATTAATGCCCATGAGGTATTGATTATTTCTCCATAACAACTTAGCATATCGTAATCATGCCAACGCATTTCATCAGTGCGTTCAAATAAGGTTCTTAATTGTTGAATCTGCTCCCAATTTTCATCAGGTTTAAAACCCATTAAACGTTCAAATTCATAATTTGAAGATAACGCAGGTTGATCTATTTTATTAAGCAAGATCATGACTGGAATTGCATTACCAATTTTCTTAAATAATTCACGTTCATTAGAGGTTGTTATTTTAAGTTCTAAATTATCTAATGCAAAACAAACATCATTAATAACTTTCTCACATAATTTTGAATATTCGGGCGTAAAGAAATTCTCAATAGAAGAACAAAGCGTAAATACGCCGACTATTTGATTATTTTGAAATAATGGAAACATTGCCGTTGATGCAACATTACAATATCGAGGTTTCTTATCACTAAATGATATTAAATTAGGATTAAAATGATTCATAATTAACGGTTTTTTATGAAGCCAAACTTCACTAATTAAACCTGTTCTACCAGATTTTAATTCTTTGATTGATAAATGAAAATTAGTTGGACATTCACAAAGATTTCCTATACTAATTATTTCAGCATAGTTGTCATCGTTTTTATTATTTGAAAAGACTACCCACGCACTTTCTAAACCAATAGTATTAATGGTAACCTGACATACTTGCTCAAATAATTCACGATAATTTGTAGTTCGCATAATAATTTGATTGGTTTCTGCCAACGCATTATAGAAACGATTTTGTTGTTCTAAATCATGACTTTTTTCTTCTATACGTTTCGCCATTTCATTAAAACTATGGTTTAATTGATTAAACTCATCATTTCCTTGAATAGAAATGCGTGCTTTATAATTAAATTGAGAAAATTCTTGAGAAAGATGAATTAATTTATTTACTCGACGAGAAACATGGTAATTTAAAAATAAACTTAAAAGAAAAGCACTCAGAATAATAAAAGATAAAATCAGTATTTTTCCTTTTAGATAATGCCATTCAAGTCTTTGTTGTTTAAAGGTTGTATTGTACAAAATAAAAAGCGTATAAATTTTTTGAAATGAAACACCAAACCGCTCTCGTTTACTTAAATCAAGAGGATAATAAATTGCCATAAAATTTTGATCTCGAAGAGGTACAATAATTGGAACATTATTTGTTCTCACATTTGTTGCAATTATTTCATCATAATGTGGCATAACGCTTACAGCAAGTTTTCCTTTCACATCCATACGACCTGCATATAATATTTGATTATGTTCATCCGCCACAAAAATACAAAATATTTCACTAATTGCACTCACCCAACTTAGTTCACGCTGTATTTCAAAAATATCTTTTTTTTCTAATGTATTAATGAGTTCTGCTTGTAATCGACTTGCACGAATTTCAATTTCTTTTGTAATCTCTTTTTTTAAATTATCTTGTTCGTGATAATACAAGCCATAAGATAGAAAACTCATAATAATTATGCTATATAAAATTAATAGCAATGGTATTTTGTAAGAAAGTTTCATAGTAATATTTATAATTAAGGAATAAGTTCAGATAAAGCATCAATAGATGCTAATGAACTTATTGAATTATTTGGAATTTGTTGAGGAACATAGCCATAATATGCCATCCAATCTGCCATTGCTTCAGTCCTTTGTTGTAAGATAGGAAGTCCACCGCCTAAAAAATAATAATTTTGATCTAAATTAGGAAAGCGTACACCCTTGATCATGTTTAATATTAATTCTGGGGTAGTATTTTTTCTTTCAGCAATATATTTTAACGCCATTTCTGGTTGTTGTTTTTCGAGAAAATTAAGTCCTTTAAACCATGCTTCTGCAACCATTTTCCAATCTACTTTACGATTTTGTAAAATATCTTCACGGACAACTAAAATATCAAGAATTTGCTCAGATATATGACGACTATTAAATAAATTAATTCCTCCTTTTTCTACTAAATAAGATAAAATCGGATCAGCACTAATAATTCCATCAACTTGCTTTGATAAAAAAGCTGTTTCATGCTTATCCCAAGTTAAAGAAATAAATTTAACATCATGCAAAGACAATCCCGCTTTATTTAAAATTTTTTGTAATAAAAATTGGCTTAAAATAGTGTTTTCTCCACCAATGGTTTTTCCTTTCAATTGATTTAATTCAGTAATATGAGATTGAGTAATAAGCGCATCTCCACCGTCAGAAACATCTAAAATTAAAATAGCGCGTAAGTCTGGAATGAAAGGTAATAAAGTAATTGCTTCATTTAATGAAATCATTAAACCATCAATTAAATTATTACGAAAAGCTAACATCGATTCGGTTGTAGATTGATAATCAACAATCCTCACTTTTTTGGGAGAAAGATAACCCAAATTCCGAGCCAAATATAACGGCTCATAACCAATCCACAAATTAGAACCAATCTTTAAAACATCTTGTGGCGGTTCAAGACAACCCGTTAAATTCAAACATAATATACTAATCAAAAAATATTTTTTTAAATCCATTATTTTAACTCCACTTTGTATTGGTTTAATAATCTATGCAAATCGCGTTCTTATCTAGTATTTTAAAGCATTTTTATACGAAATGGGGAAGTTAATTGAAACTTAGTTATTAAGCACGTTATAATGCGTTCTTTTAATTTGGAGCAGATAACATGACTGATATTTCGTCAACCCCTGTCGATGAATCCGTACCTCACCAACCTCTTGAAAATAAAGATGATCTTGAAAAGAAACCAGAAGAAATTGGCGGGCGACAAGGCTTAGAACCCACCCGTTACGGTGATTGGGAAAAAGGCGGACGTTGTATTGATTTTTAATTAACTTGGATTCTTTTAATTTCAGGTTTATAGTTTGTTATTGAAAAACCCAGTCAACTTAAAGAATCCAATACTGTTTTTCAAGCAATTTAAAACTCTCAGAAACCATCCCTGAATCCTATCACAAAACCCAAAATTTGGATCAACATCGCAAAACAAGATTTAGCCTAGACATATCAAATGATTATATCTAGGTTTTTAAAATCAAACTAAGGCTTTGCCGTGACGAACAAAGGGGGATTTAACTATTTGAGCGGCATAGAGTTTTCCTCTAATTTCTACTTGAACTTGATCGCCACAATCTGCGGGAACACGCGCTAATGCAATTGCTCGACCTAAAGTTGGAGAAAATGTTCCGCTGGTGATTTCTCCGTTGCCTTTTTCAGTTAAGACTTTTTGATGATTTCTTAACACACCTTTCTCTAATAATAACAAACCCACTTGCACTAAACAGTTGCTCTCACATTTTTCTTTTAATGCTGCGCGTCCGATGAAATCCCGTTCTTCAGGTTGAAAAGCAATTGTCCATTTCAAACCCGCTTCACATGGAGAAATGCTTTCATCCATATCTGTTCCATACAAACACATCCCTGCTTCTAATCGTAAAGTATCGCGTGCACCTAATCCAGCGGGTTTGAAACCAGCATTTAAAAGTACATCCCAAAATTCTGTAACCTCTTGATTTGGAAGCATAATTTCAAATCCATCTTCGCCGGTATAACCCGTTCTAGCAATAAACCAATCGTTATTCCAAGTTGCGAAAAACACACCTAATTGAATTGCAGAATCTTGTAAGTCTTTGGGTAATAAAGGTAAAACTTTAGCACGAGCATTGGGTCCTTGAACCGCTAACATCGACAAATCTCGGCGTTCTTGAATAGAAATATCAAAAGATTCAGCTTGTTGCGTAATCCAAGCAAGGTCTTTATCGTGCGTTCCCGCATTTACGACCAAACGATAATGTTCCTCTGCACAGAAATAAACAATTAAATCATCAATTACACCGCCTTGTTCATTTAACATACAACTGTATAATGCTTTGCCAGTTGTTTTAAGTCGATCAACATCATTTGCTAAGAGTTTTTGTAAGAAAGTTTTAACATTTGTTCCTTTCAAATCAACGATGGTCATGTGAGAAACATCAAATACGCCCGCATCACGACGAACTTGGTGATGTTCATTGAGTTGTGAACCGTAATGCAATGGCATTTCCCAGCCCGCAAAATCGACCATTTTTCCACCCGCAGCAACGTGTTGCGCAAATAAAGCGGTTTGTTGTGTCATAATAGTTGTCCTCTAATTATTCAATTTAAGCGTATTTTAACATATCATAATGTAGAAAAATAAAAAAACCACCACAGTTATTACAACTATGATGGTTAAATTTAAAGTTATTTGAAAGTTTTAGGGTTGAGAAACTTCAAATAATTTTGGTGTGCTAGTATTTCCAAACGTATCTTCAGCAATTGCTTCAAGTACAAATGATCCCGCTACTTTCACATTTATTAATGATAAACCGCTCAATCCTTCTTTAGGAATGACTAAAGGATCAACATCCCCAATCAAAGTCGTTAAAAGCCATTGATCAGCAGGTTTATTTGTACGAATTTCCGCATAATACAAAGGTAACAACAAACCCTTTTCTTTCACTTCAATTCCTTTTGGAGCAATCCCTTCTGGTGTTTCACCATCGAGGATTTGTATTACTTTATTGGTTGAAGTATCGACTTGCAACATTACCAATTTAATATCATCAGTATCAGGTCCTAAATACAACGCTGTTCCTATCAAGATATTACCATTAGGTTCTGCACGAAAACCACTAATCGATAAATTAGTTCCATTTGCACCTTTTAAAACAGGAAATTCACCATTCCATTGCACAGGATAATTACCAGAAGAAGTAATCTTTGTATAAGAAACTTCATTCAAATAAGTAATAAGTTGAGCAGGTTGTGCATCTAATAATGTAACAGTATTGCTTTCAGGTTGATATTTTAATTCTACCTGATAACTTACACCATTAGCGACTACAATTGGAATAGAAAGTGTGAGTTTATTCAAATCAAAGGTACTGGAAATGGTTAATCCAGAAATAAAATCAGCCACCTCAGAAATTTCTACATTAAAGCTACCTTGAGTATTTGAAGTTAAAATAACTTTGAAATAGTTAGTTTCTCCATTATTATCCGTAACTTCAACAAGAGGTAAGGTAACTTTGTTGTCTGCAAAAACCGCTTGTTTATCAAGCCCAAAAGTTTTACTCAATACTGAAATTCGCAATGCTGCCAAGTTATTATCAGCAATATTCACTTGGTTAGTATTTGCCCGAGTAGCCACTCCTGTTATGGTTGGTGCACTATCTGTTTTTTGAGCATTTCCTACCGCCACTAAGATTTCTGACCACTTATTTGCTAAGCCATTCACTGTTTCGGTAATAAAAGCTAACAGATTGTATTGTTGGTAATTGGTGTAATCAACATCTAACCCTTTTTGAGGATAGTAGATCGACAAACCAAATGCACCATTATTTTGACGCAGCGTTCCTAAGTCTTTTGCAATGATCATATCATTGATAGCAGCAGTCAATTGATCGGCAGATTGTTTAACGTTAGTATTAGCAGTTTCATTTTTCAAACGGACTGCAAATTCACCGATGTCAATGTAGTTTGTATCATCTTTTGCTTTTGCGGGAGAATTAATACTATATTTAGTAGTTTCACCGCGTGCTTTTTGGATCAACAATAATTCACTTGCTCCACCAATAGTAACTGCATTTGCTACCGCATCAAAAAATGAAAGTGCACTGTTTTGATAGTGAGGATATTTTGTTAAATCAAATGCCGCATGCGCTTTTAATATCTTATCTGCTTCACCTTTGTTATGGTGTGCTTGATATGTTTTAACTTCTTCTATTGAAAAGTTACGCATAGTTGCATCAGGATTATTTTTTAACCAACCTAATGCACCGTTGTAATCCCAACCAGCTCCAAAATCGATTTCTGCATTTGCAATGTAGGTATCAGTATGTTTAACCATATCAGGTAGAAGTTCCATACCACCTAATAAGCAAGTATCAAAGGTAATGAAATCAAATTTTCCTAAGGTTAATTCATTTCTAACTTCATTAATGATTTTACCGATTTCGGCAATTTTCATACCCGGACCGTGCGCTGTTCCATCTTGGGTATCGCCACCAAAACCACCGCTCCATTGTCCGCCGTGATCCCATAGCACCAAGCCATAACGTTGCGCTGGATATTTATTAATTCCCCATTTGAGAAATGCTTTAAAATTCTCAGTTTTATCTAAATCAAGTTCTTCACTTTTTTCAATAGGCGTTGAACTCGGAACAGGCACTTCATTGTATGCTTTTTTTCCAACCACAAGAGCTTCTAGTTTAGGGTCGCCTTTTTGAATTAAATAGCGAAAACTTCCTTTGTAGCTAGGATTTTTTTCTCCATCGTAATCTGCTTGAACAACGATGTTAAAACCTTCAGAGCTACCTACTTGCTCCATTTCCAACATATCTTGCATTAAACTGTAAGATAGATTGTGATCTGCGTGTCCATAGACTAAAATTGTCCATGTTTGTGCAGCAAAAGAACTCGTTGAACCTATTAGAACTAATAGGACAACTAACCAACGCGTTAACTTCATAACTTCTTATGCCTCATAAATAAATTAAAATTAAAAGAAAAAATATTGCAAAATGCTAAAAATTAACCTTAACACCTGATCATCATAAAATAAAAGAACACCATTTGTCAAAAAGCCAATATTAGAAAATCTTAATTTTCATTGGGACGAGAATTTTTTACTTTGTATTGACAAAAAGCATTCACAATTGTTGATTTGCGTTTCATAATATAAAGTTCACTCGTTATAAAAAAACTAAACGTGGCAATTTCACAGTGGCGACAACATTTTGATGAGGCGTTAAATCGCACGCTTGACCGCACGGTGCGGCTCGCGGTGACGGGGCTAAGTCGAAGTGGCAAAACGGTTTTTATCACCTCGTTGGTGCAGCAGCTTTTGCACAGCGCGGACAATCCGCATTTGCCGTTCTTCAAAGTCGCGGGCGAAGGGCGTTTGCGCGGCACGAAACCCCAATCTCAGCCCGATTTGCACATTCCGGCGTTTCGTTATGATGTGGCGTTGGAGGCGTTTCTTGCCGATCCGCCGCGCTTTCCTGAACCCACGAATGGGATTAGTGAAATTCGTTTGGCGATTCGTTACAAATCTTCAAATAAAATCATCCAAAAATTGAGTAAAATCAATACTTTATATGTAGATATAATTGATTATCCGGGTGAATGGTTATTAGATTTGCCGTTATTAGAATGGTCGTTTGATGAATGGTCACGACAAATCGCTTTGTTATGCGATAAATCACCGAGAAATCATTTGTCAGAAGCGTGGCGGGTATTTCTGGATGCGGTGGATGTCACCAAAGAAACGAATGAAACAACGTTAAGACAAGCCAGCGAATTATATACGCAATTTTTATTAGCTTGTAAAGATAAACAACAAGGTTTAACTTTATTACAACCCGGGCGTTTCACAATGCCGGGTGATTTGAAAGGCGCGCCGTTATTAGAATTTTGTCCGATTCTTAAAATTCCTTTGGGAGTAAAAAAAGAAGATTCTTTTTATGGAATCATGAAGAAACGTTACGAATCTTATAAAGAACACGTCGTTAAGAAATTCTATAAAGAACACTTTTCAAATTTTGATCGACAAATCGTGTTAGTCGACGTTTTAAAAACCTTTAATACGGGATTTCATACTTTTGTCGATATGCGAGAAGCGATTCATTTGGTATTAAAGAGTTTTCATTATGGAAAATCGGGCGTTTTTAATCGTTTATTTCGGTTTCAAACCAAAGTTGATAAACTGCTATTTGCGGCGACGAAAGCAGATCACATCACTCCGAATCAACTCCCTAATTTAGAACGATTTTTACAATTAATGCTCATGCAAGCGAATAACAATGCCCGATTTGAAGGGGTAGAAACTGAAACCCTCGCATTATCGGCTTTGCAATGTACAACTCCTGTTTCTGCATCATTTCAAGGAAAACCTTTGTCGTGCATTAAAGGAATCCCGAATGATAGTGAGAAACCTTTAGCGATTTTTCCTGGAGAAATCCCAGTAGAAATTCCACCGCCTGAAGATTGGACGACAGAGCGGTTTTATTTTGTTGATTTTCGTCCACCCTTATTGCACGATGCCCACGCCCTTCCTCATTTACGGATGGATCGCGCATTAGAGTTTTTATTAGGAGATAAATTTTCATGACTACAAAATGGCAAACGCCAATTATCTTTGATTTAGATGATTTGAATGCGCATCCTCAAGAAAGCAACCGCCGTCCACAACCGCCCATTATTTTATCAGAGGTAGAAACAACAATTTCAAATGCAGAAATGGCGAGCAACTCGGAATCTTTCTCAAATGAAAATATTTCAGAAACTGAGAAACCTGATTTAAAATTAGAGGGTTTCCCAGCATTAGCACAATTGGTTGAAAAAGGCGGTAAATTATGGGAGAAACTTTCCATTCCAACCACCTCGCCACTATTTTGGTTGTTTTGCGGATTGGGTTTGTGGTGGATTGGAATATTAGTCGTCGATAGTGTTAGTTTTATCGCGGCACGTTTCTCTAATAACTTCTTGATTGGATTATTCTTTTTAGGATTATTTGGCGTAATTATTGTGAGCTTGTCGCGTTTGATCTGGGCGGCTTGGCAGGATTTCTTGGCATTAAAAAGTGTTTCAAATTTACAAACCGAAGGACAAGACCTTTTAGAAAGCAAAAACTATGGTCAAGGGATTTCTTATGTGAGCAAAATTGCACGTTTCTACACCCAACGCCAAGACGTAAAAGAACGCTTAGATCATTTTTATATGACGGTCAATGATAGTCATTCAAATTCAGAGGTTTGCGCGTTATTTAGCAAGCAAGTTTTAAAAGAACTCGATGAACAAGCGCATCGTTTAATTTTAAAGCAATCTAAAGAAACTGCCTTATTAGTTGCTTTAAGTCCGCGAGCATTTCTGAGCACTATTTTAACTTTATGGAGCACCATTAAAATGATCCGCGATTTAGCGACTTTATATGGTGGGCGACCCGGGTTAATTAGTTCTATCTCATTGATTGGAAAGGTTTTTCAATCACTCATTTACGCAGGTGTCAGCGAACACATTGCCCAATCCGTCAGCGATTTATTGGGCGGATCGTTGTTATCGGTGGTGTCGGCGCAATTGGCGCAGGGCGTGGGCAGCGGCATTTTAACCGCGCGCGTCGGGCTTCACGCGATGCAAACCTGCCGCCCGTTGCCGTTCAGAACCGACGAACGCCCCCAATGGCAAAGCATCGCCAAAGAAATTTGGGCATCTTTCAAATCCTCTGATTTTTCATTTGGCAAAACAAAAACTGCTTAAAATTCAATATGTTACGATTATTGCGCCATTTATTTCTCGGATTAGTTTTAATTCTCAGCGGATTAAGTGGCGTTCTATTCTGGTTGCTCGATACAGAAAGCGGTTTGCAATGGATTTTGAAACAAATTCCCGATTTAAAAATCAAATCCATTCAAGGTCGTTTATTAGAAGACATTTCTTTAAAAGATGTTTCCTTTCAGAATAAAGAAATAAACCTTCAAATTCAACAAGTTAAGTTCTCATGGCAACCTCTTTTTTTAATCGATAAAAAACTCGTTTTAAATTCGTTAATTATTGAAAAAGCTAACATCGAATTACCCGCTCCCATTCCCACTGAAAAACCAGCTGAAAAGAAACCTTTAGAAATCCCAGAGTTAAAACTCCCAATTCAAATCGTTTTGCAAGACGTTCAACTACGCGATCTTCAAATCAAACAAGGCGATCAAATTTTACCTGTTTTGAACGAACTTCTTTTAAGTGCAGAAATCACTGATCAATTACAAATTCATAAACTCGATATTAAAACACCTTTAGCAACTGCTGATTTAAAAGGTTTCTTTCAACTTTCTAAACCTTTTGATTTGAATTTTAAAATCAATTGGCAAGCCCCGATTCCAATAGATAATTTGCAAGCCTCTGGCAACGCACTTTTACACGGTAATTTAGAAAAGTTAATTTTAGAACATGATTTAAAAAAACCAATAAAATTAAATACTTACGCGGAAATTGAAACGCCATTAACTAATCCACTTTGGCAAACCCATTTGAAATGGGAAACGATTCAATATCCTTTAAGTGGAAATGCGCTTGTTCAAACCTCAAATGGAGAGATTCAAGCACAAGGGAATTTAAAAGATTATCAAATCAAATTTGCAACCGATTTAAAAGGACAACAAATCCCCGTTAGCAAATGGTTTATTGATGTTGAAGGTGATTTTGAAAAAGCCAAAATAAATCAACTTCGTGGTGAGCTTTTGAAAGGTATTTTTGAAACCGCTGGAAAGGTGAGTTGGAAACCCGACATTACATGGGAATTAGCTTTGAAAGGTGAGAAACTTCAACCGTCGGTGCAATTTCCTGAATTAGACGGGGAAATTGGTTTTAAGATTCAAACTGATGGGAAATTATTGGAAAATCATCAACCGCAAGTCAATGTAAATATTGAAGAAATTGCAGGTAAATTGCGAAATTATCCGATTAATTTAAAAAGTCAGCTTTTTATCGATAAAACTCACTATTTTCTTAAAAGTTTAACTGCGCAATCGGGTTCAGCAACTTTGCAAGCAAAAGCCGATTTTCAAGCCCCGAATGTGAATGCAGAATTTCAATTGCAAGCCAATAATCTAAAAGAGGTTTTACCCAAAGCGCAAGGTAAAATTCAAGCAAAAGGTCAAATCAACGGCACTTTGCCAATGCCAAAAATTGCTTTAGAAGTGAATGCTGAGAAAGCGGGTTTTGAAGATTTAATTTTGGAAAAATTGAAATTAGTCTTAAATGCTGATCCGCTTAAAAATCAAGCCTTTAATATCGCCTTAGATGCACAAAATTTAACAAAATCAGGCAAATTACAATTAAAATCGGCAAAACTCCGCAGTGATGGTACTTTGCCTAAACATCATTTGAATTTAACAATCGACTCGCCGATTGCTCAATTTAATACCCAATTAAAAGGTGGTTTTTTTCAAACTCAACAAATGTGGAAAGGGCAATTAGAAAAATTATTTTTTGAAATGCCAGAATTAGCTAAAATCAATCTATTACAAGCGGCAAATTTGAATTTATCGGTAAAATCAGCAAATTTAGAGAAAAGTTGCTTTAATTTACATTTTAAACAGCAAAAAGCGGGAAAAAATTGTGTAACTGCTGATTGGAATGTGCAAAAAGGTGCAAGCGTTGAAAATCAACTTTCAGAGGTGTCTTTAACGCTCTTAAAGCCCTATTTACCGTCAAATATTTCTATCGATAATGTGTTAAATGGCACGCTTCAGGCGAAAATTTCTCCAAACAATACAATTTCAGCAAAATCAGATTGGGAGCTAAAAAACGGACAACTCAAAATAGAAGATGAAATCAATAGGTTACAAACTTTTGAAGTGTTAGGTGGGACATTAAATCTCAATTTAGATCAGCAAGGTTTGCAAACCAAGCTAAATTTTCAACCCCTTGATTTTGTTAAATTAGAAGCTGACATTAAATTACCCAATTTTGGAAAATTACCGATTAATTTAGAAAAACAGACGATTCAAGGTAAAATTTACACAAAAGTGGAGAATTTTGATCGTTTGCCGCAATTGGTGTCTGTTTTGGAAAAAGCGGAGGGTTTTTTACAATTAAATGCAGATTTAAGTGGAAAATTAACGTCTCCTCAAATTCAAGGCGTTTTAGAAGTGAATGCGCCTTTATTGCAACTTCCTGATTTAGGCTTGCAATTCAAAGAGTTACAACTCACTGCGCGCAATCAAAGTTTAGAGAAACTGGATATTCAAGGCACGGTAAATTCTGGAAATGGTTATTTGGGGATTGGCGGCACGTTGGCAATGAAAGATAAAATGCAGTTAGTGCTTGATATTGAAGGAAAAAATTTTGAAGTGCTTAATAATCCTAATGCGTGGGTAATTATTTCTCCCAAGATTAATGTTCAATTTCAACCTAACTTATTGAATTTAAAGGGAGAAATTGTGATTCCAGATGCCAATATTACCCCTGTTTTGGGTGGCGGATCGGGCGGCAGCGTGGGAATTTCTCCCGATGCGAAAGTAAAATCAAAACAAAAAACTGAAGAAACGGCAAAAAGTGCATTACAAATTCTCGGTGAAATTAAAATAAAATTAGATGAAAAGATTCGTTTGAAAGTGGCGGATTTTCAAAGTCGTTTAGGTGGAGAATTTGTAATGAACTTTAAACCCAATGAACTAATTCCTTTGGCGAATGGAAATATTAATGTGTTTGATGGTTTTTATCGAGCATACGGACAAGATTTACAAATCAAAAAAGGGCAAATTATTTTCACTGGAGATTATGTAAATAATCCAACTTTAGATATAGAAACTATTCGTAAAATATATGGTGATCCAGCGGTAGAAATGGCAGGTGTTTCAATTAAAGGATTAGCAAAGAAACCAGAAATAAAATTGTTTTCAAAACCTCAATTATCAGAATCAAAAGCATTGTCGTATGTGATGTTTGGAAATTCGATGTTAGAACAGGGAGGAAATCGAACCATGCAAATGGGCATTTATTTAACGCCAGAATTATATGTTGGTTATGGTTTAAATGTATTGCAAAGCAAAAGCGATAATAGCCAAAATTTCAATATACGTTATGAGTTCACGCCGCGTTGGGGAGTGGAAGCCCAATTTGGTCAAAGCGATAGCGGTGTGGATATTTCTTATACCATTGAGTGAGAAAAAGATGCTACCTATTTACATTTTAACAGGATTTCTAGGAAGTGGAAAAACTACCCTTTTAAATCGATTTTTAAATAATGAAAAATTACAAAATACGGCGGTAATTGTTAATGAATTTGGAGATGTAGGTATTGATCATTTATTAGTGAGAGCAAAAACTGATGATTTGATTATGTTAGCGGGAGGTTGTTTGTGTTGTAAAGTTCGAGGAGATTTATTAGATACTTTAGAAATGCTTTATAAACAACGCGAGCACGGAGAAATCCCCAAGTTTGAGAGAGTGTTAATTGAAACCAGTGGATTAGCTGCCCCTGCACCGATTTTAAGAATGTTATTGTCTGATCATTTCATTCGTGAGCATTTTCAAATCGCCCAATTGATTGCAACAGTGGATGGAATTTACGGTTTTAAGCATTTGAAAAGACATGAAGAATCTGCACAACAAATTGCGTTAGCAAACTATTTGATTTTAACGAAAACAGATATTGCAAAACCAAAAGCGATTTCAAAATTAAAAGAACGTTTAAAACAACTTAATCCAACAGCACACATTTTTGAAAGCAATCAAGATTTGATGGAATTATTTGAAAATGATAACAAAGAAGATTTTTTTAAAATCAAAAATTTAGAGAAACATTCGCATCATTCAAATCAAGACATTCAAAGTTTTGTGATTGAATATGATCAACCGATTGAAACAAAAATGATAGGACAGTGGATTCAACAATTAAGTCGTTTGAGGGGACAAGATTTGTTAAGAATCAAAGGGTTAGTTTATATTCAAGAAAATAAATTACCGATGGTTATTCAAGGTGTTCAACACGTTTTTCAAAAGCCAACTTTCTTAGAAAAATGGGTTTTTAATCCACCAAAAACGCAATTGGTTTTTATAACTCGCCGCATTCCCAAACAAATGATTGAGAAAAGTTTTCACGCGATTTTAAATGCAAGAAATCCGATTGAACGTTGTCAAGCGGCGAGTATTTTATTAGAAATAACGTAACTAAGGCATTGGAACATCTTGATAGAAATCTTCTAAACAAAATGCAATCGTTTTTTGCTCACACTTGATGTTAAGAATTTCCTCAAAAGATTCTAAAATACCAATATGCCAATTTTGCTCATCGTCGCGTTGATAATATTCTACTTTCTTTTGATTTGAAAAAACCAGCAAATAATAACGCAAAGATTTAATACGTTGATAAGTTAACCATTTCTCACGACGATCAATAGTTTCTGTTGATGGTGACAAAACTTCTACAATTAAACAAGGTTTCTCACGATATAAATCATGATTATCTTCCGTATCACAGCATAACATAACATCTGGATAATAAAAGATTTTTTGTTCAGAAAATCGAAATTTCATATCATTCATAAATACCTGACAATGAGTTCCTCTCGTTGCGGTTTTCAAATGATAATAAACATTTCCAGAAATCAAATTATGTCGAGCATTTGCTCCCGCCATTGCATACACTTGTCCATCGATGTATTCATGGCGAATCTTTGCAAAAGGTTCACCTTCCAAATACTCATTTTCACTAATCCATACAACCTTATGTAATTGGTTCATTTGTTTTCCTTTTTTATAACGTTATTTAGAGGAAAGAGAAATAAAAAACTGCTAGGTTTTGAAATAATGCGTTGGTTTAACTTCAGCGTTTTGTGCCCGATGTCGTAACAAATGATCAATTAAAACAAGGGCTAACATCGCTTCGGCAATCGGAGTTGCTCGAATCCCCACACAAGGATCATGGCGACCAAGCGTCACGACTTCGCATTCATCTCCATGAATATTAAGGGTTTTTCCCGCAATTCTCATGCTTGATGTGGGTTTTAAAGCCATACTGACAATAATGTTTTGACCGGTCGAAATCCCGCCCAAAATCCCGCCCGCATGATTGCTTAAAAAGCCGTTTTGGGTCATTTCGTCACGATGTTGCGAGCCTTTTTGTTCAACACAATCAAAGCCATCGCCGATTTCCACTGCTTTTACTGCGTTAATTCCCATCATTGCGTGGGCGATGTCCGCGTCGAGGCGATCAAAAATCGGCTCGCCCAATCCGACAGGAACGTTTGAAGCGATCACATTAATTCTTGCGCCAATCGAATTACCTTCTTTGCGCAAACTATCCATAAATGCTTCTAATTCAACGACTTTCGACGGATCAGGACAAAAAAACGGATTTTGCTCAACCGCATTCCAATCGAGCAACTCGCATTTGATCGACCCTAATTGAGATAAATATCCGCGTATTAAAATGTTATGTTTTTCAAAGAGATATTTCTTTGCGATTGCACCAGCAGCGACTCGAACAGCGGTTTCTCGAGCCGAAGAACGTCCGCCGCCTCGATAATCTCTAAATCCATATTTTTGTTGATAAGTGTAATCGGCGTGACCAGGTCTGAATTTTTCGGCAATATCGCCGTAATCCTTTGATCTTTGGTCAGTATTTTCGATCAACAATCCGATGGGCGTTCCCGTTGTTTTGCCTTCAAACACACCCGACAAAATTTTGACTTCATCGGCTTCGCGGCGTTGGGTGGTGTGACGCGATTGCCCGGGTTTGCGGCGATCCAAATCGATTTGCAAATCCGCTTCGCACAAACCCAAATTCGGCGGACACCCATCAACAACCCCGCCAATCGCCGCCCCGTGACTTTCTCCAAACGTCGTCACCGTAAATAACTTCCCAAACGTATTGCCTGACATTTTTTTATCCCTTGTAATAACTAAACTTTTTGCAATTATAGTGTAATTTCTCTAAAATGATGAATAGGAATATTTTTATTGCATTGATTTTCAATAAATTTTTATAATTCATCTTCATTCACACAAATCCACTCATCACACTATAAAAGAGAAAAATGATAATGATGAATAAATTGGCAAATAGACGCAAGATGGTGAGAAAATTTCTTAGGAGCTAAAAGAGAGTTTTTGCCGCAAAACTTGTTTTTTAATATTTAATTTTGACGTGGGTTATGTAAAAAAGCGCAAAAAACGGGTATTCTATTAGCTATTTTTCCCCAAAGGATTCACATAAAGAGGGTTCAGTATTATGACCGAAAGCTCATTACAAGTGGTTAGACGTTTGGAGAGTCTGGAAAAACACCTCGCCGAAGAGCATCAAGACAATCCAACACTCGCCAAAGCAGTACAAAGTTTCCGCCGTTTAGATCAAGTTGCCTACAATTTAGGCTTGCTCACCTCGAATCAATCCTACGCAACCCGCGTGTCGTGGTGGCCCATGATCGCGGTGTTAGGAACGTTTTCGGCGGGTAAATCGACCTTTATTAACAGCTATTTAAGTCGTCCGCTTCAACGCACTGGCACGCAAGCCGTCGATGATAAATTCACCGTCATTTGCTATACAAATCGAGAAGAAGGCAAAACTTTACCCGGTGTGGCATTAGATGCTGATCCGCGTTTTCCATTTTTCCAAATCAGCCGTTCGATTGCGGAAATTTCTCAAGCGGGTCCTCAACGCATCGACGCGTATCTTCAATTGAAAACCTCCCCAAGCGAAGAAATGCGCGGCAAAATTTTGATCGATTCCCCTGGTTTCGATGCCGACAGTCAACGCGCCTCAACGTTAAGATTAACCGAACATATCATAGACTTAGCGGATTTAGTGTTGGTTTTCTTCGATGCACGTCATCCAGAACCCGGCGCAATGCAAGATACGTTGCAGCATTTGGTTGCGAAAACCATCGATCGTGCTGATTCTAATAAATTTTTATACATTTTGAATCAAATGGATGTCACCGCAAAAGAGGACAATCCCGAAGAAGTCGTCGCGGCATGGCAACGGGCTTTGGCACAAGCGGGTTTAACGTCGGGGCGTTTTTATCGGATTTATAATCCCGAAGCGGCAGTTCCGATCGACAATCCCGTCGTCAAAACTCGTTATGAATCAAAGTGTAAGGAAGATTTAAACGAAATCTCCACGCGCATGAATCAGGTTGAAGTCGAGCGTTGTTATCGGATTGTGGGCGCGATTGAACAAACCGCCAAAGACATCGAAGACCGTTTTGTTCCCAAACTCAAGAGCATGATCGCAAGTTGGAAAAAACGGATTTGGACGTATGAAGCCTTTGGTTTAGCGGGGATGTTAGGGCTTGCCTTAATTACCGCTGCTTCGACGGGTACATTGCCAGCACTTGGCGTGTTTGCTCAAAAACTTTTTGCTTTTGATGCAATGAGTTGGATAATGTGGGCGGTGATTGCGGGTGCGGCGGGTTATACGCATTTTAGTTTGCGCAAATTATCGACGCGGATCGAAATGCGCAATTTAAGTCGTGAATTCGCCGACGATGCGGATGTTTGTGAACAATTTGGACGCGCTTTTGTGAAAAGTACTTCGCCCGCACGACCGATGTTGTTTAGCAATCCCGCCGGTTGGAGCGTTCACACCAAACGCATTTTAGACAGCGTTCGCGGCGAAACAAACGATTATATTCAAGCACTTAACGATCGTTTCACCAACCCTTCTGGTAAATAAACCAGCTTAATTTCTTAAGGCGCATTTCAGTTCAAGGGTGCGCCTTTTCTTTGTGAGATAATAAAATGTTATTTAGAAAAGATTTCTTCTTACTTGTTATAAATTTTGTAATTCTATTGATACCCAATATTTTATATTTTACTCAAATTAATTGGCTGCTTTCTGAACAACTAGAATTATTTGCGATTTCTTTGATTGTTTTATTAGTGCTTTTAAGTTTAGTGAAAAAAGCGTGGATATTTCTCGTTTTAACGTTGCCTTTTGTGCTAATTGTTCCTTTAGAAGCCTTCTACATTTCAAATTACCATTCTTTCATTACACCACATATTTTAGGCATAGTTTTCGATAGCAATTCCTCAGAAATCCGTGATTTCACCCAAGGCAATGAACTTAAAATCTTTTTTATTTATGTCGTTCTTTTAACAAGTTGGATTTCTGGCATTGTAAGTTGTTATAAAAGTAACTTAATTTATAACCATTTTTCACGTTACCTTATCTTGTTAATTTTTCTACCTTTTATAATTTACACCGCCAGCATTCATGAGCCTACATTTGCTGATTATTATGTGTATGGAGAAACTAAATTTGAAGTGCAAAGAAATCAATTGCCAGATGGTTTCTATCGTTTTGAGAAAGCCTTTCCTTTTGGAATATTTGTAACATTGTATGAGTTCTATCAAGAAACTCAACGATTTTACCAATTATTAGAACACACCAAAAATTTCCATTTTAATGCAAGTCGACAACCATTATTTGAAGAAAAAACTAAAGGAAAACCTGAAATCTATGTTTTAGTAATTGGAGAAAGTAGCCGTTATGATCGATGGCAATTAAATGGCTATTCTAAACCCACTACGCCTTATTTGGCTCAAAGACAAGATATTGTTTCTTATGAAAAATTTTATACAGTTGCTAAAAGCAGCCGTGAATCAATTCCCATTATGTTAACGCGCAAAAAAGCCGATGATAAACGCTTTGGTTTTCATGAAAAATCCATTATCGATGCGTTTAATATTTTAGATTTCAAAACACATTGGTTATCAACGCAAATGACCTTTGGAGAATACGATACGCCAATTTCAATTCATGCCAAAGAAGCACAGCATTTGAAATATTTGAATAATGGTAATTTTAAAACCGATAATGTGTATGATGAAGTGTTAATTAAACCCTTTCAACAAATTGTTGAAAATATTAAGCAACCTGAGAAACATTTTATTATTATTCACACCTTAGGAAGTCATTTTAATTATGCACATCGTTATCCTGTTGAATTTGATATGTTTAAACCATCATTGAAAAATGAAGTCTTTAATTTACACGACATTGCATTAGTCGATAAATTGAGAAACTCATACGATAATTCTATCTTATATACAGATTTTATTTTAAATGAATTATTGAATATTATGAGTAATAAAAAAAGATGCCATAAGTTGGTTAATTTACTTATCTGATCACGGGGTTGATTTATTTGAAGATGGGGTTAGTTCAGGGCAAGGAAGAGATTCAGAAAATGTTTTTCATATTCCTTTAGTTTTTTGGCTTTCAGATGCGTATAAAAATTTATATCCTGATACAGTACAAATGATTTCAAATAACAAATCTCAAAAGAATACAACCGAGTTAATGTTTGATTGGTTGTGTAATTTAGCGGGCATTCAAATTATCGATCAAAAGGGAGTTATTGCCAAATGAAAAGATTTATTGTTGTTTTTTCCTTATTAATCATTATGTTAGGATCAAGTGTGCCTTATGTAACGGGTAAATTTGTTGAAGGACATTTGCAACAATTTGAAAACACCGTGATGAATACCGACGGGTTACAATTGATTGGAAAACCCCATCAACAAATCATTGGTTGGAACAATTCTCAATCACAGAGCAATATTAAAATTGTTGCATTAGATGGACAAATGAAACTTGAACAACAAGTTGAACATGGATTTTTGCCTTTTAAACCTGTTGAATTATCTACCAAAGTATATCCCGATGCGGTTTTAAAAAATACTTTTAAAGATTTATTTGAAAATGATTTGCCGATTGAAGCAATTACTCAAATTGATTTAATGGGTAAAAGCAATACCATCTTTCATCAAACAAATGGTGGGTTGAAAGGAACGTTGAATATTGATCCGAAAGGAAAAGTGGTTTCTGGAACATTACAAACGCCCAAATTAAAGTCACCTTTATTAGCATATCCTTTTGAATTAAATGAAGGAAATTTTAAATTTAATCTTCAACGTCAAGAAGAACGCCTTAATACTCAAGTGGATGGAGAATTACATAATATTGCTTTTTTAAAACAAGTGGATGCGCAAAAGATTTCATTTCATAGTAATGTGAGCAATAGTGGTCAAATGATTCATCAATTTGCGTGGGATTTGAAAAGCGATCAAATCATTGTTCTTAATAAAAACTGGGGTAAATTAAATTTAGTGATGAATGGGAAGAACTTTGATTTGAGTGTGTTTGCAAAATTAAAAGAACTTTCTAAAGCGTCGGGATTTCAACAACGCTTAATGTTGCCCATTATTTTATTACAAGAAGCGCCCGCGTTTCTTCAAAAATTACCCGCCTTTCAAGTGAAAACATTGACTTTAGAAACATCTGAAGGAAATTTAGAATTAACTGGCAATTTTGAAATGACTCCTCCACAAAATACTAATGTAAATAGCTTAAACATTTTGTTTAAAAATATTAAAGCAACTTGGGATGGAAAAGTCAGTGAAAAACTTTTGCGTCAATGGTTAAGTGCATCGAGCAATAAAAATAGCGATGAAGTTGATAAAATGTTGAAAAATATAGAAAATAAGCATCGCTTAGTGAGAAAAGGAGAGGATTTTGTAATGAATCTTCGCATTGAAAACGGCGAGGTTTTATTAAATGACCAGCCGTTGACGTTGAAAGATTTGAAATTCTAACGTTTGCGAAACATATCAACCCGCGCAGGCGGTAAATTTCTCCAAATAATGGTCGATTGCGCACGGCGAAATTGTTTGTGCTGTTGTTCAAACCATTCACCTCGCAAATCATAAGTGAATTGAATTAATATCCCATCATGATGTAATAAATGATTGATTTGATTGACAATTCCTTTCACAATCGGCGCGGGCAACGATCTCAACGGTAATCCCGACACAATCGCTGCCACTTTCGTATCTTTTTCCAAATAATTGCCCAATTGCGCCGCATCGCCTTCAATAACTTGTAATTGTGGGAATTTTTCGCGCAAATGTTTCACCAAATTCGTTGACCGTTCTAAAACCAACAATTTTTCAGGCGGAATCCCTCGCGCCAACAATGCCGCCGTGATCGTTCCTGTGCCCGCGCCCAACTCGATGACCACACCATTTAAGTGGGTAGGCAACGCATTCGCCATCGCCCGCGCCAAAATTGGCGAACTCGGACACGCCGCCCCGATTTCACGCGGATTATTTAAAATCTCTCGTGCAAACAATATCAATGACGAGGTTTTCTCAGCCATTTTTGAGAAAGTTCTTTTAATCATTTGATTTCTCTGAAAAGATTTCTGCTAAAGTCGGTGCGTCCAATAATCGATCACCCCATGTTTCTATTTGCTGAATTGAGGCTTTTGCAAGGCTTTGTTTGATTTCTAACGGCAACACACCAAAACGTTTTTCTAACATCTTTTGTAATAATTTTATTTCACCTTGTTGCGTACCTTGTTTTAATCCTTCTTGCGTACCTTTTTGAAAGATTTGTCGCACGAAGAGATTGTTTTCAATAGAGAGTTCGATGCTCATACGTTGTTCCTCTTGTTTTAAAATGGGATTTAGATTTCTTAAATTGGCTAAATTTCCTAAAATCAATAACATATCTTTGCGGGTTTTGTCGTCTAATAGGTTGATTTTATTTAAGATATTTTTAATTGTGAATTCATAATTATCTAAATGACATAAAATGGCTAAAATGTTATCGGAAAGAGAATCGCTTTCCAATAAAAGCTGACCATCCAAGTTTCTAATATCAATCAACTCATAATAAAAGGATAAATGTTTAGTGTTGCAATGGGTTATGAAATGAGGCGTTGCTTGACCAATATAAACGACTTGTTGCAAGGGATAAACGCCATAATGTTGATAAATCAAAATGTAATATTCCAACATTCGCCACAACATTTGAGGATCGGGTGCGCTTTGCAATTCCAAATGAAGGATCGATCCGTCGGTCAAACGAGCGACCACATCGGGGCGACGCACTTTAACGGACGGATACTCAATATTAAGCCAATCAGTGGCTTGCAATCCCGTGAGCATTTGTAAAAATCGTTGTGGGAAATGGTGCAGTAATTCTTTGAGGGGAACATCGTAGCGCATCGGCATATAGTATGGAAAAAAGTGAGTATTTTCAATTGTTTTTTGTGATCTTGACCATTTGTCTTAAAAAACGCTCCTTTTGTCAGAATCGACTGTGCCTAATTGAGATATACCCCTTATACTTTACCTAAATCATAGAAGGAGTGTGGCATAAAAACTACGCTTTTTCGCAAATCGTGGTTAAAATGCTTTACTTGCGAAGGCTTACGCACTATACTAGATTTTGGTTAAAGAATGCGTTAATCTAAGCAAGACTTTAGATTTTATGACAACTCAAAAGGAGTAATTTTTCATGAAACGTTCTCAATTAGCTCTTGCCATCGCGGGTTTATTGGCAAGCTCAGCTTCCTTCGCGACTATCAATGCAACAGGAACAACCCCTACGGGTGCACCCGTGCTTTTCGCAAAAGGTTTGCCCAGCAGCAGCACCTCTGTGGTGAGAATTCCCGCTTTTGGCGTGGATAATACGAAGTTAGATGTAACTTTCCCTGTGGGTTTTGGTGTCCCCGCGGGTGCGATCCAATTTGTCCGTCTTGATTTGAGCGGTGGCGCAACCTTTGCCGTTGAACCTGGATGTCAAACAAGCGGTGTTTTAATTGCTTGTAACAAGCGCGGTGTATCCGCAGTAGGTAAATCCTTTGCTACCTTCTCCATTAAAGCGGCAACGACTGGTGATATTCTCCCATCGCACGCGCTTACGGTGGGTTTTTCAGCAACAGCAGGTGTGCAAGGTACTCTTCCTGTAGCTTCAGGTATTAACGTTCCCAATACAGACAATAACGTTACCTTAACTTATACGCTTCACAACAACGACGTGAGTGCTGATAAGGGTATGTCTGGGGAAGGTGTGTTGCAAGCCGCGACAAAGACTATCCCTTATGTATCGTTTGTTGACGCGATTTCTGCCAACTTTAGCGGATTTAAACAAAACGACGCTGCTAGTACCAATGGAAACGTTGCATATGCTGCTGAGCTATTCTCAGACGTAGGGGCAGAATTTAAGAAGTTTTTCAGCGTTTCTGAACCTGTTCAACTTGGTCAAGTTCTCCTTACCGTCAATACAAGCGTGTTCTTGAATACAGGAAACACCAGCGATAACAACATGGCGGTGAACGTCCTAAGCAATGGCAGCAACTTGTTAGGAACGGGTTCAACTTTAGTGGTTAGTGGTAACTTTTCCTTCTTACAAGACCTGACCAATGGCGAGCCAAACGGTAAATATGACAGTGCAGGTTCAAGAGTCACATTGAAATTAGGTGGTGCTGATACAACTACTCGCCAGTGCTCAGGAACTGATGTCGCTGTAGGTGGAACAACGGTTGCGGGCGATAAAGTCACCTTTAAATTAGATGGTGGTGGTGCATTTCTCAGTGCTTTGACTGCACCCGCCTCGATGTCATTGTGTATTTCTCCGAACGGCTCATCCATTATTGAAGGTTCTGATGTTTCGATCAGCTTTAACCCCGTTGGAATGTCTAGCTTGAAACTCAACGCAGCAACCTTTGATAAATTTGCAAAAATTGCTCAAAACGGTACGGTACTTGATTCCCCTTACGTGTCAACCAACAAAAATTACGTTAATCGCTTAATTTTGACAAATACCTCTGGCAAAGCCTTGAAATACCAAGTTTTACAAGTGGTTACAGATGCTGGAAAGACGCTTCCTCTTAATATGGCTAATAGCACTGGAAATATTCCAGCGAGCGCAAATCTGTTCCTCAAAGTTGAAGACTTAATCACGGATGCAGCAAACGTTTCACCTGCTCGCGTAGCTGTGAGAATTAGCGTAACAGGCTCAAATAAAGCCGTACAAGGCGTTGCTCAAACCATTAAGAAGGTAAATGTGATCAACGGCGGTGCAGGTGATTTACAAACCGTTCCATTCGTTCGTAAATGCGGCGGAAGCGGCTGTAACTAACATTTTCTTAGGCGATATTTGATCTCTAAATGTCGCCGAGTTCAAGGTTTTTATAGGTTACTATTTTTAAGGAGTTTTAATCATGAAACATCAACACAAAGCCCTCGCCAGTTTAATCGCTGGTTTGTTGGGCACCACTTTAGCTCACAACGCCCTTGCCGTCGGTGTAATATCTCTTAACGCCGCAAAAGCTGATCTTTATGCAAGCGAAATGAGTACCCCTGAAATCATAATTAGTTCAGCCTACGTCACAAAGTTAGGTGCAGGTGAACTCCCTGATACAGATACTGCTGTTTTTGCGGGTAAAACCAGTTATGTTCGTGTTGACTTTAGTAACGCGACTATTACCACGGCTGCAACTATTCAGTTAGGTGGGGTTGGCACTCAAGAAACCACAGATGCAAGTAGTTTTATCGGCATGGGAGTGACAGCTGGAGCTAATCCAACACCAAATTACGGTACGTTCGGAATTGGGATGACCTCTGCAGGTTACTCGCCTGGAGGTGGGTTATATGCAACGACGGGGGGGAGTGCTACTGCAACAAATCCTGGCGGACATACTTTTGTAACATACTCTACTCCTACTACCAGTAACTGTCCTACAGCCACTAGCAGCTTAGGTTTGATTGGAACAGATGGTATTAAATTATCAGCAACAGCATCAGGCACAAGCACTGCAATCTTTGCCCTCACTGAAGGTGGAACTAGAGCAACAGGTGCGACAGGCACAGAAGGAACTCACGTTTTGGCGGGTTGTCGGATTGGTTTTTATATTAGTCAACTCAAGGTAATTGATACAACTAAACCCGTTACCATGAGTTACAGCTTGCATACCAACAACGTTAGTGCTTCTTATCCCTTGGGCGATCCAAAGAGCACTCCAGCTGCCAAAAAACTTAATGTCCCAGTAATCAACTTTGCACCCGCATTGTCTTACACATTAACAGCTAGAGATGCAACATCCGAAGTAGCAGCTCTCTTCAAAGAGTTTAAATTAGGAGATAATGGCAGCACTAAAACAGCGGGTGTGATTGGCTTGCTTGATATTAAGACCACCGATGGCATCAAAGATGTGACTGGTACTGTGATATCAAGTATTGCCACGATCTTAGGGTCAGGTTCAAAATTAGACATCACGGGTGATTTCTCTACCATCGCCGCTAACAAAGGTCGTGTTTATGTTACCAATGCTGCAAGTTGTGCTACCACTGCGGCTAACATGATTTCAAGCATTGTGGAACTCCCATCCAGTGCAACTGTGGGTGATTACACCGCTAGCCTTACTATGGATTATCTCGGTACCGCCCTGAATGTTACGGGCAATTCTGTAGGTAGAATTTGTTTAGATATCACCAACACAACAGGTACAGTAAGCACTTCAGGCACTGAAATTGCCGCAACTGATAATGCGTTCTTGGTGAAATTCTCTCCGCAACCTAAGACGAATTATAAACCCTACACGCCGAAAGAAGGTACTGCGGGTAAGATTATTCGTAACGGCGCGGAGTTAGAAGCCCCTTACATCACCGCTTCTGCTGCTTTCACTACGCGTATCTTGCTTTCCAATTTCAGCGATGCGAAGATGCCCTTTACTGTAAGACTCGCCACAGATGGTGTTGGTGGTAGCACTGCCGCAACCGCTGTGCTTCCCAAAGTTACGGCGCTTACCGCTCCACCTTCGGGTAGCACTTTGCCTGTGTATGGTGTAACAGGTAAATCTTACCAAGCAGCTGGAGAAGTTTCTGCTAAATCCATGTTAGTTATCAACGCAACATCTCAATTAGCCACCGTTACTGGCGGCGGACGTTACTCTGCTACCTTTACTTTCCAAGGCGGCAATGAAAACGTTCAAGGCGTTGTCCAAACCATCAATAAGACTACTGGCGAAGTCACTAGTATCCCAATGGTTCGTAAAGGTGGTGGCAACGGTAATTAATCTTAACTGATTCTTTACTTAAAACCTAAAAAGGGGAGAGCAATCTCCCTTTTTTTATTTCAAATTTTTGAGAAAAAAATATGGAAAAACAAATTTGCATTCATCCGTCGTGCATTATTGATATGCCAGAAAATATGCAATTAGGTAATAATATCCACATTGGAAAAGATACCGAAATTCAAGCCGCTGGTGGTTTGAAAATTGGTAATAATGTCGTGATTTCTTATCATTGCGTATTGTGGAGCATCGATCATAACTATGAAGGCGAATTATTGCCTTACGATCACGCGAGAATCCGTAAACCCATTGTTATTGAAGACAACGTTTGGATTGGGCGCAATTCAATTATTCGCGGCGGCGTAACTGTTGGCGAAGGTGCAGTGATTGCAATGGGCAGCGTGGTTGTTAAAGATGTTCCTCCCTTAGCAATAGTGGGCGGAAATCCCGCTAAAATTCTCAAATTTCGTAATCCAGAACGTTACAACGCTTTAAAAAAAGATAATAAAAGTCTTTGGATTTCTGAAGGTAAATGCGGTGCGTGCGATCCCGAACATTTTTATTTCGTGGACTCAAAATCACAGCAGCCTAAAATAAATTTTATAAATAAAAACAATGAATTATTAATTCATATTGGTTATCATAAAACCGCAACGACATGGTTACAACAATATTATTTTCCTCAACATCCTCAAATTGATTTTATTGGAAAACATGAAGATTTGTGGGAAAACTTAATGTCACCACATGGATTTGATTTTGATCCAAAAATTGCTCAAGAATTCTTTTATCCAAAAATAGAGCAAGCATTACAAAAAAATTTAATTCCCGTGATTTCTGCAGAACGTTTGTCGGGGAATCCACATTCGGGTGGATACGATAGCAAAGAAATTGCTGATCATTTAAAAAAGGTATTTCCCGAAGCAAAGATTTTAATTATGATTCGGCATCAACCCGAAGCCATTTTATCTAATTACAAACAATACATTAAAATGGGTGGAATTTGTACCTTAAAAGAATATCTATTTCCACCACAAGAAGGTCGTATCCCCTTGTTTAGATTGGATAATTTGAAATATCATAAATTGGCGAATTATTACGCAAAATTGTTTGGAAAAGAGAACATTAAAATCATTCCATACGAAAAATTTAGATTTCATCCGCAAGCATTTTTAGAGGAATTAGCGAATTTCATGGGCATTGATTCTAAAATATCCTTTCCCTTTGAAGAAAAAGTGAATCAATCTTTGTGTGATGCGACCATTTTATTGAAAAGAAAAGTCAATCGTTGGCATGGCAATGATTCTTTGTTTCCAGTCACGCCACCTTTTCCAAATATTACAAAAAAACTCTTTGATTTAATTCAAAAATTAGATAAAAAGCCATTGTTTAGACGTTATAATGCGCATTTCATTGAGCAAATTCACAACGATATTGGACATTTCTACGGCGAGAGCAATCGTCAATTAAATGAAACCTTTGAATTGAATTTGCAAACTTATCATTATTGCTTAGAAAGTATTTAAAAAAAAAAGCAAACCTGACAGGTTTTTAAAACCTGTCAGGTTTATTGATCTTCAAACAAGATTGCGATGACGATAGACTTTGTGGACAACAGAAGTGCGGTAAATTGCACGCATAGCAGTGGCTAATTCTTTGCGGTTGTGGACGGCGATATTGAGTTTTAATTCGGGGCTTGCGCCGTCTTTACGAACCAAACTTAATGTTTCGATGTTAATGTTTCGCTCGGCTAATTCTTGAGAAACGCTCGCTAATGCACCAGGGATATTCATTAGTTCAACGCGGATTTCAACTTCAAATGTTTGTTGAAGATTTTCTTCCCAATTCAAACGCAAACAATTTTCAGGATGAAGTTGTCGTTGTTTGGCTAATGTCGGGCATTTCTGGGTGTGAACTAAAATCCCTTTTCCCGCGCTAATAAAACCCATAATTGGGTCTTGAGGAATCGGTTGGCAACATTTCGCAAAGTGCAGCACCATGCCTTCTGTGCCGCGAATCGCCAGAGGTTTAGTGGATTCCTCACAAGAAGGCGCAAGCGGTTTCAATTCCAATTGCTGCGCGACTAAAAACGCCAAATGATCGCCCAATCCAATGTCCACCAACAAATCCTCGCGCGTTTTACATTTAAAAGTGCTCAACAACCCATTCAATGCAGATTCATTAAGTAAATCAAAGGTTTTCCCAAATCGGTTTAATTCGTGATCTAACAAACGATGCCCTAAAACAATTGCCTGTTCTCGGTTGAGTTTTTTGAGGAATTTTAAAATGTGGCTACGTGCGCGTCCCGTCACGGCAAAATTCAGCCATTCGGGACAAGGTGTTGCTTCTGGATTAGTAATTAATTCAACACGTTGCCCGCTTTCTAAAATGGTATTTAAAGAACTTACGTCATTGCCGTCGATTTTCGCATTCACCAAATGATCGCCCAAATCACTGTGCAACGCATACGCAAAATCCACGATTGTCGCGCCTTTTGGCAAAGTAAAGATTTCGTGTTTCGACGTAAAAATGCAAATTTCATTGGGTTGTAAATCGGCTTTGATGTGTTCAAAAAAATCTAAAGAATTCGACGTATTATTCAATAAAGACAACACATTACGCACCCATTCATGAGTATTTTTATGAGATTCGCTGACTGTAATTCCAAATTCAGTGAACGCCCACATTTCCCATGTACATATTTGAATATTAATGAATTTAAAATCTTTTGAACCCACGACCGTCGAATGCAAGGCTTGGCTTTGATTGGCGTTGGGAATGGCGATGTGATCGGTGACGCTTTGGGCGGTTTTGGGTTGGTAAAGTTGATGAATTACCCCCAACGCTCGATAACAATTGTCCGCATCCTTCACAATAATTCGAAAAGTAACCGAATCTTTAGTATCTTTAAAAGTTTTGCGTAACTCTTTGTATATATTATAATTTTGCTGAGGAATGAATTTAACCGCTGAAATCACATGATGTTTTTCAAGCCATTGATTTAATTGAAGTTCTAATTGTTGAATTGCTTTAGAATGAGATTCATGATATTGCTGCAAATGATGTCGAATCACCCGACTTCTAAAAGGGTAATAGCCGCTAAAACCCAACTCAATCAATTCATCGCGCATTCGCCCCAATCCCAAACGATCGGCAATCGGCGCATAAATATCTAAGGTTTCCCGTGCTTTACGACGACGCGTGCTGACACTCATAAACCATTGCGTGCGCATATTGTGCAGCCGATCCGCTAACTTGATGATAATCACCCGAATATCGCGCGTCACCGCTAACATCATTTTATGAAAACTTGCGGCGGCGACTTCTTTTTTGGATGTTGTTTTTTCAGTTTTCGATTTGTCGTTCAAGTTGTGTAATTTACTCACCCCGTCGACCATTTCCGCAACGGCTTTTCCAAACTCTTGATTTAAATAATCTTTTTCATAGTCAGTATCTTCAATCACGTCATGCAGCAACGCCGCCATGATCGTTTCGCAATCGAGGTGCATTTGTGCCAAAATCGTTGCGACCGCAATCGGATGAATAATATAAGGTTCTCCGCTTTTACGACGCTGATGTCGATGCGCTTGTTCGCTTAATTTGAATGCCAGCACCACGCGGTTGATTTCTGGCGCAGACAAATAGGTTTTAATCTGCGCGACCAACTCACGGATTAAAACCAACGACTCATCATGTTCAAAACAATGATCAACGTCCATTTGTTAGATGTCTTGTTTTTTAATAAATTCAATCGACACCGCGCCCGTTGCAATTTCTCGCAACGCCAACACGGTGGGCTTATCTTTTTCTTCTGGCAGATGGGATTTCGCACCCAACGCCAATTGGCGCGCCCGTTTTGTGCCCAACAGCACCAAATTAAAGCGGTTGTCCACAGGGATCAAACAATCTTCAACACTTACTCGCGTAGCCATCATAACTCCATTTTTATAAGACAAAAAAACCACAAACACCCGTCAAGTGTACCTACATACAACAATTTTTGACAAGTCTTTTTTTGCACTGCAAAAATTAACCTCGTTCCCATGCCCGAACACAGAAACGAGGGTTTCTCAAAAAAAATTAAATCAAATTTTCAACGCGAATGCGGGTTAATTTGCCAATAATTTCGGGAAGATTTTCGATCCGTTTAATCGCCAGATTCATTTGTTGTTCTTGAACACGATGCGTTAAAATTGCAATGGTATTTTGTTTCGCATTTTCTACCATTGGAGGTTTTTGAGAAACCGCGTCGATACTAATCCCAGCTTCACTCAAAATCGTGGCGATTTTTGCTAAAACTCCCGTTTGATCATTGGCTTTCATGCGCAAATAAAATCCGGTTTCAATTTCCTCAATTGCGAGAAATTTGCTTTTTTGATGAATTGCATCGGGTTGAAATGCTAAATGCGGCACACGGTTCTCTGGATCAACGGTTAAACTTCTCACCACGTCCACCAAATCAGACACCACCGAACTCGCGGTCGGTTCAGAACCCGCGCCCGCCCCGTAAAACAACGTCGAACCCACCGCATCGCCATTCACCACCAC
Organism: Thiomargarita sp.; assembly: GCA_020718845.1. Lineage (GTDB taxonomy): Bacteria > Pseudomonadota > Gammaproteobacteria > Beggiatoales > Beggiatoaceae > DYRG01. The sequence continues at coordinate 179,910 of DYRG01000001.1, forward strand.
CGCATTCATCACGCCATTCACGTTGGCGATTAAACGTGATTGTGGAATTAAAGTTGGATGAACACGAATTTCTACGCCTTTACTCGAACAACGAGCAAACCCTAAGTGTTTGATTCGATAGCCAAATTGTTCTGCATATTGAACGTCTTCGCGGTCGATTTTGGTGATGCCTTCAGTGTACGCCGCGTCGAAATTCAACGGCACACCAAACGCAATCGCGGTCAAAATGGTTAATTTATGAGCCGCATCAATGCCTTCCACGTCAAAAGTCGGATCGGCTTCCGCATAACCTAACGCTTGGGCTTCTTTTAATACATCATTGAATTCACGACCTTTTTCACGCATTTCCGTTAAAATAAAATTAGTCGTGCCGTTAATGATCCCCGCTAACCAATTGATTCGATTACCACTTAATCCTTCACGAATCGCTTTAATGATCGGAATACCGCCCGCGACTGCCGCTTCGAACGCGACGATAACCCCTTGTTTTTGGGCTTCTTCGAAGATTTCATTGCCGTGCAACGCGATTAAGGCTTTGTTGGCGGTGACGACGTGTTTGCCGTTCGCAATCGCTTTCAAAACGAGTTCGCGCGCTCGCGTTGTGCCGCCGATTAATTCCACCACGATTTCAAGGTCGGAATTATTGACGACATCCATCGGGCGTTCAGATAAAACGATTCCAGCCGTGCTGCACAGGCGTTTTTTGCTTAAATTTCGCACCGATGCGTGGGTGACTTGAATGCCACGTCCCGCACGTCGAGCGATTTCTGAGGCGTTGCGTTGCAATACATTTACCACGCCTCCACCGACCGTTCCTAATCCTAAAATTCCGATTTTAACTGGTTTCATGTTCTAACCCTTTTTCAGTAAGTTTTTGATACCACGAACGGCTTGACGTGTTCTATGGGGATTTTCAATCAACGAGAAACGCACATGATCATCGCCATACATTCCAAATCCAATCCCAGGTGAAACCGCCACTTTTGCTTCGGAAAGTAATAGTTTGGTGAATTCTAATGATCCCATGCTTTGAAACTGTTCTGGGATTTTCGCCCATACAAACATCGTTGCTTTGGGTTTCTCAATGTTCCAACCCGCTGAATTTAAACCGTCACACAACACGTCGCGGCGTTGTTGATACATTTCACAGATTTCTGAAACGCAGCTTTGATCGCCTTCGAGCGCGGCAATTGCCCCAACTTGAATCGGCGTAAATGTTCCGTAATCTAAGTATGATTTGATTTTCGCCAATGCGCCAATTAACGTTTTATTTCCTACCATAAAACCAACCCGCCAACCCGGCATATTGTAACTTTTAGAAAGCGTGAAACTTTCTACTGCAACGTCTTTTGCGCCTTCTATTTGTAAAATCGACGGTGCAACATACCCATCAAATACCAAATCCGCATACGCTAAATCGTGAATTACCCAAATGCCATATTCTTTTGCAATTGCAACCACTTTCTCAAAAAAATCTAATTCAACGCATTGGGTCGTGGGATTTGCGGGAAAACTAATCACCAACATTTTAGGTTTGGGCCACGATTCTTTAATTGCTTTGACGAGTTCCTCAAAGAAATCCACGTTTGGCGTTAAAGGAACGTGACGCACATCCGCACCCGCAATAATAAATCCATACGGATGAATGGGATACGCGGGATTGGGCACTAAAACCACATCGCCAGGTCCCGTCGTCGCCAATGCCAAATGCGATAAACCCTCTTTTGAACCAATGGTATTAATTATTTCAGTTTCTATATCTAAATCAACGTCATAGCGCGTTTTATACCAATTCGCCATTGCACGACGCAAACGCGGCACACCTTTCGAATTTGAATATCGATGAGTGGTGGGTTTTCGGGCAGTTTCGACAAGTTTTTCAATGATATGCGACGGCGCGGGCTGATCGGGATTGCCCATTCCGAAATCGATAATATCTTCGCCACGAGCGCGCGCTTCAGCGGTTAATTTCTTCACAATCGCAAACACATACGGCGGCAAGCGATTGATACGCGGAAAATCTGTATTCATAAAAATCCTTCAAAATGCAAGTCGAACTTGCGAAATAAAACTTTATATTATTCACAATTACGAGCCGTTTGTCAGGCATTTTTGTTGAGTGTTGCTTTTTCAAGTCGATTATAATTAGCTTTTTCACTGCTTCGATTAAGGAAAACAACATGATTAATTATGATAATAAAAACTGGAAGAAACTTTTATTTGGTCTACACGGTTCAATTCTCCCGACCATAATGCCAAGATTAATTTTATTAGGAGGGATTGCATCTATTGTTGTTTTAATGAATCGTTTTATAATAAAAATTGATGTAAATTCAGTACCTTGGACAATTGTAGGCGTTGCCTTAGGTTTGTTATTAGTGTTTAGAACTAACACCGCTTATGATCGTTATTGGGAAGGACGCAGAATGTGGGGCGGGATTGTCAATTCAAGTTATGCTTTGATTTCAGCGATTTTGGGTTATGTAGGAAATCACGATCCTAAAACGCGAGCAATTCAAGAAAAAATTACGCATTTAATTAGTGCATTACCGATTTTAATTAAACAGAAACTCCGCGATCAACGAGATTTGAAAGAGATTGAAAAATTTATCACATCGGATGAAATACAACTTCTTGAAAATGCTCAAAATTATCCTATTGCATTGCATGGACTTTTAGTCAAATAAATTAATAGGGGTTATAAAGAAAATGCCATTACAAAAGAAGCCGGAAATTTAATAAATACTTGCTTAAATGAATATATCAATTGCTTAGGTTCATGCGAACGAATTAAAAACACGCCTTTACCAGTTGCTTATGTTTTGCACACCAAACGTTTCTTATATTTGTTTTGCGCAACGATTTCTTTGCCTTTGGTAAATTATTTTAATACATGGAGCATTTTAATTACGATATTTATTTCTTATGCTCTAATTGGGATTGAGGAAATCGGCGTGGAAATTGAAGACCCGTTTGGTGATGATCCTAATGATTTACCCATTGATGACATTTGTCAAAATATTATTTCTAATGCTCAAAATAGTTTTGAGATTCACGCCGTGAAATTACATTAATTTATTGAGCAATGATGTTAACCAGATCGCCATCGTTGAGAAAACCTGCGCCGCGAACAATGATGGGATCATTTTCGTTAACGCCTTGTAATATCTCAATAAAATTACCTTGGCGACGACCCGTATCGACGGATAATTGTTGAACGCGATTATTTTCTTTCAATAAAAACAATGAGCTACGTCCATCTCGAATCACCACGCTTTCAGAAGGCACAATTAACACGGATGATTGTTGAATATCGATGCGCCCATTCGCAAACATTCCCGCTTTCGCCGCGCTTTCCGCTTGCAAATCAACGTACGCAATCCCCAATCGAGAATTCGCATCGAGAGCAGGCGCAATTTGGCGAATCTTTCCATAAATAATTGAATTATCTGATAAAATAACTTGTGCATTCATGCCGACATTGAGTTGAGCGAGTTGTTGAGCGGTCAATTCTGCGCGCCATTCCAAACGATTTCGGCGAATCAAACGAAATAACTCCGCTCCGAGCGCGGGAACTTGCCCCAACATCACGGTTTGTGCGGTGATCACGCCGTCATCGGGCGCGACAATCCGCGTGTGTTCGAGGCGAATTTTTAAATTAGCCAATCCCGCTTCCGCAACGGCTTTTTGCGCAGACGTGGTTTTAGCTTGGGTGGTGGCGTTTAATTCGTCTTGATCGCTGATTAGATTGGATTTTTTCAATTGAACCGCACGCTGACTATTTGCCGCTGCTTGTTTCAAACTGGCGGTATTTTGGGCGATGGTCGCTTCGGATTGGGCGATTTCTGCGCGCACCGTCCGATCATCAAACACCGCCAAAACGTCACCTTTTTTGACCTGATCGCCGACATTCACGACAATTTCCGCAATCGGCAACCCCGCCACTCGAGCACTCACAATCGCTTCCTGCCACGCCGTGATCGCGCCTTGCGTTTCAATGGTCGTCGCCCAATCAGCTTTTGAAACTGTCGCAGTCGTCACAGTCATCGCTGGTTTAACTTTTTTATGATCATCAGCAGCCGTCGCCATTAATGATAACAAAAATAAAGCATTGATTATAAAGCCTTTTTTAATCATAAAAATCCTTTTTTTGAAAAAAATAGATAAACATTTACATTCATCTATTTTTATTAAGTTACTTTTGAGATTGATGTTTTTCCAAACTATCGAGAACTTGGTTTTGTAATGTGAGGACTTTATCGAGTTGTCCTTTCATTTCTTCGATAAGTTTCTTTGCCGCATTTAATTCTTTTCGCAAATGTTGATTCTCTGCGGCTAATTTGTTATTTTGCTCAATGAGAACCTCACAATCTTCCTCGTCCTCTTCTTCTGCTTGAGGCGCAGCAAATACTATAGGTGAAAGAAATACTAAAATAAATAACCAGCGTTTCATGTTATAACACCTTTGAAAAACGTTGATGCGTAGATTCTTCTAAATAACGATCAAACAACATACAAATGTTGCGAATCATCAATTTTCCTACTGGTAAAACTTCAATGCTTTGTTCATTATATTTTAACAAACCATCGATTTGAAATTGCGCTAATCCAGTCCAAGCATTTCCAAAATAGTCAATAAAATTAATATGATACTTTGCTTCAATCGCTGGAATCGACAAATAAAAATGACAAATCAATTGTGTAATCACATCGCGGCGTAAAACATCATCGTCCGTTAATGCAACGCCTCTAAAAACGGCTAATTTATTTGCATCAATCGCTGCATAATATTCAGGAAGAAGTTTTAAGTTTTGACTATAACTATTTCCTACCTTTCCTATCGACGTTGAACCCATCCCGATCAAATCACAATCCGCGTGGGTTGCATATCCTTGGAAGTTACGATATAAAGTGCGATTTCTTTGCGCAATGGCTAATTCATCATTAGGTTTCGCAAAATGATCCATTCCAATATACACATAACCCGACGTTGTTAAGGTTTGAATGGCGTGCTGTAAAATGCTGAGTTTCTCTGCGGGAGAAGGCAAATCATGCTCTGCAATTCGACGTTGTGGTTTAAACAAAGTTGGCAAATGCGCATAATTGAAAATTGAAATCCGATCGGGCGACGCTGCAATGATCTTTTCTAAGGTTCTCAGAAATGAAGCGGTGTTTTGAAATGGCAATCCATAAATCAAATCAATACTAATCGATTTGAAACCTTCGTTTCTTGCCGCATTCATCACTAAAAAAGTTTCTGCTTCGCTTTGAATTCTATTCACGGCTTTTTGAACTTGTGGCTCAAAATCTTGCACGCCTAAACTCATCCGATTGAAACCTTGTTTTCTCAACAATGCAACGGTTTCTTCATTGGCTTCTCTCGGATCAATTTCAATTGAATATTCACCCGAATCATCCTCTAATAAATGAAAATGTTCACGGGTTTTATTCATTAACTCATTGATTTGATTATGATTTAAGAAAGTCGGTGTGCCGCCACCCCAATGTAATTGATTGACTTGACGATTTTTATCAAATAACGCGCCTTGTAATTCAATTTCACGAAACAAACGTTGCAAATAAGGTGGGCTTAAATTACGATCTTTTGTGACCACTTTGTTACACGCACAATAATAACAAACAGTATCACAAAATGGGATATGAAAATATAAAGAAATCGGCGATTTTTGTTCATTACTTTTTAGTGCATATTCTTTATAAGTTTCTTCATTAAAACCTTCATGAAATTGCACGGCGGTTGGATAAGAAGTGTAACGTGGACCTGATTTGTCGTAACGTTTAATGAGGTCGCTATCAAAAACAATCGTTTGTTCCATAAAATTATTTAACCAGTTGATTTAATTCAAAAATTGGCATTAATACCGCTAAAACGATAGTTAAAACAATGCCACCCATCACTAAAATTAAAATCGGTTCAAATAAACCGACTAACATTCCTATGCGCGTTTCTATTTCTCTTTCTTGATTGATTGCTGCGCGTTCTAACATATCTGATAAATTACCGCCAGCTTCACCCGATGCAATCAAATGCAATGTCAACGGAGGAAACAACTTGCTCCGATTTAAAGCCTGATATAAACTCTCTCCTTCGCGGACTTTTTCACTCGCATTTAAAACCGCTAAACGCATAGGACGATTAGCCATCACTTGCGCAGTTATTTTTAAAGCATCTAATACTGGAACGCCGCCCGCAGTTAAAATACTTAAAGTTCGAGTAAAACGTGCAGAATTTAAATGTTGTTCTAAATGTCCTAAAATCGGTAATTTTAACAAAACCTGATGCCATTTTCTTTTAACTCTTTCGTCTTTCATTAACCATGAAATTGTTAAAATAAGCGATATAAAAAAAATCAATAAATACAATGCGTTATTTTTTAAAAAGTCGCTAATTGAAATCAAAATAGTAGTTAAAAGGGGTAATTGTTGTTTTTGATGCGCAAAGACTTGAACAACTTGCGGAACAACATAAGTTAATAAACCAATCACCACTAATAATGCAACCGATGTTAAAAGCAATGGATAAAACAACGCCATTAAGGTTTTTTGACGTAATTGTTGGCGGTTTTCTACATAGTCTGCTAAACGTTCTAAAACCGCATCCAAATGCCCTGCTTGTTCTCCCGCAGCAACCGTTGCACGATATAATTCTGGAAATACATTTGGGAAATCCGTTAAACTTGCCGCCAAACTATGACCTTCAGTCACTCTTGCTCGCACGGCTACCAATAAACTTTTAATTGCTGGTTTCTCTGCTTGATCTGCAATCGCTTGTAATGCCGTTTCTACCGCCAAACCTGCGCGACTTAAGGTTGCTAATTGTCGAGTTATTAATGCTAAATCAGCGGTTTTAATGCTAAAACGTTGCGATTTTCTTTTGCGAGAAATCGGTTGTAACACCGCGTCGACTTTCAAAGGTGTTAAACCTTGGTCGCGTAATTTTTGGCGAATGTGGCGAGCGGTATCGCCTTCTAAAACGCCTTTTTTCGTGTTACCTTGTGCGTCGAGCGCAGCAAATTCAAATGCGGGCATATTTAACTATTTTGAGGAATTTTGCAATGAGTTTAGAACTAAAACCACTAATTGGCAAATTAAATACCACTTGTCGTCGGGCGTTTGAATTAGCCGCCGAATTATGTGTTTCACAAAATCACTATAGCGTAGAAATTGAACATTTGCTCATTAAATTATTAGAACAACCCGATACCGATATTCGGCGTATTTTACGTTACTATGATGTTGAATTATCTCGTTTAAATCGTGAATTAAATCAATCGTTAGATAAATTCAAACGGGGAAATTCCCGTACACCCACCATGTCACCTTATATTTTATCATTATTGAAAGAAGCATGGTTAATTTCTTCTTTAAATTTTAATGCAGATAATGTGCGTTCGGGTGCGATTTTGCAAGGTTTAATTGATCACGATACGTTACGAGGGATTTTATTAGAAGCCGTGCCTTGTTTAAGCAAAATTTCTCGTGAGTTTCTTCGCAATGATATTCGAGATTTAATTAAGCAATCCGCAGAGGAAATTTCTTCTCAATTCAAACAGGATATGAAATCCTCAGAAACCACTGCAAAAGTTAATTCAAATACGCCTTCTTTAGAGCAATTTACCGTCGATTTGACGGAAGAAGCACGCTTAGGAAAAATCGATGCGATTGAAGGTCGAGATAATGAAATTCGCCAAATTATCGATATTTTAACCCGTCGGCGACAAAATAACCCAATTTTAACTGGCGATGCGGGCGTTGGAAAAACCGCCGTTGTGGAGGGTTTTGCGCTCCGAATTGCCAAAGGCGACGTGCCGCCTGCGTTACGCAATATTTCGGTTCGTGCATTGGATTTAGGGTTATTGCAAGCGGGAGCGGGTGTCAAAGGTGAATTTGAAAATCGTTTAAAATCAATCATTAACGAAATCAAAGGATCGCCTCGACCGATTATTTTATTCATCGACGAAGCGCACACTTTGATCGGCGCAGGCGGATCGGCGGGTCAAGGTGATGCCGCAAATTTGCTAAAACCCGCACTCGCACGCGGAGAATTGCGCACGATTGCCGCCACAACTTGGGGCGAATACAAAAAATATTTCGAAAAAGACCCCGCTTTAACGCGGAGATTTCAAGTCGTGAAAGTCCCCGAACCCGACGAAGAAACCGCAATTTTTATGTTGAGATCGGTGGTTGCAAAATTAGAAAATCACCATAACGTGTTGATTTTAGAAGAAGCTGTGCGCGAGGCAGTGCGTTTATCGCATCGCCACATCGCCGATCGCCAATTGCCCGACAAAGCCGTCAGCGTGCTCGACACCGCGTGCGCCCGCGTCAATTTGGCACAAAATAGCGAACCGCCCGTCATCGAAGCCGCTCGTCGTCGCCTCGAATTAATGACCGAAGAATTACGTTTATTAAACCGCGAACAAGCAACCGGTAGAAATCACCAAACTCGTATCTCAGAAATCACTTCAGAAATAGAAAATGTTCAAAAATTACAAACCAATTTAGAAACCCGATGGAAAGAAGAACTTGCTTTAGTTAAAAAAATTCATGCTTTGGAAGAAAAAGCTGCCAAAAAATCAACCGATAAAATACTCCATGAATTAGAAGAATTAAAAAATAATTTGAGCGAATTACACTCTAATGATCAAATGATTCCTTTGTGTGTGGATGCGCAAATTGTCGCAAAAATTATTTCTGCGTGGACAGGCATTCCAGTCGGTAAAATGCTCACTGATGAAATTAATATCATCTTGAATATAAAAGAAAAAATGGCAGAACGAATTGTGGGTCAAAATACCGCTTTGGATACGTTAAGTCGTCGAGTTCAAACGTATCATGCGAGTTTAGATGATCCTCAAAAGCCAGTCGGGGTTTTTCTTTTAGCGGGACCGAGCGGTGTTGGTAAAACAGAAACCGCTGTGACTTTAGCTGAGTTGTTATATGGTGGTGAAAGAAATTTAATCACTATTAATATGTCAGAATATCAAGAATCTTACACCGTTTCTTCCTTAAAAGGTGCACCGCCTGGATATGTTGGTTATGGCAAAGGCGGTGTTTTAACTGAAGCAGTGCGGAGAAATCCTTATTCGGTGGTTTTATTAGATGAAATTGAAAAAGCGCATCCAGATGTTTTAGAAATCTTTTATCAAGTGTTTGACAAAGGAACATTAGAAGACGGTGATGGCGTGGTGGTTGATTTCAAAAATACTTTAATTTTGCTCACCACTAATTTGGGTACAGATACCATTATGTTTCAAACCCGTCAGCAATCGGTTCAAGCAGATATATTGCAAGAGGCGTTGAAACAAGAGTTGCTCAAACATTTCAAACCCGCTTTTTTAGGAAGAATGGTTTTAATTCCTTATCATCCTTTAGGTGACAATCAAATCCGAGACATTGTGCGTTTGAAATTAGATAAATTAGGAAAACGTTTTTTAGAAAATCATCGGGCAATGTTTAGTTATGATGAGAGCATTATTGATGCAATTACATGGCGTTGCACAGAAGTCGATAGCGGTGCGAGAAATATTGATCATATCTTAACTCAAAGCGTTCTTCCCACTTTATCGATGGAAATTTTGCAACGTATGGCAAATGAAAAACGTTTCTTACAAGTGCATTTATCTTGTGATTCGTTGGGAGAAATTTTCTATCAATTTGATAGTGACGTTGCAATCAATGGAGAAACCTTAAAACCAACGTCTTCATCTACTACTAATCCAAATCAATTGCTCGGTGATTTAGATTCATTGCTCAATTGGTTGAAATCAAGTTAAATTACAATATAAAAGAACGATCATTTCTAAAGGCGGGTAATTGGATATTTAAGTTTTTGCTTAATCCAATGACCTTAAACAACTCGCCCATTTCATGAGGTAAAGTAAGTTGTTTAATTTGTTGAGCAAATTTTAAGCGTTCTTGCATAGGAAGTTCTTCAAAATTAGTCATTAAATTTAATAAACCACCTTGCAATAAAAAATCTCCTTGAGAAGTGTACCCGATTAAATCTAAACCCGCTTGTTGAGCCGCTTTTGCAATGGCTGTGAAATCAACATGAGCGGTAATATCTTGTAATCCCACATAGAGCAACGGATCGCCATGCGCGTAATGTCGATAGTGACACATTAGCGTTCCTTGATCGCGTTGAGGATGATAGTATTCTCGGCGAGGAAATCCGTAATCAATTAAAAGAATTGCTCCCTTTTTAAGCATTTCTCCAAGGCTTTGAATCCAAGGATTTAGAAATAAATTGATTTCAGAGGAATAATTTACAGGGAAATTTTGATTTAAATTTTTAACCGTTTCTTTTAATATTTCATCCGCAGGTTGTAATATCCATTCAAACTTATTTTCTTTAAAAATTACAACCCATTCTTTTATTTCTTTATGTTCATCAATATAAAACCTTCTCACGGGCATTGCATCTAAAACTTCATTTGCTAAAATGACTCCTTCAAATTGTTCTGGTAAATGCTCTAACCAAACAACTATTTCTTTAAAAGATTGTAATTTTTCTTGTTGGCGTTGTTTTAAGGTTTCACTAATTTCTAAAATATAGTAATGTTTAGGTAATTTATTTAAGTGTTGTAATTCATTTAAAATATCCAGAGCCATTTCTCCACTGCCCGCCCCAAATTCTAAAATATCAGCATTTTCAAAAAGTTGGATACATTGATGGGCTAAACATTGGGAAAATAAAGGCGACAATTCTGGAGCAGTAATGAAATCACCCGTTTCTCCAAATTTCCTCAAATCTGCACTGTAATATCCTAAATTAGGTGCATATAAAGCAAGTTGCATAAATTTTTCAAAAGAAATTGCGCCACCAGCACTATCGATTTGCTCAACGATATATTGTTTTAAAAATTGGCTATGTTGAAGGGCTAATTCATTTGGACGTGGTAATTGAGAGGCTGTCAATTTCATTGAAAATTACTTTAGTTGAGAAAGGGAGTTTTTGAGAAAGTTTTTACGTTGAAATACTACAATTTCACTGATAATTGATAAAGCAATTTCTTCTGGAGTTTGCGAACCTAAATCTAAACCCGCAGGCGCAGAAATCCGAGATAAATCTTTTTCTTCACAAGTTTCTAATAGCAATTTAGCGCGTTTTCTACTCGCAATTACCGCAATGTAATGTGCTTGAGTGGTTAATATTTGCTTTAATGTTTCACTATCGTTAATATGCAAAGTTGCAATAACAATAAAATCATTTTTTTTAATCAATGGGAGGATTTGATCTAATTGTTGATAAATTTGTTCATTTATAAAACTATCTGTATCTATTTCTTTATCATAAAAATGTATTTTGAAATCCAAAATATGAGCAAATTTACACAGTGTTTGAGCAATTTGATTATGACCTAAAATCCACAACGTTGGTTTAGGTAAAATAGGTTCAATAAATACTTGCATTTGACCTCCACACGCCATACCTTCTTTTAAAGTTTCTGCATTCATTTGAATATCAATTAAAGCAGTTTTTTCTAATCCTAAACATTTCAACGCTTCCTCACGAATCTCTGCTTCAGCACAACCTCCCCCAACCCAACCATAAATCACGTCACCTACTTGATTTATAACGGCTTTTGCAGCAGGTTTTGCAGAAGAAGAGCCTTTTATTTGCACCACAGTTGCAATCGCAAAAGATTCATTTTTCTTTTGAAATTCATTTACAAAATTAAAAAAATCTTTCATAAATAATTTGCCAGTATATTTCGTAATTGAGTAATCTCAAAGTTCTTTGCTAAACAATCAATTTCATCCACTAAAGGTTTCAAATGAGAAAGATGAGATAATGCTTGTATTTCATTACTAATGCTAGAAATATCACCAATTTTAACTAATTCAGAGATATTTTTGAGGATTTCTAAGTGTTCAAATGATAACTCTTCTTTGGTTGATAAAGCTAGATTTTTAGTAATATCGTTCTCACTTATTTCATAAATCCATTCTAAGTTTAAATGCTCTTGTAAAATATTGAGTATTTCATAAAGTTTAACGGGTTTTCTAACAAACGCATTACAACCCGCATTAAAACTATTTTTATGATCTTTCTCAAAAACACTCGCCGACATTGCAATAATAATAACAGAATCACCCTTAGGTAAGGTTCTGATTTTTCTCGTTGTTTCAAAACCATCGGGATATGGCATCACCAAATCCATAAAGATAACATCTGGTTGCCATGTTTGAAATAGTTCAATTGCAATATTTCCACTATTGACGGTGGTCACTTCAAAATTTAAAGGTTCTAATAAACGCTTGATTACAGACAGATTTTCAAAACGATCATCCACTGCTAAAATACGATATTTTTTACCATTCAATTGAGGTTTATAGCCCTCAACAACTTGATGTGATTTTTCAATGCTTTCTAATGCTGTTCCTAAAGGAAATGGGATTTTAATATTGAAATGCGTACCTATCCCAAAAGAACTTCTAAATACAATTTCTCCGTGCATTAAATCAACGAGCCTTTTTGTAATGGATAAACCTAAACCAGTTCCTTGTGCCCGATAATTACTATTTCCTACTTGGTAGAAAGGTTCAAATATTTTATCTTGTTCCTCAATTGGAATACCAATGCCAGTATCCTCAATTTCAAAACAAACTTGTTCCTTTTCATAAGAAATATTAAAAGTAACACCACCATATTCGGTAAACTTAATCGCATTTTCTAAAAAGTTAATTAAAATTTGGCGTAATCTTTTTTCATCACCATATAAAATAGGCGGCAAAGTTGATCTCTTTTCATAAAGAAAACTCAAATGTTTTTGTTTTGCGCGAATTTCAAAAAGTTTCACTAAATTTTCAACTAAATGTTCAAACTGAAAGTTTTGTGGATAAATTTCCATTGCTCTCGCTTCAATTTTTGAAAAATCTAATACATCTTCAATTAAACTTAAAAGGTATTCTCCACTGTGTTGAATAACTGCAATATCTTCGTGATATGAACGTTCTAAGCTATGATCTCTTAATAAAATTTGTGTATAACCTAAAATCGCATTTAAAGGTGTGCGTAATTCATGGCTCATATTTGCCAGAAATGAGCTTTTTGCTTGATTTGCTGATTCAGCTTGTTCTTTAGCTTGTTCTAATGCTTGTTGATTATCACGCATTAAGCGGTTTTGGATTTCTAATTCAACTTGTTTCGTTTGTAAAGTTTTAATCAGTTGTTGTAATTTAGTTTCGGCTAAGTTTCTCGCTGCAATATGACGTAAATTAATCAAATCCTTGGTATTATTAATTTCATTTTTAGTCCAAGGTTTTGATTTGAATTTAACTTCTTCTTTCCACAATTCCAATCCATTTTCAAAAGGTAAATTAATTTCAGGTTTATCAAGAAGTTGATGTTTTTTTGCACTTGGATTATGTCCCCAATATCTTTCAAAAATTATTTCTGGGCGCAACCAAATAATGCAATCTCTAAAATTATCATTTAATGCAAGCATAATAATACCACATCCAGACTCTTTAAATTCAATCGCGGGAGGATATAAAAGCGGCAAACTATCGGTATAAAATAGAGGAAAATAAACTTCTGGATTTAACCATTTTAGTAGTTTTTTGATTTGAATTTCAGTGGGTGTTTTTCCATACGAAACGATTTGATTATCAAAACAAACTACCGCCCCTTCGGCATTTACTGTTTTAAGCAATAATTCACCATAATTGATTAGAACATTTAAAAAGTTATTATTGCTTCGAGAAAGCATATCAAACAAATAGGAACGAACCGATTTAAATGATAAAATTTCACGATAAATTTGATTTTCTTTTAAAGCAATTAAATTAATCGACGCGGCTTGAACTAAGAGCTCTAAAATAGAGCGCGTTTGATAAGAAATGTGAAGCACTTCTTTTGAATGACAAACAATTAAACCCCACAAATTTTTCTCTGTGCGCAAAGGAATACTTAAACTCGTTGAAACGCCCATATTTTTTAAATATTTGCAATGAATATTTGGAACACCTCTTAATAACGTGAGGCTCAAATCAAGCGGCTGATTTGTTATCGGATTAAGTTGAGGAACTAAATAAGCTGGTTTAGCATCTGAATTAACAATTAAACGAGAAGAAATTATCTCATATAATAACCTAACGGGTTGAGGAACATCATGCGAAGGAAAATACAAATTCAAATAACTTGGCAAATACTCTTCCTTTGCTTCAGCAACGACTAAACCATCCCATTGTTCATCAAAACGATAAACTAAAACTCGATCAAAATTAGCGAGTTCTTTAATTTCTTTGACTAAAAAAGCAACTAAATTTTCAATACTTTGCAAATGCCTCATTCTCGATAATAACAAACGCGCCCGTTGTGTATTGTGAATTGCTAAAAGTTCCTCTGTATCGGGTTCTAATTCAATAACGAGTTGCTCACCTTGACGATATAAGAAAACATTTAAATTTTGAATACGCAAAGGATTAATTAAATTAAGTTGTTCCTCTGTTGGCAAAGGAAGCAAAGTTGGAAAAGCAGTCGGTCCAAAGATTTTGCTCAAATTTTTTCCAAGCAACATCGTGTGAGAAATACCTAAAATTTTATCAGCATTATCAGACACTTGAATAATATGTAATTGTTCATCAACCACCATAAGCGCGCCGTGCGGTTGAATGTAACCCAAATCGTGAATTTGTGTTTGTTCACAATTCTCAAAATTTGCTTGCGTGAGCATTTCAGTCGCCTCTATTTTCTCTTTTCTTTGACGTATTTTGCCGCAATTACAATAATTTCTCATCTAAATTTATAAGCGAATACTAAAAAACATATCATAATTATCAGGTTAGATAAAAAAATTAGCACTCTATCGTAAAGAGTGCTAAAATAAACTTAAAAAATACCTTGATGGAGGTTTTGTTATGCAAGAGGCTCAAGCATTATCTATGAATATCAATCAGTTACCTTCAATTTCTGAGGAAAGTATCGACCGTTATATGCAAACCGTGCGGGCAATTCCAACGCTCACTGAGCACGAAGAACGCCAATTAGCTGAACGTTTCTTTAATGAAAGTGATTTAGAAGCGGCGCGTAAATTAGTGGTTTCTCACTTGCGTTTTGTGCTTTATATTGCGCAAGGTTATCGCGGCTATGGTTTGCCCATTGCAGATTTAGTGCAAGAAGGTAACATCGGTCTAATGAAAGCAGTGAAACGTTTTAATCCAAATGTGGGTGTAAGATTGGTTTCATTTGCAGTGCATTGGATTCGTGCAGAAATCCATGAATTTATTTTAAAGAACTGGCGAATTGTGAAGGTTGCAACGACTAAAGCACAACGCAAATTGTTTTTTAATCTACGAAGCGCCAAAAAACGCTTAGGATGGCTTTCTCACAAGGAAGTAGAAACCGTTGCAAAAGATTTAGGGGTTTCTACCAAAGAAGTCCTAGAAATGGAAAAACGTTTAAGTAGTTATGATACTTCCTTTGATATGCCAGTCGATGCAGATGACGACGATGATCAAAACTTTTCGCCTTCGGCTTATTTAGAAGATAATCGTTATGATCCAGCGGTTTTAATTGAGGAAATTGAATGGGAAACTTGCCGAGATTTACAATTACAACAAAGCGTAGAAAAATTAGATGATCGGAGTAGAAATATTTTAGAGAAACGTTGGTTAGATGATGATAACAAAACGACATTACAAGAATTAGCCGATCATTACAAAATTTCTGCGGAACGCATTCGCCAAATTGAAAACAGTGCAATGAAGAAAATCCGCAAACAAATGACTTTGCTAGCGTAATCTAATTGAAATAAAACCTCTCATTTTAAACGTGAGAGGTTTTTTATTGCTCCAAAGGAAGAATTAATTGCGCTTTCACCGTTTCTGCATTATTTGTTTCGACTGTAATATTGGTTGCGCTGAGATTATATTGTTGATGTAAATCTGCTAATAATTTAATCAAACTATTAAAATCAACTTGCTCAAATTTAATATGTAATGTTTTATTATCGGGTTGTGTAATAATTGCGGTATTTTGCAAACGTTGTTGAAGAATGGTAGTAAGATTCTTTTCAGACGATTTCAATTGTAATGCAGCTTGCTGCATCCACGCCAAATCATTTTGATATTCTATTTTTCGAATTTGCAAAATTTTTAATTCCGCTTGATAAGGCAACCAAACCCAACCATAACTTATTAATATTATTGATAAAATTCCACCGCTACTTAGAATAACTTTCTCACGAATATTCATTTGATTTTCATCCGAAATTGACCTATTTTATCACTAAGTTGAATTTCCCAACCTTGTGATTGTAATTGCGTTTGAATCGTAGCAAATAACTTTGAATCATTTGCTTCAATAGTTGCAATAAATTCTTTGTTTTTAAACTCTATTTTCTTTAAAATAAAACCACTTTCTGGGAGTGCTTGATGCAATTGTAATAATGTTTCTAAAAAGGGTTCTTTTGTATGAGAAGTTTTGGTTTGTTCATTTAATTTTGCTGCCATTTGTGCTCGAGGATTTACGATCTTTTTACTTTGAGGAAAAGTGGTTTTATAAAGTGTTTCAATTTGTTGTGATAAATCATTGGTTGTTTGCCGTAATGTTTGTAATTCTTGAAACATTGCAACGATTTGAACAATGCCTAAAGAAAATGCTAATGCAGCGGTTAAAATTAAAGGTTTTATGTATTGTTGAATGGGTGATTGCTTTCGATATTCGCCTTGCAATAGATTAATTATTTTAGATTTTTCTATATTATTTGCTAATAAACTTAATGGATGATCTGGAAGAGTTTTCTCAACAAGATTAGGAAAATTCAAATCCCATTTCCAATGCGAAGATTGATATAACCAAATGATTTTAGGTGTATTTTTGGATGTTTCATTCAATACCATTTCTAATATAAAAGACAATAATTCTACTTCAATCGCAAAACCACTTTGTTCTCCCGTTCTTACCAACGCCAATCCATTCAAATATAAAATCGCCCATCCATCAACAGGATATGGAATTGCTAACACATCTGGCATTAGAATTGTCGGTTGTAATTTCTTCTTTTCAAATAGAGAAAGTATTTGTTTAATTAGCGAATGTGGAATAGAAGAAACTGTTATACCGCCTTCTTTATCTTTCTTACCTAATGCAAAATGAAGTTCTTCTACATTATCTACAAACTTTTCTTCCAAATGAAAGGGCACAGCTTGACGCAATTGTTGAAATGAACGCGCTGGTATCTTTATGTAATTTAAAGTAATTTTCGTGGTTGGAATTAAAATAATTAAATCACCTTGAAAGGCGGGTAAATTTTCAATTAAACCTTCGTAAATTTCACCCGCAATCCACGCTTGACAGGCTTGTTCCGTTACACGCACCACCGCTCCAATTTGCATTATTCACCTCTAAAATTACGCATAAGAACGCGGCTTTGTTGACCATCACGTTGTAATAAACTTTCTAATATCATAGTGTTTTCACCGATGCTCACCGTTGCTTCTAAACGAAAATAATCACTTGCAACACCCAATCCTTTCATATCTACTTTCAAATTATTTAATGCGCTTTCTTTAAGAAACTCATCAACCGTTTTATAAATACCTTTATGGGCTTTTTCTAACAGCGTTTTTGCTGCCGTTTCGGGTAAGTTTTCTATCATACTATTTAAAATAACTTCAGTCGTTGTATTTAAATTAATCGGTGTAATACTTGGTAATACCGTAATATGAGGTAATAATGTTTTAAAATGCTCTTCTTTCATATTTAATAATAAACGCAGTTCCTCAACACTTTGAAATCTAGTATTTGCTGTTCGATAAGAGGGTGTTTGTAAAGCATATTCATTATCTTCTGCACCACTCGTTTGCACAGTTGAATCATTATCAATCCAATCTAAAACTTGTGTGACAAGATTAGTTGGTAAATTAAGTTTTTTTAATAATTTTTCAAACCGCTGAATGTTTTCTGGTGAAGGTTTATTTTCACTATCTAACAAATTATTTAAATTAAATTTACCTTGCTCATCATTTAATTTCCCATTTAATTGTCCACCAGAAATAAAAGCGGGCGGTAGTTGCTTTGCCCACATTTCACCCAAATGATCCACATTATTTTGTTGCCGATCTCGCATTAAAACTTTCATTGCCCAACTTTCTGCACCTAACGCATACAAATACGCTTGTTCTTGTTGTAAATGATTTGCAGTTCTTCTCATCATAAAATGTTGCTTTTCTAATAAACTCGTTGCAACAATTACCACTAAAGCAACAATCAATAATGCTGTAATTAATGCAACCCCTCTTTGTTTCATTTTTCTTCATCAGTTGTTTTAAAAGAAGCGGGTGTTAAATTATGACGTTCTAATAATTTATAGAAATCTGTTCGATTACGCTGTGCTAAACGAGCAGCTTGCGCAACATTTCCGCCCGTAATTTGCAGAATTTGAATTAAATAATCTCTTTCAAAACGTTGTCGTGCTTCATTAAAAGGTAAAATTTCAACTGGTTTATCTCGTAAAGCCTTTTGCACTAAAGTTGCGGGAATAATGGGTGTTAAAGATAAAGCGACACATTGCTCAACAACATTAAAAAGTTGTCTTACATTTCCAGGAAAGTTTGCGTGAACTAATAGTTCTAAGGCTTCTGGCGCAAACCCACTGATATTTTTACGATTTTTTGCAATTAATATATTTAAAAAATACTTTGCTAATAAAGAAATATCTTCACGACGTTGTGATAATGTAGGGATTTCTAAATTAACCACATTTAAACGGTAATACAAATCTTCTCTAAATAAACCTTTCTTTAAACGATCTTCTAAATTAACATGGGTTGCAGAAATAATTCTTACATCAATATCCACTGCTGTGGTTGAACCAACGGGACGAATTTTTCTTTCTTGTAAAACTCTTAATAATTTGGTTTGTAAAGTTAAAGGTAAATCACCAATTTCATCTAAAAATAACGTTCCTAAATTCGCAGATTGAAATAACCCTCGATGATCTTTTAATGCACCTGTAAATGAACCTTTTACATGACCAAACAACTCAGATTCAAATAAGGTTTCTGGAATTGCACTACAATTGACTGGCACAAAGGCTTTGTTCCCACGCGGACTTGCTAAATGAATTGCTTGTGCTAAGAGTTCTTTACCCGTTCCAGAATCACCATGAATAAACACATTTGCTTCACTTTCTGCAACCAATTTTGATTGAGAAAGTAACTCTTCCATACTCGGACTTCGAGTAATAATTGCAGCTCGCCATTTCTCTTTTTCTGATTTGTCTTCTCTATCATTTGAATTACTACTTAATTTCAAAGCCTGCGCAATATGTTCTAATAAAATTTTGCTATCAAAAGGCTTAGTTAGAAATCGAAAAACGCCTTGATGTGCGGCTTCAACAGCATCAGGAATTGTTCCATGTGCAGTTAAAATAATAACGGGCAAAGCTGGATTACTTTGTTGGAGGAATTTAAACAAGGTTAAACCATCCATTCCATCCATTCTCAAATCAGTAATTACCAAATGCGGTCTTACCACTGGAATGAGAGCTAATGCTTCTTTACCATTTTGAGCAGTTCTAACCGTATATCCAGCGGCTTTCAAACGCATTGATAGTAACTGCAACAAATCAGTATCATCATCGACTAATAAAATATGATATGCCGTGTTCATGTAATGTTTATCCTTTTAAGTTACTTAAAATAATTCTAAAGCAAGTTTTAGCGTTTTTATTATTCATTAAATTAATTGTTCCTTGATGCGCTTCAACGTATTCTTTAACAATCGACAAACCCAATCCGCTCCCTTTAATTGCTCCTTTAGAACGATTTTTTCCTTGATAAAATGCCTCAAAAATTTTAGGTTTGTCATGTTCACTAATTCCAATCCCATCATCTTCTACTTCAAAGATAATATTTTTCTCACTTTCATATAATCGCAGAGAAATTATGCCTTGTTGTGGAGAAAACTTGATTGCATTTGATAATAAATTATCAATAATTGAAAGAAGTTTCTCTCGATCTCCCATTATTGAAATCAGATCAAGTTGTTTATTTATATTCAAGTTTTTAGTTTTAATTGCTAAACTATGTTCATTCAACCCTTGTTCTATTAAATCATTTAAGTTTTCTAAAGAATATTGTAAATGAAGCGTTTTAAAATGTGCTGCACTAAAATCTAATAAGTTTTCAATTAAATGTTGTAATTGTAAGCTATTTTTATGTAATATTTCTACAATATTGCGTTGCTCTGGATTTATTTTACCCGCTATTTCATCGATCATTAATTGACTTCCTTCACGAATTGCTGCCAATGGGGTTTTTAATTCGTGAGAAACATGGCGAAGAAAACGATTCTTTTCTGCTTCTAGTTCCAATAATCTCAAACGCAACCAATCTAAGCGTTCTCCCAAATAAACTAAATCATCTGGTCCTTTAATTTGAATAGGCACATTAAAAGCTGCATTTCCTAAGTCACGAATCGCCTGATCTATTTGACGAATCGGTTGCGTAATTAAAACCGTAAAAATACCCGCTAGAATAAACGCTATAATACCTAAACTAATCGCTTGCCAAATCAACATTTCCTCTGCATTAGTTGCAGTTATTTTTAAAGTATTTAATTTGTAATGCAATATCCGATGACTTTCATTTAAAATCTGTTCTGCAACCGTTGCTAAACCTTCAAAACCTACCAATGCTCGACCTATTTCAATGCTATTTACATTTGGAATGCTCAAACGTTGAAAAATCGCTTCTTCTTTCGTTTTAAACTCCTCTAATAAAGATTGATAATTTTGATCATCTGGTAATAATTCAGTTAGTGATTGCAATATATTTTTAACATCT
This sequence comes from Thiomargarita sp., assembly GCA_020718845.1. Classification (GTDB taxonomy): domain Bacteria; phylum Pseudomonadota; class Gammaproteobacteria; order Beggiatoales; family Beggiatoaceae; genus DYRG01. The sequence continues at coordinate 200,730 of DYRG01000001.1, forward strand.
TTTCGATTTTCATTATAACGCTCTAAGATATTGATTTGTATATTATTTTTTAAAGATTGAATATCATGTTCCATATCATCAACTAATACCGTTAAACGATAGCTAGTTTGAGTTATTTTGGTGCTTTCTACCATTGCTTGTTCAGTTTGACGAGTAAGCGTATTTACGGATAATGCTGTACTAATTAATGCTAAAACAAAAGGCAAAGAAACTAAACAAAATCCTAATAAGGTTAGAATTAAAATAGAACGTGGTCGATAAAATCTCATGATTTAAATATAAAATAAACTGCACCCATTAAACACAAACCCGCCCATAAATAATCTAGTTTTATAGGTTGATTCATATAGAAAATACTAAACGGAATAAAAACCGCTAATGTTAAAACTTCTTGTAATATTTTTAATTGTGCGAGATTAAGTTGCGTGAAACCAATTCGATTCGCTGGAATTTGAAATAAATATTCAATAAATGCAATGCCCCAACTTACTAAAATTGCAATGTAAAGGGGTTTGTCACTCAAATCTTTTAAATGCGCATACCATGCAAATGTCATAAAAATATTTGCAATCAATAATAATAAAATTGTTTGTAATAAAATCGGCATTTATTTTCCTAATTTTGAAATAAACGTGGAACGCGCATTGTAATACCGCATAATAATGGATATGAAATTGTTTGTGCACACTGAGCAACTTCATCGATAGAAATATGCTTTCCCCATAATTCAACTTCATCTCCAATTTGAGGATTTTCACATAATCTCAAATCCACCGCTAACATATCCATTGAAACCCGCCCAATTAGAGGAATTTTTTGATTATTCAAATAAATTGGCGTGCCCGATTTTGCATGACGCGGATAACCATCTCCATAACCCGCTGCAATAATGCCAATTTGCATAGTTTCAGGACATTCCCACGTTGCACCATAACCTACAGTTTCTCCCCGCTGACAGGTTTTAACACTAATCAATTTTGATTTCAAAATCATCACGGGTTTCAAATCAAAATTGCTCGCAGGTTGTTCTAAAAAAGGTGAAGAACCATATAACATAATCCCTGGTCGTCCCCAATCTGCATGAGTTTGTTTCCAACCTAACAACGCCGCAGAATTTGAAAGCGATTTTTCATTATTTAATGCTTTCGTTAGTTGTTCAAAATGTTGAATCTGGTTTAATGTAAAATTATTTCTCAATTCATCGGCACAAGCAAAATGGGTCATCAAACGAATTTTATTTGAAATATCAGGACGTTCTAATAATTTTTGATAAACAACTTTGAACTGTTCAAGATTAAAACCTAAACGATTCATACCGCTATCAAATTTCAACCATACTGAAATGGGTTTTAAGGGAGGATTTTCTAATAAATAAGTGAGTTGTTGAGGATGATGTAAAACGGTTTGTAATTGATTTTCTACTAATAAAGGGATTTCATTTTTCTCAAAAAAACCTTCTAATAAAATAATGGGTTTTTTTATATCATTTTCTCGAAGTTGCAACGCTTCTTCTAAACAAGAAACCGCCAAAGCATCTGCGCCCACTTCTTCAAACGCTTTTGCACACTCAATTAAACCATGTCCATACGCATTTGCTTTCACGACTGCCATGAGTTTTTGTTTAGGTGAGATTTGTCGTGCAATAAGGAAATTATGTTTTAATGCGGATAAATCTATAATTGCTTGTAATGGACGCATTTTTATTCTTCAGAGTAGTATTGTTCAGCAGCAAAATTTTCAAATCGGGTGAATTGTCCACGAAATGCCAATCTAACCATTCCAATCGGACCGTTTCTTTGTTTTGCAATAATAATTTCAGCCGTTCCTTTGTCGGGACTTTCTTCATTATAAACTTCATCACGATAAATAAACATTACCAAATCGCTATCCTGTTCAATTGCTCCACTTTCTCGAAGATCAGCTAATTGAGGACGTTTGTCCTGACGATGTTCTACGCCACGATTTAATTGAGAAAGCGCAATTACCGGAACTTGAAGTTCTTTTGCAAGCGATTTCAAAGCGCGTGAGATTTCACTAATTTCGGTGGCACGGTTTTCTTTTCCTCCACTTAATTGCATTAATTGCAAATAGTCAATGACGATTAAACCTAATTGTCCTTCTTCACGCACTAAACGTCGTGCTCTTGCTCTAATTTCTGAGGGAGAAACCCCAGGCGTATCATCAATAAATAATTTAGTTTCTGCTAACATATTGATCGCCATTGTTAAACGGGGCCAATCGTCATCTTCTAATCGTCCAGTTCTCACTTTTTGTTGATCAATTCTTCCCAACGATGCAATCAAACGCATCGCCAGTTGCTCACCAGGCATTTCTAAAGAAAATACCGCCACAGGCAAACCACTTCCTACCGCGACATTCTCCGCAATATTCATTGCAAAACTGGTATTATGTACTACTGTCATATCTTCTAATAAAAACAAACGATTTCCATCACACACAAATCCATAATAATCATCTATTTTATCATACTCAATTTGAATACCAGTTTGTTGCCATGTTCTATAGGATGTCCAAACATCTGCTTTCTTGCGCGTTATTTTAACAGGGATTTCATTGGTATTACCCGAAAAACGCACTCGATAAACGGTGCATTCATAATCAATTTCTTTAATTCTCGCTTGTTTTTCGATAAGAGAAGTTTTAAATCCCAAGCTATCACATAAAAATTTGATTTGTCTAGCTAAATTATAATTTTTCTGAGTTATTTCATAAGTTTTACATTCAGCAGCATAATAGCCATCACTATCAATCAATCCAGCTAAAAGTTGTAATCTATTTTGACGAGAATTTACTAAAAACAATTGAGGAATATGTTTATTATTTAATACACCTAGTTCTCTCAAAATTCCTTGCAATGAAAAACGATCTTGAGAACCCCCTTGTTGCTGAGAAGTAATCGAATACATTGGGCATTTTTGCTTACCATCTTTATCCATTGAAATACTTTCAGTTAAATATAAATCTAAAAACTGTGCATAATCTTTCAGATAATCAATGATTTCTTGGTCGGTTGTTGCAATGCTTACAGATGACTTCGTACCATCACCTAACCACAAACCTAAAAAGTAAGGTGAAATAGGTAAAGGTTGTTCCTTAAATTCAACAGCAACTTTATAACCTTTGTAATTAGAGCGAAATTTAGGAGAAGCATTTAAATAATCCATTAAAGAAATATTAAGAATATCTCCTGTTTTATGAGCACCTTCATTACGGCTACGTTTTAAAGATAAAATATGAGATTCATTAACACGATAATCCATACCTTTGTTTTGGCGAATCCAATACATTTTCTCTTGTCCGCGCGCTAAGGATAAAACCTTTCTTGGCGTAGAATCATTACCCATTAATAAATCACCCACTTGGATTTCTTCAACGGGTTTTATTTCTCCAGAATACATTAAAATAGGCGTACCTTTTCCAAAACATTTGCCCATTGAAGGTCGTCCAGCAATAATAATTAAATCGGAAGGTTGCAAACCAGCGGTTTTATCATCTAAATCTGAAAAGCCGCTTGAAACGCCTGTAATTGAAGTGTTTTTTTGGAAAAGTTCGTCGATTTTATCGATGGCTTTAGTTAAGATTTGGCGAATCGGGAGAAATCCACCTTTTCGATTGGTTTGTTCGGCAATTGCAAAGATTTTTTTCTCAGCGTCTTCTAATAATTCACCAGGGCTTTGACCTTTTGCATTAAAAGTGCTTTCGGTGATTTCTGTTCCAACCCGATTTAATTGTCTTAAAACCGAGCATTCTCGAACGATTTCAGAATAAGTTGCAATGTTTGCTGCGCTGGGAGTATTTCTCGCAACATTCACTAAATATTCAAATCCACCGGCGGTCGATAAAAGGTTTTGTTTTTCTAACCAATCAGAAACCGTAATAACATCAAAAGGGATGTTTTGTGCGGATAAGGCGGCAATCGCACGAAAGATAAGTACATGATTACGATGATAAAAATCGCCTTCAACAATTAAATCTGCGATTTGAAACCATGCTTGATTGTCGAGCAACAATCCGCCGAGCACCGACTGTTCGGCTTCGGTGGCGTGTGGCATGGTTTTGAGAGAAGCCAGCTGCGGTCGCGGCACGTCCCATTCAGCTTGAGAACGCATGGGAATTTGCCCCTTGGAGCGTAAAAAACGGACTGCTATTTATACCAAAAAGCAGTCCGTGTAAAGGGAGGTTTTTATGCTTCAGCAACGACGTGAACAGTCACATTTGCGTTCACATCGGTGTGTAAATGCACCGCAACGACGTATTCACCGACCAAACGCAACGCGCCAGAAGGCAAACGCACTTCGCTACGAGATAAGGCAACGCCCGCTTGTGTGACGGCTTCAGCGACATCGTGCGCGCTCACCGATCCGAATAATTTGCCTTCGCCCGCGGCACGACGTGCAATAACTACACTTAAAGTGCTTAATTGTTGAGCGCGTTGTTGAGCGTTAGCTAATTGATCTGTTTGCGCTTTTTCTAATTCAGCGCGTCTAGTTTCGAAAGCCGCGAGGTTGTTTTTGGTTGCTGGGACAGCTTTATGTTGGGGAATCAAATAGTTACGACCGTAACCCGCTTTCACTTTGACTTTGTCGCCCAAATTGCCCAGATTTTTAACTTTTTCTAATAAAATCAATTCCATGATAATAAACCCTTAAAACTCGTGCGCGTCGGAATACGGCAATAACGACAAATAGCGGGCTTGTTTGATCGCTTTTGACAATTGACGTTGATAACGGGCTTTCGTGCCAGTGATGCGGCTGGGAACAATTTTGCCAGTTTCAGTGATGTAGCCTTTCAAAATAGCGAGGTCTTTGTAATCAATTTCCTCAACTTTCTCAGCGGTGAAACGGCAGAATTTTTTACGACGAAAAAAACGTGATGACATTAGTAGTTGCTCCCTTGATTATTCTTCAATTTCTTCAATTTCTTCATCATCATGATCATCATGCGCCATGACATCATCTTCTAAAGAAACACGATCGTCGTGATGAGATGTTTTTTCTTCTTTAGTTTTGAGCATGGGAGAAGGTTCAGTAACCGCTTTTTTCCGTGCAATCACTAAGTTACGAATGACCGCGTCATTAAAACGAAACGCGCTTTGTAATTCATTGAGGGTTTCAGCATCGCACTCGATGTTCATTAAAACATAATGCGCTTTGTGAATTTTTAAAATCGGATACGCTAATTGACGGCGACCCCAATCTTCTAAACGGTGCACTTGACCATTACCCGCAGCAATCATGCTTTTGTAACGATCAATCATGTGAGGAACTTGCTCACTTTGATCTGGATGAACCAGAAATACAATTTCGTAATGTTTCATTAAAACTCCTTACGGATGAAAAACAGCCTTGCAACCACGCGCAAAGCAAGGAGAAAGACCATAAAAACCGTTAATTATATAAATTTTTAAAAACTTTAGCAAGTAACATTATCGAGAATGACTAATTAATATTTCCACCCACATAAAATTAAGGTAACTAATTAATAAATATGGTTTTTAACACCAATAATTCAATTATAATAATTGGGATTGGTTATTTCTTAAGTTTGTATTAGAATATCCAATTAGATCAAGAATAAGGTTCGAACAATGGAATTAAATTTAGTATTTGAACAACTCAAAGAAATGTCTACCCGTTTGGACGCATTAAGGGGGTATCTTTGACTATGCTATTAAGAAAGAAAGATTAGAGGAAGTTTGCCGAGAATTAGAAGATTCCAATATTTGGAATAATCCAGAGAAAGCTCAAACGTTAGGTCAAGAACGCACTGCTTTAGAAAAAATTATTTTTAGCATCGATAATCTTGAGCAACAAATTAATGAAAATCGTGATTTGTTAGAAATGGCGGAATCCGAAAATGATCCTCAAACTGCTGAAATGGTTAAAAATGATATTGAAAGCGTAGAAAAACATTTAGTAACGTTAGAATTTAACCGAATGTTTTCGGGAGAAATGGATAGTCAACCCGCGTTTCTGGATATTCAATCGGGTTCGGGAGGAACAGAAGCCCAAGATTGGGCAGAAATGCTATTAAGAATGTATTTGCGTTGGGCGGATAAAAGAGGTTTCAAAACAGAGGTTTTAGAGGTTTCTGTAGGCGATGTTGCAGGAATAAAAAGCGCGAGTTTAAGAATTGAAGGAGATTATGCGTTTGGTTGGTTGAGAACTGAAACGGGCGTGCATCGTTTAGTGAGAAAATCTCCTTTTGATTCAGGTAATCGTCGACATACCTCTTTTGCAGCGGTGTTTGTTGCACCAGAAATCGATGATGATGTTGCCATTGAAATCAATCCAGCGGATTTGAGAGTGGATGTGTATCGAGCAAGTGGCGCGGGTGGACAACACGTTAATAAAACTGAATCGGCGATTAGAATTACTCATTTGCCGACAAATATTGTCGTGCAATGTCAAAACGACCGTTCTCAACATAAGAACCGTTCAACTGCGATGAAACAATTGCAAGCAAAATTATATGAATTAGAAATGCAGAAACGTAATGCGCAACAACAAATCCTTGAAGAGAACAAATCCGATATTGGCTGGGGAAGTCAAATTCGTTCGTATGTGTTAGATCAATCGCGCATTAAAGATTTGAGAACCGGATATGAAGTGGGAAATACGCAGGCGGTTTTAGACGGTGATTTAGATGCTTTCATGGAAGCTAGTTTGAAACAAGGACTTTGAAAACAAATGCGTGGAGAAATGCGATTTCAAGAACCTTTATCAAAACATACTACTTGGCGAATTGGTGGAAAGGCGGATCGGTTTTTTATTCCTGCGGATGTCTTTGATTTAGCTGATTTTTTAAAAGAAAATCCTCACGAATTTTTATTTTGGTTGGGATTGGGAAGCAATCTTTTGATTCGTGACGGCGGGATTCGAGGAACGGTGATTTCTACCGAGAAACTTAATTGTTTAGAACAAGTCAAAGAAACTCTGTGGAAAGCCGACGCGGGCGTTTCCTGTGCGAAATTAGCGCGGCAAACGGCGAGAGCGGGGTTAGGGGGCGGCGAATTTTTGGCGGGCATCCCAGGCTCTTTAGGTGGCGCGTTGGCGATGAATGCAGGGGCGTTCGGCGGCGAAACGTGGAATTTGGTCGAATCGATAATTATGTTAAATCGTGATGGCGAATTAATCCAACGCCAACCCTCTGAATTTATTGTGAATTATCGCCATGTGATAAAACCTGTTGAAAATGAATGGTTTACGTCGGCGATTTTACGTTTTGATTTAAATAATGAAAATTCTATTAAAATCAAAGTGTTATTAGAACAACGAAAAAATACTCAACCGATTGGATTACCGAGTTGTGGATCAGTTTTTCGTAATCCCAAGCCCTTATTTGCGGCGAAATTAATTGAGGACGCGGGTTTAAAAGGTTTTCAAATCGGAGGCGCGCAAATATCTGAAAAACATAGCAATTTTATTATCAATGTGGGAAATGCAACTGCAAAAGACGTTGAGGAATTGATTGCGTTGATTATTTCAAAAGTCGAGGAAAAATTTGCGGTTCGATTACAACCCGAAGTGCATATTGTGGGTGAATTTGAAAATGATCGACCTTGAACCCATTATCGTTGGGCGTTACACTTGAATTTTTATTTTTCTTTTTTTCAAATAGGCGGGTTCTTATGAGTGCAGCAGTTGAAATCGAAGCAGCAAATCCTTTAATTTTCACCGACAACGCAGCCGTTAAAGTGAGTGAATTAATTAAAGAAGAAAACCAACCAGGTTTAATGTTGAGAGTATTTGTCCAAGGCGGTGGTTGCTCTGGTTTTCAATACGGATTTACTTTTGACGAAGCCGTTCAAGATGGCGATACAGTCGTTGAAAAACAAGGGGTTAAATTATTAGTTGACCCGATGAGCATGATGTATTTAACCGGTGCAGAAATTGATTACGTTGATAACTTAGAAGGCGCGCAATTTGTAATTCGTAATCCTAATGTTTCTACCAGTTGTGGTTGCGGTTCATCTTTCTCCGTTTAATTTTTTTCTTTTAATTATAAAAAAACCTTCCTACTTGATTTGAAATAGGAAGGTTTATTTTTGGGTAGTGATCAAATTGAGATGCTAATTAAATCTATAATTTACTGAAAATAAACACAAAAGTAGTGCGATTGGTGGCTCGGTTGGGTGGTGTGAGATCAAGGATTGGCTGCCACCTTGGACTTGATCCACGAAAAGGCTTCCTGAACATCATAATTTCCACTGTGAGAAACAAGATAGGGCATTGCGTAACTCACGTCCTTGACGGATGCGTCATTTTTAATGGCGTAGTACAACAGGGTTTGCATCGCAAAGGAGGTGTCACGGTCAATCATGCCATGACGCACATACCAGTAAGGTGCCGTATCAGTCAAGGTATTGAGGTAAGACAGCGGATTGATGAGTTTGAGCTGGGTTGCCAAATTATTGTTGGAATTCAACAAGTATTGCGTCCAACTCATCCCCGTATCATCAATGCCTGAGCCATCGCCCGTGATGCTGTTGTTAGCCCAAGTCCATTCGTTAAAGTTGGAGTATTGCGCGCTGGCAGAGCCAAACAAATTCGTTTCGCCCGAAATGGCAGTGTTCCCAGTGACACCCACCGCGTCAAAGGCAACAACCGATTTCAAGGACTGGATCGTTGCCACAAACGCAAGGAACTTGGCGTAATCGATATTGGTCACGGTAGCACTGGTGCCACTGCCACTGAGTGTCAGCCAGTCGTTAACGATGGCTTTCGTGCTGGGTGCAACGCCCGGACGACCACCGACGCTCAATGAAAAATTGCCGCCTAGTGCCGGAACTGCGGTGCCCTTGGCGATCTGACGTTCAATTTCAGCCTTGAGCAAGGCTTGCGTGGCATTTTTTAAGCTGCTGTCGCTTAATGCCGTGCCATTCTCCAGTTTCAGACCCAATTTATTGAGATAGGACGGAAAAATGGTTTTTAAAGCAAATGAGGCGTTCACTTGCGGACCAGCAGAGTAAGCCACGCTGTTCAAGGAGGGCGTGTTGCTGTCGGTGCGCGTCGCGTTGTATTCCCATTCGTAACCCGCATCGGCATTGCCCAAGTTGTTGATCGGGCAGTAAGCAACGGCGGCAAAGACATCATCTTTGAGGGTGCTGGTGGCTGTAGTGCCGGAGCCTGCTATACCGGCGGCACCAATTTCGGCTAGGAACGGTAAAAAGTCCACGCTATTGCCGCTGGCAGAGACGACAGCCGTCAAGCCACCACCCCCGCTGGTACCAGTGACAATAATGCGCTCTGCTGAGCCCGGCATCGCGCTGTCGTTGAGGCGCAAATAGCGAATTGCCGCTTTGGCATCGACCACTGGCGCAGGGGCTTTGCCCGTCCAAGTACCGTCTTCGGCGCGCGCACCTCGGCTACGGGTGCCGACGTTAATCATGACGTAACCCGCCTTCAACGCGGCACCAACGTTGTCGCTGTCGCCTGTACTGGTAAATGCCTTGCCTTCTGTGACCGAAGTTGTCACTGGACTGGCAAGCCAGCCGCTGTTGTTCACCAAGAAATAAAGGGGTGCCTTCTGATCGCTGACCAAGGCATCTGACACCGAAACAATCATGGTTTGCATGGAGTAGGGGTCGGTGAGTGCTTGGGCGTTGCCAGATATGCCGAGGGTCGTTGCGGATTTGACTGGTTTGGCGACATAAACAATTTTGTATTGGCGCAATTTGGTGGGCACGCCATCAATAGTCACGTTGATGGTCGTGTAGTTGGTGGCATCAAATTTCAGGGCGGCGTTTTCCGCGTCAACTGTGGTGTCAACGACCGGAGTGGAGGCAGCCTCCTCGCTTGAGTCGTTACAACCGGCAATGAGTCCTGCGGTAAGCAGCGCAGCAATGGTGCGGCGTTTGAAGTGAAATTGCATAGGGTTTTCTTGATGATAAGGATAATTGCGAAAATTCTTGCACATACACAGGAGAGCCGTCAAGCAAAGTGGCTTGCTGGAGTCCGCCCTATCAACACTTTGCCATTATCCAAATTCCATTTTAGGCTACACCCATTTTAAAACCCGCCATTTTGTGGGCATAAAAAAACCTTCCTACTTGATTTGAAATAGGAAGGTTTCTTTATTTTAAAACGAAACTAAGCGGCAGCAGCGGCGCTCATTGCTTTGATGTGGGCGCTCAAACGGGTTTTATGGCGATTGGCTTTATTTTTGTGGATAATGCCAGAGTTTGCCATGCGATCGATCACTGGCACGGCATCTTTGAACGCCGCTTCCGCAACGGTTTTATCGCCGCCTTCGATGGATTTAATGACTTTTTTGATATAAGTCCGCAACATAGAGCGGCGGCTGTTGTTGTGCAAACGATGAGACTCGGCTTGACGAGCGCGTTTTTTTGCTTGAGCAGTATTAGCCAACGTGTAACTCCCTGATATTCCTTAAAAATCTAACATTAAAAATCTGAATTGAATCTAATATTTTCCAATGCAGACAAGCACTTGTCAAGTAAAATCTCTTTTCCTTTAAGAAATAAAGAACAAAATTTGTTGAAAACCGTCTGGATATGTAATGAGGAAATCATTAATCCCATCTTGGTTTTTATCTGGAATACTAGAAATGTTTAATTCTCCATTGGCTGGCGCAGTTCCTTTCGTAACAATGTAATCAAAAATACCTTTGTACAAATCATTTCCTACCTTGATATTTACAACGCCGTCGGGGCTAAATGTCAGATTAAATTGATATTTTTGCGCCCATGCTCTCCACGCATTGAAAGCATAAGCCGTGCGATAAATAAGTTGTTGTTTGCGCTGTCCTAAAATGTCGTCAAATAAAAGAACTACATTATCGACGTTTTTCAAATAACCGTTAGTGGTTATGATTTCGAATGGACGATTTAATTTATCAACAATGGTCGGTGATCCAACAATCATGCCCATTCTAAAAATTACAATAGAATCATTAGGTTGATTAATATAAACGTTTCCGTTGGGTTGCATCAAAAATGTTAAATTCATGGTGTTGGCGATATTTGTTGCCAAAACAGGCTGCGCAGTGATATTTCGCCCTTGTGATGTGATGAATTGAACACTATGATTATCGTTAATAATCAAGTTCATAGCGTCAGTTGTTTGGGTAATTTTAACAGGCACTAAATAAACATAATTCCCATCGCCCAACGCTAACACCATTAAGCCATTATTTAATTGCGTGAAGGCTAAACGATTGTTTGATAATAACGGTATCTGATTGATTTGTGACAATAAAGGCGTGCCGAATCTGATTGCGTCGATGCTTAAATTGATCGCTTGAATGTTTAAGCCTGCGACGGGAATTGTTGCTAAAATGGGCGTTAAATCCGTTCCAGCGGAGATTTGGTTATTATTGGTAAATTGGACGTTTGCGCCGAAAGTAATTGCCCCGTCAAAAATTACGCCCGATCCGATTAACACGCCGTTTAATGTGGTATTTGCTGCGACGTGGATATTTTGTAAAGTGCCGCCATTTCCAGTGATATTTCCTCTGATAATTCCGCCACTTAGCTGCGATCCCGCGTTTAAATACACATTTTCGATGATGCCCGAAGATTGGATTGTGCCGTCTAATTTTCCACCGCTGACGAGTGCATTCGTGGCAATTTGTGCCTTTGAAATCAAGCCGTTATTGTCGATTCGACCCGCTAAAACACCACCCGTCACGCTTCCGCTGTTGCTAATTCGCACGCCGTTTAAGGTTTTATTGGTATTGTCGTAAGCTATGCTGATGATATTATTAGTAATTTCAACCAACGCGCTAATTTGATTCGGCGAAGAGGGATCGACTTGTGTTGCAGAAACAACGGCTTGGGTTTGTAAAATGCCTGTTTGAAGTGGATCGACGCTCAAATTCCCCACAAGTTCCGCTTGATTATCAAGCCGCGCCACATAACAACTCACGACGTTGTTTTGAATACCGCACAACATATCGCCCAAATTTGCCGCCGTAAAACGCACTGTGCTCGGTAAAGTGATGTTTAATTTGACATTATCGGCATGATCGGGTCCCGCGTTTGTTAATGTGATTTTGTAAGTTAATGAATTTCCTAGCGTAATTGCATCGAACTCTGGGATTAAACTTAATTGTAAATCTGCGCGTCCTAAAATCGTGGTGTTTAAAATCGCCGTATTATCAACGAGTTGCGGATCGATTTGTTGTCCCGTGACTTTTGCGGAAAAATTCGCCACGCCTTGCGCAGTCGGCAATACCGTTATGCGTAAAGTGGTGCTTTTGCCCGCATCCAAACCCGCTAATTGGCAATCGATTGAATTTGCTTGACAAATTGCCCCAGAATTAGTAGAAATCGCTTGCAACGTTAAACCACTTGATAATTGTGCGGTTAAATTCAAATTGCTCGACGGATCAGGTCCCGCGTTGTGGATTGTTAATAAATACGCGAAAGTTTGTCCTGATACGGGATCGGAAGTATCTGTTTGGATTGATAATTTTAGATTGGCTTGCGGCGGACGAAACATCGCAATCGCGCCGTCGACCAAACTCGCGGTATAAATATTTCCGTCATTGCTGATCGCCATCGATCGCACGCCCGCCAAGCCGCTGACGTTGTTTTGGGCGTTCACTAAAGGCGTGGAAGATTTGAGCAAACCCGTTGATTTATCACGACTAAATATATTTAACGTCCCGACATTGCCTGCCGCCGCGTATAACCATGATCCGTCTGCGCTTATTTTTAATTGCGACACGCCGTCCAATTGTGTGCTCGGATAACTGGCGAGGGGTGTTAAAGTGCCGTCGGATTCGCGTTTGGCGGCGAAAATGGTGTGATCGGTGCTGCTTGCGGCGTAAATGTGCGCATGATCGGGGCTGATCGCAACCCCAGACGCGCCGTTGATGACATTTGTGTAACTTTGGACAAACGTTAAATTTCCCGCCGCCGTCCGATTGAAAACGGTTAAAGCATTGTCATTTAAAGCGGTTAAGTAAAGTCTTGATCCGTCTTGAGAAATTGCCATCGCATTCACGCCATCCAAACCTGTTACGCCGTCGACGTTTTGTTTGAATGAGGCTAATCCTGTGATTTTTCCCGCGCTATCGATTTGAAATCCAAGGAGATTTTTCGTTCCCAATCCCGACACATAAATGGTTTGTCCAAACGCCGTCATCGATAATGGACCCGTTAAAAGATCAGGGGCTTTGAGGCTTTGCTGCCAAATCAATTCGCCCGAACTTGCGTTGCGTTGAAAAACTTCAATCGAATTATTAGCATACGCCGCGACTAACACCCAATTTCCATCGCCTGTTGTGACAACACTGACGGGACGTTGTAAATTTTCATGGCTAACTATTTGAATTTCCTGTAATTTTCCGTCGACATCTCGTGAAAAAGCGGTGACTTGATTTGAGTTAAACGCCGCCGCGTACAAATGTTTTCCGTCGGGGCTTAATGTCAAATCGGTCGCGCCCGCTAAGTTATTGGTTTGCCAACTATTTACATAAAACAACGCGGGTGGCAAATTGACGGTTATTTTGGAAGTGGCTGAATTATTTGAAGTTTTAGTATCCGCTTGCAAACCCGCCGCGTCGACCGTCACGTCGCCCGAACCCGCTTGTTGCGCAATCGCCCGCACATTTAAAGTAATGGTTTTCGCCACCCCAATCGTTCCAACCGAACAATTGATTTCTTGCTGATTTGTTGTGCATGATCCTTGATCGGTCGAAGCCGCTGATATTGCTAATAAATTTGGAATTTGCCAACGCGCAAACACCGTATCCGCTTGAGCAGGTCCGTTATTGGTTATTTTTAATCCATAATTAATTTCATCGCCTAGCAAAATGCTCGTTTTATCAACGGTTAAGGTGCTTTGTAAATCGACTTTTGCTTCATTAACCGTTAAAAGCAACGTATTGCTATTATTTGAGGAATTTGGGTCAAAAGTATCCGCCGAAACTTGCACGCTGTGTTGCAAATTCCCCAAATTACGCGGACGCACGCTAATGTCAATTTTAGCGGTGCTTTTTGGCTGAATTTCGCCCAATAAACAACTAATTACGCCCGCACTTTCATTGCACGTTCCTTGCGTCGATAAAACCCCAATAAAATCAACACCTAACGGTAATGTATCGCTCAAACGCACATTGGTGGCTTTTTTCGTGTCGTTGCTATTGGTGATTAAGGTATTGAAAACAATCGGATTATCGAGTGCCGCTGGATTGGGCGATGCCGTTTGCGAAACCCCTAAATCCACCGCATCTCCCGTGACATTCAAATTTAAAGTCGAGGAATTATCGGTGGGTTTGGTGTCGGTTGCGTTGGCGGTGACTTTGGCAGTAACGCTTAAAGTCCCTGATTTTAAAGGATATAATGAAAATTGCAGCGTTTGATCCGCACTGTTTTGAGCGAACGCGCCCATCGCACATTTGAATTGTCCCGCCGCGATTTCGACGCAAAGCTTTGATGGATCAGCAATATTTACGCTGGTGGTTGCCCCTAAAAATCGTGCGCCATCGCTTGGCGTAAAAGTCAAACCCACAGTCACATTTGAAGTGTCGTGGGTGCTGATATTTGCAAAAATCGTTGTAAAAACAGAGCTTTGCCCCAAATCGACCGCTAACGGTTTTGCCTCGAATTTTTTGATCGCCAAATCAGTGTACATCGGCTGAATTTTCACGGTGCTCGACGCAGAATTGTTTGCAGAATCAGGGTCTTTGGTCGATGAGCTTACGTTTGCCGAGGTTATTAAATCAATCACTGCGGTCGGGGTAATTAAATACACCGTGACTTTCGCAGTGGCTTTGCTGGTGATCAAACCCAAACTGCATTTCAAATTCGGAGCGGTGTAAGCGCATGATCCAGATGAAGTTTCGACGCGAGAAAACACTGCTGTATCAGGGAGTTGCATATTTAAAACGCTTAAAGTCGCATCGTCTGCGCCCGCGTTCGTGACGGTTGCGGTATAAACTAAGTCACTGTTTGAATTCACTAAAGTTGCCGACGGCGTTAATGTCACGCTTAAATCGGCTTGTAAAATCTTCGCTAATACATTGATTGAACTGGTATTTTTATTATTTAAAGAATTGCTATCTTGTTCGGTGCTCGTTACGCTTGGGTTGTGATTCAATAACCCCGCAACAGTTGGTGTTAAAGTCAAATTTACCGTCGCGGTTGCATTTGCCGCTAAAGTGCCGACATTGCAAGTGATTGTATTTGAAGCATTTGTGCACGTTCCTTGCGAAGCCGTCGCCGAATTCACCGTCACGCCCGATGGAATTACGTCAGTTAAAATAACGTTCGTGGCATTATCAGTTCCCACATTTTTAATCGAAATTTGTGAGGAAAATGAAGTATTTATCAAACCTTCGGCGGGCAACGTTTGAGAAACACTTAAATCAATCACTTTGGTGCTAAAAACCCCTAAACCACTGCTATTTAAACCCGTCGCGTATAAATTCAATCCATCATAACTCATTGAAATATCACTAATTCCTGAAATGCCACTCACGCCATTTACGCCGTCTTGCAACATCATTTTTTTGACCAAACCCGTTGAATTTATTGCAAATTCTGTTAAAGCGTGTTGATTGCTTGCTGCCGCGTACAATTTTGAATTATCGGGACTAATCACCAACGTTCGCACGCCCAACAAACCATCATCAAAATAACTCTTTGAAAAGGTTAAAGTTCCTGTGGTCACATCTCGATTAAATTCCGCAATCGCATTGTCAGTATTTGCTGCAACATAAACCTTTGATCCGCTTGGATTTATGATTACATCGTACGCGCCGCTTAAACCCGTTATCTCATTGATTCCATTGGTATAAGTTGCCATTAATGTCAAACGTCCCGATGCCGCGTCACGACTAAATAGTTGAACCGCATTATCATTGCTGGCGGTGGTGTAAAGATGTTTATTATCGGCACTTAATGCGGTCGATGTTGCATTAGAAACGCTTTTAATTTCAACGAATTGCAATAATCCAGAAGTTACATCTCGACTAAAAACCACAATTCCCAAACTTGAGGTTGCGTATAAAAATTTACTATCGAATGAAAGGCTTAGAGAATTGACTTGCGTTAAACCGTCGGCATTTCGAACGCCATTTTTGAGCAATTCGACAAAAGTTAATTTCCCATTCGTTGCTCGACTAAATACTGAAATACCATTTGCAAAGACATTTGCCGCATAAACAAATTTGCCGTCTGAAGAGATTAATAAATTATTGATTCCATTTAAGTTTATTGCATTTGTATAGGTTTCAACAAAGGTTAATTTCCCAGTGCTTTGGCGAGAGAAAGTGACGATACTTTGTTCGCTAAATCCCGCCGCATACACTGATGAACCGTCGGGCGAAATGACGGTCGACACCGCTCCTCCTAACCCAATGATTTCATTAGTATTATTGAGTTGAGATTCGATAAAACCAATCGCCTGAGATTGCGCGCTGCTCAAAAAAAATGCCCAAGTTAGGGCATAAAATATTTTTAAAATCATAAAATTACCAACAATCTGGATTAGTTGCAGTTTTTTGTCCGCGAGAATCGATTGAAAAAGTCAAACACCGATCGTCTTTCTTTTGCGAAGCTGAATTTGCAGTGGCGGTAATTGTGTAAGCATTTCCCGTTATGACAATCGCTAAAACGTAACTTTTACCATCCAAAGTATCTGGCGCGGTAGTTTTTTCATCTGAATTACAAACGCCTTTCTTTTGACAATTCAAACCACCTGTTCCTAATTTAGTTGCATAGCGATTATTGTTTGCAAAGAAGGATTCCTGCATTTGTGCAAGCGAACTCAAAGCAACTTTTGCATCTGAACGTTTGCTCTTTATCAAATAGGAATTATATTGAGGAATTGCAATAGCTGCTAAAATGCCCATTACACCAACCACGATCATCAATTCAACCAATGTAAAACCCAAATTTCTTTTCATTATTAACTCCGATTTCTTAACATAATTGTATTAGAAAACACCCGCCGCAGACGATTCAAATCTTTGGGCGTGTAATTATTAAAACCGCTGTCTTCATCTAAACTATAAGTTTGTGAATTTGTATCACGATCTGTACGAGATTCAGTGGTTTGCATTAACAAAGTCATTCGAACTCCTCTCACTTGTTCCCAATTAGTAACATTGGGTGCTGTTACATATTGGAAATTAGGGGCGGTGTCTGAACCATTATTCATTAGATAACGCAACTGCATATTTTCAACGCCTTCCACTAAAACTTCTGCACCATTTGCAACATTGCACGTCAAATCTGCATTTAATGCCAAAGTATCGCGGCATATAACTGATCTGCCATCGACTCCAGCTACATAATAACGATGCGTTACTAAGCGGCGCATTTCTGAACCGTAACTTTGACCGCCGTTGAAATAGTTTCTCGTCAAACCCGTTGCTAAAGTCACGCTGGTTAAACGACCGCCCGTAAATCCAACATTACCGACTTGATAACGATCCGAGCCATTGCAATCTGAAACAATGACGGTATCACCCTTTTGAAGATCACCACCGATCCCAAAACAAGCAGTTCCTGTTAGGGTTTGATTGCAATCGGCGAAAGTTGGAACGACGGTCGAATCAAAAGTAAAAGTTGTTTTATCCGCCATTAAGGGTGTGGGTGACGGGAAGTTTTCATTTCCAACTGGCAGGCACACCGCATCATAAGCAGTTGAAGTTAAACCAAACAATTGACCGTACACCTCAAAAGGCGGACAGTGCATAATAGCAAACGCATTTCGGCTGGTATCAGCAAATGAAATCATCAATACATCTGAAGTAATGCTACTTGTCCACCCGCTGATAGTTTGATTATCACGCCCTTGAATGGCTTGAGAAAGCCCACCGCTACACCCTTGATAACCCGCCATGCGAGCATCTTTAGCGATGGCATTGACCACAAACCGAGAATTTTCTTGCAAACCCGCGAGATCATTTTGCACATTATAAGCGCGTTTGCTATTGATCATTAAGGAAATCACTCCCGCCATCAACACCAATCCGATCACTAAGGAAATAAGGATTTCGATGAGGGTCATGCCTTGTTGTAAGTGCTTGTTCTGTTTCATAAATCTAACACCCAAGTGCGAGTTCTGACAGCGTCTTCGGTATCGGGATCGTCGCGCATGAAATCCGTAGGCGACCAGATAATGGTAATAGTATAGCGCACACGGTTATTAACGGTTGTACCAGTAATTGTTCCTGTTCCGTTGGGCAAATTAGCTTTTAAGGCTTCGCCCCAGATAAACAAATCATAATTGCGAGTGTTCTCATTTGAGCAGGCTGCTGTTGCACAACTTGAGGCAGACGTTGGAAGAGGAGAAACCGCGTATGTAAAACTGGAGGTATTCGCATAATTTGCGTTTAAACGAATTCGATCCATAATTTGATTCGCTAAAACAGTGGCTTGCGTGACGAAATAAGATTCTTGAGTGAATTGCTGCCCTCGAGTTTGCAAAGCGGCGATCCCCAACAAACCCAGCGACAACACCGCCAACGCCACCAAAACCTCGATGAGCGTAAAACCTTTATGTTTAGTCTTCATAATCAACACCTTACTTAAGGGGGCACGCGCTTGGATTAACGGCATCGCTCACTAAACTCACGCGACCTGTGCGACTAATATTTAATTGACGACCCGGGCGACGCTTGCTCGCTTCACCGAAAGCATCTGAATCACAAATGTATAAATTAATCGATGCTGCCCCATTTCCTAATGCTAAACTCCCATCACTTCCTCGAAACATTAATGTGCCTTTCAAATAATTTGCATCGGTTAAATTCGCGGCACTGACCGTTTCTAAAGTGGCGGGCGTGGTGGTAATTTTAGGATAAGTTTTTGCGTCGCTCGCATAATCAAAAATTCGCAGAGATTCGCAAGCATCATAAACGCGATTGACGGGATTTGCACCTGATGTACAAGTGCCATCGCCATCCAAACGACCATCGACCCACACTTCCCAGCCTTTGCCCCAAGTGTTTGTCGAATCGGACATATTCAACGCAGAAATAAAAACGTTTTGATTTCGGGTAATGGCTTCGCCGCGAGCAAAGTTAATGGTTGCAACTAAGGTATTGGTCTGGCTGGTCAAACGGTTGTTGCGGAGATATTCTCCAACCGCTGGCAACGCCGCCGATAATAAAGTTGCGCCAATCGCAATCACCACTAATAACTCAAGCAGCGAGAAACCTTGTTTTTCTTTTAGCACAGTGTTCATAATGTTTAGTTTGCTCTTAAACAGATGAATTAGACTACAAAATTAAGACAGAAGGTAGAATTTTTCAGACAAATGGAAATCGCCCACCGCTCACCCGTTCTTGCCCATTTGAATCTTGATAAGTATTGATATTAGTATAACAAGCGGTTTTTAGCAAAGAATTTATGACAAAGCCTTGATCAAATCCATGTTCTAAAAACAGCCAACCGTTTGGATTTAAAAAATCTCTAGATTTATCAATGAGATAAAATAAATCATCTAAACCATCTTTTCCCGACACTAAAGCACTTTGCGGTTCAAAACGCACATCACCTTGCATTAAGTGCCGATCATTTATTGCAATATACGGCGGATTTGAAACAATTATATCAGCTTTTATTTCAATTTTTGAGAACCAATCGCTTTCAATCCATTCAATCTCTAAATTCAAATTGTGAGCATTTTGTTTTGCTATATTCAGAGAATTCAAAGAGTTATCAACACCTATTACTTGACAATCGGGACGTTCTTTTTTAATGGCTAATGCAATACAACCCGATCCCGTTCCCATATCAAAAACAATTCCATTTTTTGGGAGATGATTTAAAGCAACTTCAACTAATAATTCAGTTTCTGGGCGCGGAATTAATGTGTGTTCATTAACTAAAAATGGCATCGACCAAAATTCCCGTTTTCCAATCAAATACGCAATCGGTTTTCCTCGCAATCTTTCTTTAAAAAGTTCTTTAAATTTGGTAATTTCAAAAGGTTTCAATTCATACTCTCCCCATGCGTAGATAAAAAAACGGTTTTTTCCAAGCGCGTGCATTAAAAGAATTTCAACATCTAATCTTGGCGATGACGATTCAATTAATTGCAATGGATATAGTTGTAAAATTTGAGCAATTTGCATAAGAAAAAGACCAACGGTATCAATGGCGCGACAACTGAGAGTGAGAAAATAAATAACTCGTGTATAATGACGCAATGTCACTTATCAATCAAGCAAATATTATCATCCTTATCCCCGCTAGAAATGAAGCCGCGAGCATTCACGAAGTAATTTTAGATATTCGTGATCATTTCGACGGAGAAATCCTTGTTATCAATGATGCAAGCACCGATCAAACCGCTCAAATTGCCGAACAATTGGGCGCAAAGGTCTTGAATTTACCTTTACAATTAGGGGCTTGGGGAGCAATGCAAGCGGGTTTGCGTTACGCTTTGAAACACGGATTTGAAATCGCCATTACGATGGATGCCGACGGTCAACATCAAGCCGATTCTTTATTAGATTTACAAATGCCTATTTTAACAAATGAAACCGATGTTGTTATTGGTGCATTTCCTCAACGTGGAAGTGCTGCAAGAGTTTTTGCATGGCATTTATTTCGTTTATTATCGGGGATTTCTCAAGAAGACTTAACGTCGGGATTTCGTGCGTATAATCAACAAGCTATTAAACTCTTAGCCTCACCCGAAGCGACTTTATTAGATTATCAAGATTTAGGCGTTTTATTATTATTACATACTGAAGGATTACGCATTCAAGAAATCCCCGTTGAAATGCGTCCAAGAACTTTAGGAAAATCAAGAATTTTTAGTTCATGGTGGGCAGTTGCAAATTATATGTTTTACACGCTAACACTTTGTATTGCAAAGGGTTCTTTTAATTTATCATTTATTTCACGTCGTCGTTTCTCATGATTTCTACCCAAATAATAACCGCCATTCTCGGTTTAATCCTTGCAACCACGATTATTGTTTTAATTCGCCGCGATCATTTGCACACCCGCCACGCTTTGTGGTGGTTAATGTTAGCAATGGGAATTGTTATTCTAGGTTTCTTTCCAACTATTATCGATAAAATAGGTTTTTGGTTAAATATCAAATATCCGCCTACTTTATTGTTTATCTTAGGATTAAGTATGTTGTTGCTCAAAGTTTTAAGCCTTGATATTCAACAATCTTCTCAAGAACAACAACTCCGTCGTTTAATTCAAAAAATTGCGATTTTAGAAACCGAATTAAAACAATATCAAAACCATGATCACAAATGATTTAGAAACCTTTTTGCAACAACGCAAAGAACAGCATTTATATCGTTCGCGTCAAATCAACGATAATAAACAACTTATTTTTTGCAGCAATGATTATTTGGGCTTGTCATCTCAAAATTATCAATTAAATCAACAAATTGGCTCATCGGCTGCGCATTTAGTGTGTGGTCATCACGATATTCACCACGAATTAGAACTTGCTTTAGCTAATTTTGTAAGATATAAAAAAACACTTTTATTTTCAACGGGTTATATGGCGAATCTTGGAGTCATTAGCGCGCTTATGGGAAGAAACGATGCAGTTTTTTTAGACAAACTTTCTCACGCTTCTTTAGGCGATGGCGCGATCTTATCGAGAGCAAAGTTATTTCGTTATCCTCACAATGATTTGCAAGTGCTTGAAAATCAACTTAAAAAATCCACATCAAAACGTAAATTAATTATTTCTGATGGCGTTTTTAGTATGGATGGGGATTTGGCAAAATTACCACAACTCATTGAATTATCTAAAAAATATCAAGCGTGGTTAATGATTGACGATGCGCATGGATTAGGAGTTTTGGGAGAAAATGGTCGTGGAACGTTAGAATATTATCAATGCAATCAAGAGGATATTCATATTTTAATAGGAACTTTAGGCAAAGCATTTGGTACATTTGGGGCATTTGTCGCGGGTTCAGAAACCTTAATTGAATACTTAATTCAAACTGCCCGTTCTTATATTTATACCACCGCATTTCCTCCGATTATTGCTCAAGCAACGCTGTATAATTTAGAAACCGCTCAAAAAGAAAGTTGGCGACGAGAAAAGTTGTTTAAAAATATAAATTATTTTAAGAGCAAAACGCAACATTTACCTTTAATGCCGAGCGATACCCCGATTCAACCTTTATTATGTAAAACAAATGAACAAGCACTTAACGCAAATAAATACTTAAAAGAAAATAACCTTTGGGTAAGTGCAATTCGTCCGCCAACCGTTCCAACTCCAAGATTGAGAATTACGTTAACTGCCACGCATAGCTTTGAAAATATTGATTTTTTGGTAAATAAACTAAATGATTTCTTCAAACCTTGAACCCTTAAATGCAATTCAAATCCGCGATCAAATGAAATATCAACTCGCTAATATTTTGATATTCGAAAATATCCCTTCGACAAATCAATTTCTTTTAGATCAAGGTATTATTAAAAAAGAAGTTTGTTTAGCAAATGCACAAAGCAACGGTAAAGGTCGGCAAGGTAAAAGTTGGTTATCGCCACCAAATAGTGGAATTTGGTTATCTTTGCAATGGTTTGAAAACACGCCACCACCTTCAACATTAGGTTTGAAATTAGCTTTAACTTTAGTAGAAACTTTGAACATTTCAAATCTAGGTATCAAATGGTCAAATGATATTGTGTGGAAAGAGCAATATAAATTAGCAGGTTTTTTGATCGAAACCAAACAAATTGGCAAACAATGGCAGTGGGTAATTGGGTTAGGTTTGAATATAAAAATGCCAGAAAATCATCAGGTTAATCAATTGTGGACAGATTTATATCGTATTTCTGGGAAGATTTTTAATAGAAATCAATTAGCAGCACAAATCTTAGATAATTTTATCGATATATTAAAAAACAAAAATTTTCAAATCGATCCAGAAGTTTGGAGAAAATACGATGTTTTATTTCAAAAACCTGTTATTTTACACTTTTCAAATCAAAGTTCTTTAGAAGGCATTGCAATGGGTATTTCAGAACAAGGTGCTTTAAAATTACAAATACATAATGAAATCAAAATTTTTATGAGTGGCGATATAAGCGTAAGATTAATTTAAAAATATTGATTTAAGCCTTTATTTGCAATGATTTGTTTTGATTGAAGAATTTGTTGCAAACGTTTGAAGTTTTCAACCTCATTTTTACGATCATTTTCTGGATGCCACAAATGCAAAACAGGAGTTGCAAAACGCCCTTCTTTTCTTTGTATTTTATTTCTCAACAAACGCACCACCAAATCCGCATCTTCATGTCCCCAACCTTGATAACGTTCATCAAATCCATTAATCGCTTTCAAATCCTTTAACCAAACCCCTAAATTACAAGTTTTTGCTCCCTTCCATGTTTGGTTAAATTTACGCCAATTTCCATTCGGTAATGTTAGAAGTGGAGAAAGCCGATTAATTTTCTTTTTTAATCTCAATTGAATCCAATCGCAAAAACACCATTTTGAAATATCAAATTCTCTTTTTAAAATTTCATCGGTTAAATCAGAATTAGCTAAAATTCTATTGCCCACAACAAAGCAATTTTGCTCTGCTAATTTGCAATGTTGTTCAACAAAATTAGGTAATGGAATACAATCACCATCTAAAAACATAATATAAGGCGTTGTTGCTTGAGCAATTGCTTTATTTCTAATTGCCGCCGCTTGAAATCCATTATCGGGTTGCCAAACGTGAGAAAGCGAATATTGAGATGAAAAATTATGAATTAAATCAGTAGTTTCAGAAGTTGATCCATCATCTGCAATAATAACTTGAAAACCTTGAATTGCTTGCATATTCAAACCCCGCAACACTGCTAATAATGCTGCGGGGCGATTGTAAGTTGTAATGACTAAAGAAATATCTGTTGCTAACATTTAGAAAGGCACATCGTCATCAAAATCTGCTTTCGGTGGGGGAGGAACAGGTGGACGAGAAACAGGAGCATAATTAGAAGGTGGCGGCGCATAATTCTGACGCGATGCAGAAACAGGAGCAGCAGTTTCCGCGGGAGGAGAATAACTCGCAGTTTCTCCCTTACTTCCTAACATTGTCATTTGATTTGCAATAACCTTAGTTGTATAACGATCATGTCCTTCTTTATCTGTCCATTTGTCGGTTTGTAATTTACCTTCCAAATAAACTAAACTACCTTTTCTCAAATACTGCCCCGCGATTTCTGCAACCTTATCAAACATAACAACATTATGCCATTCAGTTTTCTCTGTTTTCCCACCAGATTGCTTATCTTTCCATTGTTCACTGGTTGCTAAACTAAAGCTCGCAATTGGTGCTCCCGCCGCCGTGTAACGCATTTCTGGGTCTTTGCCCAAATGCCCAACTAAAATTACTTTATTAACACTTCCAGCCATAATTTTTCTCCAAAATTAAATTAAAACTTGCTCTAAGGCATTTTCATCTAAAAGGGTTTTGTCTATTTTAAGATAGGCGACTTGTTCTTCATACACGACAACTGCTTCGGCAACGCCTGAAATTGCTAATAATTGTTGTGTTAAAGTTTGAGCGTGTTGTTCATCTTTACAATTCAAATGTAATAAATGATTGCTCAAATAACGGGGTGCTTGCATCGAGAAAGCAACGCCTAACCACAGAAGATTTAAAATACCACAAAAAACAAAGACTTCCATAATGCCAAATTTATGCAACCAACCACCCATCACGCCGCCGACAAATGCACCGAGAAATTGCCATGTTGCAAAAACTCCTAACGCAGTTCCTTTACTGTCAGCGGGTGCGGTTCGACTAATTAAAGACGGTAAATTTGCTTCCAAAAAAGTGAATGCTGTGAAAAATAACCATAATAAAATAACTAAACCGATTAAACTTTGATGTAGAAAGACTAAACCGATTTGCACAAATGCCAAAGTTGCAATCGCTAAAATAAAAAAGAATTTTACACGATGTTTCTTTTCAGAAATCACAATAAAAGGCACAGCCGCTAACATTGCAAAAACCATCATCGGCAAATAAATCCAACCATGTTGCTCAGCAGGCAATCCAGCATCTTGTTGTAATGCCAAAGGAATGACGACAAACATCGCCGTTAATTGAGAATGCAACAACAATGTTCCCGCGTTCAAACGCATTAAGTTGAAATCTTTTAAAACCCGTTTGAATTGCGAAGGAACAGCTTCTGCGTCGCGGTGAATGTGGCTTTCTTTGGGATTGGGAACTAATAAATATAAAACCCCAATCGCTAGAAATGCTAACACCGCAATTAACCAAAACATCCTTGGAACGCCAATTAAATGGCTTAAAACGGGTCCCGCCGCCATTCCAACCATGAACGCCATGCCGATGCCCATGCCGAGAATGCCCATTGCTTTGGAGCGGTGTTCTTCGGCGGTTAAATCAGCGACTAACGCCATTAATGCGGCAGAAATCGCGCCCGCGCCTTGCAATGCTCGCCCGATCAAAACACCTTCGATGGTCGTCGATAAAGCCGCGACAACACACCCAATTGCGAATAAAATCAATCCCATAGTGATGATCGGTTTGCGTCCAAATCGATCCGACAACATTCCAAACGGAATCTGAAACACGGCTTGCGTCAAACCATAAATGCCGATGGTCAAGCCGATCAAAGTCGGGGTGACGTTTTGTAATTGGGTTGCGTAAAGCGAAAAAACCGGCAAAATCATAAACAAGCCAATCATTCGCAACGCCATAATGCCGCCCAACGCCCACACGGCGCGGCGTTCTTGCGGGGTAATATCCGTATTCATTCTGTGATTATCAGTGCGTCAATGCCATAACCTTGCTATGATACTATAAAAATTCACCATAAAAATCCCCCATTTTGTAGGCACACACCCATGTACCATTCAGAACAAATCATTGATCCGCAACTATTTGATAATGAAGCCTTTACGCAAGCATTATCCCAAACCAAACAACCTATCTCATTGTTTCGTGAGGCTTTATTGAAAGGACGCGACACTTTGTATGCGCGCTTTGAAGCAACCAAATCCGCCAACGAAGTGGTGCATCAACGGGCTTGGTTAATCGATCAAATCCTTCGCCAAGCATGGACGTTATTTCATTTTCAAACCCCACTTGCTCTAGTTGCCGTGGGAGGTTATGGACGCGGAGAATTACACCCTTCCTCTGATATTGATATTTTAATTCTTTCTCAAGATGATCTCAAGGAACAAACCCAAGAAGAATTACAAAAATTTGTCACTTTTCTTTGGGATATTAATTTAGAAGTCGGAAGCAGCGTGCGTAGCGTTCCAGAATGTGTAGAAATCGCTGAAAAAGATATTACCGTTATTACTAATTTGATCGAATCTCGTTTATTAATCGGTGAAAGCAAATTATTTGAAGAATTACAAACCTTAACTAGCTCAGATAAACTTTGGCGAGATCGTATTTTCTTTGAAGCAAAAATGAATGAACAACGTCAACGTCATTTAAAATTTAATGATACCGCTTATAATTTAGAACCCAATATTAAAGAAGGTCCAAGTGGTTTGCGTGATTTACAAACCATTGCTTGGGTTACAAAACGTCATTTTGGTACTGGCGTTTTATATGATCTTGTAAAATACAAATTCCTCACTGAAGAAGAATATAAAACTTTATTAGAATGTCAAAGTTTTCTTTGGAAAATTCGCTACATTTTACATAAAATTACTAATCGTCATGAAGATCGCTTACTCTTTGATTATCAAAGAGAAGTTGCAAAAATCTTAGGCTTTAAAGAAGACGATGAACACATGGATGTTGAAAACTTCATGCAACATTATTATCGTACTGCACGAGAAATTACTGTCTTAAATGAAATGCTTTTGCAACACTTTCAAGAAGAAATCCTCCATGATGGACCCACAGAAATCAAACCTTTAAATAGTCGTTTTCAAATTTGTAATGAGTTTATTGAAGTAGTGCACGACAAAGTTTTTGAACGTTATCCTTTCGCTTTATTAGAAATTTTCCTCCTTTGGCAATACCATCCAGAAATCAAAGGTATTCGAGCAAGTACGGGACGTTTAATTCGCCGTTATAACAAATTAATTGATCAAGCATTTCTTCGTGATATTCGAGCACGGAGTTTGTTTATTGAAATCATTCGCCAACCTATTGGTGTTACCCATGCTTTTCGAGCAATGAATCGCTATGGTATTTTATCCGCTTATATCCCTAGTTTTGGAAAAATTGTCGGACAAATGCAATACGATTTGTTTCATGTTTATACCGTTGATCAACATACGTTATTTATTATTCGTAATTTAAGACGTTTTGCCATTGAGAAACATAGTCATGAATTACCAAAATGCTCAGAAATTATGCAAAATTTACATAAGCCAGAATTACTGTATTTAGCAGGTTTATTTCATGATATTGCAAAAGGTCGTAGAGGAGATCACTCAGAATTGGGTGCAAAAGACGCATTTGATTTTTGTTTGGCGCATGGTTTGAGTGGCACAGATAGTCGATTTGTTTCTTGGTTAGTACAAAATCATTTGGTGATGTCTACAACAGCGCAAAGAAAAGATATTGCTGATCCAGACGTAATTAATGCATTTGCTCAACAAGTCGAAGATATTAGACATTTAAATTATTTGTATTTATTAACCGTAGCAGATATTCGAGCAACTAGCCCTAAATTATGGAATTATTGGAAAGCATCATTGCTCTATAATTTATATTCAAGAACTAAACAAGCTCTATTAAATGGATTGCAAAGTCCAATTGATAAACGAGTTAAAATTCATGATTTACAAAATCATGCGTTAGAATTATTAATTCCAGAAGATCGTATTAAAGCAAAAGAGTTGTGGAATGCAATTGACGATGATTATTTTTTGAGAGCAACAGCGGCAAATGTTGCCCATGAAACACAGGCAATGCTACACAAACCCTCTGATAGTCCTTTAGTCTTGATTCGACACAGTAAAGAAGGCGGTGTGACAGAGTTTTTGATTTACACTGAAGATAAAGAATCTTTATTTGTCGATACGACTTATTGTTTAGAATTACAGCACGTTAATATCGTGGATGCGTACATTATTACCACTGCAAATCGCTTTACTTTAGTAAATTATACCATTTTAGAGGAAGATAATTCACCAATTGCAAATAATGAGCGCGCAGAAAACATTAGAAAAGCATTAGAAATTGCAGTACAAGAAACTCAACCCATTAAACCCATTAATCGACTCTGGGCGAGATTTTTGAAATATTTTCCTGTTCCAACTCGCGTAATTTTTAATATCGATAATAAGAACAACCAAACGATTATGGAAATCATTACAACGGATCGCCCTGGGGTTTTATCTAGGATTGCACAGGCATTAGTCAATGGTGATGCAAAAGTGAAGAACGCAAAGATTGCAACTTTTGGAAATCGGGTAGAAGATACCTTTGTAATTACTGATAAGAATAATCAAGCAATTCGTTCTCCTGAACAATTAGATTATTTACAAGAACAGCTTTCTCAATTGTTAGATAATACCGCCCGTTAAAGTTGGCAAGATTTATGAATCAAGCCTAACATGTTGAATAAAACCTGTTTTTTATTATTGCGTGTTTTATGGCGGGCGGTATTTTTATCCCTGTTAGCGGGTTGTTTGTTTTTGATTTTAACTTATACGGCTTTTTGGCAATTAGCGCAGCAACGTGAAAACCTTACGCATTGGTTATCTAATCTTTTACAACAACCCGTTTCTTTACAAACTTTAAAACCAATTTGGGAAACCAATAATCCTCAAATTCGTTTAGAGAATTTACAAATCGGATCGCATCACCTTCAAAGTGCAACCGTTGAAATAGATTTATTTGCAACTATTCTCACCCAAAAACCTATTTTAAAATACATTAGTTTAAATGGTTTAAAAGTTTCCATTGAAACATCTACAAATACCCCGCCTCTTTTAGATAAAGAAATCATTAAACTCGCGCAAAACATCGATCCTTTCATTTCTCAAACCCATCTTTATTTAGAAAATATTGAGTTTTATAATGCACACTTTAAAATCAATATTAAACGCGCTGAATGGTTAAAAAATGACGACAATTATATCCTAACTGGTGAATTAGAAAGGTTTTTTTCAAATATCTATATTCCCAGAACTGTTACAAATGGGCAATTGAATTTTAAAGCAACTTTAAATCCTTATTCTTTAGAAGCCACGTTGCATTTATTTTTACAACAAGCTGATTTACAAATTGCTAATCAAATTTTTCAAGTTCCTCACATAAAAAGTGATTGGAAAGCTCAGTGGCTAAAAACGCTAAATGTAACGGGTCAAATTAATATTCCAAGCATTGATCTTGAAATGCTATCTGCATTGAATTTACCTATCAAATCCAGCGGATTTTTAAAAGATATTGAAATCACGATGGAAAATCACTCTTTAACTGCAAATTTTCAAGGAAATGATTTAGTATTTCATATCAAGGATGTTTATGATGATCCGATTAAAGTTTCTCACTTAAAAACTCATCTAATTTGGGATGAAAATCCTCACTTTAAAATAAATGTTTCAAATGAAGATATTGAAAATTTACAAATCAAAGGCTCATTAGAACATTGGCAAGCAGCATTAAAAAATGCAGATTTATCAAAAGTTTATTATTACGTTCCTAAAATGGCAGTCGGGGCAAAAAAATGGTTAACTCACGGATTACCTTCAGGAAAAATTAAATCCGCACAAGCAGAATGGAAAAATCATCAATTAACTGCTTCAGCACACGTTGAGGATGGAACTATAGATTATTCAATGGGTTGGCAATCTATTACCAATGCTGATGCGGAAGTTTTATTTGAAAATGACACTTTAACGATTCAAGCAAAAAAGGGAGAAATTGCCAATAATAAAATTTTGCCGACAACTCAAGTAGTTATCGAACATTTAACTTCCAACAAACCGATTTTAACCGTCGATGGGCAAGCAACGGGTGCATCGGCGGATGGGTTGAAATTTATTCATGAAAGCCCTTTAGAGGAAGTAATTGATTTACAAGGATTAAATTTGCAAGGTCAAATGGATTTGGATTTGAAATTGGTGATTCCTTTGGCAGGAAATGCTGAAATTATCACAGAAGGACAAATTAACTTAAAAAACAATCAGTTATCTAATGATTTGTTGGCAAAAAAAGATTTATCCTTAACAAATTTAAATGGAATAATTTATTTTGATGACGACAGTTTGCATACAGAAGAAATTAAAGCAAATTTATTAGATTATCCAGTTGAATTAGAAATAGAAAGAACCGAAGAAAATGGCTTACAAGTTGATTTGAATGGGAACGCTGATCGAGTCTTTTTGGAACGTTTATTTCAACGTTTGAATCCAAAAATAATCCCATTTCTTTGGCATTTGAGTGGACAAACTAATTGGAACGCACATATTAATTATCCGATTGAAGACATTGCAACATTAAAAATAACAACTGATTTGCAAGGTGCGGCGATTTCTTTACCTGATCCTTTAGGAAAAATAGCTGATCAAGAGCGTTTTTTACGTTATCAAATTCCTTTAGAAGAAGATAATGAAGGTATTTTTCAGTATGCTAATCTTTTCAATGGGATATTTAATAGCGATTTTAGAAAAGGAACGTTTCAATGGGGAGAAAAATTAGCTAAATTAGAAAATAGATCGGGTTGGACAATTAAAGGAAATTTTCCAAATATTGATATAAACAACTGGTTATTTTTATTTGAAAATACTTCGCACACTTCTTCAAATAAATTGCCCGTAATATATGTTGATATTTCTATGCCGTCCTTAAAATTTGCCGATCAAGATTGGCAATCTTTTTCATTAAAAGGGGATTTAAAAAATCTTTCTATTAACTCAAATAAAATTAAAGGAAAAATTAATTATAACAATGAGTTATTAAAAGTAGATTTAGATTATTTGCATATTAATACGCCTACTCATGATATTCAAATTCCTCAAAATATTCCAGACTTAGAAAATAGAGAAACAGTTTATCAAAATATACGTTTTGATCCACGACAATTACCGAGCATTCAGTTCAAGTGTCGAGAATTAAAACTAAATGATTTGAATTTAGGAGATTGGCGATTTCAAGCAACACCATTTGAAGATGGTTTAAACATTGATCGATTACAAGCACATACGGAACATTTAGATGTTTTAGCGAGTGGAAGTTGGCAAACAAATCCCCATTGGACATCATTACAAATGGAATTAAGTAGCGATGATTTTGGTAAAGGATTAAAGGAGTTAGGTTATGGTAGCGGTGCAATCAGTGAAGGAAAAGTGAAAGCAACTTTTCAAGGAAATTTTCCAGGTGATCCATTACAATTTGATCGAGGATATTTGGAAGGAAATTTAAGTTTAAAAATTTCTGATGGGCGATTAGAAGATGTTAACCCTGGCGTTGGAAGAGTATTTGGATTATTTGATTTGCATTCTGTGCCGAAACGCTTATTTTTAGATTTTGGAGATGTGTTAGGAAAAGGTTTGAAATTTGAAAACATTGAAGGTGAATTTTCTTTTGCAGATGGATTTGCAGAAATTAAAGGATTAGTCCTAGAAAGTGCAATGAGTAAAGTTATTTTTCAAGGAAAAACTGATTTGAGAAGACATTTGTACGATCAAACCATGATTGTAATGCCAAATGTAATGGATACGTTATCAATTGCGTCGTTAAGTTTGGGAGGAATTGGGATTGGATTAAAGGCAGCAACTTTCTTATTACAATCAATGCTAAAAGATGAATTAAATCAAATCATTCAATTTCGTTATCGAATCACAGAAAGCTGGGAAAAACCTAACATCGAAATGGTCGAATAAAAAAGGCACGACGGTTGTCGTGCCAAACCACCAAAGGAGGATGGAGGAGTCTGTGATTGCCAAAACCATCTCAGCAACCAATGAAGCGTATTCTACAGAAAGTTAGTATATTAGTCAATACTAATATTTTCAATATTAGCGACTTGAATCCTTAAAAAATTATCGGGATATTGGGTTTTTTTAGGGGGTGAAATGGCGTTTAAATAAATTATAGAAAATAACTTGACAAATCAACTGGTTAAAAATAAGGGAGATAAAAAATAAAAGTACTTCCTTTGTTTAATTCACTATTCACAGAAATATGACCACCGAGCATTTTTGCAAAGGCTTTACTAATCGCTAAACCTAAGCCAGTTCCTCCAAATTTACGGGTAGTTGAACTATCAGCTTGCATAAAAGGTTGAAATAGAGAATCAATTTGTTGTTTTGTCATTCCAATGCCTTGATCAATGATATTAAATACAATCCAGTTCTTATCATCTTTGATTTCATGTTTTGCAACGAAAGTAATGAGACCGTTCTCAGTAAATTTTGCCGCATTTCCTAACAAATTAAAAAGAATTTGCCTCACTTTAGTTAAATCAGAATGAACATTACCCAGTTGCTCTGTAATTTCTAAGATTAATTGGTTATTTTTTTGACGAACAAGGGGTTGAATGGTTGAAATAATCTCGTGGATAAGGCAATTAATATCAAAAGTTTCCAAATAAACTGTCATTCTACCCGCTTCAACTTTTGAAATATCCAAAATATCATCAATTAATCCCAACAAATGATGCGCAGCAGAGAGAATTTTATCCAAATCATTTACCAAATCTAAATAATTATCTTCAGTCAGTTCCTCAACAAGCAACTCACTATATCCTATGATTGCATTTAAAGGGGTGCGTAATTCGTGGCTCATATTAGCTAGAAAGGCACTTTTTGCTCGGTTCGCCATTTCTGCTGCAATGCGTGCTTGCTCGGCAACTTCTTTAGATTCGAATAACTCAGCGTTCTTTTCAGCTAATTCATGGGTGCGTTCTTGAACTTTGCTCTCAAGATTCTCTTGGATTTCTAATAATTGGGCTTCTATTAAATCTGCGTGTTCAGTAACCGCTTCCAAGGAAATTTGTAATTGAAGATTTTCTTTCTCCAATATTTGGATTCGGTGGCGTAATTGCACACTTTCATTATTTTGTTCCATTGGCAAAATATTTAAGCACATTAAAATACTTAGTATTCAAATAGTTGGATTTGTAAGGAAGGCAATAAACGCTGCAAATTAATACATAATTTTTCTTGCCATGCAATAGACTTTTTTGCTTGCATTGTAATAGTTAGCGTTAATTTTTTTATATCGCTCACATACATAACAAATTTGGTAAGCATATTAATGCCAGAACTATTCATAAATTTTAAAGAACGCACATCTATTGTCAAACCATTTGGTTCATGGGTTTCAGCGGCAGATTTTAATAGTTGTAAAATGGGTTCATAAGCGGGTGCACCATTGAGCAACAACGACCCCTCACAAATCACTATTGCGGTTTCTGGATCATAACAAATGCGGTATTTGTTATCTTTTAATTCTATCATGGCAGTTCCTCTAATTATTGTTTTCTAGTGTGACCATTGTTGTAACAGTAACAAGTGGCACGCCGTCGATGCTTTCAAACTTCCAACCTAGTTTCGCATTATAATCGCAAATCATGCTTAACAAACCTATTCCAGAACGATGAGCATTTTCTTCCCGCGCACTTTCTCGCATTGCTTCCATATAAAGCGCTTGTGGATCATTTTCTAATACTTTTTTAATGAAAATTTCAAATGATTCCGCTTGTTGCGCAGTAATGCTGTGCTTAATATAAAACACCAGTTTGTCATTATACAACGATAAGAAAATTCGTGCAGCAGTGGGATAAATAATGGGTGCTTGAAATTTCATAGCATTTTCAAGGAGTTCATTTGCAACATATTTCACACTGTTTTGAAGATTTTCTAATAAAATATCATTTAATATATCACCATTTTCTTCTTGCCGACTTACATAGAAAATTTTGAAATATTCTGAAATAAAGTCCGCAGACAACCCATTGTTTTCCCAGCGTTTTTTTAATGGCAATCGACTCGGTGAAAATCGAATTGACAAATACTCTTCGCATTCAGGTTGTTTTTCATCGTTGAAATCACCGAAGATTTCTGTGCTCACGTTCAACTCCTCATTATGTTTTTTAAATCATTTTCATATTTATGGGCAGTGTTTTCTCACGATTCCCATAAATAGTTCAAATAATGTTTCTCAACTTTAAACCAACTATTTAATTACATACTGGTTCTTTTCACAACAAGCAATGTAATATCATCTAAAACAATTTGATCACCAATATATTGACGAACATCTTGAATAATGGCTTTTTGAACCTCTTGTGCATTTGAAGTTGTCCAATGTTTTGCAACCACTTCACATAAACGTTCAACGCCATACATTTCTTCAAGATTGTTTTGAGCTTCAGTTAAACCATCCGTGTAAAGAACAATCCCATCACCGATTTCAAGTTCAATTTCACATTGTCCTAAAAATTGGCTAATGTTTGCTTTTAATCCTACCATGAATCCTAAATTAATCGTATTCACTCTTTCTATGCTGCCGTTCTTTCTCACAACTAACACTTCTTCATGCTGACCTGTTAATTGTAATTTACCATTTTCGTAATCCAATAATGTTAAGGTTAAATTCTTATCAGAATTCATCCGTTGCATATTTTCAAATACCGCCCGATTTAAAACATCTAAAAAGATTTCAGGATCAGTGACACCGTTTTCTAATAAAGTTCTCACCGCCATTTGAACCATAAGCATAACTACGCCACTTTCTAATCCGTGACCTGTTACATCTCCTATGCCGATTTTAGTGCGTCCATCATAATGTAAAACGTCATAATAATCGCCGCCGATTTCATTTGCAGGTTCCATAAAACCAGCAATATCTAATCCTTTAATAGCTTGCAGTTCTTTTTCTTTAGGTAAAACCATTTGTTGTAATTTGCGGGTAATATCGAGTTCAGCACCCATTCGGAGGTTTTCAATTTGTAATCCTTCATTAAGGCGACTAATCTCTTTATTTGCGGCGGCTAATTCAGCGGTGCGCAAAATAACTCGTTGTTCTAATTGGTTATTTAAGGATTGCAAGGTTTGTTGTTGTTCGTTAATTTTGAAAGTCATATTATTAAAACCATGACTAATTTTTGCAAACTCACCTTCAAATCCATCTAATCGATGCGTGTAATCTCCTTCAGAAATCGCTTGCATACCCTGTTCAAGTTGAGCCATTGGATTTGTTACATTACGTTTTACAATAACTAAAACGGCAAAGAAAATACTCATAAATCCTAAGAAATGAATCGTTGCACCTTTCTTAAAAGTTTCCCAAGCGCGTGCATTCACGGTCGAGGCAGGAATTTTAATACTTAACAAACCGCGTAAATCTCCAACTTTGTAATTCCATGCGGTATCATAAGTTTCTCGAATATGTTTAGGTGCTTCTTCACGATTGCCGTGACAACTTAAACAATATTGCTCTGTCCAAATTGGGCGAGCATACAAATAATATTCTTCCCCATTTTTCTTTAGATTATTAAAAGGTTTGAACAAGACTTGTTCTTTAGGATTTTGACGGAAATATTCCATTGCAGCTAATTCAGTTTCATCGGCAGTGTGTTCAGGGTTGCGAGGAATATCAGAAACGTTTTCAAAGCTAAAACCAGAATTATCCCAATTAGGGTATTCTTGAGAAATCTTTCCAACTGCAAATGCGGGCAAAAAATTTAAATTAATTTCATCCATCTCAATATTATTTTTTAAAATAACTTGTTGGTGATAACGGCGATATGCCATTAATAATGAGCGAACTTTTTCTGCTTGATCTTGTAAGTCGTGGATTGCATTGTTTTTGGCATCTTTGTAACTGCTATATTCGACCGCGGTAAAAACCACTAATAACACCATTCCAATCGCCCCTAACAATTTAGTTTGTAGACGCATGACAGTTCTCCCTTGATTCTTAAATTGAAATACCCATCGTTGTTTCAATAACATATCGGGTACGTTTGGGTAATTATAAACCTAAAATAGAAGCAGTCACTTAAATAATTTTTGATTTCACGCATTAAGATATTTAATATGGTAACTTTGAAATCAAAAAACGAGGTAAATGCTATGCAAACAACAGAAGAACTTCTCATTGAACGCGCCGTCGCTGCTTATTTAGGATTAGCCGTCGGTGATGCTCTCGGTGCAACCGTTGAATTTATGACCCCGCGTGAAATCATTTACCAATACGGACAACATAAAGAAATCATTGGGGGCGGTTGGTTGAAACTTCCCGTCGGTAGTATTACTGATGATACCCAAATGAGCCTTGCTTTAGGTCAAAGTATTATTAATACAAAATCTATTTCTGCACAAAGCATTGCAGAGGCATTTAATGAGTGGATGAAAACCAATCCGCCAGACATTGGTTTAACGGTTCGACGTGGTTTATTACGTTATCGCAAAACACAACAACCCATTGATTTAATTGAAGATTTTCAATGTGCGGGTAATGGTGCTTGTATGCGGTTGTTACCGATAGCATTAGCGACTTTTGAACAATCTTCAGAAATTATTAAAAACGCTAATTTAAAACACGCTCACATTACCCATCCCAATGCACTTTCTGATGCCGCTTGTTATATGGTAATTCAATTGATTCATTTGGGTTTAAAAGGTGAGAAAAACTTGGAAGATTTGCAAAGGGTTGTTAATGAATGGCTAGAAACCAATCCTCAATTTGAATATCGGAAGAAAGTTTGTCAAAATCCTTCCGCTTTTATTGTTGAAACTTTACAAGCCGTCTTTCAAAGTTTCTTTAATACAACTTCATTTGAAGAATGCTTAATTGATGTTGTAAATCGTGGCGGCGATGCCGATACGACGGGCGCAATTGCGGGAATGATTGCGGGGGCTTTTTATGGAAAAAATGCCATTCCAATCAATTGGTTAGAAAAATTAAATCCAAATATTTCTCAACAATGTGAGGAACAAGCCATTAAAATCATGCAATTAAGACAACAGATTGTTTTTTAAGAGATTTTCAATCACACTTGCGGGTCTGGGTTGGTAAAATAAAAAGCCTTGCCCAATATTGCAACCGATTTTAATTAAGAAATCTTTTTGCTCGCAAGTTTCTACCCCTTCTGCAACGGTTTCTAAATGTAAATTATGCGCTAAAGTAACAATGCCTTGCACTAATTCTGCATTATAGGGTTCGATAAACAAATCTCGAATAAACGATTGATCGATTTTTAAAGTATCTAAACGAAATCGCCGTAAATATCCCAACGATGAATAACCTGTTCCAAAATCATCAATTGCTAAACGAATTCCTAATTTGCGTAAATCTCCTAATATTTCAAGGATATACTTATCATCTTGTAAAAATAAACTTTCGGTAATTTCTAACTCTAAAAACGTTGGATCAAATCCTGTTTCTTCTAAAATACTTTTAACAATTTTCAACCAATTTGTTTGCTTAAATTGTAAGCTAGAAACATTCACAGAAATCCGCAAGTTGAAACCTTGTTGTTGCCATAAAATTCCTTGTTGACAAGCATGGCGTAACACCCATTCTCCTAAAGGAATAATTAAGCCCGATTGCTCAGCAACTTGAATAAATTCATTTGGACATAACAAACCCCGATCGGGATGCTGCCAACGCACTAAAACTTCTACACCACTGATCGTACAATGATCTTGGTTTAATTCTAATAAAGGTTGGAAATATAAGACTAATTCATCATTTTCAATCGCACGCCGTAATTGAGATTGCAATACCAAATGCTTTAAAGCCGTATCATTCATTTGGACGGTAAAGAATTGATAACCATGACGTTTTTGAAGTTTTGCACGCGATTTTGCAGTGTCGGCGTGTTTGAAAAGTTCTTCGGCAGTTTTACCATCATTTGAATACAATGAAATCCCGACATTTGCGTGCAAAATGATTTCATGTTGTGAGCAAAATAACGGCATTGAAATGACATCTAACCATTGTTGCGCACGGTCGGCGAGGTTTTGTTCTGTTAAAACATTGCTCATTTGAGTTAAAACAGCAAATTCATTTCCAACCACTCGCGCCAAAGTTTCTCCCGCATCACAACAATGTCCCAATCGTTGAGAAATTTGTTTTAAAACCGTGTCGCCTTCTATTCTTCCGAGGGTTTCGTTGATTTGTTTTAAACCGCGTAACTCTATGTAAAATAAAGCAAAAACTTGATTATTATGTTGAGAATGATTGATTTGTTGGGTAATCCGTTCGATGAGCAAATTTCGATTAGGAAGATTGGTTAATGCGTCGTAATTCGCCAAACGGTTAAGTTTCTCGGCGGAATCTAATAAACGACGATAGCGATTTAAGCGCGTAATCGTGCGCACCCGCGCTCGCAGTTCAACTTGATCGTAGGGTTTGGAGATCACGTCATCTGCGCCCGCCTCGATGCCTTGCAAGCGGGTTTCTCGATTGGAAAAGCCCGTGATCATCACAATTGGCAAATCCGCCAAGGTGGGGTTCGCTCGCAATCGACGACAAACCTCAAAACCTTGCATCGTTGGCATGATGACATCCAACAAGATCAAGTCGGGCAAGAGTTTCTCGGCTTTTTCCAATGCTTCGGGACCGTCGGTTGCAAATATCAATTCGTAACCGTCGGGTTCGAGCAGCATTTCCAACGCCATTCGAGCGACAATATCATCGTCGGCGATTAAAATAGTTGATTTATCGGGCATAATTCTCAAACGGGGCGAATCACAAATGAATTCACTCCCTATAACTCACAGAAATGTCGAAAAATAATCGCATATTTTGGCAAAATATGCTTGAATGAAACTGGAAAACTTATTCTAAAAGGCGCGCTTATGATCTATAAATCTTTGTGTACGCTCACAATGACCGCTGTGCTGTCAAGTTGTGCGTATCAACCTGTTCCGATTGAAGCCAATCGCCCCCCGACTTATCAACTGGATATGCAAGCTATTCAGCATTGGGACAGATTGGCTGATGTTATCGCTACCAATATCGAAACCTATGTTCCCAAAGCGGAATCGTTGCCCGCGCAGACTTCCAACGTCGTACAATTGGATTTAAACGCGCCCACTTTAGGCTCGACCGCTGCTTCAACCGACGATTTGACCCGCGTCGTGATTTATATCAATCCTCCTCGTGGCGGCAAAGAAACTCATTTTGCTAATAATTTCAAAGAGTTAGTGCGTGCAAGGCTCGTCCAAAAAGGCATTCCCGTCACAATTCGTTCTGATGCCGCAACAACCTATTGTTCGCAGGCTAGATTCTGTAAGCCTATGATTTTAGACTATAATATCGACGTTGTCCACCACAAAAATCGTTCCCGTTGGATCGAAGAGCCTAAAAGCGAAGTGGTCGTTCACACCGCCTTATTGGACGGCGATTTGGTGATTTTCAGCCGTTCCGATACGTTTTACATTAACACAGGCGACGACGATCATTATTCCCGCAATACCAAAAGTTTAAAGGTAGTTGATTAATGAAACGTATTTTTATCTCTTTGATTTTATTGAATTTGATCGGTTGCGCGCCCTTAAACGATCCCTCTTTTGTCGAACCCGCTAAACAAAGCGCCCGTGATAGCTTTCAACGCGATTCGTATTTGATTCGGGCAAATTACGATGCGCTGGACAGAACTTTAGAAGCCATCGAACACAGTCGTTTGAATTTTCGTTTGAACAAAAATCGCCCGATGATTGTCACAACTTTTGCTGACATCGACGACGTGCGTTTTTCGTCGACGTTTGGACGGATGATCGGTGAACAAATTGGCTCGCGGCTTTCTCAAAGTGGCTATCGCGTCATCGAACCCAAAATGCGCGGAAATATTTTTATTCCGCATCCCGATCGAGGCGCGTCGGGCGGTGAATTTATGTTGTCGCGTGAATTGGTGAATTTGAGTTTCGAGCACGATGCCCAAGCCGTGATCGTCGGAACGTATGCCGCTGCCAAAGATTTGGTGTATGTCACGATGAAAGTCATGGATGTTAAAGACAATTCCATTGTTTATTCAACTGATTACGCGATCCCTCTCGACGATAACACCAAAAAACTTTTACGCGATGAAAAACGCCGTAAAGGTGGTTAAAATGCTATCTTTTTGGAAAGGCTGGGCGCGCTAGTCTTTCTTTTGATTAAAATAAAATGGGAGCTTAAAAAGCATTTTTATGTTAAAAAAAGTTGTTTTAAAAGTGGGCTTTGTATTTGTTATTCAAATAATGAATGCAATTAATGTGTTAGCTGCTGAAACACCCAAAGAATATGAAATTAAAGCAGTTTTTTTATTTAATTTTACGAATTTTATTCGATGGCCCGAAACAGTTTTAGCAGCAAATGAAGAAATCAAACTTTGTATTTTAGGAAACGACCCTTTCGGTAATTCATTGGATAATGCTGTAACAAATGGCAAAGGGAGTAAATATCAAGTTTCTGTTCAACGTTTGACCTTTCCTAAAGATGATGTTGGTGAATGCCATATTTTATTCGTGAGCCGTTCTGAACAAGATAATTATCCAAAAATCTTATCTCTGATTGCTCAAAAACCTATCCTAACTATCGGTGAAACCGACGATTTTTTAGCTCAAGGCGGTATGATTGAGTTTTTTATCGAGAACAACCGCGTGCGTTTGGCAATTGCATTAGCCCGCCTTCGTGCCGCACAATTAAATGCTAATGCTAATTTGCTCAAAGTTGCAAAGGTGCATGGTTAATCGATATTGCAACATAAAAGTTTAATTATCACGTCGAATATATTTAAAAAACTAGTTTATAATGTGAATTTTTTAAAATGGCATGGCACATTAATTAAGTCATGCAAAACAAAGACTTAGAAAGGTAATGATTATGCGCAATGATACGCTCTCTCCTCCAACCGAACCCAATTCTGGCACACCTCGCACAACGGTCGATGATTGGGCGGATGTTCATCAACAACAAGTTAAAGTACCGCGTCGTCGCATGGTTGTATTGCGTAAAACGGCTTATCCTTGGCTAAGTTTGTCGGTGCTGGTGTTGATCGTCGACCAACTCACCAAAGCATGGATCACTGATAACATGGATTTGGGTGAAATCAATCGGTTATTTCCTTTTCTAAACATCACGTTAGCGTATAACCCCGGCGCGGCGTTTAGTTTTTTAGCGGATGCGGGCGGTTGGCAACGTTGGTTTTTTGCGGGCGTTGCTGCAATCATTAGCCTTGTTTTATTTGTGTGGATTACCCGCACTCCACGCAGCGGTCATCATTTACAAGCCGCCGCGCTCGCTTCCATTTTAGGAGGCGCGTTGGGTAATTTGTGGGATCGTTTAGAATACGGTTATGTTATTGATTTTATTGATTTTTATATCAAAAATTGGCATTGGCCCGCCTTTAACGTCGCAGACACCGCCATTACAATTGGCGCAGTTATCTTACTATTACAAATCATCTTTGAAAAAGAACCTGAAAATTAATTGATGATGGCGCGGTTGTTTTACGGGTTGCTCGGATATTTACTAATCCCAATTATTATTGGGCGGTTGTTGTTTAGAGGTTTCAAAGCCCGCGATTATTGGCGCAGATGGTCAGAACGGTTCGGTTTTTTCAAACCACTTTCTTCTCACAAACGCATTTGGATTCACGCAGTGTCTTTTGGTGAAATTCAAGCGTCAGTTCCTCTCATTAAAGCATTACAACTCAAATATCCTTCCTTTGATTTTTTAATCACCACCATGACACCGACGGGTGCGCAACGTTCTAAAGAACTTTTTGGAGAAACTATTACGCATTTGTATTTGCCTTATGATTTGTGGCACGCAGTGTTTTTATTTCTCAATAAAACCAAACCAACGATTGGAATTATTATCGAAACTGAATTATGGTTTAATTTATTCCACGCTTGCAAAAAACGCCACATTCCTCTTTTTTTAATCAATGCGCGTTTGTCTGAAAAATCCTTTCAAAAATATCAAAAATTCATTCCCAATTTAATTAAACAAACCTTGCAATGTTTAACTCACATCGCCGCGCAAACTATTGATGATAAAAGAAGATTAGAAAATCTTGGCGCGAAAAATATTACGATTACGGGAAATTTGAAATTTGACGTTGAAATCGATAAGTATACATTTGAAAAAGCGGAAGAATTAAAAAGAAATTTTGAGAATCGAAAAATATGGATTGCCGCAAGCACCCATGAAGGCGAAGAAACTATTCTTTTAAATGTTCATCGTCAGATTAAACAAAAAATACCTAATGTTTTGTTAATTTTAGTGCCGCGTCATCCCGAACGTTTTAATCAAATATTTCAGTTGTGCGAACAAAGAGAATTTAAAACAAGTCGTCGCAGTCTTTCTCAAAAAATATCAATAAAAACAGATATTTATTTAGGCGACACAATGGGCGAATTGTTAATGTTATATGCGGTGGCAGATGTGGCATTTGTGGGAGGAAGTTTGATTTGTCGCGGCGGACATAATTTGATCGAACCAGCGGCGGTTGGAAAACCTATTTTAACGGGTCAATTTATGTTCAATTTTGCAGATATTACCAAACGTTTATTAGAAATCAATGCCGCAGAACAAATTTTTGATGAGCAACAATTGATTGAAAAAGTATTATTTTTATTAGAAAATCCAACGCAATGCAAAATAATGGGAGAGAAAGGAAAAGCGTTTGTTGAACAAAATCGAGGGGCTTTAGAAAGGGTACTTGATTTAATTGAAATAAGGTAAGAAATGCGACGATTTCTTACCCTTTTTAAAAACGTTTTTAGATTGGCGTTACATTCACAGCGGATGGACCTTTTGCGCTATTTTCAATTGAAAATTCCACTTGTTGATTTTCTGCTAAGGTTTTGAAACCATTGCCTTGAATCGCACTAAAATGGACAAATACATCTTTGCTGCCATCTGCGGGGGTAATAAAACCAAAACCTTTGCTTTCATTAAACCACTTAACTGAACCTTTCATCATACTAGACATAATAAAACTCAACTCAAAAAAAATAAAAAAACAAACTTAGCACTTGCTGTGATGCGATAAGATAAGAAATTACTCTGTAAGTGTACATTAAAATCCTATCTAAAACAAAAACTTAAAGCCCAACTACATTAGCAGCAGCGGGACCTTTTTGACCTTGTTCGATGGTAAATTCTACCCGTTGCCCTTCATTCAAGGTTTTGAAGCTAGTGCTTTGAATCGCACTAAAATGAACGAATACATCTTTGCTGCCATCCGCCGGTGAAATAAAGCCAAAGCCTTTTTCAGCATTAAAGAACTTAACCGTTCCTGTCATTTTGTTAGACATAAAAAAATCTACCTTACTTAAAAAATAAAAACAATAAATCAATTAATGATTTTCATCAGTCTATCATTGTTTAAATTGTAAGTCCAGAAAAAATCTAATTTATTTTCTTCTGAATCGTGAGCAAACCATCATAACGCCCATCGCTAAACAACTTATAATTACTTAGATTGGGATAATAAAAAACATATTGATCTTCATACCACAATGGCAAATACGGCAGGGTTTCTAACAAATGCTGTTGTAATTGCTGATAAATAGGAGCTTGTTCTTCTAATTTGATTTGACTTTCAGCCATTTCAATTAGCTGATCGGTGAAAGCATCATTATATCGACCACGATTTGCCCCAGTTGGAGGAATCGCTGTGCTATGAAACGCATAACGAAAAATATCCGGCGTTTTTATTCCAATCCAAGATAATGAAAATAATTGAAATCTTCCCGCTTTAATATCGCTATAAAACGTTCCCCAATCATAACTGCTTAATGTGAGATCAATTCCAACATTTTTGAATTGCTGTTGTAATACTGCGGCAAATCTCAAACTTAAAGGATTGACTGAGGTTTTGAAACCCAATTTCAAAGGATTTTGCTCTGAAAAACCCGCTTGTTGTAATAATTGTTTTGCTTTTTCTGGTTGATAAGAAAATCCCTGCAAATTCGGATTTCCAGCCCAATGATATGGCGGCAATAATCCATTTGCTAATTGTGCAGCATTCCCCAACACATAATGAATAATGGCTTCACGATCAATAGCATACGCAATCGCATGACGAATAGTTTGATTTGCAAGCTGTTGATCTTGAAGATTAAAACCTAAATAAGCAAAATTACTTCCCGCTATTTGTTCAAATTTAAATGTTTTTTTGTTTTGTAAATAAGTGATCAATTCAGCTGGTAATGCGCTTTGTAAAATGTCTAATTCACCGTGAAGAAACTTTAAAACTCGAACCAAAGGGTCTTTGACAGGAATGAAAACAACTTTTTGATGATCTTGTCGACGTTCACAAATGATTTCTCCAGTATTTTTCCAATCGATAAATTTAAACACACCACTTCCCATCGGTTGTCGATTAAAAGGGTGTTTCTTTTCAATTAAATGTGCGGGCAAAATCCCAACATTTAATAAACTTGGAAAAAGTGGATTAGGTTTGCTTAAAAAGAAATCAATAGTATTTTCATTAAACACATGAATTTCTTGAATAATTTTTAATGTTCCTCGATGCGGTGAGGCGGTTTGTGGATCGAGAATTGATTGAAAAGTTGCTTTCACATCTTGAGCAGAAAGAAAACCTCCATCGACAAAAGAACGCATTTGATCATTCAAATAAAAACGATAATGCAACGGAGAAAGTTGTTCCCAACTTGCGAGTTTTGGAATGGGTTTCAATTGATCATCAAAGTCTACTAATGACGTATAAAGCAAACGATTTAAACGAGAGGATTCTGCATCGGTTGCAAA
The DNA here is from genome assembly GCA_020718845.1 of Thiomargarita sp. GTDB lineage: Bacteria > Pseudomonadota > Gammaproteobacteria > Beggiatoales > Beggiatoaceae > DYRG01. The sequence goes on from DYRG01000001.1 coordinate 245,334, forward strand.
ACGAGGATCAAGCGTAATTGGTGCAACCGCTAATCCAAAACGAATACTTGTTGCCTCTTGATTTGACGAACAAGCATTTAGAAATAAAACAACTAGAATAAGAAAATATTTCATTAGTGATTCGTGTTTTTAGGGAGAATGGTTTCAGCGCGTTTCATGAGGCTTTCAAGATCATTAAAAAGAGGCCAGAAACGAATAGTTTGATCGGCGGAGGCGGTGATTAGAAATGGTTCTTTAGGATGAAAAATTACGCTCATAACTGTACCAAGATGGTTTCTCAAAACGCCAATGTTATCATAATGATTTCCTTTAAAACGCCACAAACGTGCGCTGTGATCGTGTGCGGCAGTTGCAATAAAACGATTATCGGGACTAAATGCTGCATATTTTACTTCGGCGGTGTGTCCTTTCAAAGTTTGTAATAATTTGCTTGTTTTCACATCCCACAATTTTACATTATGATCTTGTGAACTTGTTAATAAATATTTGCTATCCAAACTAAAGATCGCATGTTCTAATAAATCATTGTGTTCTAAGGATTTTGCTGCTTCATCCTCTTCTAAAGACCAAAGTTTTGTTTGCGTATCTTGTGTGCCAATTACTACATAACGTCCATCGAAACTTAATGAAACATAACACACGCCATGTGCTTGTCGTCCAATCAATTTCTTTTCATTTGAATTAATATCCCATAATGTAATTTGCCCGTCGTTTGAAACCGTAATAATTCGGCTTTTGTTATGTATAAAATTTGCCCAATTAACTTCAGTATTATGAGAAAATATTTTAATAGGTTCTCCATTTTCGGTATTCCACAATTTAGCGGTTTGATCATTTGAAGTGGTTAGAATTTGCTTTCCATCAGAACTAAACTTAATTCGATTGACTTTATTGGTATGACCAATCAATTCAGGCAAAGGATTTCCATTAATATCCCAACGTTTGACATTATCTCTCACCGTGATTGCAAAACTTTGACTATCTGGACTAAACAACAAATCGCTCGTTTCTTTACTTAATTCAAATGAATTTAGAAATCTTCCCATGTTTCCAGATTCGGTTTTCCAGAGTTTTGCGGTGTAATCCTCTGAAATACTTAATAAATATTCGCCATTTGGACTAAAAACCGTTTTTTTAATCACATTGGTGTGTCCAGTTAAGATTTTGAAATTATGATCAATTGGGCTGGTTGACCACAAACGTGCGGTTTTATCCATGCCTGCGCTGATGATCCATTTTCCCTCATTTGCATACGCTGCGTACGCGACATCGCCTTGATGACCGCCAATCTTTTGAATTAATTGACCTCTTTCCACATCCCACACGCGAATAAAGGAATCTGAGGTTGCCATTAAATGTCGACCATCGGGTGAGAAAACGGCGTGTTTTACAACTTCACCTAATTGACTAAAAGAGTATTCGACATCTCTCGTTTTGGTGCTCCACATCCATACGCTGTGATCATCAAAACTTGCCGCTAAAATCAAGCCTTTAGAAACATTATCGACCTTTGGTTGAAATGCTAAATGTGATACTTTTGCTCGATGTTTTTCTCCCACTTTGAAAGTGTGCAATAAATTGCCATTGTTTCTCGACCACAAATAAATTTTTCCCGTGTCATCGCCCGCTGCAACATATTGATTATCCGCACTAAATGCCGCCGCTTGCACTTTGTCATTGGTTTTCCAAGTAAAGATGATTTTACCCGTTTGAACCTCCCACAATCGCACCGTGTGATCGTTTGAAAAGGTAAGTAATTGTTTTTCATCAGGATTACTTAACCACATTCCATTAACTTGTTTAAGATGACGCTCAAAAGAACGGATTAAATTTCCTTTTAAATCAAAGAGTTTGACTTTTCCATCCGCGTGCGCTGTGATAATTCGCTGATCGCCCAAATCGAAACGCGCTTCGGTGATGTCAGTTTCCGCAGCATTAAATATATCTCCTTGATAAGTATCAATTTTTTGAAGAAATTCCCCCGTAAAACCGTCCCATATTTTGATAAACCTATCGTGATCGACGGTAAGTATTTTATTTCCTTGATTATTAAATCGTGCGCGTTTTACGCCTTTAATATGTCCGTCGAGCGTGGCAATTAATTCCCCATTGATTGCCCACAATTTAGCCGTTCCATCATTAGATGCGCTAATAACCCGTTGATTATCTTTGCTTATTCCAACACGATTTAACTCTTTTTGATGACCAATGAAAATAGCTTTTTGTTGAATTTTGCTCAATCCAGAATACAAGACTTGCTCTAATTCTAAAACGGCATCTGCGTTGGTTTTCTTATCATACTCGGTTATTTCAGATAAAGTTTTAAAGGCATATTCAGCGCCCGTGACTGGGGTTGCATTTTCAACGTGCTGAGTTGCCGCTAAAGCAATTGCTTTGTAATGTTGTTTGCGTGCTAAATCTCGATCATTGCTCGCGGCATCACGCGCTTCAATTGCTTCATACGTTCTTTGTTCTGCAATATGGGTTTGTTCTTCAGCTTTCTTTTGAAGTTTCTCTGCTTCGTAATAACTATAACCTGCAAAAATTGTTAAGATTGCAAAGGCGGCAGTTAATTGTTGAGAATGGCGGAGTTTCTTACGTTGACGTAATTGTTCAGCTTCACGGAGTTGTTCTGCAACTTGTAATGATTGCTTAATAAATTCAACTAAGGTGGGAGGTAAAGCATTTGCCCATTCATGTAATAATTCTTCGCTATCGTTGAGCATTTTTCCATCGGATAAGAGCAATTCTCTTGAACAGCCTCGACTGCGCCAAAAGCTCGCTAAATCAGCAAGATGCGCTCTTAATCTTAATAATCCTTGATTTTGCGTGATCCAATTCGTTAAACGAGGCCAATGCGATAACAAACATTCATGGGTAATTCTCGCAATTGATTGATTTTCAATGGAATCTGTCACAATCAAACGCGCATTAATAAAGGCTTCCAATAATTCAGATTCATCTCGAGAAACATCATTAGTTAGCCAACGTTTTCCCGCGACTGCTCGTTCTAAATCTTCACCAAATGTCACCAAAGTTCGCATTAATGCAGAGAAAGTTGCTTGGGCGGTTGGGCTGCACGCATCAAATACTTCCTCTGCGCGACGCGCTAATGCACCATTTAATCCGCCCAACATTTCATACGCTTGATAAGTTAAAGCCCCATCTTCTCGCCGATGTTGATACAGTTGCTCTAAGGTAAATTGTAATAATGCTAAGTTATGAGAATTAGCGATTGCTTCATCGATTAAAACCTCGTCTAAACCAACATTTGTTTCATGATGTTTCTCAAAAAACAAACCCGCCGCGAAGGCAGGTAATCGAATAATTTGTGCGATTTCATTCGTAGAAGGAGGCGTTAATAAATATTGACCATTATTTTTGAGCATTTGAACTAAAATTGGGATTTCTGCGCATCGATGATAGAAATCACTCCGAAACGTTCCAATTACCCAAATTAAATTACTGGCTGATAGTTTCTGTAAAATATTAAAAAAGGTTTCTCGAACCCGCTGATCAAAATAGGGTGTTGTAAAAACTTCCTCCATTTGATCGATTATTACGAATAATTTAGCAGTGGTATTTTCGGGTAAGTTTTGAGTTTGAGCAATAACGTTTAAACGATCTTGAATAAAATTGATAACTTCTTGAAGTTGATTGTTTTTTAAAATACTAGCTATTTCAACAACTGATTGCTCACAAGTTTCACAACTGTCTTGTTCAAGGGATAATCCCATCATTAATAATTTAGCAGTTTCAGTTGCAATGTCGCCGCTTAAATTGCTCGGACGAAAAACGACCTTTCTCCATACGCCAACACCTTCAATTACACCCGCTTGGGTTAATAAAGGAACTATCCCCGCTCGAACTAAAGAAGATTTTCCACTTCCGCTCATCCCCAAAACCATTACAAAAGGTTGCTGATCTTGGGCTTGTCGACGTAAAGAAGAAATGATTTCTCCAATCGCTCGAGTTCTTCCAAAAAAACCGCCGCGTGTTCCGTATCAAAAATGCTTAATCCTCGAAACGGAGAACCCTTACTCCAACGTACATTTGTTTTCGCTTGTAATGCACCGACAGGGACTTGTCTTGCAACCAGTTTTCTCAAATGAAGTTCTAAACGTTCTTCAAATTGTGCCAAATCATCAAAAGGATTAAATGCTGCAACAAATGAACCCTCTTCATCTTGAAACCATCTTTTAAAAAATGAATCAAGCATTTCTTTTTGTTGTAACCTTAAATTGAAATCAGGTGCTTTAGAATTACGAAGAAAGGGTGGTTCAGCATTTTTCTTATAAATTAACAAATCAGGTTTATTTTTATTACGAAAACTTGTCAACGCATTTTCAAATTCAAATTCAGTTCCCGAATCATAACGACTTCCATCGGATTTTCTTATATTTGAAGGCAATCTTGTTCCAATGCGTGACCACATCACACAAATAAAAATATCGCTTTCTGAAGGCAAAGGAAGTTGGGTTTGAAAAGTTTCTGACATGAGCATTGGTTCGTGTTCCCAAAAAATCGGAACAAGTTCTAATATCCCGTAAAACTCTTCATTTAAACGTTGAATAACCCGTCCAGCTAAAATGCGTTCTTCATTCACATCACCAGGAGAAGAAATAAAAACAGTGAGTTTTGGTGTTTTATCCATGAGATATAGTTAAGTTCTTGGTAAAATAGGAAAAGGTTTAAAAGTATTAAAAATAAAGATAAAGAGTACCCTCAAGAGAAGAAAAAAACAATAGTATCGTTGAATATAATGTTTAAGAATTCCCTAATATTTCTCTATCCTATTTAATTCAAACGATAACCTTTTCTTCAACCAATTCTCTGGTTAAGGGATGTTGCGCCACTCCCAAAAGTAAAAGAGCAAGCATTTCATTATCACTTAATCCAGCAACCATGTTTATTTTCTTAGGTCTTTCTCTACTCGCTCCACGCATATTATAGTCGAGTTCCTGCATAAAATTCAAAATTATAACTTGAAGGAAAAGCCAAGCAAGATAGAGAAATTGCAAAAACAATGTTAGAGGAAGGTTTGCCTATTGAGTTGATTATGAAAGCCACATAACTCTCAAAAGAAGAGATCGAAAAACTTAAAAGTTGAGTGACTTACTTTTTGGAAAAATCGAGCTATACTTAAATTGTAGGTTTGGCTTTATCTGTCTGATTTTAAAGCCCCCTGACTCACCCCTCTACATCTCATTTTAGGAGAACACCTCATGAACATCATCTCGCCTCATTTCTGGCAGCGCGTTGCGATTCTCGGTTTCGCACGGTTGTTTCGTCAACTTGTGCAGAGCAAAACTAAGCCAATTCGTTCAATTTCAATGGATGTCTTTGATTTTGCTTAAATTTTATAATTTTTAGGAGGAATCGATAATGTTTAATAATTTTAACTTTATAACAATCGTTTTGGGGTGCACAATGTACAATTTGATGCTGTTATGATTAAAAAATGGTAAAACTAATATGCGAAAATTAATTGTAGATACATCGATTGGTAGTGATCAAATTAGGATGCCAATGAAAGAGAAGAATTATAATGTTGAATA
>DYRG01000078.1 GCA_020718845.1 Thiomargarita sp.
CCATGATAGCAACCCTCAAATTTAACGATTTTATCGCGTCCCGTGAAACCCCGTGCTAAACGAATTGCACTCATAGTTGCTTCCGTGCCAGAACTCACCATTCTCACCAAATCCATTGGCATTATTTCACAAAGTTTCTTTGCCATTTGGGTTTCTAAAGGAGTTGGCGCACCAAAACTCAATCCTTTTGCGGCGGTTTTTTGAACAATATCAATCACTTCAGGGTGCGCATGACCTAAGACCATCGGTCCCCACGATCCGACGTAATCAATGTATTTTTTTCCATCAACATCAAAGAGATAGCTCCCTTCCGCTCGATCAAAAAAAATCGGATCACCGCCCACGCCACGAAATGCTCGAACAGGCGAATTAACCCCACCCGGAATGTATTGTTGTGCATCTAAAAAATGTTGATGTGAATTCATAAGAAAATCCTTGTTTTTAAGCGACTTTTTGAAAGAGGTTGTTTTGTGATAATTCAAGCGAATAAGATAGAATCGTTTGTATATCTAATTTTTGAGAAGCGTGCAATATTTCAATCCCAATTAATTGCCCTTGTGTAGAAACATCTAAATTAACTCCTTCGGACATTTCAACTACACCGTCAGGTGCTTGATTTCCTAAACCTAGGTATAAAACGTCAACTTCTTGATCATAATAGACTTTCATTGTTATATGCCTTTTTTAAAGGATAACAAGTTACTATTGTCATTAAATTACTTTCTACCGTAATGACTATTTTAATAGGTAAATCAAAATCGGGTAGATTTCTAATGATTTGATGTTCACCTTCTGGCAAAATCAGATTTTTTAGTAGACTTGTTATCTCGTGCTCTGGAATTTTGTAGAGTTTTGCTCTTCGTTTAGCGTGACGCGAAAACTTAATTTCAAAAGCCATAATTTATTGCAAATTTAAGGTAATGTCGACGCGGCGATTTAAACGGCGACCTTTTTGGTTGTGATTAGAAGCGACGGGTTGTGTTTTTCCATAAGCCTTTATAAATAAAAGATTTTCTGAAATACCACGTTCTATTAAAGCCTGTTTCACGACATTGGCTCGACGTTCAGAAAGTGAGAAATTATAAGGATGACTGCCGCGAGCATCTGCGCCGCCTTCAATGAAAACGCTTACGGGTTTGTAATGTTGAATTGCTTTGACTATTTCATCGAGTTGAGCAACTGAAGAAGGTTTTAAGTAATGTTTGGCAGTATCAAAATAGATTGCATCGATGCTAAATTTTGGGTTTTGAGAAGGCGGAACAACCATGCAATATTGGCATTCAAATTTTGATAACAACGGCTGACCAGTTTGTTCTTCAGATTCTATCGTTGGACGTTGTGAGCAACCACTTAAAATTAACAATAAAATCAATAATTTACATAATTGCATGGAAGTTTCTCCTTATTGATTCAAGTGCATTAAACGAACGGTTAATTCGTGAACATCTTTGGCGTTGTGAATGTCGGCTTCAGTGAGTTGAATTTGTGAGGACGATGTTTTTTTAATTGGTTGTTCAAAAGTATCGACTTTTGAGTGTGGAGGAACGGGTTCTGGCGTGGGTGCAGATTGTGGAGAAACACCCAAATCTGGCGCGTTCAAATCTAAAGTAATCACGCGAGGTTTCGATGGGGCGGAAACAGGCGCAGATTCAACAGGTTGTGGAACAACTTCGACGGGCGCGGGTTGAATATTGGCTGAGTCGGTGATTTCAGCAATCGGCGCAGGTTGAATATCGGTTGCGGCGGTGGTTTCAGAAACGGGCTCAGGATTATCGACGGTAGAAATTGTTTTAGATTCAACGGGTTGTGGTAAAGTTGGCGCTTTGGCGATGACGGGATTTAAACTCGGCACATCGCACATCGGACACAGCATTTGCGTCAATAAGGGTTGGGTTTTTTGGTAATTTGATTCCATAATCGGGCGCGCACAGCCACTTAACTGCGTCAACGTCACCAAACCCATCATCAAATAAATCTTTTTCATCACATTGCTTCCAGCAAAAACCAAAAGTCTAAGTTGCTCACGCTCAAATAGCAAGATAGCGCGGGTCATGTCATAATGTTTTTTTATAAAATGAAAGAGAGAAACCGAATGATACGTTGGACACCTTTTATCACGGTCGCGGCGATTATAGAACATTCTGGACGCTTTTTAATGGTTGAAGAATGCATTGGAGGCAGACTGGTTTTTAATCAACCCGCAGGGCATTTAGAACAACACGAAACTTTAAAAGACGCGGTGGTGCGTGAAGTATTTGAAGAAACCGCTCATTACATTGAACCTCAAGCCTTAATTGGCGCATATCAATACACTTATCCCGAGAGTTTGAAAACTTATATTAGATTTTGTTTCACGGGTAAAGTCATTAGTCAAAATCATCATCAAAAACTCGATAAAGGAATCGTCCAAGCCTTATGGTTATCACGAGAGGAACTTATTTCTCAACCAGAGAAACTCCGCAGCCCTTTAGTCTTAAAAAATATCGACGATTATCTTAAAGGTATTCGTTATCCGTTAGATTTCATTCAAGATATAGAATAACTATGAAAAAAATCATTGTCGGAATGTCGGGCGGTGTTGATTCATCGGTTGCTGCACTTTTGCTGAAACAAAAGGGATTTGAAGTCGCTGGTTTGTTTATGAAGAACTGGGAAGAAGACGACAAAGAAAATTATTGCAGCGCGACCGCCGATTTAAAAGATGCGCAATCGGTTTGTGATACCTTAAAAATCCCTTTGCATACGGTTAATTTTGCAACTGAATATTGGGATAATGTTTTTAGTCATTTTTTGGAAGAATACAAAGCGGGAAGAACGCCTAATCCTGATGTGTTGTGCAATCGAGAAATTAAATTCAAAGTCTTCTTAGAATATGCTCAACTTCTCGGCGCAGAGTTGATTGCAACGGGTCATTATGCAAAGTCACAACTTATTGATAACAAAAGAGTTTTATGCAAAGCAGATGACTTAAATAAAGATCAAAGTTACTTTTTATACCAGCTCAATCAACAACAATTACAACCTGCGCTATTTCCACTCGGTCATTTAACTAAGCCAGAAGTGAGGAAAATTGCTGAAGAAAGCCATTTAATTACCCATAAGAAAAAAGATAGCACGGGGATTTGTTTTATTGGAGAACGACGTTTTAAAGATTTTTTAAGTCAGTATTTGCCCGCTCAACAAGGTCGCATAGAAACTCCCGAAGGAAAATACTTAGGTGATCATGATGGTTTGATGTATTACACGATTGGACAACGGCAGGGTTTGAAAATTGGAGGAAGAAAGGATAGCAACGGAGAGCCTTGGTTTGTTGCAGCAAAAGATTTGAGCCAAAATAAATTAATTGTGGTGCAAGGCTTTGATCATCCTCTGTTATTTGCAAATCAATTGATTGGAATAAACGTGCATTGGATTAGTGGAAAAGCACCTAATCTTCCATTGAATTGTAAAGCAAAAATTCGTTATCGCCAACAAGATCAAAATTGTACGATAACAACCTTAGAGGAAAATCGTTGCAACGTGGTATTTGAAACGCCGCAACGAGCCATTACTGCGGGGCAATCAATTGTTTTCTATCAAGGTGAAGAATGTTTAGGTGGTGCAATCATTGACAGCTACAATTCAACCATTCTGGATTAGGTAATTGTTGAAAGGCTTCTCTCAAACTATTTCCCCAACTCGAACGGAGCAAATTGAAATATTCATTGTCTTGATCGATGCTCACATGACAAGTAATTTTCAACTCATCTCGCCGAACAATTAACAAATCTAACGGCAAACCTACAGAAAGATTTGAACGAATGGTAGAATCCATTGAAATTAACGCACATTTTGCGGCTTCAATCAGAGAAGTAGAACGTTTCACCACTCGATCAACAATGGGTTTGCCGTATTTGATTTCTCCGATTTGAAAAAAAGGCGTATCTTCGGAGGCTTCAATGAAATTCCCTGCCGCATAAATTTGAAATAAACGCGGGGGTTCTCCTTTGATTTGTCCGCCTAAAATAAACGATGCCGTAAAATCGAGATTAAACTCACGTAATGTTGCCCCATCACGTTTATGCACTTCTCGAAGTGTATCGCCGATACAGCGCGCCGCTTCAAACATATTGGGAACTCTTAAAAGGTTCGTTTGCGGGTTTTCACTGTGCAAATGTTCTTTGAGCAAACTCAACAAAGATTGGGTAATTGCTAAATTCCCCGCACTCATAAGAACTAATACTCTTTCATTGGGTTCTTCAAAATAGGTCATTTTCCGAAATGTGTTGATATGATCAATCCCCGCATTTGTTCGAGAATCCGATAACATCACCAACCCTTTTTCCAATGACATTCCTACGCAATAAGTCATTTCTCACTCCTTAAACAATTTATCTTAGTTTTTTATTTCTTAACCGATTAATGAAATCTTGTGTAAGTAAAACATTTGGATTACAACCTTCTCTTACAATTTTGAATTACCACCTAAAAACAAATCCTAAATAGCAATTAAATCTTCTAAATAGTTTTTGGCGGGATAATGGAAAGGAACTGGACCGTCGGATTCAAAATTCATGAATTGTTTGACCCATTCAGAATTAGAGTTTTGTAATTGATTGGGCGTGCCGTGACCGACGATTTTTCCGTTTGAAATCACATAGATATAATCTGCAATCGAGCAAGTTTCGTGAACATCATGAGAAACAATAATGCTCGTTAAACCTAATGCATCATTCAAACTCCGAATTAAGCGCACCAAAACCCCCATTGAAATCGGGTCTTGTCCCGTAAAGGGCTCATCATACATGATAAACATCGGATCGAGCGCAATCGCCCGCGCCAACGCCACTCGTCGCGCCATGCCGCCCGACAATTGCGATGCCATCAAATTTGCAGCCCCTCGCAAACCCACCATTTGTAATTTCATTAATACCAGATGGCGAATCAAAATTTCAGATAAATCAGTATGTTCGCGTAATGGAAAAGCTACATTATCAAAAACGTTCAAATCGGTTAATAATGCACCCGTTTGAAATAATAAACTCATCTTTTTTCGTAATTGATATAACGCAGAAAGTTTAAGTTTTTCAACAGGTTGCCCGTCGACTTCAATTGTCCCAGAAATCGGTCGTAATTGTCCTCCAATTAAGCGCAACAACGTGGTTTTGCCCGTTCCGCTGGGTCCCATGATGGCGGTGATTTTGCCGCGAGGAATGTCGATATTTACGTCATCAAAAATCCACCGTGATCCGCGTGCGAATCGTAACTCTCTGATTTTAACCAAAATTTCTGCGTTCATTTTTATTTCATAACCAACTAAAATGCTCATTTTCAAACATAATCAATACAAAGGTCAAGTTTGAAATATTTCAATTCATTTTATCATACGCAAGATTACATCTAAATAATGCGGGTAGTGGATAATTTAGGATGATATGGTATAATGTGATATTAAGAAAAGAATAG
>DYRG01000045.1:0-19623 GCA_020718845.1 Thiomargarita sp.
CTATTTTAGAATCTGAAGAAGAACACGTTGATTGGTTAGAAACCCAATTAGATTTAATTGAAAGAGTGGGTATTCAAAACTATTTGCAAGAACAAATGCACGACAGTTAAACGAATTATCCATCACCCCCTTTTGACGCTCTCTGCAACACGCACGGGAGCGTTTTTTTATTTCTTCTTTTAGGTGGTATTTTTGCTCTGTTCTAAAAGTCGTTGAATATCCGCATTAAAGATTTCAAATAAAGCCGATTTTTTACGCAATTGAATCACGGGAACATGAGAACGTCCTTTGCTATTTAGCATTGGAACAAACCAAATACAATGTTCAGTTTTAATAAATAAGTAACGCAAAACAACAGGATGTAAAAAGATTTGCATATTATCTTTGCAACCATTAGGTTTCTCGGTCAGCAATTTAATAACTCTTTGAACTCGTTCATCAATATTAGGAACTTCTGGATCAATTTTCTTTAAATAATCACAACCGAAGTTATCTGGATCAGAAAGCAAAACGGTGGTTAAACGTTGATGTTTGCATCGCTCTTCAAATATTTCGCTGTGATTCATAAAGAATGCTTCAGAATAATGTGCACCAATAATTAATTGTTCAGCTTTTTTCCACTGTTCTAAATGTTCTGGAGAGTGTCCTAATTCTAAAGAATTATCATAACAATCCACAATTCCATTTTGTCTAATTCTTTCATTGCTTAAAACAGTATGAGAAATCTCATGTAGCATTTCTTCTCGCATCCGATATTCAAACATTAAATGTAGAATGCCCACTACTAAAAATAAACCTCCCGTTTCACCTAAAATAGTACCGATTAAGTGTTTCATTTCTTTTTCTTCATTATTAAGATAAAAAGAAACAGCGATTAGTCCTAAGCCTAATACCGCTAAAATAAGGATATTAGATTGGTAAATTAGCTTGAGCTTACTTTTCATAAAAATATTCCTAAAGGTTAGAAAAATTAAGGTTAGAAAAATTGTGTTTCTTAAATTTTAAGGCTTCCCATTCTACATCAATCGGAGAAATAATATCACCTTTGATTTCGATTTGATTTTCGTATAAACCTAATAAAGATTTTTTTGGCATTTTATAAGGCAAAATCTGTGTGCACGGTTGCCCATTTTTGATTAAAACTAAAGGCAATCCTGTTTGTTCTACTTGCTCAAGAAACCAATGGCAATTTTTTTCAAATTCACTGATTAAAACATTGTTCATTTTATATGCCTTTTAAGCAGACTGAAAGAAATAACGATAAAATCCATGTTGTTGATTATGAAGGATAATATCTAACATTGATTGCATCTTTTCTTCGGATTGTTCAGAAGAATAATGCAATACATTTCGAATATTAAGCAAATTCCATAATGCTTTATGACGATAGTCTTGTTGTGCTTGGTTGGGTTGATAATGAGGTAACTTTTGTTTTAAATATAGCACATTATGGGGAGAAGTGACTATTTTTCCATTATGAAATGCTTGATTAAAACCACCCACTAAATTACCTAACATTAAGCGAGCTTTGGGGTTATTATCAAAGAAACCAGCTATAAAATCTTCTGGGTTTCGATACTGAATTGTGATTTGATTTTTTCTGCAATATTGTTTAATCGGTTCAAATAATTTAGTTTTCAACGTTGTTTCGACTGCACAACCTAAACTCGTCGCCGCAAAAACATAAGTCATTTCTTTTTGAGATAGATTGATTCCGACTTTTAAGAACTTTTTCTCATCATCTGAAAGTTGTTCCCAAATTTTATGACCTAAATGTTTTTTAAGGAAAATTTCCGCTTCCACTAATTCAATATCGGGTAATTTTAGTAAAACTTGTTTTAACGTATTTTCTAAGGATTCAACCATTTCTTTCAAAAGAAAATGACGAGTTGTTTCATCGGCGGTTTCCCATTGTGGCTCATATTTTTTCCACAATTCTTGTTGTGCACTGACCATTGAATCGATGAGCATTTTAATGGAAGCAGGTAATGCTTTTGCAGCCGATGAAAAAATTTGTAATTGGATTTCAAGTTTGATTTGCGTTTGTTGGCGATAATTTGTTTTTAAAAGATCGTCATGTTGTTCACGCCAAAGTTTGCGTTGTTCTTTAAGATCATCAAAAGCATCTTGATGAAATGTTTTAATTTCTGGACGGATTTTTTCATTTAAAGTCACAATCCAATCTTGATACCAATTCGTTACATTATCTATGCCTTGATCAACATCATTATTAGTTCGCCAATCCTTTGAATTTGACATCAAAATGTATAATATTTTTAATAATTCTAAAATGGCAATTTTTTGAGTATTTTCAAAAGGTTGCGAAAGAATTATTTTTAAAGCATTTTGATAAGTTATAATTGCTTGTTGTGGATTATTTCTTCGCAAATAGAAATCGGCTAATAATTGATAACCAACGGGATCGCTGGGGATTTTCTCAACATATTTTTTTAAGATTTCTTCGGCTTTTTTCAAATCGCCAACGTTTTCTTCGTAAAATTGTGCGGTGAGTTTCGCGCCGCTCGCTGTTCCCGTGAAATATTTTGCGCGGATTCTCTCTAATTTAAACATAGTTTGAGAGATTTCTGAAATTAATTGCGGGTGTTTGTCCGCTCTTTCACGAAATAAACGATGCAAACCTTCTAAAGCATCTTGGTGCATTTTCTCAGATTGCGGAGCTGATCCACTATTTTCTGGGTCTAAATGCTCTAAAATTAATTCAGGCAAGAAATTAAACGATCCATTCAAATAAATCTCAATCGCATTTTCAAACCAAGTTTCTCTATCGTCTCGATACCAAAAAATCCCCTGTTCTTCTAATTCCCGTGAAATTTTTAAACTTTCGTCAATCGCGTCTTCCGCTTCCTCAAATTTTCCTAAACTATACAAAGCACTTCCACAATTGCAATGCGCACTGGCTAAATCATTTTTATACTCTGGATTATCTAAAGGAAGAAGTTGTGTGCCTAACTCAATCGCGTGTTGATAATGTTCAATCGCTTCCTCAAATCTTCTTAACTCTTTTAACGCATTTCCACAATTAACATGAGCACCAAGCGAATTATCTCTATAGTCTGGATTATTTAAAGGAATTAATTGGTTGCCTAAATTAATGGCATGTTGACAATGCTCAATTGCCTCCCCAAATCTTCTTAAATTATTCAAAGCATTTCCACAATTGTTATACGCACGGGCTAAATCATTTTTATACTCTGGATTATCTAAAGGAAGAAGTTGTGTGCGTAACTCAATCGCGTGTTGATACTGTTCAATCGCTTCCTCAAATCTTCTTAAATAAAATAAAGCAAGTCCACAACCGCAATACGCCCTAGTTAACCAAGAACCATAAAGTGGATTATTTTCCAAAGGAAGTTTTTTACCTAAATCAATCGCATATTGATAATGTTCAATCGCGTCCTCAAATCTTCTTAAATTACTTAAAATATTTCCACGATTAACATAAGAACCAAGTAAACTATTTCTATAGTCGGGATTATCTAAAGGAAGTTGTTTGTATAAATCAATGGTTTGTTGCCAAAGTTACAATGCTTGTTGATACTCTCTTTTTTTATTAAGTTCGTTTGCTTGATCAAAGAGTTCTTTAGCTCGTTGTGCAAGGTTTTCTTGGTTAATTTGAGTGGTCATAATTCATTTCTCCTATTTTTGGTTATTGAAACACAGATGAACGCAGATTAGAAAAAAAGATAAACACGGATAACAATTTGATTTATTTGTGTTAATCGGTGTTTTTTATCAGTGTTTATCTGTGGTTAAAATAAAAACCATCACACAAATGCACACAGATTAGAAAAAAGATAAACACTGATAAATCAATTCCAAAGAGCATTTTTGTAATATTTAAGAATAGTGGTGTCTTTGGTAATTAAAAAACAGTCATTAATTGCCGCTTGCGCAGTAATAATCCGATCAAAAGGATCACGTGTCCATGTTTCTTTGATTGCTGCGGTAATAACTTCTTGAAAAGAAAATGTACAAATATTTAACCCAATTTCTTCTTGTAAAGAAGCTAAAATTATATCACTTGAGACATTAATGCGACCAATTTCATTCAAATAGGTTAATTCTAAAGAAACCATCGGAGAAATTAACAGATTAGATTGATCTATTTCTTCTAAGATATGATTAGAAAATTTCTCCAATTTTTTAGAATGCAACCAAATCACAACATGGGTATCTAAATAAAGCTCTGATCGTTCCATTCTTTAGACCACTCGATATGCACTAAATCTTCTGGATCACCCACAATGCAATCACGTTTTTTAAGACGATCTAATTTTTTAAAAGGTGATTGTTGTACGGTTAATTGGCTTTCTGGTTCGTCGATAATGCACTGATTCGCGGGTAATAATTTCAAAAAATCTCTCACCTGCGAATAAATCTGCTCATCAACATTTAATTTCAACGTTTTGTAAGTCATCATTCATTTCTCCTTGTTTGGTAATTGAAACACAGATGCACACGGATAAATCTATATTTATATTATAGACTATTTTCATAAGTTATATTTTAATCACCAGCCCTTTATCCATTCCTGAAATGAGGGGAAATAAGCATCTTTTTGAGATTTTTTGGTTTGAAACTCCCTTTAGCACGCATGAGGGCGTTTTTTGATGGATTATGCTATATTTAGTGATTTAAAAATCTCAAATGAATGGGGAAAACTGAGATGCGAATCGGGTTTTTTGGATTATGTGGATTATGCTTTGCGATGATGGTGCAAGCCTCTGATTTAGCTGTAGTTATGGACAACGGGCAAGTTTTACTTCCCGAATTTAGCGGTCAAGGCACTGCAACGTGGGAAAATGGCGACAAATACGAAGGCGAATTCGCCAACGGAAAACGTCACGGCAAAGGCACTTACACCACCAGCGCGGGTGATGTCTACGAAGGCGAATACCAAGACAGTATGCGACACGGACACGGCGTTTATTCGTGGAAAAGCGGCAACCAATACGACGGAAATTGGGAGAAAAATCAACGACATGGCAAGGGAACTCACGTCTTAGCAAATGGCAATAAATATGAAGGTGATTTTGTCCACAATCAAAAATCGGGCACAGGCAAATTGACTTGGGCAAATGGCGATGTCTACGAAGGCGGTTTTAAAGATGACAAACGCACGGGTAAGGGGATTTATCGTTACAAAAACGGCGACGTGTACGAAGGCGACTATTTGAACGATTCACGCGAAGGCAGCGGCACTTACACTTGGAAAAATGGCAACAAATACGAAGGCAGCTGGGCAAACAACAAACGCAACGGACAAGGTACATTCTCTTGGATCACGGGTGAACGTTACGTCGGGCACTTCAAAGACGACAAACGCAATGGACAAGGCGAAATTTATTCTGCGTATGGTGATGTTTTTAAAGGAAATTTTAAAGAAGATAAACGTCACGGCAAAGGTTCAATGCTCACCGCCGACGGTCAAACCATCGAAATGTGTTTTAACGAAGGTCATCGCGTTTCCCCCACCGAAGATTGCCCCGCCAATTAAATTTTTCTTTTGGAGTACAAATAGCGCTTGTGCTCCATTTTTCTCAAAAAAATCAACAAGTTAAAGATGTAGATTTGCAACATGACCGCAGGCTTTGGACAATAATGTCGTGGCAAATTTTTGTAATTAAAAAGTTATCACGCTCAAATAAAAGATCAAAACATAGTTATTTCTGCTAGTATTGACAGAATTTCTTTTGATTTCTGATAACAATGAAATCGAGCATTCGTTTTAACGAATCGCTATCGCCTAATTTCTGTGTTGGTTATTCGATGGTGTTTTTAAGCAACACATTTACAAGAGAACGATACATGAATATATATGTAGGCAATTTGTCTTATAACGTCAATACTGATGATTTAAAAGGATTATTTGGGGCGCATGGGGCAGTAACAGAAGTCAATTTGATGATTGATAAATATACGGGACAATCAAAAGGTTTTGCTTTCATCGAAATGCCCAAACAAGCCGAAGCCGAAGCCGCAATTAAGGCTTTAAATGAAAACCCTTTAAAAGGCAGAAATCTTAAAGTAAATCAAGCACGTCCCCGCGATGCCAAACCCGCTCGTCGTCCCAGATATTAATCCTTAATTAAAGAAAAAGGAATGCAAATTAAGTTTTGTATTCCTTTTTTAATGGCGAGAAAAATGTAGAAAAATTTAAACATTAATTTCATTACACTTGTTTTATTTGAAATGGTTAAAAAAATGGCTTCAAATGATCCGCGTCATATCGCTTTGGCAGCACTTTCTCGACGTGAACATTCGCGTTTAGAACTCGTGCAAAAACTCAAAAAAGCAGGCTTTTCTAATGAAGATATTGAACCTCTTTTAGATGATTTAATCAAAAGAGATTGGCTAAATGAAGAACGTTTTATCGAGGCTTTTGTCAGAAGCCGTTTTAATCAAAATTATGGTCCAATGAGAATCCGTTATGATTTGCAACAACGCGGGATTTCTGGAGAAACAATTACAAACGCTCTTTTAAGTTATCAACAAGAATGGCAAGAAAGCGCAAAAGAATTACGCATCCGACGTTTTGGTGAACCGCTACCTTTAGATCAAAAAAATAGAGCAAAACAAATGCGTTTTCTTTTAAGTCGCGGCTTTCTCCCCGATCATATCCGTTATGCCCTAAGTAAATAGTTATAAGTTGAATATAAACGTATTTTTGAGATCATTTTCGTTAATTAGGAGGTAATAAACGCAGAGGAATTTTACAATCATTACAAATGCTTTTAATATAAGCAATTTCTTGATCATCTAAAACCTCATCATCAACTTTTACCAAATTAAACATGGTGCTAATAAAACCCGCCATTTCTTCTTCATTTTTAAATAGGTTTGAGAAATCAACTAAGTCACGAACTTTCTCCCAGATATTGCCTAGCATATTTGGTAATGGTTCTTGAAGTTGTAACGCTAATTCAACTTTAAGATCAGTAGGTAAATCTGGACAATTTAAAATATAACGATATAGAAATAGTTGTTCTTTCGTAGAAAACTCGCCGTCTTTATAAGTTAAAGTTTTTAAAATACCAATTTTTTTAATTGCACGTTCTTGAGCATCAATAGGCGTTTCACCTAAACGTTCTTCTAATGATTTCAACTGCTTACCAGTAGTAAAATGGTGAAATAAATACGTTAAACTCGCCCCAACCGCCACGCCGCCCGTTGCACTCACCGCATTGCCAACGCCAAAAAAATTAAATATTCCCATTGTCAAACCCTCAAAAGTAATTGCTTTCCCCCATTATAAATTATTTTTGCTTGTTTTTTTAGTGAAAACTTGGTATTTTTCAAATCTGTATTTGATTAAATGAAAGGAATCGAAAATGTATAAATTAAACCGTTTGTTTAATATTGCTCTGGCATTATTTACATTACAAAGTCATGCAGCTTCAATATATGATCCTGGTATTCAATATTGCCAATCAAATCCCACTTTGTGCGGCTTAGAAAATTATGGTTCTTTTGAGAGAGGAAAAACGCAAGGGATTCAACAATGCCAAACAAATCCAATTAGCTGTAAAATTCCTTTAGCCTTTATGGAAAGCAAACCAAGAACTTTATTTCCAGATGATCCAGAAATCTTTGTTTATTTAAGTCCACAGAGTTTTATAGAGAACAAACAAAATATTTTTGAAATGAAAATGGATTCTTGGTACATTTATCAGTTGATTTCTAAACAGAGAAAAACATTAAACGATCCGCACACTTTTGATTTAAAAATTATCAATGGTTTGCAATAATTTTATGGAGCAACTGGCGATGCACCCACTGTTAATTATTTTACTATTTAGTATAATAAATCTATCTCACGCAAATGATATAAAACTCGATAACGAAATCAAAGATAGATTTGCTTTTGATACCATTACAATTGGCGTTACAACTGGCTATCAAATTCTTAATTTTAAACGCCCTGCACCTAAATTAGATGGAAAACAAGATACTTTATATAATAATAGCCCCTTTCTTCAACTTTCAGCAGCATTTCATTCCCCATTAGCAGCGTCAGATATAACATTTCTAGGCTTTGAATTAGATGCATTTCAAGTTGGTGCAAGTATCTTAGCAACAGATCGGATGACGGGCGGACGTTATTCTGAACAAATTTTTAATAATGTTGAACGCCAAAAACTTGGAGATTATACCGTTAATTATCGAGATTATACAATTTCTAGCGGTTTATACCTTAAACATGAAGAATTAAAGAAATACAAAATTGATTTTGTTCAAATCGGTTTAGGGTATAAATGGGGAGAAACCGACTTCCATGAAACTGAATCTGAATTTGTAAAAGTTTCAAATAAAATTGATTCAAGTAGTAGTATTTCAAATATTAATGAAACTTTTAAAACATCGGGTGTATTTGTAACGTTAGGATTAGAATCCGCTTTCTATAAAAATAATAAATTAAAAATCGCCGCAGGTGTAGGACGTTTAAAAGGTAAATATGAATTATTAAATCTTCCACCTGAATATAGCCCCTTACCCTTTGATACTTGGGCAAAATCATTAGAAATATCGGCAATTTTTCCTCTAAAAGGCTTTAATTTTGGGATTTCTACAAGCCGTTATTGGTACTCATTAGCATCTAAGAACCAGCAAAGCAGTTTTACTATATCTCCACAAATAGAACAACTACTACCTGTTGAACAAATTCAAACCGCTTTGAAGTTTTCATTATATGGTAATTTCCATTAGGGAGAATGCGTTGTGAATTGGTTGAAATTATTCTGTTTAAGTACATTACTACTAAATAGCGCTTGTAGTTTGTATTCTTCTCAAGAAAATTTTATTCAAAATGGTACGCCAATTATTACAACTTCATTAATGCATGAATCACAAGATTTAGTACAAAAAATTCAAGAAATTCAATCATGTAAATATTATCCGCCTGTAAAATCATCGGCAACCACTCAGAAAGAAAAACGTATTGCATTAATTATTACAAATAGTGACTATTTGATCAGTAGTTTAAATCTACAAAGTACTAAAGAAGATGGAATAAAAGTAGCGCATGAACTTTCAAAATCTAATTTTGAAGTAATTTTATGTCAAAATAGCCCTTTATTAGATATAGAAACCATTACATATTATTTTATTAAATCTAAAATCCATGAAGATGAAATTCCTTTAACTATGATCTTTTATTATTCTGGACATGGTGTAATCATTCCTTCTTTTGAAGAAACACTTAAAAATAATCGAGAATATCATAGCAATTTATCTCAAAAAGTTGCTAAGAAAATCCAAAGAAAAAATCCAATAAAACCAGTTTTAGAATTAATTGATTCAAATGATGAAATTTCTATAAAAATTCAGTTAAATACTTTAGCAGGTCAACAAATTAAAGAAAGGCTCACAAAACCGCTTTGTGAATATGATAATAAACCGCAAGAAAAAACCTCAAGTTATTTAGTGCCCAGTGATATTTGTAAGATAGAGGAAAAAGGTTTGGCAAAAAGTTATTCAAAAGATAATTTATTCTCAGTAAATAATTTCTTGAAAAATCTTGCAAATCAACTTAAATTATCTCAAAATAAAAAGGCTTTTATTATTATTGATGCGTGTAATTCTCCACCAGATGATATTATTGAATACGAAACAATTTCTAATTTTGAAATAAAAGGCGGCAAAGTTTCTTTAAATTCATCCTTAGCTGCACCAGATTTTTCTGTGATCGATTTAGAAAAAATGTTGGTTTTGTATGGTGCAACCCCTGGTAGTTTTTCTGGTGCAAATAAAGATGTTGGTGGGATTTTAACAAGTCATTTCTTAGAAGGGATTAGAAATGGGGTTTCTGCAACCAGCATTTTATATGAAGCATCAAGTGCAACTACTCAAACAAATGAAGAACATCGTAATGATGGTGCTTTAAGTTTGAAAAACTTAGGATTTCCTTGGTTAATTGGTGCAACAGGGATGTTTATGGATTTTTATTTCAGACCTATTTATCAATCAACCTTACCTTGGAATTAACTTTTTTATTTTAATTGAGAACTCTAATTATGAAAAAACTGATTTTATTTTCTTTCATATTACTATTGAATGGTTGTAATAATAATAATATGAAAGTCGACGAAATAAAACCTATTGGTGCAGAACTAAAAAATCGTGTAATTGAATCAGAAGTTTTGCCTCATATTAAAGAGCAAGAGAGTTTAATTATTCTTTTAAATAGAGAATTAAATAAACTTAAAAAGAAATCAAAATGTGGAGAATTTACAGATACTTGTGGCGTTTCACAACACGATGATCCAATGCAAAAAATGGAAGAAAATGATGCGTGCATTGCCTTATTAGATGAGCGGCGCAAATATTTATTAAAAAACTGTATCAAATAGGGAGAAAAAAACATGAATGATAATTCTTTATCTACTCAAGATGCGTTATCAGCAAAAATTGAGCAAACCCACCTAAAAACAACTAAATTACAAAACATTGATAGCTATCATTATGCGAATGTACTTCCTCTAACGGGAGGTGTTTTTGTATTAGCAATAGTTGTGTTTTCTTTGGCGACTTATTTGATTAGAAAGGGCGTTCCAAGTGGCTCTATTTTGAAAGTATTTGGAACGATTTTAATTATTTTTTCGGCGGTATTTCTAATGGTTGCGGGATATTCTGATACGCAGGTTGCACCTGTGATTGGATTATTGGGAACAATTGCGGGTTATTTGTTAGGAAAAAGTACCACCGCAGATATGGCAATTGAAGCAAAGAACTCGACTAAAGAGGAAACTTTACCTTCAAAAGAAACCGATCATGATTCAAATATAGCATCCTCAAACATCCCCGATAAAAAAATTTCAAACAACATCAAAGCAATTTGAAATAAATTTGCTCATAAAAAATAAAGATGAAAAAGTTATATTTCTTCATCTTTTCTTAAAACAATGAACCAAATCTAAAAAGAGGTAAATATACTGCAATAACAATTAATCCAATTAAGCATCCAATTATTATCAATAATAAAAACTCACTAAATTTTTTAGTGAATTCGGATTGTTGTTGTAATTGTAAAGTTAATCTATCTGTTATAGAAACTAAATGTTTTTCGATATGTTTAGAGTTTAAACATTGATTTATTAAAAATGAAAAATAGGGAGAAAAATTATTTGTTGTTGCTCGTTTTTCCTTAAACATTTTAAATAAATGAGCATGATAATGATCAGTCAAATCTTGCATTGCTAAAAATGTTTCATTAATTGGGCGTTTTAGTGAAAACATTAAATGCGCAGTTCTAAGGAAAATAATGATTATATTTTGTTGATATAATTCTCCAACTAACCAATTTTTGCTTAATCGTTTATAAAGCCATGTACTTTGATTTTTTTTAGCCTTTGATAGGATAATTACCGAAGATAGTATAATCAATAAAATCAAATAGATATTATTAATTATAAATTCAGAAATGTTTAATAAAAATTGCGTTAAAATCGGTAATTCTACACCAAAATTTGCAAATAAATGGCTAAAGGTTGGAATAATATATATCATAATGCTCAGCGTAAGAAAGAACGCAATAAATCCAATCATTAGTGGATAATATAAAGTTTGATGAAATTTACTAAAAGTTTTCAAATGATCATCGAGAAGTTTCTCACGATAAATGACAACTTTTTCTAACACATCAGAAAGTTCTTTTTTAATTTCAGCATCTTTTAAGATTTGAATCAAAAAAGGTTCTAATTTTGTATAAGTTGCAAGGCTTTCAGCAAAAGATAGCGCGTGTTGACAATTATTTAAAATAGCTAAGGTTTGTCGATAAGTTTTCTTACCCTGAAAAAGTTGCACTTGTTGCAAAGCATCTTGTAATAAATAACCATCATTTAATAAAATAGAAACTTGTTGCAAATATTCAACCGTTTGAGAAATCGTAAGTCTTTTAAGCATAATAGCGTTTCCAAGAGATGTAATAGTGATTAAAGATAAAGATAAAATAATGATATAAAACCATTTATCATTTTATATCATTATTAATTAATTATTGAAAAGAAATAGAGCTGCACCGTTCTCCGCCCGTGACATTGCTGACTTTTAAGGTTAATTTGCTATTTGTTTGAGTGGTTTGCCAAATGTTTTCTGGCACTTCACAACGGTAGATTTGTTGGTTTTCTGGGTCTTTTAAACTGAGAAATAATTTTGTTTTACGGTTGCTTTCTCTTTCACAACCAAACATTTCTCCCGTGCATTTCAATTGAAATGTTCCCCATTGCAATGTTTTGCCGTCGCCTGTTTTAGAAATAGTGCGTGCTAAACCCCAACGATTTATATCAAATTGACAAGAAGAATCATGAACAGGTTCACTGCGATATTTAGGTGTACATTCGTGTTTTTCTTTAAAAGAACCATCGGGCTGTTTTTCTTTGATATTCGTGCAAGTTTCTCCGTCTTTAATTTGCTTAGTTTCTCGGACTTTCATCGAGCGTTTTATATTATACGCATCATTAGGCATTTCATTACACCAACTTTCCTGAGAACGTGCGCCTAAATTCTCAATTTGAATATGCGTTTCCCAATGATGTCCAATAACTAAAACATTAACGTCATGCGTCCACCATAAAACCCCGCCACCAATCGCTGCTGCACCACCTAAACCGATTAGCCAACCTTTTGAATTCTTTTGATTTTCTTCTGACATACAAACCTCCAATTACGTTATAAACTAACACCATTTCCCCAACGGGGCAACAAATCGTGAGAAATGTTTAAATGATCCAAAATTCGAGCCACCATGAAATCAACTAGTTCCTCTATTTTTTGAGGGCGTTGATAAAAGGCTGGGTTTGCGGGCATAATGGTTGCACCCGCTTTTGCTAATTTGAGCAAATTCTCTAATTGAATGATCGACAAAGGGGTTTCACGATGCACTAAAATTAATTTGCGTTGTTCTTTCAAAACCACATCGGCAGTTCTTTCAATCAAATTACGGCTTAAACCATTTGCAATGCTCGCCATTGTTCCATTTGTGCAAGGACAAATTACAAATGCTTTGGGTGGACTACTTCCACTCGCAAATGGTGCAGTCCATTGTTGATGTCCAAAAACACGCAATTGCTCTGGTTTTATTTCAAAAAATTGCACAAGTTTCTGATGCGTTTCATGTGGACGTGCAGATAATTGCAAATCCGTTTCGCTATTAATCACCATCAAACCCGCTGGTGAAATCATTAAATCAACGTTTTCTTTTGCTTTAAATAAGCATTCTAGCAATCGTATTCCATATAAAGAACCCGATGCACCAGTAATCGCAATGACAAATCTCATAAATCCACTTCAATTTTTGAAGGAAAACGGGAAACTAAAAGCGAATTTTTGAGTTGTCCAGAAATATTATAAAAAGACATTTTTCCTTCTTTATTACAAATCCATACTTCTTTAGCTTGTGCTTCAAAATATAAATGTCTTTTTTCGAGCATTTCATCATTCGTATTGCTCGACGACAAAACCTCAATGCAGATTTCTGGTGCAATCGAACATTCAGTTTCATATTTAATAATTCTAAGGACTTCAGGTGAAGCCCATGCAACATCGGCAACTTTCGTTCCTTTAGACGTTTTAATGGCACATTCGGGAAGCGTTCTTCCCTTTTTTAATAATGAACGCAGTAAAAATTCTATTTCACCTTGATAGAGTGAATGAATCACTCTGACTGCATTCATAATGATTTCTCCATGTTCATTTAGTTCAATCTTAAATGGTAAATTTTGCAAACTCGGATGTTCACAAATTTCTTCCCAATTCATATAAAACCCTCTATTTTAATTTTAGAATTTAAACTCTAATCCTAATGAATAAGTGCGCCCCCGATTAATAATACCTTCATTAAAAGTAACTACTTTTGAAGAACTATAATAAGTTTTATCAAATAAATTATTTACACGTCCCACTAAAGTAAATTGATTAGATAAATTATAACGAATGTTTGTATTTGTTATCCAATATTTATCTAAATCGATAAAGCTAATTTTTGAAATTTGTTGCTGTATTTCATCGTGGAATAATGTACTAAGATTAAAATCCCAATGACCATAATGATAGTTGGCAATTAGAGAAAAAGTTTGTTTTGGAAATCGACGAGGATTTTCTTCGGTTTTTTGCAACCAACTATAAGCGCCACGCAGTGAAAATCCTTTGCTTAATTCAGTCGATGCTTCTATTTCAATACCAGATGTATCCAAATAACCTTTTAAATTATCAAAACGGCGATCATTTGTTCCAGGAATTAGAACCGTATCAATTCGATCTGATGCACGACTGTAGAAATAAGTAAAGGTTGTTTGAAGATGATCAAATTGCTGTAGCCATGCAAGCTCCATTGTTTTGATTTTCTCTGGTTTTAAATTAGGATTTCCAATCCCTATTCCTATAGAACTTATTTGTCGAACTGCAGGCGCACGAAATGCCTCACCATACATCCATTTAAATTTAGTTTTCTCTATTGGAGAATACACTAATGCAACTCGAGGATTGACCGTTGATCCTACGTCTGAATAATGATCATAACGTGCACCCCACGTTAAATTAAACTGTTGATTTATATTGTATTTATGTTGCAAATACAAACCAATAATATTTCGATGTTCTTCCGCACTTCCTAATGTTTCTAAAGGAGGATCATAAAATGCTAATTGACCCGATGGATTCTTTTGTAAAAGTAAATTACTAAGTTGGTTAGTATTGTAATTATCAAATTGACGATCTTCATCAATACGAGGACGATACCAATTCAAACCAGCAAATAAAATATGATTTTTATCAAAATGATATTGCCCATTTAAGGCTAAATTAGTTGATTTTTCTTTTGTAGTTGTGGTTTGAAATGCAGCAACTCTCTGTTTAGTTATAACACTTGCTGGTAAGGCTTGAAGCATTTGTTGAGAAGCAACCTCTGCTGTCATTTCACTATCAATCATTGTGTAATTACCTTCAAAGTTTAATTTCCAATGTTGATCATCTAAAATTTTATAATTAAAACTTATAAAATCTTGCTGTCCAGTTGAAATATTAACGTCATTACCAATTGCATTTGTGATATAAAAATCTTCTACACGTCGATCATTATGCCGTAAATTAAGTTGAAGTTTATCATAGTTAAAACGTAATTGAACATCTTTTCCATTACGCGGATCATGAGTGAATAATTGTTTGTAAGGATTAATCAAATTAGTATATTTTTCTCCCTGATCTTCAAAATAATGCGCAAACAAAGAAACTGACCAGTTCTTTTCTTTGTGAGAGGTATTCAAATAAGTTTCACGGCTTTTTAAATTACCCGCACTCACAAATGCTTCATTTAAGTTTGTATCGGTAACAATATTAACCACACCAGTAACCGCCCCTGTTCCATAAGAAGCCGATCCGGGTCCTCGAATAATTTCAACCTGTTTGACGTTTGCAAGAGAAATAAAATGTCCATACGAATCTAATGCACCTCCTCTCAAATCATTATTTAAACGTTGCCCGTCTAACATAAACAAAATATTATAAGAAGATTGTGGGGTAGTTGTTCCTCGTGCACTTACCATGTAACCTTGCCCAAAAACGATTTCTCGTGTAGAAATAAATCCGGGCACAAAATTTAAGAGTTCTTCAACAGTTGTTATGCCCATTCTTACTAATTGAGGGCGAGTAAAAACAGTTACTGATGAAGGCGCATCAAAAATAGTTTCTTCGGTTTGAGAGGCAATGCTAATTTCTACTTCTAAAAGTTCTTCTAAAGAAAGATTAAGAAGTTCATTAATCTGTTCATGTCTTTTTCCAAGATCAAAAGGAATTTCCTTACTACTCGCAAATACATTCAAATTTGTCAGCATAAAAAGGCATAAACAAATTTTTTTCATCTCTTATTTCTCCTTGCAAAA
The DNA here is from genome assembly GCA_020718845.1 of Thiomargarita sp. Taxonomy (GTDB): domain Bacteria; phylum Pseudomonadota; class Gammaproteobacteria; order Beggiatoales; family Beggiatoaceae; genus DYRG01. The sequence continues at coordinate 15,894 of DYRG01000045.1, forward strand.
TTTAAAAATCATACACGAGTTTGTTATAGAGCTTGAGGTATTCTTCTGCACTGTGTTTCCAACTAAAATCTTTTAGCATTCCATGACGTTGTAATTGTTGCCACATTTCACGGTTTCTATACAGTAACATCGCTTGCAAAGCGGTTTGTAAAAGCACGTCAGAGCTTTCTAGTTCAAATACAAAACCGGTTGCCATTCCATTATCAATATTTGAAGGAGAAACATTTGTCACAGTATCTGCTAATCCACCCGTTTTTCTCACAATCGGAATTGTGCCATAATGCATACTGTACATTTGCGTTAAACCGCAGGGTTCAAATCGGGATGGCATTAGAAATATATCAACGCCCGCTTCAATTTGATGCGCTAATGATTCATCATATCCTAAAGTTACGCTTATTTGTTGAGGAAAAGTTGCTGCAATTTCTCTCAATTGGTGCTCTGTATGTTTATCACCATTTCCTAAAATAGCAAATTGCGCACCTTCTTGAACTAAATCAGAAATGATCGGCACAACTAAATCAATCCCTTTTTGCGCAGTCAAACGAGTAATCATTCCAAAAATAGGTTTGCTCGGATTTTCCTCACTTAATCCTAAACGTTGACGTAAGGCTTGTTTATTGAGTTCTTTACCCGCTAAATTATCCACTGAATAAGGTGCTTTCAAATGCTGATCTTGTAATGGATTCCACTGTTGTTCATCAATGCCATTTAATATCCCAGTTAAAGCATCTTTTCTATGACCTAACAAACCATGTAATCCATAACCATATTCTGGGGTTTGGATTTCTTGCGCATAAGTAGGACTTACTGTATTGATCCAATCTGCGTAAAACAAACCTGCTTTCAAAAAAGATAAAAGTCCATAAAATTCAACGCCTTGCACGCCAAAGCTATCCCAAGGTAATCCTAATGAAGGGACAGTATTTGCTCCATATAAACCTTGGTAGGCAATGTTATGAATGCTAATTAAACTTGCGGGTTGTTTGCCGTGTAAATATTGTTGGTAAGCGGGAACTAATCCAGTTTGCCAATCGTTGCAATGTATTAAATCTATTGGAAAATTTAGTTCATTGCTGATTTCAAAACGCCCTAATAATGCTGCTGCTTTTGAAAGTGCCGCAAAACGTAATTCATTATCTAACCATTCCGAACCATGCGCATCTTGATAAGGTCCGCCATCGCGTCGATATAATCTAGGACAATCAAGCACATACACTGGCATTCCCGTATCTGGCATTGTCCCGCTACAAATTTGCGCCGCGTCGATCCCGGGCAATAAAGGCAGCGATAAATGCGTAGAAGCAGGGCTGACCGCCTCCATAATCGCAGGATAACCCGGGAGCAGCAGTCGCACATCCACCCCAATATCGCGCAATGCAACAGGCAACGCCGCCGCCACATCCCCCAATCCGCCAGTTTTCACCAATGGGTAAATTTCTGACGCAACAAACAAAACATTTGGCATTTTTTAAACCTTTTTAACGAGGAAGTTCTTCAAAAACATTTGTCCAGACATTTAATATTTGTCCAGCTCCATTTTGCCCACTAGTAACAATGGTTTTAATTACCGTGAGTTTCTCCATATCTAATTTATACAACACACCGTCTTTTTCATTAGAAATATAACCATATTTGCTATCTGGTGTGAAAGCAATATGTCCCATCCGTCCATTCCCAATTTTCAAATCCTTCACAATGTGTTGCGTTGCTACCTCTATAATACTAATGACATTATTGCCATAATTCGTAACAACTGCATATTTTCCATCGGGTGAATTATAAGTGTGACCAATCCCATTACTTGCACTGGTTAAACGATGTACTAATTGTTTATTTTTACTATTAAAAATAGCAACTTCACGACCACGCGCATCTTTACTAGGTCCTCTATTTAATGCAAAGAAATGCTTTCCATCTTGCGTAAAATTACCATGATGCGCTTCCACGACTTCTTCCCCAATTAAAGGCATTTCCATTTTCGCAAGCACTGGGAAATTTGGTGTTGTTAAATCATAAACAACAATACTAGGTTTGCTCTCCGCATTTCCTTCCACAATTAACCAAAGTTCTTTACCATCTGGACTTGGCACAGCATAATGCGGTTCACTATCGACTTTAATATTTTTAACTTGCCAAGTTTCTACATTAATAACCACCAATTCATTGTCAACACGATCTAAAGTAAAAAAGAGTTTTGAATCCAAACTCCACGCATTGTGCATTGAAGTAACACCTTTTGGCGTTGGATTGCTCACTTCTAAATCAATGTTTTTTGCAATGCTATCATTTGAAGTATCGATAAAAGTAACGCGCAATTTACCATTATCTAATCCCCAATGATTAATTCCAACCCATTTTCCATCGGGACTTGCTAAAGGATGTTTAGGACGATTTCCCGTTTTTAATTTTTTAATAAGTTGAGGTTTTTCAATATCTAAGATAACAACTTCGTTCTGATTTTCTGCTGCCCCACCAATATAAAGTTTTTGAGCATTTGGTGTAGTTGTTCCTAAGCCACCTCCTTTCACTGTTTCAAAAGTTGCAGTCACTTGATCGGTTTGTGGATCAACCAAATAAGCAAAGCCAGCATTATGTAAATGAATAAGATGTTTTGACCATACGACCTCAGTTGCAGAGGTAGAAACATTAAGCGCACTTAAAATACTTAATAAAGCCACTTTATGAGAGAAAAAACGGCGTTTCATAATTAAATCCTTCCTTTGGTTTTTTTAGAAAAATTAAAGCCCATCTAAAATATTAATGGGGAGTTCTAAAGTGAAAGTTGAACCTTCACCTTTAATGCTTTCAATTGAAATCGTACCACCTAATACTTCGGTGTAATTTTCTGCAATCGCTAAACCTAGTCCAGCGCCCTCATGAACACGGGTGCTTGAATTATCAAGTTGTGTAAAAGGATGAAATATCATATTCATTTCTTCCGCAGTTAAGCCAATCCCTGTATCACAAACCTTTAATCTTAACCATTCTTTATTATGTTCTTTAGTGAAGCGTTCTCCACTTAATTTCACTGTTCCTCGTTGCGTAAATTTACCTGCGTTGCTTAACAATGAACATAGCACTTGATATAGCATATTTCTATCCGTATGTATGATGCCTAAATCTACACATTCTAATTCAAGTTGATTATGATTTTGGCGAATCTGTGCTTGCGATGTTAAAATCACTTCGTGCGCGAGTTCACAAATAGTAAATGTTTCTGGAGAAACGTGTAATTTATCCGCTTCAATTTTCGACATATTTAAAATGCAAGTGTACAAACGACTTAACCGTTGTCCTGCTTCACTTATTTTTTGAATATCTGGAACAAAATCATCTAATCCTGCCATCGACGCTTCTTCTTGCAATAAATCACTATATCCAATAATCGCATTTAAAGGCGTGAGTAATTCATGGCTCATTTTAGAAAGAAAGGAAGTTTTTGCTTGATTGGCGGTTTCTGCGGAACGTTTTGCAAGTTTTAAAATATGAGCAGTTTCAATAAGTTGTTGGCGATTATTTTCAATCGTTACAATATCATTATATGACCGCAAACAAGAAATAATAGTTGTTAAGAGTTTTTGTTTGGTAAGTTCAGTTTTTTCTTTATAATCATTAATATCATAATTCAAAATAATTTCGGTTTCTGGAACTTGTCCTGGTTGCCCCGTTCTCAATACAATTCTTACAAAATGATTCTTTGCTTCTTCACGAATATAACGTGCAACTT
>DYRG01000045.1:19723-21269 GCA_020718845.1 Thiomargarita sp.
AATACAATTCTTACAAAATGATTCTTTGCTTCTTCACGAATATAACGTGCAACTTGTAATCCCGCATCATCTGTTTCCATAACCACGTCAAGCAAGACTAAAGCGGTATCTGGATGTTCTAAAATCAAACGTTTTGCTTCTTCAGCAGAATACGCATCAACAAAAGATAATTTTTTATTTTGAAAAGAAACATTTCCAATTGCTAAACGGGTTACATCATGAACAGCGGGTTCATCATCAACGATCATTACTTTCCAAGTAGCTTGCGTTTCAACTTGTGTTTCTTCTATTTCATCTTCCTCAGCAAAAAGAAAATTATCCTCTTCTTCTAATTGATTAATATTTTGCATTATTCTGTTCCTCTATATTATTACGCAGCATTTTAATATTATCGACAGATAATCCTGTTTTTTGTGCAATGATTTCATCATCTAAAACATCTAATAAGTTTTTTGCGACTTCTAATTTGCCTTGTTCTATGCCGGTATCAAGCCCTTTTTTGAAACCTTTATGTTCGGCGGTTTCTAATTCATTTTGTTGATCCATTTCTTTCAATTTCATGTAATCATAAACTTGGATTTCTTTAGTGCTCCACCCGAATTGATTTGCAATGATGAAAGCCTCTTTAAATTCGGTTAAGTTTTCAAATTCGCTTGGCATTATCTCAAGATTTTTAGTATTTTTTAGGAAAAACAACCATTTATCTGCAATGGTTTGGCTTTCTTGAAGTGGTTTGTGAAATTTAGGTAATTCGATAAAAGCAAATTCAAAATCAGCGAGCTCTTGTTGATAAGTTTTAGCATCTAAAATCAAATGACGAGAAATATAATCATCGGTTTTAAAGATTTTAAAATTAACAATCCCAATAAAATAAACTTTCTTTAATGTTTTATAAGGTTCTCCATCACCTAATTGAGAAACATAGGCTTTTGAAGTGTAATAAAGACTACGTTTTGAGAAATCACCTTTATCATTTTTTTGCATTTCAACAATAAAGTTTCTTCCCGATTTATCAGTCGCTTGAATATCGAGAATGGTTTCTTTAAGTTCTTCAATTTTGGGGACTTGATAAGGATTCGCAATTTCTACATCGATAATGATTTGTTCATCCTTAAAATCAAGCATTGCATTTAAAAAACTAATGAGGATATGTTTTTTCTTACTATCCCCAAAAATTTTCTTAAAGGCTAAATCATTGGTCGGGTCGACAAATTTCATATTTAATGCTCTTCATATTTTGGCAATTAGCCTAAAGTATAATCCATTATTTTCAGTATCAAAACAAGGAGGCGAAAATGTATCGTTATGCGTTCGTAGGGCTTGCGTTTTTCATTTGCCAAACGTGAGCGGCTGATGACAAGAGTCTTGATAAAATACTCAGAGGCAAGCCATTTAGCAATCCTGCTGATATTGTAGAAATGTCGCCCGTTTGGCAAGCAAAACCCCTCACTTATCGAGATTGGGGACAAGGTGCGATCATCACAATTAAAGTTTTGGTAGTGATCAAATTAGGATGCCAATGAAAGAGAAGAATTATAATGTTGAA
>DYRG01000079.1 GCA_020718845.1 Thiomargarita sp.
AAAAGCCCTTTCTCTTGAGTTGAGAAAAGGCTTTTTTTATGGGGAAGAAGTTGTTCAAACAAACAAAGATTTATTGTTTTTCTTGTTGTTCAATTTTAGCCATTTCAGCTTCGAGTTCTGCTTCAGTTAAAGGACGATAATCTGACGTGGTTTGTAATGGTTGATCGGTAGATTTGAATTTCATGAAAAATTTGGAAAGCCATAAACCTAATTCAAATAGCCCCCAAATTGGTAAAGAAAGGGTAATTTGTGAGAAAACATCGGGTGGCGTTAAAACCATTCCAACAGTGAAAGCTCCTACAATAATATAAGCCCGCTTCTCAGCTAGAGCTTCTGCGGTTGTAATGCCAGTCCAAATAAGAACAATTGTTAAAACTGGTGTTTCAAATGCAACCCCAAACGCAAAGAACAATTGGAGAACAAAATCTAAATAATGTGTAATATCGGTACTAACCGCAATTCCTATCGGCGCAACGCTCACGAAAAAGCCAAAAATCAAAGGAAAAACAATATAATACGCAAATGCCATTCCTAAATAAAACAATAAACTACTTGAAATCAACAATGGCATGACCAGTTTCTTTTCATTCTGATAAAGCCCTGGTGCAACAAACGCCCACAAATGATATAAAATGAAAGGAATCGCCAAATAAAAAGATAACACTAAAGTTAATTTCAACGGTGTTAAGAGTGGCGATGCAACTTGCGTTGCGATCATGCTTGAACCTTTGGGAAGAACTCTCATTAAAGGATCGGCAAGAAAAGTATATAAATCATTTGCAAAAGAAAACAATACGAAAAACAAAATAGCAACCGCTAATAAAGATTTCAAAATGCGGTCGCGTAATTCCACTAAATGCGAAAGAAAAGGCATTTCTATATTGAGATCATTTGGACGTTTAGGATTATCCATAAATTATTGTTTTGATTCAGTTTTTGGAGGTGTGGTTGGTGCGGATGGCGTGGAGGGCTTTTTGTCTTCAAGAATATCGTACAAATGATGTTTTTCGTTTTGTTTCATCATATCTTGTAATTCTTGCAAACGAACCTCGCGGTCGATGTCGGATTTAATGCTGTTCACATAGGCTCGCGCTTTGCCAGCCCAGTGCCCGACCGTGCGTGCTACTTCGGGGAGTTTATCAGGACCAAACACTAATAAAGCAACGATCCCGATAACCAATAATTCCCAAAAATTAACGTCAAACATAATTAAGGCGTGCGTTGTGTTTCTTTAGGGGTAGAAACAGGTGTTGCTTGTGCGTCGATAGGTTTAGAATCGGGCGTTGCTTGTTTAGCGGCTTCGGCTTGTTCAGTATCGTGCATTGATTTGCGAAATCCTTTAATTGCGCCCCCTAAATCTTCACCGATGTTTCTCAGTTTCTTTGTGCCGAATAAAACCATAATGATTAATAACAAAATCATCAATTCCCAAATGCCAATTCCACCAATTCCCATAACTAAATTTCCTCTATTTGAAACCAGGGAGATTACGTCCCCCTAATAAATGAACGTGTAAATGAAAAATTTCTTGTCCGCCGCCTCGACCCGTGTTAATAATCGTGCGAAATCCGTCACTTAGACCTTGATCTTTCGCCAAACGCGGCAACAAACGCATAATGTGCGCCATTAGTTTATCATGATTTTCAGTTAAATCATTCAGACTTTCAAGGTGTTCACGCGGCAGAACCAATAAATGCACCTCTGCTTTCGGGAATTTATCTTTAATCACCACCACCAACTCATCACTATGCACAAATTCAACGGGAATTTCTTGCGAAATAATTTTACAAAACAAACAGTTACTCATCATTCCTTTCTCCTGTTTCTTTTAAAAAAGATAAGTCTATCCATAAATTTTCTAAAAATCAAATCTCTAAATCAACTTGGTTAATTTTTCCAATTTCAAATAACGCATTACCTGTTAGAACAATGTCTTTTTCAATCACGATCATTGCTAATTTCCTTGGTAATGATAGTATTGGCGAAATTTGGCTAAAGCGCGTTCAAATTCATGAGGAATTTCATGATGTTGGCTATTTTCAAAGATCGTTTTTAGCAAATATTTGGGGTGGCGAATTCGGGGTAAAATAACTTGTTGAAAACGTTGAACCAATATATCTTTTTGCCATTCTTTTTTCAGCGTTAATAAATAGAACGCCACTAACGATTCTTCGGTTTCTCCGACGCATTCAAAGGGTTTGTGCGCATGATAACCAATTAAACCATCAAAACCATCTTGTTGATTTTTATCATTTAAGAGATTTTTACCAAAAATTTGTAATAAATGTTGTTTCTCGACAAATGGGGCTAAAGCTAGAAATACAAACCGACATTTTGGACAATCTAAACACCAATTTCCATGCACATTATTTGAACTTGCGTGAGTGAAATTACGGTTACAACTTGAGAAAATAGGATGGTAGTTTTTGAAATGGCTAAACAAACGGGTAATTTCTAATTCTGAAAGCGGTCTAAGCAAGGAAAAATAACGAAATCCAGGTAATAAATTTACAAATTGTTCGCCGACATCTTTTTCAAATTGGAGGCTTTTGCTATATTGATGATTGATTTCAATGCCATCTTTCGACAAATTACCGACATTAGCCGATCTTTCATTTGACATGACAACGGTATCAAATCCATATAAAATTGCCGATGCGGCTAAAATATAAGCAATGATTGCAGAAATCGGGACGTGACCATTAAATGCGCCTTTTTTGTTCAAATCGAGCAGTTGAGGAGAAATGCGGCGTTGAATTGAAATGTGAGGAAATCCAGAAATCGTTGCAACGTTTTGAATAATGCGCGGATTGCCTACCGAAAATAAACGAAAAGGTTCATTTGCGTGGCGAAGCGCTTCAATGGTCACAATCGAATCTTTGCCGCCGCCAATGGGGACGATGGTTTGTCGTGATAATGGATAATGGGGCTGCGTATTATTAATATCTTGATTTATAAAGGGAAATTTAATACGTCCGCGCAAATCCAAATTATTTTGATACGCAAATTCCCCAAGCCCATGAAAATATAAGTCATTGAGAAAATTGGCAGTTTTTTCATTGATGGGTTTGGTTTCGATGCTTAATTTTTGAGGAAGCGCGGCTTTGTAATAACTAATCCCCGCGACCAAATGCAGGTGATGAAAAACGCGATCGAGGGCTTGTTTTTTGAGGGGCGGAAGCGGACGTTCGATGCCCAAAAACACCATTTCTTCGGTAAAAAACCACTCATTATCAAACGCATAATGCAGCTTTAACAAACCCGTTAAGGTATCGAATTCGTATTTTGTGAAGCGAAAAGTTTTGACGCTCTGCGGGCTAAAGTTCATAATGTCAGGGGTAATTTTCAAGCGTATTTCTTTGCATTATAACAGGCTCGAGCATGACTAGATTACAAGCGCTAATTTTTGATGTGGATGGCACGTTGGCTGACAACGAACGGGATGGTCATCGCGTCGCTTTTAACGAGGCTTTCGCCGCTTACGGACTTGATTGGGACTGGACTCCCGAACTCTACGGCAAACTCCTCGATGTGACAGGCGGCAAGGAACGGATTAAATTCTATGTGGAAACCTACCGAGCGGGCGAACTCACCCCCAACGACATGGAAGCCTTCATCGCCACACTCCATAAAGAAAAAACCCGCCTTTACACCGATTTGATCAACCAACATCGCTTGCCCTTGAGAATCGGCGTAAAACGCTTGATCGACGAGGCGCGTGACGCAGGTTTGAGATTGGCAATTGCAACCACCACCACTTTATTAAATGTCACTACCCTTTTGGAAAACACGCTCTCTCCCGACGCAGCGACATGGTTCGATGTCATTGCCGCTGGCGACATCGTCAACGCCAAAAAACCCGCCCCCGATATTTATTTTTATGCGTTAAATGAACTAAAACTTGAATCAAATCAATGTCTTGCATTTGAAGATTCAGCAAACGGTCTAAAGGCTGCCACCCAAGCAGGCTTGAAAACTTTAATCACTTACAACGATTACACCGCCGATCATAATTTTGATCAAGCCATTGTTATTGCTGATCATTTGGGCGATCCACAAACACCCTGTACTTTCCTAAAAAATCCCCTTCAAAACATCAATTTGGTTGATGTTCCTTTCCTGAAACAATTGCTCTAAAAACTAACTCGTTATCAAAAAAACAGCTCTCTTTGATAACGAGAGATATTTGACACTAATCCCTAAATGCTTTGTAGGGTACAATGCAATTGCACCAGACATTTCTGAGAAATGAAATAAGCGAGATAGGCGTAAGGCTATTTCTCGGGTAATTGGTTTTTGAGCGTTAAGAATACCATTAATTTGTTGCAAAGATAGCCCTGTTTTCTCTGCTAACATTACATTGCTCAAATGGTAAGATTTCATAAATTTTTTCCTAATGGTAATCTACAATTTCTACACGTTTCACACCTTGTGTAATCCACATAAAACATATTCTGTATCGATCGTTAATTCTAATAGAATATTGATTTGATCTATTGCCTCGTAATTTTTCTAGGTGATTACTTAGAGGTATTCTTAAATCCTCTAAGTGGTGTAATCGCATTTTACGGGTTAAATTTCATCTGCTACTTTCAATACTTCCGTCATTAGAGGTTGTCCTAAATGTATTTCAGACCGTTGAATAAGTTCAATATAAGGTTTAACGGCAGGAATTAATCCTTTCTTTTTTGCTAACAACAAAACACCCATACTACCAATGATATTGATCCCATTATAAGAGGCGGTTTTTCTAGCGCGTAAATCATCAATTAACAAACGATCGGCGCGCTCACGTTTATAAAGTGCCATTGCTTCGAGTTCGCCTTGCCCTAAGCCAATAGGAAAAGTAATCAAAAAATCCTGTAAATTAATATCAACAACTTTATCCGATAAGTAACGTTTAAGGCGAACAGATTGAGGTTTATTTTCCTCTGTTGCTTCAAGAAAAACAGCGCGAGGAATCAACAAGTTCTCAAACAAGTATTCTAACCATCTTAAACCATCACAAGTTGCTATCGTTATTAACGCAGAAGTATCTGCAATAATGAGCATTACAATAATCCCGTTAATTCTTGTCTTAATTCTTCAGGCGAATAATTGAGCGTTAAAATATTATGTTGCTTACAAGCAAGCATGAAATCGTAACGATTTACACCCGCCAATTCAGTCGCTGCACCTATTGATAATTTACCCGTTTGAAATAGAGCTAACGCTGCGTATAATTTAAGTGTATGACCTGTTTCTGAAAGGCTTTTATCTAAGCAAAATTGCTCAGGAATTTCTAATGTAATTTGCATTTTTTTCTCCACAAGTTGTTCTTTAATTAAAATT
>DYRG01000020.1 GCA_020718845.1 Thiomargarita sp.
GTTTGCGCGCTTATGATAAAAATAGCTTATTACCTAATCCTAATGATGGGTTAGTCGCTTATTATCCGTTTAATGGCAATGCTTTGGATGAAAGTGGGAATGGGAATGATGGAACGGTTTATGGGGCTACTTTGACCAAAGATAGAAACGGCAAAGTAAATAGTGCTTATAGAGTTGGTAATGAAGGATATATTGTAATAGACCATAGTTCTAGTTTAGATATAACTAGTGACACTGGTTTTACAATTATTGCTTGGATAAACCGTGATTCAGCGCAGCCTAGTGGGTATCCAACAATTGTAACAAAACATACAGGAGAACAAGAACAACTCTTGCTTTCTCTTCAAGATGGCTATTTAAGATTTTGTTCTCAGAATTGTTTAATAGAAGCAAATAACTGGTCTTTTATAGCAGTTACAAATGATAATGGTCTTGCTAAATACTATTTGAATGGAAAATTGGTTGGCACATTAACTGGCTACAATACACCTCATACAACAGCGAATGTTGCTATCGGTAGACAATTGTATGGCGGAGGAGCATGGAGATACTCTGGACTTGTAGATGACATCTATATTCACAACCGCGCCCTAACCGAAGCCGAAATCAAACAACTTTACGAAACCACAGAGTCTAAAATAAACCAAGCGCCGCTTGCAAGTTTTAAGAGCAACTTAGCGGATAAAGTGGTAACAGTTGATGCAAGTTTATCCAATGATCCCGACGGAACAATTCAACGTTATGAATGGTTAAGTTCGGACGGTCAAATGAAAAGCGGCAAAACCGCAACTTTTACATTTGAAAAAGCAGGTGATTATACGATTACATTAACCATTACTGATGATAAAGGAACAACCTCTCAAGCAGTCAAAAATGTTTCTATTCAAAGTGGTGTTATAATCGTAGAAAATTGCACGAATGCAACGATTACAAATTGTCGAGCAAGTTTCTCATTTGAAACGGGTGAATTATGTATTCCTTGCGTGAGCGTTCCAACGGCATTAGGTGAACAAATTTACGCCGCTGAAATGAAACAGCTAAACCCATTACAATTAGGATTTGAAGTCAATCCGTTAACCTTGAAACCGCATAATTTCAAAGACAGTTGTTTAGCAACTTATTCTGGAATGTTAAATGTTCCATGCGTTCAAGTCGGAACAACCTCTTACAATGTTGATTTCATTCAACGCCCAGAAAGTTTAATCTTCGACGTGAGCAACGTCCGCTAAAAAAAAGACTGGTAGTCCTTAAAGGATTGCCAGTCTTTTAAAATCTCGCCGCACAAACATTTAGCTTAAAAAAAGTTGATACACGGGGTTTTGATCTTCTTCCCAATGTGGATAATTCAAATGATTTAAAAAGGTTTCAAAAACTTCTTTGTCTTGATCAGGAAATTGTATGCCCATCAATACTTTACCGTAAGCAGCGCCGTGATTTCTATAATGAAATAAACTAATATTCCAACGTTGTCCCATTTCTGTTAAAAAATGCAATAATGCGCCCGGGCGTTCGGGAAATTCCACGCGATAGAGGTGTTCATTCAAAGACTTATGCGAATGTCCACCAACCATGTGCCGAACGTGGGTTTTTGCCATTTCATTGTCGGTCAAATCAACCACCGGATAATCTTTTTCGGTAAGTTTTTGAATTAAACGCTCTTTTTCTTTCAAACCTTGCTCGCCCAATCGCACGCCCACAAACACTTGCGCGTCCCGATCATCGGCATAACGATAGTTAAATTCGGTAATCGTGCGCTGTCCCAAAGTGTGGCAAAAAGTGCGGAAACTCCCTGATTTTTCAGGAATTGTCACCGCCATAATCGCTTCGCGCTGTTCGCCAACTTCGGTACGTTCTGCAACGTGTTGTAATCGTTCAAAATTCATATTTGCGCCGCTCGCAATCGTGATAAGCGTTTGATTTTTAATCTCATTTTTTGCAACGTATTCTTTCAAACCCGCCAACGCCAACGCCCCAGCTGGTTCGGTGACAACCCGCGTCGCTTCAAAAATATCTTTAATTGCCGCACAAATTTCGTCAGTATTTACCAAAATCACTTCGTCGACATAATTCTTAGCTAATTCAAAGGGTTCTTTGCCGATTTGTTTCACCGCCACGCCGTCCGCAAAAATCCCCACTTGCGGCAAAATCACCCGCTCATTCGCTCGCAACGCCGCATCTAAACACGCCGCATCATCGGGTTCAACACCAATAATTTTGATTTCTGGGCGCACATATTTGACGTACGCCGCGATCCCAGCAATCAACCCGCCACCGCCCACCGGCACAAAAATCGCGTGAATATCGCCGCTGTGTTGTTGCAAAATCTCCATTCCAATCGTGCCTTGACCCGCGATCACTTCTGCATCATCGTAAGGATGAATATACGCAAGCCCTTGTTCTTCCGAAAGTTTTTTGGCGTGCGTACCCGCATCATCGTAACTATTTCCGTGCAAAATAATATCCGCACCCCATTGTCGAACCGCATTCACTTTAATGTCGGGGGTCGTTTTGGGCATGACGATTAATGCTTTAATTTTCAACTTATTAGCCGCTAAAGCCACGCCTTGCGCATGGTTTCCAGCAGATGCTGCAATTACACCTTTCGCTAAAACCTCCGCCGACAAATGCGCTATTTTATTGTAAGCTCCTCTCAATTTGAAAGAAAAAACCGGTTGTTGATCTTCACGTTTGATATAAATGTTGTTATGCAATCTTTTTGATAAGTTGCTCGCTAAATCCAAATCGGTTACTTTTGCCACATCATACACGCGGGCTTGCAAAATTTTCTTTACATACGAAGTCAGCATTTTTTTACTCTTTTTCTATCGTGGAGAAATAATATCATGAACAATCGATTGTTCTTCGGGTTCAACATGGATCGTTACTTCAATATCCGGTAATGCAGTTTCTAAAGCTAATTCTATTCGATCACAAATCTCGTGCGCGATAACAACTTGCATGGTTGCGGGAACAACTAAATGAAACTCAATAAAACGTTTTTTTCCAGCTTGACGAGTTCTCACATGATGGACTTGCAATGCACCCGTCATTTCACGAGAAATCACTGTTTTAACAATAGATAAATCCTCTTTATTCATGGACTTATCCATTAAACTATCAACCGAATCTTTTAATAAATTCCAACCCATCCACAAAATATGAATTGCCACGCCCATTGCTAATAAAGGATCAAGTATCCACCAACCTGTCAACCATGCTAATCCAACCCCAAACCAAATCCCAATTGAAGTAATCACATCGCTTAAAATGTGTAATCCATCAGCTTTCAAAGCGGGCGATTGTAATGCTTTAGATTGTTTCAACAGAAACCACGCCAGAAATCCATTCATTAAAGAAGCCACAAAAGAAACCATTAACCCAATCAAAGGGGCTTCTAATGCCATTGGATTTAACAAACGAGAAACTGCTTCATTAATGGTTGCTAAGGCAGCAACCCCAATCAACATACTTTCTAAAATTGCTGAAAAATATTCCGCTTTGCTATGCCCAAAAGGATGTTCTTGATCCGCTGGTTGATGTGCAATTTTTAAAGCAATTAACATTGCCGCCGCCGCTGCGACATTTACAAATGATTCTAATGCGTCGGAATATAAAGCAACTGAACCCGTCAACCAAAATGCAATCCATTTGAAAATCAGCACCACTACGCCAACTGCTAAACTAATCATCCCTGCTTGTAAAGCATTTTTTAACATATAAAAGATTTCCTTTCTTTACGCTTGACAACTAAAATCCTCTGGCGTTATTATCAAAGTATTTTTCTCATTACCCTCTTTTAAGGATAAAATTTTATGTTAAGAATCATAGTGTTATGCTTTGTTTTTATAATGTCTGGCTGTGTTTATAAAATCGACATTCAACAAGGCAATATCGTAACGCAAGAAATGTTGAGTAAATTAGAACTCGGCATGACTAAACAAAAAGCCCGATTTGTGTTGGGAACGGCTTTGTTACAAGATATGTTTCATCAAAATCGTTGGGATTATTTCTATAGCGTTCAGAAACATTTAGAAATCCCTCAACAACGTCATATTTCTTTACTTTTTGAAAAGGATATTTTAGTCGCAATTAATGGCGATGTTCCTGATGATTTACGCAATAAATTACCAAGCGTTACACCAAAAGTTGAGAAACAAGAACCGTTATTGTAGAAACTCAATTTTTATGTTTATTTAATGAGAAATAAAACCTAGTAGATTCCAAAAACCTGCTAGGTTTATATTGAGATATTTTAGCTTTATTTCTTCAAAAAATCTAACATTGATCTTAAATCTTCAACTTGTTTTTATTCGGAATAACCTAATTGTCGTAAGGCGCGGTCGTTGTCTGACCAATCGGCTTTGACTTTGACCCACAGTTGAAGAAAGACTTTTTTATCCAAAAGTTTCTCAATATCTTGGCGGGCTTGTGAACCAATTTTTTTGAGCATTAAACCACCTTTTCCTATCACAATGGCTTTTTGTCCGTCGCGTTCAACCCAAATCAATCCAGAAATCTTTGTTATATTTTGTTCCTCAACAAATTGCTCAATTTCAACTGTCGTTTGATAAGGGAGTTCTTCACCCAATAATAACATTAGTTTCTCACGAATTAATTCCGCCACTAAAAAGCGTTCACTCTTATCAGTTAATTGATCTTCAGAAAAGATAAAATCGTTTTCTGGCAAACGTGAAATGATTTCTTGTTCTAATCCATCTAAATTATCGTGATCTTTCGCGGACAAAGGACAAATCGCGGCAAAATTGTATTTTTCGGTCATTTTTTGTAAAAAAGGCAACAAACGCTCGCGGGGAGAAATTTTGTCAACTTTATTGACCACTAAAATAACGGGGACTTTATTGTTTTTTAAGCGTTGTAAAACCCACTCATCTTCGTCGCGCCATTGCATTCCTTCAACCACAAATACAACTACATCAACATCTTGCACAATACCGAGTGCATTTTTATTCATGATGCGATTGAGGGCTTTTTGAGGTGAAACTTGCAAACCAGGTGTATCGACAAAAATTAATTGTTGCGTTTCTAACGTCTTGATTCCTAAAAGATTATGACGGGTTGTTTGGGGTTTTGGCGAGGTAATGCTGATTTTTTGCCCTAACAGCGCATTTAATAACGTTGATTTGCCAACATTCGGTCGACCGACGATGGCAATGTAGCCAGATTGAGTATTCATGCGGCGCGATCTCGTGTGGATATTTTTTGAAGTAAATCAAGGGCTTGAGCGGCGGCAACTTGTTCGGCATGACGACGACTATTCCCTTCACCATAAGTAGGTTTTTCTAAACCCGTGACGTGACATTCGATGGAAAAATGCTGTTCGTGCGGATTGCCAACAACGGTAAGCACTTGATAACGTGGAAGTTCTAAACGTCGGGCTTGTAAATATTCTTGCAAACGGGTTTTCGCGTCTTTGGACTCTTTGAGGTCTAATTTGAGCAATTTTTCGGCAAATAAACGGCTAATTAGTTGTTTTACTTGATAAATTTCGTTATTTGCATCTAAATAAACCGCGCCGACGATGGCTTCAAACGCATCAGCCAAAATGGATGCGCGCCGCCAGCCACCGCTTTTTAATTCGCCGCCGCCTAAACGTAATTCGCCGCCTAATTTAAGCTGTGTGGCGATTTCTGCGAGGGTTTCTTCTTTCACTAAATCAGCGCGCAAACGAGTGAGTTGTCCTTCATTTGCAGAAGGGAAACGAACGAAGAGCAACTCAGCCATGACATACGTTAAAATTGCATCGCCGAGAAATTCTAATCGTTCGTTGTTGGGAGTTCCGAAACTTCGGTGGGTTAAAGCTACCGTCAATAGAGAAACATCATTGAAACGGTAGCCTAAAACTTGACTTAAACGAGAGAAACTATCTGATTTCAAAGTCGCACTTCTTCATTAAACTTTACGGTAACAAAAATGTTTTTGAAAATAGGCGCTTCACGGAAATAACTTACCACGAGAAACTTATCATCTGACACTTGTTTAAATTGGAAATGTTCTTTGAAATTATCAGCATTAATGCTACGAACATCGCCCACTTTATACAACAAATCCAATGTTTTGCGTTGAATATCCTCTTTGCTCATATTTTTAGCGTCGGCACTTTTCAATTGATTAACCGACCGCATTACGCCATTAAATTCTGAGTACATTGGAATGACTTTCAAACCAATTAAAACAAAGAAACCCACTGACGATAATATGATCATCCACATCATCATTCCAGCACCACGTTGAGAGTGTTTCATAGTGTAATATCCTCTTGATTTACTTAAGAATTGTACCTAAACGAGACCAATCAATTCCAATATTTGACCAATCCCAGTTCATCCAAATAAAAAACGCCCGTCCAACCAAATTTTCTTCTGGCACCATTCCCCAATAACGGCTATCTCGGCTATTATCGCGGTTGTCGCCTAAAACGAAATAATTGTCTTTCGGAACGCGCTCGATGCGTAGCATTCCCGCCCGTGTTGGCGAATCGGCTGGTAACATAAGCTGTTGATTTTCAGACCAATAATAACCCGCCACGCGAGGATTACCCGGTCCAGTCAACATTTCATGTTTTGCAGTTGGGGGCAATTGCTCGATGAATCTTTCGCCGCCCGTCATACTGCTACCTTGCCCCACGCCTTTGTAAATACCCAAACTTTCGCGTTGCACCGCTTCGCCATTCACATATAATATGCGGGTTAAATAATTATATTCAATTTTGTCGCCCGGCAAACCAATAATTCTTTTAATGTACGGGATTTTAGGGTCTTGCGGATAACGAAACACCACAATATCACCACGTTTAGGTCTATTGATTTCAAACAACTTCCAATTTAAGACGGGCAAACGCAATCCGTATTCATATTTGCTCACTAAAATGAAATCGCCGACTAATAAAGTTGGCATCATCGAACCTGAAGGAATTCTGAAAGGTTCAACAATAAATGATCTTAAAATCAACACAATTAAGAAAACAGGAAACAAAGATCGTCCAAAATCAACCCATGCTGGAACAGTTTCAATTTGAGCAATTTGTTCTTCGGGGGCATTTTCTGGCAAACCCGATAATAAACGTTTTCTTTTGGGTGCGAGTTTAATTTGATCATACGCCCAAACTAATCCCGTCAAACCCGTTAAAATGATTAAAATTAACGCCAAATCTGTAAATTTCGACCAATCCATTATTTCTCACCTTTTCCAGTGCGTAAAATCGCTAAAAACGCATCTTGGGGAATATTTACCGATCCAATTTGTTTCATGCGTTTCTTCCCTTCTTTTTGTTTCTCTAAAAGTTTTTTCTTACGAGTAATGTCGCCACCGTAACATTTCGCTAACACGTTCTTTCGCATCGCTTTTACGGTTTGTCGAGCGATGATATTTCCTCCGATCGCCGCTTGAATTGCAATATCAAACATTTGACGCGGAATAACTTCTTGCATTCTTTCTGCAAGTTCTCGACCTTTGCTCATGCTTTGCGCTCGATGTACAATTACCGATAACGCATCAACTTTGTCGCCGTTAATTAAAATATCTAATTTCACCAAATCCGCAGGTTGAAAACGTAAAAACTGATAATCCATCGACGCATAACCTCGACTCACTGATTTCAAACGATCAAAGAAATCCAACACCATTTCACTCATTGGCATTTCATAATCTAAAGAAATTTGCGTTCCCGCATAATGTAATTTCTTTTGAACGCCGCGCTTTTCTTCACATAATTTGATGACATTTCCCAAATAATCGGGCGGTAATAACAAACGCGCTTCGATAATCGGTTCTCTAATTTCTGCAATGTGATTGACGGGAGGAAGTTTAGCGGGATTATCCACCATTAAAATTTCGCCACTATTGGTTTCAACTTCATAAATAACGGTTGGCGCAGTTGTAATCAAATCTAATTGATATTCTCTTTCTAAGCGTTCTTGGACAATTTCCATGTGTAACATGCCCAAAAAACCACAACGAAATCCGAAACCTAGCGCGGTCGAGCTTTCTGGTTCGAAATACAACGCCGCGTCGTTCAAACGCAGTTTTCCTAACGCTTCACGAAACGCTTCATAATCATTTGCATCAATCGGATACATTCCGGCAAATACGCGCGGTTTAATCGCTTGAAAACCGGGTAAAGGTTGTTCAGCAGGTTTATCAACGCCCGTTAAAGTATCCCCGACTGGCGCGCCGTTAATGTCTTTAATTCCCGCAATCACAAAGCCGACTTCGCCCGCCGTTAATTTTTGAGTGTGAGTCATTTTTGGCGTAAAAACCCCAACCTTATCAACCTGTTCTTTGCGTCCGGTCGACATAATTTGGATTTTTTGTCCGATGTTAATTTCGCCATTCACCACTCGAACCAACGACACCACGCCCAAATAATTATCAAACCACGAATCAATAATTAACGCTTGCAAAGGTGCATTTGGATCACCTTCGGGCGGTGGCACACGAGCAATAAGTTGTTCTAATAACTCATTGATTCCTATGCCAGTTTTTGCGCTGACTTTTAAAGCATCGTGCGCTTCGATGCCGATCACATCTTCAATTTCTTGACAAACTCGGTCGGGTTCGGCGGAAGGTAAATCGATTTTATTTAAAACGGGAACGACTTCTAAGCCTTGATCGAGCGCGGTGTAACAATTCGCAACGCTTTGTGCTTCAACGCCTTGCGCGGCATCGACTACTAATAATGCACCTTCGCACGCCGCCAACGATCGCGACACTTCATAAGAAAAATCAACGTGTCCGGGGGTATCAATAAGGTTTAGGTGATAAATGATGCCGTCTTTGGCTTTGTAGCGTAAAGTAACGCTTTGGGCTTTGATGGTGATGCCGCGCTCACGCTCAATATCCATCGAATCAAGGACTTGCTCGGACATTTCGCGGTCGGTCAAGCCGCCACACAACTGAATAAACCGATCGGCGAGTGTGGATTTGCCGTGATCGATATGTGCGATGATGGAAAAATTGCGGATATGCTTCATGAAAACTCGGCGTTAAGTGCAAGAAATTATCAAACATATTATTATAACCTACTTTATCAATTTCTAAAATACCAACTTAGGATTTTCGATTGAGATAGAAAAAGAAAATGCAAATGTAAGGTTTGTTTAAGCTCAAATAAATTACCAAATAAAATCAAGCAACTTATTCGTAAATTATAGTTCTAAAAAATGTTATTTATACCATTGCCAAAATATACAAATTGATAATGCTAAAATCTCATTAACATTATCAAATTTATATAATTCTAGCCCGTATTACGCATTCCCGCAGCAATTGCATTAATAGTTCTTAAAAGCGGAGAAAGCCATTGCTCTGCTTCGTTGCTCGGTAAGTTTCTCACTCTTTTCAAAAGCATGACTTGAATGTGATGTAAAGGCTCTAAATACGGATTTCGATGCGCTTGTGCTCTCGCAGAGAAATAATTATCTCCTAACAAATGTCGTTGCCCTGTAATGTTCAAAATTTGCATCACACAACGTTGATATTCATCATTTACGATTTGAAATATCTTTTTACTTTCAGGATGTTGCGATAATTCAGCGTAACTTTTTGCAATCGCCATATCGGACTTATTTAATGCCGATTGCACATTATCCAATAAATTACGAAAAAACGACCATTCTTGATACATTTTTTGTAATCGCGCTAAACGTTCTGGTGCATTATCTCGCCATTTCTCCAATGCAAACCCTAAACCAAACCACGCGGGCACAGTTTGTCGAGATTGTGCCCACGCAAATCCCCAAGTAATTGCTCTAATTGATCCTTTACCTCGATCACCACTTTTTCTATAACTTGGGCGAGAACCAATATTTAATTGCGCAATTTCATTCACGGGTGTTGCATCGTAGAAATAATCCATCATACCCGTTGTTTGCTCAGTAAATTGACGATAACTTTCTTCTGAAAAACACGCTAACGCATCCATAATTCCAAGAAAATCAAGACGTTCTGGTTGCATTGGCTGAAACGTTGTTAAGGTTGCTTGTAATAACGCCGTTGTACCAATTGTTAATTCATAAACGGCGGTTTCTGGATAACTATATTTGAAAGCAACTACTTCACCTTGCTCAGTGATTTTGATTTCTCCAGAAACCGTTTGAGGTGGTTGCGCTAAAATCGCTTGATGGGTCGGACCGCCGCCGCGTCCAACCGTGCCGCCGCGTCCGTGAAATAAACGCAATGTAACATCTCTTCCAGCGGCAATTTGATGCAAACGTTTCTGTGCTTCATATAATTGCCAATGCGCTGCTAAAATACCACCGTCCTTTGCCGAATCTGAATACCCCAACATGATTTCTTGAACATCACAACATGATTTCAATAAATTACGATAAATTGGTAAATCAAATAACGACGACATTACGCTTTCACAATGTTTCAAATCTTCAACGGTTTCAAATAACGGTGCAATGCGTAAATGCTCAGTTAAACCTGCTTGATGTGCTAAGACTAAAACCTCTAAAACATGGCTTGCAGAATGTGCCATTGAAATAATATAACTTCCTAATGCATTCTCACTTACTTGTTGACGAACTTGCGCAATCGCAAAAAAGAGTTCAATGACATCTTTTTCGTTGGGTTCAAATAAATCTAAATCAATTTGTAAAGGCGATTTTTCTAAAACTTCAGAAAGTAAAGTTAATTTTTGAATCTCAGATAACTCATTGTAATTATTTGATATTTTATAAATTTCAAATAATTTACTCACCGCTTTGGTATGACGCAAAGATTCTTGACGTAAATCTAATCTCGCCAAATGAAATCCAAACGTTTCGACTAAACGCATTAAATTCTTCAAACGACCTTTTGCAGATTCTGGATCGTTGTTCTCAATCAATGAATCATAAATCAATTGCAAATCCGCATACAGTTCTTTTGAATTTTTATATGCTGCGGGAGAGAGATTAAAAGACTGATCTTGTAAAACATTTTGTATGGCTTCTCGACGCAATTTCAAACGTTCAACCATATAACGCAATTTGTGACGATAAGGCTCTGATCCTCGATGGTAAGCAAATTGAGTTCTTTTATCTTCAGAAAAGGCATTTGCATCATTTTCTAAACTCTCCAGAAATGCGTTACTGAAACCACAAAATGCTTTAGAATGTGTGAGCAAACGCGACAAACTTTCTAATCTCGTCAAATAAGTTTCTGTAATTGCCTGATGTTGCTGACGTAATGCTAAAACGGTTACTTTTGACGTAACATTCGGATTTCCATCACGATCTCCTCCCATCCACGATCCAAAATGCAAAATAGACGGCATTTCAAACGTCGCGTCGGGATAGATTTTTGTTAATGCAGTTTCCGCATCTCGATACAAACGCGGCACTGCTTGAAATAAACTTTCTTTAAAGAAACGCATACCATTATTGATTTCATCTTCGGGTCGCAAACGATTAGTGCGTAATTCATTGGTGAACCATAACAAACGGATATGACGAAGAAGGATTTTTTCTAATTCAACTGGCAAACCATCTTTGATATGATCGTTAGTAACTTCATCAAGTTTTTCAAAGACATGGCGTAAAATTTCTTGAACCGCACGACGGCGAGATTCGGTAGGATGCGCAGTGAAAACGGGCGTATAAGCACTTTTGTTTAAGAGAGCTTGAAGGGTTTCTGCGTCGATGTTTTTTGATTTGAATTGCTCAAAACAAGCCTCAAAAGATTCTGCCCAATTTTTGCGTTTGCGCAATTGATAGAAAAATTGTTCTTCAACGACATTAAATAAGCTAAAATATAAATTAAATGCCCGAATCACGTTGGTTAGGCTATTTGCGTCTAAATGTTCGATAGTTTTCAACAAAGTAATGCGGATTTCCGCGTCTTTGTGACGATGTAAATTGACAAATCCAGCGCGTAAAAATTCAACTAATTCATAGATTTGTGAACCCGCTTGTTCTCGAATCACCTGTCCGAGCAATTTTCCGAGCAATTTGACGCGGCTGCGCGATTCACGTTCATAAATTTCTGCTTGCGTTTCTAAGGGTATTGACATCGTGCGTTCCTCTTGTGAAGGGTAATTTCCCTTGTAGGGTTAAGGATTAGTGACTTTGCGAAAAACAATAACTATGATATAACACTTTTTTGGAATTGTAGAAAGCAACTATGGAAACTTTTAATTACAAAAACGGCGTACTTTACGCAGAAAACGTGAATTTACAAGAGGTTGCAGCCCAATATGGCACGCCTTGTTATGTGTATTCTCAGTCCGCAATTGAGGAAAATTGGCGCGCTTTTGATACGGCTTTAGGTGAGCAACCGCATTTGGTTTGTTATGCAGTAAAAGCTAATTCAAACCTTTCTATTTTGAAAACTTTAGCGGATTTAGGATCGGGATTTGATTTGGTTTCTGGTGGTGAATTAGAACGGGTTTTATTAGCGGGAGGAAAACCTCAAAATATTGTATTTTCTGGGGTTGGAAAATCTCGTGCAGAAATTCAACGCGCTTTAGAAGTCGGGATTGGTTGTTTTAATGTCGAATCGCCTAATGAACTTCAACAAATTCAATTGGTTGCGCAATCATTAAATACACAAGCCCCGATTTCTATTCGTGTTAATCCAGATGTGGATGCACAAACTCATCCTTATATTTCAACGGGTTTGAAACAAAACAAATTTGGTATTGAAATCGACAAAGCTCTTGCGTTATATCAAACAGCGAGCAACTTGCCTAATATTCAAATCATTGGTGTAGATTGTCATATCGGTTCTCAATTAACTAATTTATCGCCGTTTTTAGATGCGTTAGATCGGGTTTTAAATTTGATTGATCAATTAGATAAAAATAACATTAAAATCAATCACTTGGATATTGGCGGAGGTTTAGGCGTTCGATATCGAGATGAAACGCCGCCGCAAATTAGTGAATATGTAAATGCGATTAAAGCAAAATTAGGAAATAAATCCTATAAGTTGCTCATCGAACCTGGTAGAGCAATTGTTGCAAATGCGGGGATTTTATTGACTAAAATTGAGTATTTGAAAGAGGGTTCTGATAATAAACATTTTGCAATCATTGATGCAGCAATGAATGATTTAATTCGTCCATCTTTATACAGTGCTTGGCAGAACATTATTCCTGTGAAACAAAACGATTTGCCAGCTCAAAATTATGATGTTGTTGGACCGATTTGTGAAACGGGAGATTTTTTAGGAAAAGATCGTGTTCTTTCGATCCAAGAAAATGATTTGTTAGCGATTTGTTCTGCGGGAGCATACGGATTTGCGATGAGTTCTAATTATAACAGTCGACCGCGTGTTGCAGAAGTATTTGTCAAAGGTGAGGAACATCGTTTAATTCGACGCAGAGAAACTTTTGAAGAGTTGGTTTCTACAGAAATATCTTTTTTGAAATGAAAAGATTACAAAAAAATACAATAACAGAGAATGTAGATTATAAATCTATATTTCTCTATTATTTCAAATTTTTACCATTTATTTTGGTATTTTTTTTAAATGGCTGCGCGCAAATTTCTTATTATTATCAAGCAGTTGAAGGGCATTTAGATATTACACAACGCATAAAACCTTTGGATGAAGTAATTGCATTACCAGAAACCTCGCCGTCTTTACGACAACAATTACAACAAGTTCAACAAATTCGCCAATTTGCAATAGAAACATTACAATTACCTGATAATGAAAGTTATACGCAATATGTCGATTTACAAAGAAAATTTGTAGTTTGGAATGTGTATGCTGCGCCGCGTTTTTCTTTGACAGCAAAACAATGGTGTTTTCCAATAGTGGGTTGTTTGAGTTATCGAGGTTATTTTTCATCAGAACCCGCTTTCTCAGAAGCAAATGAACTAAAAAAAGAAGGATTTGATGTGTATGTTGCTGGGATTAGAGCTTATTCAACGTTAGGGTGGTTTGCCGATCCGTTATTAAATACCATGTTATCTAAAGAAACTTGGCAATTAGCAGCGTTAATTTTTCATGAAAAAGCCCATCAATTATTATATGTTCAAGATGATTCAATATTTAATGAATCTTTTGCATCCGCAGTTGAGGAAATTGGTGTGCAATTATGGTTAAAACAGCAAGGAACTTCAAAACATTTTGAACAGTTTTTGATCTCAAAACAACGCAATCAACAAATGATTTCTCTTGTTTTAAAAACCAAAGAAAAACTGGCGGAACTTTATAAACAAAAAATCTCAGAAATTGAAATGTTAAAACTAAAAAATACGCTTTTGGAAGAATTACAAAAAGATTATAAAAAACTAAAAGAAACGGAATGGAAGAACTATCAAGGATATGATCATTGGTTTGCGGAAGTGAATAATGCAAAATTGCTTTCAGTGGCAATGTATGAAGAATATGTGCCAGCATTTAAGAAACTTTTTGAAGAAAATCAGCGGGATTTTAAGAAATTTTACGATCAAGTTCATTTATTAGCGGCATTGCCTAAAAATGAACGTGATCATAAATTAAACGAATTAAATCAATAGATTATTTAGCATCAATCGCTTGTTTTTGAGTTGCTTCTTCTTTTTTCATAACGCCTTCGACTTGTTTTGCTTTTTCTAAAGCATCTGGTTGAGCAATCGGATTAGAAGTTTGAGGTTGAACTACTGCTGGTGGTTGAGCAACTGGATTTGAAATTTCGGGTGTAACCACTTTTATATCACTTTCAGGGGCTTTGTCGCAAGCAACCGCGCTTAATGCAATGGCACTAATAAAAGCTAATTTAATAATATTGTTCATAATATTTCTCCAGAAATTAAATGTAAAAGATATAAAAAAAGCCTTATTTTTATCAAACAAGGCTTTTAAGTCTATACTAAAAAATCATTATGCGCAAGTTTCAAAAACATCTGATTTGCCAGGAATGAATAACATGATCAACGTGCTAATGAAACCTAACATTCCGCCGCCTAATAATAAGAAACCAGCATACCAAAAGAACGCGGGTAAGAAATCATACACGCCACCTTGAGGAAGAAGGGCTAAAATCGCGGGCATCATGATTTGTAATGCAATACCTGCGGCAAATGCAAACACGGTAACGCTAACGGCTTGCTTTAAGTTTTCACAACTAAAAATTTTCATAACTATCTCCGAGTGAATTAAGTATATCAGTTAGCGCTAATATATCACTGTTTATAATTTTGTGCAAGTGCAACATTTGAATATTTTAATATTAGCAAATGCTTATTTATAATAAAATCAAATAATTATCCTAAAATAATAATTTTATCAATCTCTTTAATGGCTTACCATTAAAAATATAAAAAATATCTTATAATCAACGAATTACATATTAAAAATAAATCTTGACATCCGAAAATTATTTTGCAACATCTTTGCGGTGATACAGTAAAATTCCTATTAGTAATAAAGAAACTCATAAAATATAAATTCATACTTTATGAGTTTCTTTACTATATTATCCATTACATTTGAAATAAAAACTAAAAAGATAACGCTGAGAAAAAACGTTATCTTTTTGAAATGTTTTTTATTATTCGACGGAGAGCAATTCTACTTCAAATAATAATGTCGAATTTGCGGGAATAACGGGAGGAAAACCACGCGCACCATAACCTAATTCGGGAGGAATGGTTAATTTACGAACGCCGCCAACTTTCATGCCTGCAACCCCTTGATCCCAGCCACTAATTACTTGTCCCACGCCTAATTTAAACGTAAAACCTTGTCCACGATCACGAGAACTGTCAAATTTTGAGCCGTTGGTTAATGTGCCCACATAATGCACGGTGACTCGTTTGCTGCTGACTGCTTCTGCGCCCGTTCCAACCGTTACGTCTTCAATGCCTAAACTCATGTTTCATTCCTCATTTCAAATAAAAAGTTGAACAGATTTGCAGCTTTTTAGAATTATGTCAAGCGTGCATCTTTTGAAATCGTAGTTGCTCAATTAAATTCACCCTCATCAAATGCCGCGCAGAAATGCTGCCAATCGTTTTTAACTTGTTGATGATAATCCTTAACATATTCAAGCAACGGGATTTGCCAATCAGTGCGTTCACCAAATGCCATCCATTCATCGATAATTGCTGCACCTTTCCAACCACCCGTTCTCAAATGAGCAGAAGCGACTAACATTCCCATTGCTTGCAATACTTTTTCTAATCGGCTGAATTTACCGTCCCACAAATCTAAATGCAACCGATCCTGCGTGGGTAAAAGTTCTTTTAAAGTATAAGATCGTTCCTCTATTTCAAGTGCGCTAAAAAAAGCTGGTGCAACTGCTTGCGCATGACATTGCACAGAAATCACTCGTTCGGCTTCGTTTTTCCATTGAGGTTGTTCTAAAATAGGTTTTAAAGATGAACCTTGTTGATATTTTAAATCTAATAAATAATGTCCGTCTTTGCTTCCTTTTCCATGAATTAAAATTGCATAACGTTCTAATCCTAAACTTCCTGTTCCAGCGATACGTTTTGCAATATCTAATACTTTGAAAAACTTAGATTTTTCTTGAGTTTCTCCAAATTGATGGATTGCTTGTTCTACTGTTTGATAGTCTTCTTCAGAAACCGCTAAAGTTTTCTTTCCATCAATTTTAAGTTTGCCTTTTTCAGTGCGTTGATCAATAAAATCTACACGCGAACGATTCTTTAAATCTTTTAAGAGTTGTTTAATCATTCCTTTCGCGGTACTTCTTTCTAACCACAACGCTTTTCCAGACCTTAATGTTTGAATATAATGTTGAAGAAAATGTTCACATAATTTTAACGCATCATTGTGAGAAACATTTAAGGTTTCTGCACCAATTAAAACACTCGTGAGAAATCGAGCTAATTCCCATGTGCAAGGTGCTAAAATCGTTTCATCAAAATCATTCAAATCAAAATAAACTAATCGATTATTGGCTTTGTAAGTTCCAAAATTTTCTAAATGTAAATCGCCACAAATCCATGCGGCAGGCACTTGATTTAAAAAGGTTTCTTGCGGATAATCTTCATAAAATAAATGGCAAGTTCCTCTCAAAAAAACAAACGCATCGCGTCGCATGGCTTGGTATTTTAACGTTAAACGTTCGGGATCACGACCTTGATTAAAGTCTTGAATTCGTTGAATTAATGTACTCATTATAAACACCTCTTTCTTTTGTTAATGTCAATAAACATTCAGAATAGCAGCTTTATATTACTATTTATGAACATTTCACAAAAAATTTTCTTTTTAAAGATGAAAATATTATCTTTTTAATATTAATCAGCCCCTTTTTCTTCTATCAATTTTCTCGTTTCTTTTGAGAGTAATTCTCCCTATTCATCCGCGTAGGTTTTATTTTATATGTGAGCAATCCACGTTTGAATAGTTTCTCGTAAATGGGGAAGAAAACCATGAAAGAAATGATCGGCTTCTTCAATCATTTCAAAATGCGGTGCGGGTTGTAATGTTCCAACCCAATCAATTACCGTCGGCGGAGAAACCACCGTATCATTTCCACCTTGCACAATTAAAGTTTTGGTTTCTTGAGAGATAACCCCTTGATAATCCCAGCGTTCGACGGCGGGTGCGATTAAAATTAAACGTTCTGGCTTTACTTTTTCATGCGCTTGAAACGCCACAAAACTTCCAAATGAAAAACCCGCTAACCAAAGTTTTTTAGTTGAATAATGTTGTTGTAAATAATTGATTAAAAAGACTAAATCTTCACTTTCACCAATGCCTTGATCAAATGTTCCGGTGCTTTTTCCAATTCCTCGAAAATTAAAACGCACCGTGATTGCACCTAAGTTTCTCAATGTCGACGTTAAAATATACACCACTTTGTTATCCATCGTTCCTCCAAATAAAGGATGCGGATGACAAATCACTGCAAGGGTTTTTAGTTCAATAGCATTTTGAGGAAATCCAATCCGAGTTTCTATGATTTGACCCGTCGGCATGGTAATTAATAACGTTTCTTCTTCAGAGGGGTGTTTATTCATGATGGGATTCTCAACCGTTCAACTACTCGATTCTTCACTAAATGTTCATCAATAATATCATCAATATCGCTTTGATCGACATAAGTGTACCAAGTTGCTTCTGGATAAACGACCATAACAGGTCCGTGCTCACAACGATTCAAACAGCCCGCCGTATTAATGCGTACTTTTCCACTTCGAACTAAACCTAATGATTTTGCACGAGATTTTGCATGATCTCGCATTGATTGAGCATTATGTTGCTCACAACATTGCTCACCGTCGTCGCGTTGGTTGTTACAGAAAAAAACATGATAAGTGTAATAGCTCATTTCAAATCACTTTCTTAGATGATAGATAATAAAGAAGATGGGTTTTGATAAGGTTCATAACCCGCTAACTCATATAAGGCTGACAAATCACTTACTTTTAATTGTTGGTGTTGAAATTCTAAAACACCTTGTTTTGCCAATAAACGTAATGTTCTATTCACATGAACGGGTGTTAAACCTAAAGTATCTGCAATATCCTCTTGGGTAATGGGGAGAAAGATATTTTCAATTGATCCTTGCTCATATAATTTAATACGTTCGTAGAAATCCAGAAATAAAAATGCAATGCTTTCTTGAGCACTTCGATGAGAAATTGACGTTTGATATTCATAATAACGCGCCGACAATAACGCTAATTGAGTGGTAAATTGCGGCATATTTTCCATAATTTCAATTATGCTGCGTCGAGGAAAACTGCATAAAATTGAAGGAGTTAGGCTTTGCGCAGAATGATTCATCGGACTATTCAGATCGGATTGCAAACTAATGAAATCTCCGGGCAACGCATAACGCAAAATATGGCGTTTTCCCGTGCGCAAAGTTTTATAAAGCATCACCCAGCCGTTATAAAGCAAATAAAATTGCCCCTGCACGTCGCCTTGACGATAAAGGTGGGTTTTAGGCTGCAAAGTCGTGGGTTTGTTGCGCAACCGTTGGAGGCGGTTTAACAGGGCTTCCGGCACGCCGCTACAAGGCGAATAATCTCGAATCGCACAGTGGTTGCAATCGGGCATCGGATAATGAACATAACGGGATTTTAAGCGTGCCAACATAATCTGATAATTCTAACATAAGATAAGTTTTTTCACTAATCACTTTTTTATTCTCATTAGTTATTTTTCACAAACGTCCACCTTTGGAATAATTGTCATGAATTTAACTAAAATAGGAATGAGAAAGAAATCATCAACATTGTCGCATTATTATTATAAGTTGTTTGATTTTAAATAAAGAAACACTCCATTATTGAGGCATTTCTTTATTTAAAATTCCTATGCTAAAAACATAGGAACTTATAAAATGAAAATGATTTGGAAAGTTAAAAGAAAATTAATCCCAAACTAACACGCTGCCAGTTCGATAATCGCGGACGCGCCCTTCAAAGAAATTAACTTCTTGTTTTAATTCATATTCTGACAACCAAGGCATCGGATGTTCCCGAACTCCAAAACTCGGTGGTAAATCTAAGGTTTTCAATAACATATCGCCCATAAATTGCGCAAAAGCAACGTAGTTTTTCACCGACATTCCCACAATTCCGCCATTTGGCATCGTTGCTTGTCCGTAAGCACTTTCTAATTTCACCGCTTCGTCGACAATTCCTCTCGCGCGTTCTTGCATTTTTCTATCCCACAGTTGCGGGTTTTCTCTAATGATTTGGCGAATCAACCAACGTCCATTAATTGCATGAAGATTCTCATCACGCCAAATGTATTGATATTGTTGGGCGGTGTTTCTCAATTTTCCTTGACGCGCCAATGCAAAAATTTGAGAAAATCCTAATGGAAAAAACAAATATTCAAATGCGTAATAACTTATTAAATCTTCCAATAAAGCTCGACTGGCTTCCATACTTCCAGCGGGCGCATCGATGTTCACTACATTATTAGTAAAGGCTAAATTCCAATTAAGTTTATTCACTAATTCTGGAACGTCTTGATATAAATTGAAAATTTGCCCTTGACCTTGTTCATCCAAACCAAAGGATTCTAATATAAAAAAATACGATTCAATATGATTAGCTTCCTCTGCCATTTGCCAACGCAAATATTGACGCATTTCATTTGCCGTGATTTGAGATAAAATCGCATTATCTAAATTGTCTGGCACTAAATTATCCGATGCCGTCAAATACGAAATATTACACTTAAATAACCAACTTTCTTCTTCAGTTAAAATGCCAGTATTCCATTGAACTTTATCGTCGCCCATTGCAATATCATTAGGTGTCCAGAAATTATGTCGTGCACTCAAAAAGCGTTGTCGAACATCGGGATATTTTAAAGGAACGGGTTGTCGCACATCGTAACCTTTTCCTCCAATAATTTTAATTGAATCGGGATGCGGCGTGCCTCGTCCAATTGTGACAGGTTCTAAACTCGCGGAAGAATAAGTCGTATTTTTGTTATAACGGCGGGCGGGTGTAAATGCGCTTGTCGGTTCGTCAAAACTCAACATGAAAACGGTACTCCTAAACAATAAAATGCAAAGATATGAATGTGAGCATTTTACCTGATTTTGAGTTTCTCTGCTTCGCTATTTATTGAGCAAAATCAAATGGTTAAGTTAATTTCTACCCTTTCAAGACCTTAGCGCAACCGCTTCATTCGACTTAGAAAAGCGGCTTTATCCACTTTTTTAAAATGGTTAAAACCAAAAATTTTTCCTGTTCAAAATAAAAAATAAGAAAAATGCTTAATTAAATGTAATATCGCTTATATAACGTAAATTTGCTGATTACATTTCTAATGAGTTGAAATAACGGGTTTCTATGATGATTTCCATTTCACAAGAACCGTCATCGAGAAAGGTTTCTTTTAAGATTTGACCAAACTCATGAAAATGCGCACGGAGTTTTTGGTTTTGTGGAGAAATGGTAATGGTGCGGTGTTCAAATTGGCGCGGTAATCTTTCAATTAACGCTTGCAATAACAAATCACAACCCTCGCCTGTTACCGCCGACAACCAAATTCTTTGAGGAAAATTGCTTTCATCGTATTCAATTCTGGGGGTTTCATTTAATTGATCTATTTTGTTATAAACCACGATTTGTGGGATTTCATTTGCTCCGATTTCTTTTAGAACTTTATCAACTTGTTCAATACGTTGCTGACGTTCAGGATCAGCACAATCCACCACATGAATTAAAACTTCCGCCAAACGAGTTTCGTCGAGCGTTCCTCGAAAAGCCGCGACCAAATCGTGCGGTAATTGCTGCACAAATCCCACCGTATCCGCGATAATTAAGGGTGTTTTGTTAGGTAATTCAATGCGTCTTAATGTGGTGTCGAGCGTCGCAAAGAGTTGATTTGCAACGAAAACTTCTGCGTTTGTTATGCGATTGAATAACGTAGATTTTCCAGCGTTTGTATAACCCACTAATGAAACAACGGGGATTTCTGCGCGAGAACGGGCGCGGCGACTTTGGGTGCGTTGGCGAGAAACTTTTTCTAAACGCGCTTCGATTTGTTCGATGCGTTTGGCGATTAAACGACGGTCGGTTTCTAATTGGGTTTCACCAGGTCCGCGCATTCCGATCCCGCCACGTTGACGTTCTAAATGCGTCCACCCGCGAATCAAGCGGCTCGACAAATGTTTAAGCTGGGCTAATTCGACTTGCAACTTGCCTTCAAACGACCGAGCACGTTGCGCAAAAATATCTAAAATTAATTCGGTTCGATCAATGACTCGGCAATTCAATTCTTTCTCTAAATTGCGAGATTGGACGGGATTTAAACGGTGATTGAATAAAACTAATTGGGCTTGATGAGTTTCAATAGCTTGTTGAATTTCCTCAATTTTTCCTGAACCAATAAAAGAGCGAGAATCTGGTGTTTCTCGACTGCCTTCGATGGTCACGCAAGGAATCGCACCTGCGGCGGTTGCTAAATGAGAAAACTCTTGAATATCAGGCACATCCGCCTCACGTTTGAGACGGATGCTGACCAAAATAGCTTGTTCTCCAGCGCGAGGACGCTCTAACAACGATTAATCCTCAAGTGGTGTGCTGCCATTTTTCTCATCGGCGACCGCATATTTGACATTCCGCGCAGGAACAATCGTAGAAATCGCGTGTTTGTAGACCATTTGGCTAACGGTATTTCTCAACAAAATGACAAATTGATCAAAAGATTCAACTTGTCCTTGTAATTTAATTCCATTCACTAAATAGATAGAAACTGGAATGCGTTCTTTACGCAAAGCATTCAAAAAAGGGTCTTGGAGACTTTGAGCTTTGTTCATATTAACTTCCCCTCATTATTGTTTAGTTGTTAAGAAACTTGAAATGACATTTGAAACTTGTTGTATTAAATCAGATGCTTCACTATCAAACCATTGTGCGTTTTGTTCGGCGCGTAACCATGTTAATTGACGTTTGGCTAATTGTCGAGTTGCGATGATGCCACGTTCAACCATTTGAGGATAATCCCACTCGCCCGTTAAATAGTGCCAAACCTGTCGATACCCCACCGATCTAATGGCGGGACTCTCCAAATTCAAATCTGATCGTTGAAATAATTGTTTAACTTCGTCGATCAATCCCGCGTCCAACATTGTTTCGAAGCGTTGCGCGATCCGTGAACGTAAAACCTCACGATCTTGGGGCGCAACGACCAATTTTAAAACATGATGGCGGTCAATGTACGATGTTTTCTGACGAAACAACGCAGACATCGGTTGAGCGGTCAATTCGCAGACTTCGAGGGCGCGCTGAATGCGTTGCTGGTCATTTTTATTAATACGTTGAGCCGCCTCTGGATCAAGCGTTGCCAAACGAGAATGCAACGCCGCCCAGCCAATTTCTTGGGCTTCTCGCGCCAAACGCTCTCGAATTTGCGGATCGGCGGCGGGCAAATCTGATAAACCTTGTTGCAATGCTCGAAAATACAAACCCGTTCCACCGACTAATAACGGGATTTTTCCTTTATTTTCAATGAGTTGGATAAGAGCTCGTGCGTCTTCTGCAAAGCGCGCAGCCGAATAACTTTCTGCTGGATCACAAATATCGATCAAATGATGCGGGGCTTTTGCTAGTAATTCGGGCGACGGTTTTGCAGTGCCGATATTCATACCCTTATAAACCAACGCAGAATCTACACTGATGATTTCAAAGGGAAATTTTTCAAGCAATCGCACCGCCAAATCCGTTTTTCCCGACGCAGTCGGTCCCATCAAAAAAACAATCGACATAATCTTATCACAAAGTAATCCGTAGAAATTATTAAACACTCAAACGTAAAAACAATCAAGGAAATTAATCAATTAGAATTACTCATTTTGCTCATCGATGAAAGATTATCAAAGGTTTCTACGATGCGAACGGTTTCTACAGAAACTCTACAAACACGACCTAACAAATCAATCACTTGTTCTTTATAATCTGCAAAACAATAATTATTAAATTTCTCTGCAATTGTCGCATCTTTGGGGGTTTTTTCTTTGTATTGATCTAAAACCCATTCTAACGCGCTGCGATTTCCCAATTTGTAATCCCATGCTTCATTTGGAACGCCACTTAATTGCGTATTTTCATCTAAAATAATTACGCCATTTATTTTATCGGCTTTTAATTTAACTTTAGGGAGTTTAGTGATTTCTGAATCAAAGCGTTTCAAAGGATATTTTTCAACGCTTTCATAATTCAAATGTAAATCCATTAATTCTTTACCTAAACTCGCCCATTGCTCAAATTTTTCGTACAAAGGAATGCGAGGAAATTCCCGCTTTAAATTTTGCTCATATTTCTCACGATAGTTTGGATCATGCAATACCGCATACACATAATTAAATATCCGTTCTTTTGTAATTTCTGGATTGTTATAATGCTTTTGAAATAACTCCAATGCCCAATCTGTTATATTTTCCTGTTGATTTCCTTGTTTGTCGTAAATATAAAGAGGTAGGCATTGATTATCACCTAAAAAATGTAAATCAGAAATGATATTAGATGCAAAATACCTTAAATCTTTTCCGTTTGTATTTACGTTTAAAATAAAATTATTTTTATCTAAATTTCCTCCAAACATATCATAATGATTTTGGGTTAATCTATCACTTAGTAAGTTTTCTGCATAATAAAAATTTTTTACAAATGGTCTATAATTTGATTTTATTATTAAGTTTTTATCAAATTTAAAAGAAAGGTTGCGATTAAAAATAGATTTTAAAGATTCACTCCATTTTATTTGTTCATTCCAACTATAATCTTGCTTATTTAATAATTTGTTATAAATATTTATAATAAAATTGACTTTTTTTTCTAAATTATTTTTATCAAAATCATAAACCCATTCATCTCTATTTGTAACAACACCATTTGAAAATAATTTAAAAATGGCTTTCTCATTGTTTCCTAATTTTACTTCTTTATCACAAACGGGAATTAAAGCATCAAAATCATTATCTGATTGATTAATCCAATTATTTTGATTATCAGGAGCGATTAAATCAAATGCAAAGTTAATTCTATTTTCAGAAAGCCAATTTAATTTTTCTCTCTTTAGCATTTCATCGGGTAAAGATAAATAGTAAATTTGGCAGGGCTTCTTTTGTAAAGAAAGACTTTTCTTTTTAACTAAAAACATAAATGCCACGCCCGTTTGGATTCCAAAAACGTTATGTGTTGTTCCCGCAATTTTTGGATTAGCTCTTACATCGCTTTTTGTGTCAATAATATAAGCAAAATCAAATTCTTGTTTAATACATTCTCTAAATCCATCAAATGATTTTGCATTGATAAATGAATTATTAGTAACAAAAGAGATTATCCCTTGTCCTTTATTTATTTTATCATTACTAATTCGATCACTTGCCCAGCGATAAAAACGTGAATACATATCATAGACTTTAGTTTTCTGAGCTTTGCTTGCTTTAATGTAAGTCTTTTTTATTTGCTCATCGACAATTTTATATACGCGATTTTTATTATTATCGTTCTCATTTTGTTGGTTAGCATTGTAAGGCGGATTACCAATAATCACGCTAATTTGTTGCTCATTTTGTTTTTTAATGCGAGTGGTATTTTCAACATTAAAACCAATACCCTCAATTTCAATATTTACTCCTTCAATACCAAAACCTGCATTATCTAAAGTATCTACCCAACAAAGATTATTAAATTTATAATCGGGATCGGATATTTTATTGTGTTTAAAATATGCCTGCATTTTTTGTTGATAGGTATATTCGATGTTTAGGTTTGCAATGTAATAAGGTAATAAACCTAACTCATTACAAAAAATATCGTTTTTATATTTAAATTCTAGTTTGTCATGTGGTAAGTAATCAATTAGGTCACAAATATATGTACCTGTACCAACACAAGGGTCGAGGATTTTAATATTTTCATCGGCGAGAGTTGCATTAAAATGTTTCTTTAGTAAATCCTCAACACTTCTGATTTGAAATTTAACAATTTCGTGTGGGGTATAAATAATCCCCATTCTATCTGCCGCTTTATTGTTATAGACATTATAAAAGTTTTCGTAAAATGCTTTCAAAAAGGCTTGTTTATCATGATAATTAACGATTTTAATCGCGTACTTTTTAATGGTATCATAATAACTTTGAATGCCAGAGAGCGTTTCTCGTTTTTTTGTGTTATCTCCAAATAGAGTAGATTCTAATTCATATAATTTTTCAGCAATATTATTTTTTTTATGGATGTTAGCATCATCAAAGATACTCATAAAAATTTCTTCGGTTAAAATGTGTTGCAAAAGCATTTCATTAACATCGCCAATTGAGATATTTGGATTAATACTTTTTTCACAAATACTAAGGAATTTTTGACGCGCCTCTGTAAATGATGAGTTTATTTGTTCAGTAAGCGAGATTTTTTGATTAACCATTTCTAAAATTACGGGTAGAGAATCTTTAAATTTATCCATTGCCTCATAAAATTCTCTAACTTCTTTAGACTTAAAAGTTATAAATTTAGTTAGTAATTTATCTAAATTTTCTCTTTCATTTAAAGAGCATTGAAAACATCGTATTCCCTCTTGATATAAAATAGCATCTTTGTCATCTTGAAATAAGGTATTACTTAATGGATAACCCGCCGCGATTTTATCAATAATTTCATTTTCTAAATGAACATTTGCTTTAGATTCCCAATAGCCAAAGTCAATTAAATTATTACAAATAGTTCCGTCTGGTTGTATATTTTGCCCTTGTGCATTTTTAATAGTTTTTTCATCAACAAGAAATAGTTCATCTTTATTTTTAGCACAATATTTACTAAGTAAATTAGCAAAATGTCGTCGAATAGCTAACTCATGATCAACCCCGCCATGAATCTTTGTATTTATTACTTCCTTTTCATATTCTTCAATATCTTGAATGGACATAAGTGGTTTTTAAAGTTGTGAAAAAATGGATTAAGCATTTTAACGCTTTCGAGAAATAAGTGTACAAAAAATTTCCTTAAAATGTAATTCAACACATCGATCTCGTTGAGAATTGCTGTTCTTCAAGATATTTGAGATAATTCATCGCTTTAACAATGAATTGGAAAATAACATGGTAAATGTATTAATGTACGCAACCAAACAATGCCCTTATTGTGTGCGGGCGGAAAGATTATTGCAGCGAAAAGGGGTGGCGTTTGAAAAGATTTTGCTCGACGACAAACCTCAATTAATGCAAGAAGTCATAGCAAAAACAGGACGTTACACCGTTCCACAGATTTTTATTGGCACAACTCATGTGGGAGGTTATGATGACTTGGCGGAGTTGGATAGCGCGGGCGAATTAGACCCATTATTAGCCATTTAGCGATAAAGTGTGGCATTCTTACGACACGCTGTTGTAATCAAATACAAAAACCTAGACGACAACCGATCTTTATTGGTAGAATAGGGCGTTAAGGCTGGTATGCAATCAAAAAGTGTATCAGCAACGTTAGTCAGAGCCCCTCGGCAAAATAAACACCCCAAGCTGAAGCCTGTACTTTATGTGCTCGTCAAGTCTTATTAACTTTACAGGAAGGAATGTACCTATGCCAAAATTTTACGGTCGTCACTTGTTGTTGGGCGTCGCTGTTGCTGCGTTGCTTAACAATCCAGTGTTTGCAGATGAAACCAAACCTCAAGCCTTATTCGATGCCGACGGTAAAGCCGTTAAAGCGTCTGATGATTCTTGTGTCACTACTCCCGCTTTTCCCAGAACTGAAAAACTGAAAGATTGCGGCGATCAAACGTGTAAATTCGAAGCCCCCAAAGGCACCGATGCTAAATTCCTCGATAAAGAAGGTTGTGCCCTCGATAGCGATAACGACGGCGTGCCTGATTATCAAGACAAATGCCCTCACAACACCCCCGAAGAAATCTCCAAAGGCGTGTACAAAGATGGCGATAAAATGGGTTGTCCTATCGACTCTGATGGTGACGGCGTGCCCGATTACAAAGATCGTTGCCCCAACACACCACCTAATACCCCCGTTGACGAATTTGGTTGCCCGCCTGAAGTCACCGAATACCGTACCGTGTTAAGCGCACAAGAAGGCATGGTTAATTTCGACTTCAACAAAGCTAACTTACGTCCAAAAGGCGTTGAAGCGATTGATAGATTAGCTAAATTTATCGTCGAAGACCCCGGTCATTTGAAAGAAGTCGTGGTTGAAGGTCACACCGACTATAAAGGTTCTGAAGCATACAACCTCTCACTTTCTCAAAAACGTGCACAATCTGTCGTGGATTATTTGATCAAGAAAGGCGTGCCTAAAGACAAAATTTCAGCCGTTGGTAAAGGTAAAGGTAGCCCAGTTGCGGGTACTGTTACCAAACAAACCACCGAGCAAATGGCACAAAACCGTCGTGTGGAAATCATCATCCGCAAAACCAATGCTCAAAAATAATAGACTTCGTTTCTAACGATTTTCTATGATGAAGAAATGCGATGCCTCATAAAGGTGTCGCATTTTTTTTATGTCTTTTTAGAGGAGAAAAAATCATGCAAATTCAAACTGTTAAAACAACCCCTTTCATCGGTCAAAAACCAGGAACTTCTGGTCTACGCAAATCCGTTCAAACCTTTCAACAACCTCATTATTTAGAGAATTTTGTTCAATCGATCTTTGACACCGTTCAAACCTATCAAGGCAGCACTTTAGTTCTCGGCGGCGACGGACGTTATTACAACTCAAATGCCATTCAAACCATTTTAAAAATGGCAGCGGCAAATGGTTTTGGAAAGGTTTTAGTGGGAAGAAATGGTATTTTATCAACCCCCGCCGCATCGGTGATTATTCGCAAATACAAAGCCTTTGGTGGAATCATTTTATCAGCAAGCCATAACCCTGGAGGAAAAGACGGCGATTTTGGCATCAAATACAACAGTGGAAATGGCGGACCTGCATCCGAGAAACTCACTGAACAAATGTATAGCAACACCAAAAGCATTGAATGGTACAAAATCATTTCTGCACCTGACATTGATTTGAATAATATCGGTACATTTCAACTCGGTGATTTGACCGTAGAAATTATTGATTCTATCAATGATTATGCAGAACTAATGCAACACCTTTTTGATTTTGAGAAAATTAAAGCACTTTTCAAATCAGGTGAGTTTAGAATTTGTTATGATGCAATGCACGCGGTGACGGGTGTGTATGCGCAAAGAATTTTAGAAGAACTCTTGCAAGCAAATCATAACATGGTGATTAATTCAATTCCATTAGAAGACTTTGGAGGTGGGCATCCCGATCCGAATTTAACTTATGCACACGATTTAGTTGAAATTATGTTTCATTTAAATGCACCCGATTTTGGCGCAGCATCCGATGGTGATGGCGATAGAAATATGATTTTAGGGAAGAATTTCTTTGTCACACCTTCGGATAGTTTAGCAATTTTAGCGGCGAATGCGCATTTGGTGAAAGGTTACAAAATGGGTTTGAAAGGCGTTGCGCGTTCTATGCCGACCAGTGGCGCAGTTGATCGAGTGGCAGAGTTTCTAGGCATCGACTGTTTTGAAACCCCAACAGGTTGGAAATTCTTTGGTAATTTGCTCGATGCGAATAAAATCACTTTATGCGGTGAGGAAAGTTTCGGAACGGGTTCAGATCACATCAGAGAAAAAGATGGTTTGTGGGCGGTTTTATTTTGGTTGAATATTTTAGCGGTTAGAAAACAATCCGTAGAAACCATTGTGCGAGAACATTGGGCTAAATTTGGACGTAATGTGTACAGTCGTCACGATTATGAAAATATTAATTCAGAAAATGCTAATCAACTCGTTGAAGAACTTCGCAAACAATTTCCTCAATTAGTAGGAAAGAAGTTTGAAAATTATGAGATTGCATTTGCCGATGATTTTTCTTATCTCGATCCGATAGATCAAAGTTTGAGCAAAAATCAAGGATTACGCATTGGATTTACCGATGGATCGCGGTTAATTTTTCGGTTATCTGGAACGGGCACCGCGGGCGCGACGTTGCGAATTTATTTAGAATCATTTGAACCCGATGTTTCAAAACACCATTTAGATGCACAAGTTGCTTTAAAACCTCTACTTGAAATTGCCGAACAACTTGCCCATATTAAATATTTCACGGGTATGGAAAAACCCACTGTTATCACCTAAATTTCTCAAGGAGAGAAAAATGTATCACTTTAACGTTTCTGTTGATTTACCTTTTGAAGATGCAAAAGCCAAATTTCTTGCTGCATTACACGCAGAGAAACTTGGTATTGTTAGTGAAGTTAATGTTCAAGCAATTATGCAGAACAAAATGGGGATTTCAATTCCACCTTATTTAATATTAGGCGCGTGTGCACCTTCTTTAGCAAAACAGGTATTAGATGCGGATTTGAACGCGGGAGCATTATTACCTTGCAACGTGGTTTTATATCAAACCGCTGACGGCAAAGTAGAAATCGCTGTTATGAATCCTGAACCCGTATTAGGTTTAGCAAATAATCCTCAAATAGATCAAGTAGCTATCCAAGCAAAAGCTATTTTAGAACGTGTTTGTAATTCACTGAAATAATTATAAAATATTGCTCTCATAAAAATTATTTGAGAGCAATATTCTTCAAAATAGAGGTAATCTTATAAAAACGCTATAAGTGAGTATTTGTTTCATTTGCAGATGGAGAAATATAATTTTGAATAATGAAACGTACAACTATATCAAAAAAACTTGA
This sequence comes from Thiomargarita sp., assembly GCA_020718845.1. Classification (GTDB taxonomy): domain Bacteria; phylum Pseudomonadota; class Gammaproteobacteria; order Beggiatoales; family Beggiatoaceae; genus DYRG01. The sequence continues at coordinate 30,112 of DYRG01000020.1, forward strand.
TTAAAAATTATAGGAAATGATGCAATGAAATATCTATACATATTGAAACCTCGTTGTGATTTTTCAAAACACGAATGGTTACGGAGCTTATTGATTAATTTTATATTAGCAATAACAACCATGTTTGTTTTATCGCAATGGTTTGCTGAAAATATTTTGTTTCTGGCACTTCAAGATTCGGTTATGTTTTGGGGAAGTGATTCCGTTTCTGAAATTAATGGAAAACCAATAGATAGAATGGCGTTAATTCACATCGATGAAACAACACATCGGGAATGGGGATCGCCGCTTTTAACACCGCGAGATCATTTAAAGCAACTGATAGAACAAGCTGTTAAACAAGGGGCAAAAACAATTGCCGTTGATATTGATTTGGCATGGTCAGCAGATGGTTGTATTCATGGTGGAGAGAAAATAGCGTGTCCAATCACAGATAAACAAAGCGAAGAAACGTTAGGACTTTATTTGAAAAACTTAAATGAAAGTAAAGAACCAAACACGCCGATTGTGATTTTAACCCGTTTGTATCGTTATCCCTTAAAAAATAATCAACTTGATTCAAATAATTTTTTAGAAAGAGCCCCCTCATTTTTAGATCAATGGTTACAAGAAGAAAAGAACGTTTTTTGGGCATCGACTTTCTTTGTGCCGAGTGAGGATCGAGTATTAAGACATTGGCGTTTAGCACCTTTAATTTGTGAAAACAATCATTTGAATGTTGTTCCATCAGCCGCATTATTGGCGACATTAGCGCAATTATCAGATAATCCTCAATTTGTTTTACAAGATATGAAAAGAAAATGGAATACTTGGGCAGAACAATATTCGTGTGATTCATCACAAGGAAATGATTTGAAGCAACTTTGTCAAAAAATGGATTGCAATGATTTGAAAGTGACGTTGCCAGCGCATGAACATTGGCGAGAAAAGGCTTCAGAAATCTATTTACAAGCCGTTAAAATAAAAGAAAAAATTATTTATCGGTTTGCACCAATGGATAAGATAAAAGATCAACGAATTAGTTTAATTGATACTTATTCAGTCAATAACTTTTTAGAACAGAAACCAGATTTAAAAGATCAATTGGTATTTATTGGAGCAACGCACTCTTTAAGTGGAGATCGTCATCCGATTCCCATTCGTAAAAAAGAAGTGGACGGGGTGTATGTTTTAATGAATGCAACGGATACTTTATTGCGCATTGGTCATTTAAAGGAACTTCCAAAGGAAGGGACTATTGCTTTAATTATTTTTACCGTAATGATTACAGCATTAGTTTTTACGTTTTATGAAACCATGACGGCGTTTTGGTTAGCCACGATTTTAAGTAATGTAGTACTTTATTTGTTAGGAGCAATTTTATTACGTTCGGGATTTGAGATACAAGTTGCACTGCCACTTTTGACATTGAACTTTGTGCTTATGTTGTGGCATTATATTGAGAATTTTAAAGAGTTTCATCATCGAGTAAAAGGAAAGCAGCATCATGAACACTAAAAAAAGTTTATTTTTAGCACTTTTATGGAGTATTTCTAATTTTTCAATTGCTTGTGATTTAACGATTGCAAAGATTCAATGGCATGAAAAATTATTAAATAATATCAGTGTATTGCGAAATGGTAAAACACATTTCATTACTGAAAAAGATCGTGAATTATGTCGTGGCGATCAACTCACCGTTCCTCAACAAGCTGTGCCAGTCACGATTTGGTATTACAGTGAATCTCCTAATAAAGAAGAAATCATAGTACCAACCACTAATTATCAACTTCGAGAACTTAAAGAACCTTGTGGAATGTGGTGCAAAGTCGAAGATAAAATTGTTAGTTTGGTGGATAAATTAACTAAAGCAATTAAGCCTAAAACAGAAAGATTTACTTCTAGTTCTAGTAAAGGTCCTAAGCCTGCCATTATTTTAGAGGATGACATATTATTAACGAGCGTAGCAACACGAGGTAATGATGAGAATAAACCTGTGTTTATGCCGTTAAGTGCAGGAAAATCAAAAAATGCACCGTTTTTTTTATTTACTAATGAAGGAAAAGTTAATCTATTTTGGCATAATGGAAAGCCTCCTTTTCAAATCATTTTACAAGATAATAACGGTAATGAATTATCGCGGTCAGAAACAAAGCAACGTGAGTGGGCTTTTATTCCTAGCACGTTTGAAGTCGGAACGATTTATCATTTGATTATAAAAGATCAATTAAATCAATCATATAGTTCAAAAATTGAATTTACCGTTCCGCCGTTACCCATTGATTCTAAAGCAGATAAATTCACATTATTTGCGACCTTATTACAACAAGAAAAACTCAAAGGAAACTCCAAAAATTGGCGTTTAGAAATTTATCGCCAATTGCTTGCTTTACCAGACAGTCCAGAAAAACAAAATTTTCTCGACCATTTAATTGCCGATGATTTTTAAAAGGAGAACAATCATGAAGCATTTTTTATTGGTTATTTTGTGCTTGTTTTCATTTTCAGTACAAGCACCTAGACCTCCTATCGAAGAAATTAAACACCAAAAACTCAAAACTGATAGCAACTTACTGTGGAAATATCTTCGACAAAATCGCTTCAAAGATGCTTTATCGTTAGCAGAACAAAACTATGAACTACTAAAAAGTTTATTAGGTGAAAAGCACCCTGACACTATTACGAGTCTCATAGCGTTGGCAGGGGCTTACTACAAGTCAGAGCGTTTTATTGACTCTCTTCCACTTAAAGAAAAAATTTATTTATTGGATAAAGAAATATTAGGCGAAAAACACCCTGAAACACTTATTAGTCTCGATAATTTGGCACTAAATTATCTTAAATTAAACCGCTTATCTGAAGCACTAGTACTTAATGAACAGTCCTTCGCCTCATTTAAAGAAGTTTTAGGAGAAAAACACCCCGATACCCTACAAAGTCTTAGTAATTTAGCAGTAATTTATAACAAATTAAAACGACATGATAACGCATTGCTCTTTGATCAGAAAGCCTACATTTTGAGAAAAGAAATAATGGGTGAAAAGCACCCACATACATTAGAAAGTCTTAATAACTTAGCTGCTAGTTACTGTAGCATAAATAATTGCACGGAAGCACTGCCTCTTGCACAAAAAGCTTACACATTGCGTCAAGAAATATTAGGAGAAAGACATCCCAGAACTCTTTTTAGTCTTGATTTATTAATTTCAATTTATGAAAAATTAGGCAATTTTAAAGAAACATTACCTCTTAATAAGCAAATATATAAATTAAAAAGTAAAACTCTCGGAGAAAAACATCCTGATGTACTTGCAAGCCTTCAGAAGGTGGCATCAAACTATATTGATTTAAACTTCCTTGAGGATGCGCTATTGCTTAATAAACAAATTTATGAAATGCGAAAAGAAATATTTGGTGAAAATCATGTTGATACTCTTGATAGTTTAGATCAATTAGTAGTCAACTATCAAAAACTTGGCTATTTTAAATATGCAATACCTCTAAGTGAAAAAGCATATGCTATTAGAAAAGAGAATCAAAAAGAGCTTTCAATTGAACGATGTCTTTCTAGACCAAATGATGAGTGGTGTTCTTCAGACTCAAAGATTCTAATTGATAATTTATTAATTAAAAGCCTAAATAACCTAGCAACAAGTTATGAGTATTTACATTATTTTACAGATGCGCTAACTCTTCGTGAGAAGATTTATGCTGAAACTAAATTACTGTATGGCGAGAAAAATTTGAACACTATTGTTACGCTAGACAATCTAGCAACAGCTTACACTAATTTACACCGTTCTATAGAAGCATTACCTCTCCGTAAACAGGCATATGCATTAGCAACGCAAGTATTAGGAGAAAGAAATTACCATACTCTCATAAGTCTAGATAATTTAGCAGCAGCTTACTCTAAGTTAAACAATTTTGTAGAAGCACTTCCCCTACATGAAAAGTCATACACCTTATTCAAGGAAATATTGGGAGAACACCACCCAGACACCCTTATGAGTCTTCACAATTTATCGGCGATCTATAACTCGTTAGGTCAGGAAACAAAAGCACTTTCTCTTGGGAAGAAAGTCTATGCACTAAAAAAAGAAATTCTAGGGGAAAAACATTCTAGCACATTGAATAGCCTTACTCAGTTAGCTTACTACTACCAAAGTGTAAATCAAGTTGAACAAGCTATTATTCATTTTGAAAAAGCACTGGAAAGTGTAAATAAACAACAAATCTACTTAAATCTAACAATACTGTATCTTTCTCAACGTAACATTAAAAAAGCCTTTTTTACAGTAGAAAGAGGAAAATCACGAAACTTATTAGCAGAAATGGCTCGAAAATTTGCAATTAATCATGCAGGATTGAGTGGTAAGGAAATCAACCAACATGAAAATTTAATTTCCACGATTGGTAAATTAGATGAAATGATTTCAAAAACTGAAGAATTAGAAAAACGTTTAAGTTTGCGTCCTGAACACACCCGTTTAAATCAAGAATTAGCAGAATCATCACATCGACAATTAGCAGATAAATATGTTGAATATCGTCAACTAAATGCAGTAGAAACTGCTAGTTTGGAAGAACGCTTAAATCTTCGCGCTGAATATACTCGTTTAAATCAAGAGTTAGCAGAATTACATCAACAATTAAGTGATAAATACCCAAAATACCGCCAATTGAATGCAGTAGAAATTGTCGATGCTGAAAAAGGTAAAGATTTATTGCCTGAAAATGGATTATTTGTTAATTATTTAATTGGAGCAAAAAATCATTTATTAGCCTTTATTCTTGACAAAGAAGGTGGATTAGAAAGCTATGATTTAGGAGAAATCCCCAATTTGGAACAAACTATCGAAGCTTATCGTAAAACTTTAGGTGTTGGTGGTATTCTAAACCTAAGAGGCAATGGTTTGTATGTTTATGAATTGGAAGATGGGAGTTTCACAACGGCAACAGATGCTCCAGAAAATTCTCGTAAGTTAGGAGAAGAAGATGAAGGATTAATTGGAGCATATTTGAGCAATAAATTATTAATTCCTTTAAAAGATTCTTTAAGTGAAAAAGAACGGTGGATTATTTCTCCCGATGGGGCGTTGGCATTATTACCTTTTGAAACCTTGCCTTTTAATCAACAAATGGTGATTGAACAACACAGCGTGAATTATGTGCAATCATTATCAGTGTTAAATTTGCTTAAACAACGTCAAGCCGCGTATCAAAGTCAAACCGACCGCCAATCCTTATTAGCAATGGGCGCGGCACGTTATGAAAAACCTAATCAAATCTCAAATAAAATAGAAATAAATGCTTTTGAAATCAGTGCACGATTAAAACAAGGTGCATCTGATCAACAGTCTTTAAATCAACTCGTTGCCATGCAACAAAAAGAATGGAAAAACTTACCCGCCTCTGAAAAAGAATTACAAAATTTAGAAACACTCTTTGAGAAAGAAAAACCGCTCATTCTACGCAAAGAAAAAGCCAGCGAAAGTCATTTATTAGAACTCAATAAACAACGGGTTTTAACAAACTATCGTTATTTATTATTTTCTACGCACGGCTATTTTAGCCCGATTCATCCCGCCTTATCGGGCATCGTTTTAGATCAACTCCACACGCCCGCCCCCACCGATGGCTACATCAACGCCGCCGAATGGGTTGGTTATGATTTACGAAGCGATTTGATGGTGTTGTCGGCGTGCGAAACAGGTGTGGGACAAACCAGCGGCGACGGCGTTTTAGGTTTGCCTTATGCTTTATATGTCGCTGGAAATACGAATACGTTATTGACTTTATGGACAATTTTAGATGAAAGTACCGCCGAATTTATGCGTCGTTTCTTTAGTCGTTTGCAACAAGGCGAAAATCATGTCGATGCTTTAACTTCAGTGAAACGCGAGTTTCTCAAAGAAAACAAATACCGCAATCCTTTACATTGGGCAGCTTTTATTCTTTACGGCATTTAAACTTTAAAATAGGATTTTTCTTAAAATGTTACGATCATTAAGTGTAGTAGGAAGTTTGACGTTGTTATCACGAATTTTGGGATTTGTGAGGGATATTGTAATTGCAACTTTATTTGGAGCAACCGCTGGGGCTGATGCGTTTCTGGTGGCGTTTAAAATTCCTAATTTTATGCGAAGATTATTTGCGGAAGGTGCGTTTTCTCAAGCATTTGTTCCCGTATTAAGTGAATATAAGAACAACTCTCCCGAAAAAGTCCAAAGTTTAATCGATCACGTTGCGGGAACATTAGGGTTTATTTTAATCATTTTAACGGTGTTAGGAATTGTTTTCGCCCCGTATTTGATTATGTTATTTGCACCTGGGTTTGTCGATGAGCCACATAAATATCAACTTGCCGTCGATATGTTGCGCATTACATTTCCTTATTTATTGTTTGTTTCATTGACGGCATTTGCGGCGGGCATTTTAAATTCATACGATCATTTCTCATCGCCCGCTTTTAGTCCAGTGATTTTAAATTTGTGCATGATCGCGGCTGCATTAGGATTTAGTCAATATTTTCAAGAACCTATTTTAGCTTTAGCATGGAGTGTGTTAATTTCTGGAATTTTACAATTTGTATTTCAATTGCCGTTTTTATCTAAATTGCATTTAATGCCCGTTCCTCGATTAAAAAAAGAACAAGATGAAGGCGTTAAAAAGATTTTAAATTTAATGCTTCCGGTTTTATTTTCGGTTTCTGTGGGACAAATCAGTCTTTTAATTAGCACCTTAATGGCATCATTTCTAGTCACTGGAAGTATCGCATGGTTATATTATGCGGATCGGTTATTAGAATTCCCGATTGGGGTATTTGGTGTGGCGTTAGCAACGGTGGTTTTACCAAGGCTTTCTGGGTTAGCCGCTAGAAATGCCCAAGAGGATTATAACAAAACCTTAGATTGGAGTTTAAAATGGGTTTTTTTAGTGGGCGTTCCAAGCACTTTAGGGTTAATTTTTCTTTCAAAACCGATATTTGTGACGTTGTTTTATCGCGGGCAATTTGGATTAAATGACGTTGAAATGAGTGCGCAAGCATTAATGGCGTATAGCATTGGTTTGTTAGGCTTTGTTTTAATTAAGATTTTAGCATCGGGTTTCTTTGCACGACAAGATACTAAAACTCCCACCAAAGTCGCTTTTATTTCAATTGTGAGCAACATTGTTTTAAATTTTGTTTTAATTTGGTCTTTAAAACACGTTGGATTAGCCTTAGCAACTGCATTGGCGGCGATTTTAAATGCGGGTTTATTGTATTTCTATTTACGCAAACAAAACGCATTTCAACCATTAAAAGGTTGGGGATTGTTTTTGGGAAGAATTACGATTGCAAGTGTGGTAATGATTGCTTTGTTAATATGGTTTGTACCCGTATTAGAAAATTGGTTGCAATGGGGAAGTGGAATGCGATTTCTACAATTAGGAATTTGGGTTTGTTCTGCAATGATCGTTTATTTTTTTATGTTATGGATCAGTGGGTTGCGTTTTAAGACGTTATTGCGACCTTAGATAATATTTTATTTCTGCCGTCAAAACAACAACGCATGAATTATCCACATAATTATCCATATTACAAAGACTACGATAGGAATGAACAAATGAGCAAATGGCATCATATAACCTGGATTACCATGAGTCATCTTTTCAACATACACAAATAATACAAAATTGAGAGCAATTGCAATGAGCGGCGGTGGATAATTCACGCCTTTTTGAGAATGAAGAAAATGGCGAATAATGATCGATGATAAGGCTAATAAGGTGGGTGCAAATATCCACAATAGGGATTTAATATACATTTCAGTAGTGATATAAAAATGAGAGAAACTCGGTAATTATATCACTACTTTTTTTTATAAAGATTATTGAGGATTTTTCGCGGCGGATTCGGGTAAAGGCTCTATTTTTAAAGTGGGTAATAAACGACCTGTCGCGGCTAATAAACGATAAATTCCAAAAGACTCTGTGTAACGTGCTGAAATTAAAGCAGATTTTGCATTATATAATTCGCTTTCAGAATCAAGCACATCCAATAAACTGCGTTGTCCGAGTTTGAATTGTTGTTTGTAAGAATCCGTGACGGCTTCTGCTGAAAAAACCTGTTGTTGTAGATAATTCAAACGCTTACCGACGGTTTGCAACGCATTCCACGCCAAGCGCGTTTCTTCTTCCAACGCCCGCTGCGCCCGCGTTAAATTTTCTTTTGCCAAATTCAAACGCTCGGCGGTTTCTTTCAAACGGGCTTGGTGCGCCCCGCCTTTATAAAAATTATAACGCAATTTGAGCATCGCTCGCGCATCGTCGTTCTTGTATTCAATGCCGTCTAAGTTCTTGTTTTTAGAGGCTTCTAATTCCAAATCCAAACGCGGCATCATCGGTGAACGGGCTTGCGCGTGAGCGGCTTGAGCGGCTTCTAACTCCGCTTGAAATGCCTTTAAAGTCGGATGTTGCGGAATTAAAGCTATCGCCATCTCACTGTTTTTAGGGAGATTTTCACGAATTGCTTGATGTTCGGGAGAAATCAAATTCTTTGGCAATTCGCCGACCACTTTCAAATAATTTGCTTCCGCATCTAAAACAAAACCTGAAGAATATTCTAAGTTCGACGATGCTAATGCTTCACGACTTTCGGATTGTTGAACGTCTGCTTTGCGACCCGCCCCTTGTGTAAATAACTCGTTGATTTGTTTGCGAGTTTTTTGATGAATGACCAAATTATCTTTTGCTAATTCTGCTAATTCATGACGACGAAAATATTCTAAAAATACTTCAATCGCTTTTAAACCGATGCTTTCACTGCTTTCTTGAACACGCCACGCCGCTGCGTCGAGTTTTGCGGCACGTTTTAAAGATTCGTTTCGAGTGTCAAAACCATCAAAAAGCATTTGCGTTAAAGTCAAACTCGCTTCTTGGCGATCCAAATCAATCGCGCCGCCTTTGCGAGAAAAAGTCGTGTAATTGTCGCTGCGCTGTTTGCCATACCCCGCTTGCAAATCAATCGACGGCAAATAACCCGCTTGGGCTTGGCGTAATTCGTGATCCGCCGCCAAGCGCGTGCTGACGCTAATTCGCACATCGGGATTGGTTTCTAAGGTTTTTTTCACCACATCGACCAACGTATCTGCGCTCGCGTGTGTGAAGCATAACATCATGAAAAAACTTAATTTTTTTTTCATTATTCCGATCCTCAAAAAATAAATTGCGTGCTAATGTTTTGATTAATCAGCAAATGCGCCGAACCCATTGAATAATCTGTATAATTTATTCCACCAAGCGCGATTAAACCCGCATTTGTCCAGCCTTGTCCCGCCGAAGTCACCGAACTTCCCGCGCCGCCGTCGACGATTAATTGTCCAGCATCTGAAAGACTTAGCACATCATTTGCGCTTAATGTCAGCACATTTCCCGCGCCCAAATCGATGCGATCAATCCCAGACAATTGCATATTTTGACCCGCCGGCGCACTTTGATTCGCAATAAGATCAAAATACGCGCCAGTCGTGTTTAATTTCAAAACGTCTTCGCCTGCGCCACCGCTGATATTCACTATCCCATTGTTTGGATTGAATAAAAAGGTATCGTTGCCCAATCCACCGATTAATTGGTCGAACCCGTCGCCGCCATCAATCGTGTCGTCGCCCGCGCCGCCGTCGATGAGGTCATTCCCCGCGCCGCCCGTGAGGGTATCATTTCCACCAAGCCCGTATATCACATTGTTTTGCAAAGGATTTCCTGTTAAAACGTCATCCCCTTCCGTTGCGGTTTGAATGTTTTTGGGATTTAACGTGACGTGCGCCGAACCTGTCGCGCCGCTCAAAGTTTGTACTTGATAATCAAAGCCTAACGCGGATTGTGCCATGTTTCCATCAACATACACCGCGACATCGTTTCCGTAAAGTTGGGCTTGCACGCCGTCGCTTAAATTGGCTAACCCAATGATTTTTAAGCCAATTCCTGAATCATTCGCAAATAATTGATCCGCTGGGATTAAAAACGGCGTGTTCACTGATGCGTCGACAATGTCATCCGCTGCAATTTGCGGTAAAATTAAATTAATTGAACGACTTACACTATCCAATTCCTCACCGCCACTTTCTGCCGCCGCTTGATCATCGTACAAACTAAATGAAATGGTTTTTGTGCCAGCGGTTGGCATCGTTGAACCCATAAAAGCATTGTAAGATACTGATTGTATTAGATTTTCTAAAGCACTTTGTCCCACTGCGCCATCAAAACTTAAAATAATCAAATTCGGGGTTGCAGTTAAAATAGTCGCCGCACCGTTATTTGAAATATTAAGTTGCTCACCTGTTGACAAACCACTTGCTTCAATTCTCAAATACCGAGTTTCTCCCGCTGGTGCATACGCCATATTGCTAATAAATGCTTGATTATCAACATTTATTGCGGGAAAATTAACCGTATATTGTAATAATGTGCTTGCTTGTGGTAATTCAATAAAATGCCCCGTTAATTGCACATCAATCGCCACTTTTCCAATCTCTTGATTACCCGCATCATCTTCAAGAACATATTCAAATTCCGCTAATCCATTGAAATCTTTATCGGGCGTAAATATGATTTGATCATTCACCAATTCAACCGTCCCATTTAAAGGATTTTGCACTGCTGAAATATCTGCAATTACTTCTGTTGGAATAATATCATTTTCTAATAAATCTATAGATGAAATTTGTAATACCGTGTTAGTTAGTGTTATTAACGCATCAGGAATCGCTTGTAATATTAGTTTTTCCTCGATGGGAGGAATCGGTTTTTCCTCGATGGGTTGTTGCGCTTCAATTTGTACCTTTGCTTCAATTGGAACATCAGCACCACTTCCATCAGAAACATAATAAGTAAAAGATAAACTTTGTCCGCCCAAATCATTGGTAAAACTTGCTTTCAAACTTGCATTATCAACGATAGACCAATTTCCTTGTGAAGGGAAATCAACACGAGTAATGCTTAATTTGTCACCATCGATATCGTGCATAACAGCTAATAAAACATCTTGTTTAATTTCAAGTTGTTGCCCTGCTTTAATATTAAAAGAAAGCGATTTTTTTGTAATGGGCAAATCATTAACTGCTTGGATTTCAATTTCTATAAATGCGGGTGGACTTAATAATTGCTGACCATCGTTTGTTGTTTGAGCAACTTGATAAGCAAAATAAACTTTACCGTTGTAATTCATTTCTGGGAAAAAGAGGATTTCGCTATTATTTTGATTTAATTCAAGTTTTCCATGCGTTAAATCACCTAAATTCGGATCAAACTCCATTGACGAGGCAATTCTTATAACGGAAAGTTTAGTTAAATCAAGGGGTTCTTTTATATCTGGATTATAAGCTAATTTCAATAGTTCTTCTGTTTTAAGACTAAAAGGTGTGTCTTCCAAAATAAAGGCTTTGTAATTAGCTGCAATAAGTGAATCTTCAACTGGTAAAATATTCACTTCAATATTGACATCACCTAATTCAGAAGAGTGCAAATAAAACGTATCTATTCCAAAGAAATCTTTATGCGGAGTGTAGACCAAAGTATCCTCTTTGAGTTCTACAGTTCCATTCTCAGGTTGTTTTAAATTACTAATCGTTCCTTTTGTTGGTAAAATTAAAGGATGATCCTCCAAAACAGTGAATTTTCCTTCAACAGGCGGCGACGGTGGAGGTTCTTTGCTACCTGTTTGAGGATTGTCGTTAGTATTTTTTTCTTGTTCTAAAGGTCTTGTATTATTTCCATTCAGAGGTGGCGACGGGATAAATGATCCTTCTTGATTTTCGTTATGTCTTTGAAGATCGGGTTGTCCATTCAGCGGTGGTAAATCTGTTGTACTTTTTCCGCGAGTCGATGAGGGAACATCTCGTTCAGTAACAAAGCTTTGCTGGTGTGGAGGAGGCGGCAGATCGTGGACATCGCCTTTTCCTTCAGAGCCTGTTTTGGGTTGAGCCGCTTGGGGATTGGGTGGATTTGTTGAATTGTTGAGGATGCCTTGCGGGTTGTGCGATGAGTCGGGCGATTGCTGATTGAGGGGCGAGAGAAAATTACGGATTTGTTGTGCGGATTCGTTATTGACCACTTCAGAACGCGAATTTTCGACAGGCGTGTTGGGAATTTCGATCTTGGTGTGAGGCTTATAAATAGTAATATTTTCAAGATGATAGTTAGATCGCACTTCGATCACGCCCGTTGAATGCAAAACGGTGGTGTTGCCGTCTTCGTCGACTTGCCCGTCGATTTCACTGCCGCGAATCCCGATAGTTGCGGACGGGGTTTTTAAAATGGTGTGCGTTCCTTCGTTTTTGTCGGCGATTGCCCCGCTGATAAATCTAAAAATTCCCATAAAAATGTTCGATTCGAATTTTCCGCCGACGGTTGCGGGATCGAAATCGTAAGTTTCTAAACTCGCTTTGGATTGCGGACCGAGTTGAAAAACCGTTCCATCTTTTAAAGTAATTTTTAAATAAGTCTTTGATCCAGTTGAGATTGTATCGTGCAAATACACGGGATCGTTCACATTTAAAGTGCGTTCTTTGCCGTCGTTCACCGCTTTCGCAGGACCTTCGACCACCAAACTCACTTTTCCGATCATTTTCGGAACATCTGCTGCTGAAATAACATTATTATCAGCCACTTGGACGTTCATTGGCGGATAAATAATGTCGATTTGCGACAAATCGATGGTTTCACCCGACGTGGTTTTTAAAATCGGCGGCGGATCACTTTTAAAAAAATCCGCGATTCGATGCGTTTCTCCAAAAGCCTTAATAATCAAATCATTACCAATGCGAGCATATTGCGCATTAGTTGAAGTTGCGAAATCAGGCACTTTCACCGTATTTTTTTCAGAAATTTGAGGCGCGTACATACCAATGTTCTCCTTATGTTTCTCAACATCATCATGCCGTGTTTTGCTTTAAAAAAAAAGAATTTTCCCGATAAAATGCGTACTTAGCACGGCAAACGGTTAAACTTAGTGGCGTTTATTTTTTTTCGCTTTCTCAAAAGCCTGTGCAAAAGCGTTACCAAAATTATCGGGCGTTTCTTGTTTTACAACTCGTCCAGTTTTGGCGGGCGTTTTTGTTATATCGGTGATTTGATCTCGAGCCTGTTCATTCAAACGCATGGTTAGAGCAACTCGTTTGCGTTTCAAATCAATTTCCATCACTTTTACTTTCACCACATCGCCCGCTTTAACGATTTCACGCGGGTCTTTCACAAATTTATCAGAAAGTGAGGAAATATGCACTAATCCATCTTGATGAACTCCAATATCTACAAATGCGCCAAAATTCGTGACATTTGTAATCACGCCTTCTAAGATCATATCGAGTTTCAAATCTTCTAATTTTTCAACGCCTTCTTGAAAGGAAGCGGTTTTAAACTCAGGTCGAGGATCACGCCCTGGTTTATCTAATTCTTTCAAAATATCTAAAACCGTCGGCAAACCAAAGGTTTCATCGGTAAATTCTTGCGGTTTTAACGTTTTTAGAAAGGTCGAATCACCAATCATACTTTTGAGTGATTTTTGAGTTTTCTTCGCAATTCTTTCTACCACTGGATAGGCTTCTGGATGCACCGCAGAACCATCTAACGGATTCTCTCCATTGTTAATGCGTAGAAATCCCGCCGCTAATTCAAATGTTTTCGCGCCCAAACGAGGTATTTTTAAAAGTTCTTTACGATTTTTAAACGCTCCATTTTGATTGCGATATTCGATGATTTTGTTCGCTAAAGTGTTATTCAATCCAGAAACCCGTGTTAATAAAGAAACTGACGCAGTATTTACATCCACTCCAACGGCATTTACACAATCTTCAACCACTGCATCTAAACTTCGCATTAACGCATTTTGATTTACATCGTGTTGATATTGACCCACGCCAATCGATTTTGGATCAATTTTCACTAATTCTGCTAAAGGGTCTTGTAATCGTCTTGCAATAGAAACTGCGCCCCGAATTGTGACATCTAAATCAGGAAATTCTTTGGCAGCTAATTCCGAAGCTGAATATACTGATGCTCCCGCTTCTGAAACCACTAATTTTTGTAAATTCAAATCGGGATGACGTTTAATTAAATCATTCGTTAAACGATCTGTTTCTCTTGAAGCAGTTCCATTTCCAATGCTCACCAATTCAATATTATATTTTTTCGCTAACAACGCTAAAACTTTAATCGAATCATCCCATTGGTTTTTAGGGGCGTGCGGATAAATTACCCCGTGTTCAACCATTTTTCCCGTCACATCAATGATGGCGACTTTCACCCCAGTTCTTAACCCGGGGTCTAATCCAATCGTTGGACGTGCACCCGCAGGTGCTGCTAATAATAAATCTTTTAGATTTGCAGCAAAAACTTTAATCGCTTCGGTTTCTGCGGATTCTCGCAATTGCATAAACAATTCTACTTCAAAATGAGTGCGTAATTTGATTTTCCAACACCAACGGACGCTTTCCAATAAAAACCCATCAGCGGGACGATTTTGTTGAGCAATCTTGAAATAATTTGCAATATAATTTTCGCAATATCCCATTTCTGTAGATTTAAGATTTTCAGCATTGTCATTCTCTAATAAATTGAGAGATAAAATGTTTTCATTTCTTCCACGAAATAACGCCAATGCTCGATGTGAAGGAATGTTTTTGATTTGTTCTTTATAATCAAAATAATCGGCAAATTTTGCGCCTTCTTCTTCCTTTTTATCGGCAACTTTTGAAACGATAATTCCATTATCCCACAAATATTGCCGTAATTCTCCCAATAAAGGTGGTTCTTCGGCGAATTTTTCCATGAGAATTTGTTTTGCCCCTTCCAACGCGCTTTTAATATCATTAATGCCTTTGTCTGCATTGATGTAATTAAGCGCAAGTTCTTCGGGAATTAAAAGAGGATTTTCTAAAAGAGATAGTGCTAAAGGTTCTAATCCAGCTTCTCGAGCAATTTGAGCTTTGGTTCGACGTTTGGGTTTATAAGGTAAGTACAAATCTTCTAAAATCGTTTTGGTATCGGTTTGTTCGATTTGTAATTGTAATTCGGGGGTGAGTTTGCCTTGTTCTTCAATGCTTTTAAGAATTGCAACTTTACGTTCTTCTAATTCTCTTAAATAACGCAACCGTTCTTCTAAGTTTCGTAATTGTGTGTCATCTAATGTACCCGTGACCTCTTTTCTATAACGAGAAATGAAAGGAACGGTTGCACCTTCATCTAACAATTGTACTGCGGCTTGCACTTGACGGGGAAATACTGATAGTTCCTCAGCAATTCTTTGAATAATATCCATTTATTGATACCTGTAACTAAAATAACTTAATGCTCTCATTGTACGACTTAGCGGCTAAAAATGCTATGATAAGAAATGACCTTTTTTAATTTAAGTTGAGGAAAATGAAATGCAGGTTTTGATTATTGGGAGTGGTGGGCGTGAACACGCGCTGGCATGGAAAGTTGCGCAATCGTCAAAAGTATCACAAGTCTTTGTTGCACCTGGAAATGTTGGCACTGCAACCGAGCCAAAAGTGCAAAATATTGCCATTAGTGTTGAAAATATCGATGAACTGGTTCTTTTTGCCAAAAATCATGCAATCGATTTAACCATCGTCGGACCTGAAATCCCGCTTGTTTTGGGCGTTGTCGATGAATTTCAAAAGCAAGGGTTACGTTGTTTTGGACCGACTCGAAACGCCGCACAATTAGAGGGTTCGAAGGCATTTACCAAGGATTTTCTAGCCCGTCATCAAATTCCAACCGCCGAATACCAAGTTTTTACAGAAATCTCCCCCGCCATCGACTATTTAAAATCCCGCAATTTTCCGATTGTCATTAAAGCCGACGGTTTAG
This sequence comes from Thiomargarita sp., assembly GCA_020718845.1. Taxonomy (GTDB): domain Bacteria; phylum Pseudomonadota; class Gammaproteobacteria; order Beggiatoales; family Beggiatoaceae; genus DYRG01. Next base: position 45,946 of record DYRG01000020.1, read on the forward strand.
CGGCTGGAAAAGGGGTCATTATCGCGCAAACCTTTGAAGAAGCTGAAAAAACTGTTAAAGATATGCTCGACGGCAATGCGTTTGGAAATGCGGGTCATCGCGTGGTGATTGAAGAATTTTTGGTCGGCGAAGAAGCCAGTTTTATTTGCATGGTCGATGGCGAAAATGTGTTGCCGCTCGCCACTTCGCAAGACCACAAAGCCCGCGATGACGGCGATTTAGGACCAAATACGGGGGGAATGGGCGCGTATTCGCCTGCGCCAGTGGTCACGCCAGACATTCATCAAAAGGTAATGAATACAATCATTTACCCAACCGTGCGCGGTATGGCGGCGGAAGGTAATCCTTACACGGGATTTTTATATGCGGGCTTAATGATTGATTCTCAAGGAAATTCTAAAGTTTTAGAATACAACTGTCGATTTGGCGATCCCGAAACCCAGCCGATCATGATGCGTTTGAAATCGGATTTGACGGATTTGTGCAATGCCGCGCTTGATAAAAAATTATCAAAAATATCAGCGTGTTGGGATAAAAGAGCGGCAGTTGGCGTGGTTTTAGCGGCGGGCGGTTATCCAAATGATTACGAAAAAGGCTTGCCAATTCAATTGTCTAGCGAAGAATTGAATGAAAAGAAAATTTTTCATGCAGGCACGGCGATGAAAGATGATCAACTTGTAACCAATGGCGGACGAGTTTTATGTGCGTGTGCATTAGGAGAAAATGTTAGTCAAGCACAGAAATATGCTTATGAATTAGTTGATAAAATTCATTGGAAAGATATGTTTTGTCGACGTGATATTGGTTATCGAGCGATTGCAAGAGAGAAATAATTATTTTCTCAAAAAAGCCCGATTTTCATTTGAATTGGGCTTTTTTAATCTGAAATAATCTTGCCAAACTAATCATGAGGTTATATGATACCTGCTGAGTAAAATTAAGTTACTAGCAATTAAAACAATTTATAAATTTACTTTTTCAATTTGAAACTCATTTTAGTTCAAATTATGATATTTTCACTTTTACGTTGTTGTTATAAATTATAAGTATAAAAGCACTGCCTACTTTTAAAGAACCTATAATAATTTATTTTAATCACACTATAGCGAGTGGAGTGCCGTGAAAACATTTTTATATTCTCTTGTGTTAAGCTGTGTAAGTATAACCACTAATACCGTAGCACAAACGGTTAAGGATTTGCGTGATCTTTCTCTTGAAGAACTTATGAATATAGAGGTTTCTGTTAGTTCAAAAACGAGAGAAAAAAGTCTAAGAGAAAGCCCTGGTATTATTTCAGTTATTACTTCTGAAGATATTGCCAATAGCGGTGCAAGAGATTTGATTGATGTTCTAAATTTAGTTCCAGGGTTTAATTTTGGCGTTGATGTTTTCAATGTCGTCGGAGCTGGTATTAGAGGAAATTGGGCATTTGAAGGCAAGATGCTTTTGCTGATTGATGGTATTCAAATGAATGAACGCAATTATGGCGCGTTTGTATTGGGAAATCATTATCCAATGGAACATATTGATAAGATTGAAATTATTCGAGTACCTGGTTCGGTTATTTATGGTGGTTTTGCTGAGTTAGGGGTTATTAACATCATTACTAAAAGTGCAGAAAAAATTGATGGTACACAAATAAATCTTACGCATGGACAAATGCAAAGAAATGTTGGACGGCAAAACCTTAGTTTTATGCACGGAGAAACCCTAAAAAATGATTTAAAAGTAAGCGCAGCAGGGTATGTTGGAAGAGGACAAAGAAGTGATGAGCCTTATAGTGATTCAATAGGTAATACCATTTCAATGAATAATAATAGTTCGTTAAATCCGCATTTCATTAATATAGGGCTAAAGTATGGAAATTTTAACAGTCGTTTATTAATTGATAATTATAGAATAACTAGTGGTGAAGGTTACGGTTTACTTTCTGATTCTTTGTGTCCAACGCTATGTCGAATGGATTTTAAAACATGGTCTTATCAAGCAAAATATACTAAAGCACTAGCGGATAACTTGAAACTAACTATTGACTCAGGGGTAGTGATGCAAAATGTAGTGATAAGATATATTTAAAGAGCGGCAAGGTACGCA
>DYRG01000116.1 GCA_020718845.1 Thiomargarita sp.
TGCGGGTTGAATTTTAAACCACGGATGGAATCTGTTTTAAGGTTTGGGTGATTTTTTACTTCCGCAATTATTTAAATATATTTAAGTATCCTTTCTGCAGTAGCTTAACTTAAACATATTGGTTGAAACCTTCAATAGATTTTAATTGTGTTATGAAAGATGGGATTTGCCTTGAGATAATCCCCCAAACTATGGCATCATCTACTCTGTCATAGGCATGTGCAAGCAAATTGCGAAACCCGATTATTTCAGGCCAATCATGAACCATTAGTAAATCCTCGGGAGCGTGCTTTTTTATTCTATTTAATGCCTCCCCAATTATTTCGAATTTTCTTTCAACCGCTGCTGCCAATATTTCATTGTCACAATAGCCATCATAATTTGTATTTTCACAAAATTTCTCAATCGAAATTGCTGCCATTAATGCATCGTAATAACACTTAAGCGAATATTCATCCATAGATTATAACCATGTCTCTTTTAATTGATTTTATCAAAAAGGGATTCCTTACCATTTTTGGGGTAAGGAGTTGGATTTCTCGGCCGAGAGCTCTCTTTGCTTCTTGTAAGAATCCAAAGTACCTTTCAGGCATATTCTCAGGCGTTGGATTATCAAATTCTGCGAACAAATCAATATCGCTTGCGGAAGAATCAGTTTTCCTCGCAACAGATCCAAAAACACCAAGTCTTTTTACATTATATTTTAAGCATAGTTTTTTAGCTGCAAAGGAAACCTTATCAAGAAGAATATCTTTTTTAAGAGAATTATTATTATTTTTCATGTTATCATCCTAATTAATTCGGGGTTTCTGGTTGCTAGAGAAAGGTTGAAGGATCAAGTGGGTTTTGAACCACGGATTTGCACGAATGAAGCAGGCTAAAGGTTTGAAGGATGAAGTGTGGGCACCAACACGCTCGCGGCCACATTAACCTGAACCCCGCAACCCGCAGCCTGCAACGCGGCGAAGCAGCTCTCCCATCTGTGGTAATCCGTGCAATCCGTGGTTGATTTTATCCAGCGTAGGCAACCGCTTTTTCCAACTGCGCCTTGGCTTTGGCTATACTGCAAGCACCCCAAAAAACAACTTTGCAAAAGCCAGAACTTGAGTGAA
>DYRG01000080.1 GCA_020718845.1 Thiomargarita sp.
CGTAATGTAAGGGAATCATTTCCTTTTTCCCATACTGCTTTAATTTCTCCTTTTTCCACTGTGTTAAGCGTTGCATCAATGCACACATCTTCTGTCACTACAACATCGCAGGCTGAATAAACATTTGCTGATAATTGCGCAGCGCCAAATAACGCACAAAACAAACCTGTTTTCTTTAACATAAATATCTCTCTTCTGAATGGATTTGATGAATGAGACCGACAGTTAAGCATGATTTATGCCGCTAAACAAATAAATTTATTTTATGGAAAAATAAAATCTTTTAATTCTAATGAGAAAAATCCGTAAAATGCTGAAAAATATATTTTATTTTTATTCCTAAGATCGAGCGTCAATGCTATTAAATTAAGAGAAAAAATGGATAACAAGAAAAGAAATCAACGAAGGGGTGGAGCAACACCTCGAAGAAAATCCTACGATTATACGATACTAAAATCTTTACATCCATAGAAAAAGATTGGTTTAAAATACTTTGCTTTCTTATAAAATTAGTGTGAAAATAAGCGTTTTAATTTTATCTCGCACGGAGCATGAGCATAATGAAATTTGTAACAGCGACAATCACCACTTTATTAAGTGTGGGTTTTTTAGTTGTTTCACCCGCATCAATGGCTGATGAAAAAGCAAAAGCAGCACTCAATAAAAAAATAGATGAGTGCAAATCTGTCTTAGGGCCTGACTTGGAAAGTGTGATACATTTAGAGGGCTTTAATGATACGTTAAAAGAGGAGTTTAAAACCCAAAAAAACTCCGAAAAATCCCGCAAATTTTACGCGGTCAAATGGGGGTGGATAGGCGAGAGAGCACGCACTGATGTAGAAAAGTATTTCTCATATAAGAAGAAATATGATTCGGCTTGTGCTGGAATTACCGATGACATCAAAAAAGCTGTCAAGTAACCATTATTTACGGAGAAAATTTCTATGAAAAAACAACTTGTAACATCTATCAGTTTAGCAATATTTTTGGGTTTGATAGCTCAAATTCAAACAGTGACTGCCGATACTTTTGATGATAGAACAAAAGCATCTGTTCTTAAAAAAAGTGAGGAATGCATAAAAACAACTGAATCTCTTTATAGTGTTAAACAATATCTAAAAAAACATGGGGAAATTATCCAGAAAAATTTGGATAAAACCAATGCAGAAGATATGAGCACTACTTGGCGTTCTTTAAAAGATAAAGTTAAAGAGGGATATGCCGATGCTGAGAAAAAATGTAAAGTATTTTTAGATGCTTTAAAAGAAGCGGAGAAAATGTCCCGGTAGTGATCAAAAACAAGAGATGATTTTGCATATTTTATGTTTATTTTCAGTAAATTACATATTTTATCAACATCTCTTATTGATCACTACCTTTTATTGCATGAGTTCTTCTAAAGTTGAAATGATTTGTTTAGGTTTTAGCTCTTTTAAACAATTTAAATGTCCAAATGGGCATTCGCGTTTAAAACATGGACTGCACGGTAAATTTAAACTTAAAATTTTTGCATTGGAATTTAAAGGCGGCGTAAAATTCGGATCAGAAGAACCGTAAATCGCAATTAAAGGTTTATTTAATGCCGCTGAAACGTGCATTAAACCCGAATCATTTGAAACCACTGCTTTTGAAAGTGCAAGTAAATCAATGGCTTCTGCTAAAGTCGTTTTTCCACATAAATTAACGCCGCCCACTTTTTCAATCGCTAATCCTTGCATTTGTTCTTTGATTGAACCAAACGCCCACACTTGCCAATTTTGTTTTAAATAATGTTGAGCAACTTCCACGAAATACTCAATCAACCAACGTTTCGCCGAACCATATTCAGCACCCGCACATAATGCTAAAACTGGTTTATCTAAATTCAAATCAAATTTATTTAAATTAATAGGTTGTGAATTTAATTTTGGTGGTAAAACTTCTAAGTTTTGTTGATTTGAAATACCTAATGCAATAAATTGATCAACCGTTCGATAATGTTTTTTAACTCGAATATCATTTAACAAAAGAAAACGCATTTCTCCGAGATAACCAGTGCGTTGAGGAATTTTGGCGAGAAAAGGAATTAAAGCAGATTTAAAAGAATTGGGTAACAAAATAGCTTGATCATAATGATTTAAAATTAAAGATTTACCGATTTGAAAACGTGCTTTTAAATCTAAAGAACCATGTTTAAAATCGTGAACAATTGCTTGAGAAACACCGTCCATTCTTTCCAATAAAGGCGCGCTCCATTGTGGTGCAAACACATCAATTTCTGCTTTATTTTCAATGATTTGAATAAGACTGTGTGCCATCACCATATCGCCAATCCACGATGGTGCAATAATTAAAATACGTTTTTTCATTGGTTTTTAAGCGGGAGTGTTTGAGGAAACCCAACGGGTTTGATTAGATAAAGTTTCTCGTTTCCAGAAAGGTGCGCGATGTTTCAATTCTTCAATTAAATAACGACACGCGGCAAATGCTTCAGAACGATGCGCAGACCATGCCGCCGTTAAAACAATTTGTTCATCAATGTTGATTTCACCAACTCGATGAATAATTAACACATCTAAAATATCCCATTGCTTAAAAGTTTCTTGGGCTATTTTCTCTAAATAACGTTGCGTCATTTCTGGATAATGCTCTAAAAAAAGACTTTGTACTTGATCACCTTCATTAAAATCTCTCATTGTTCCGACAAATACTGATGTTGCTCCACATTTTCCAATAAAGTTTTGGGAAGTTTCATAAGATTGTAATCTTTCCCAAGCATTAAAGTTTTCTTCTAAAATTTGAATTAACATTTTCTAACCCGCCGATTGTAATGCTTTACGAATTAATTGCTCACTGGTCATCCCATCTTCAGCGATTTTTCTAACCATTTTATCGGCATCTTGTGGTTTATAACCTAATGAAATTAAAGCACTTATTGCATCATCTAACGTCGTTGTAATCGGGATATATTTTGCATTTGAAGAAGGCAAACTAGAAACTGTTGGTGTTTTATGCCATTCACTTAAACGATCACGCATTTCTAATACTAAACGTTCGGCGGTTTTTTTACCCACGCCTGGTAATCTAATTAAACGCGCAGTATCACCACCATTTACACACGCGACAAACTCTTCTGCTTCAATGCCTGATAAAATAGTTAAAGCTAATTTTGCTCCGACTCCATTTACTTTCAATAATGAACGAAAGAAACGCCGTTCATTTTCAGTTGCGAAACCATATAAATGAAACGCATCTTCTCTGACAATTAAATGGGTTAATAAAATGGTTTGCTCACCCGTTTCAGGTAATTTATAAAAGGTCGACATCGGGGCTTCAACATCATAACCCACACCGTGCACATCCAATACTAAAGAGGGAGGAAGTTTCTCAACAATAATGCCTTGCAAACGACCGATCATGATTTCAAGTTCCTTATCAAATTTTGTTTAGATTGCAATAAATGCGCGTGACATAATGCAATCGCTAAAGCATCCGCCGCATCGCTTTGTGGAGAAATAGGTAAATTGAGCAAAATTTTAATCATATATTGAATTTGCGATTTGTCGGCGTGCCCTTTTCCTACAATCGCTTGTTTGACTTCATTAGGCGAATATTCAAATATATTCAAATGATTTTGCGCCGCCGCCACAATTGCCGATCCTCTCGCTTGACCTAATTTCAAAGCCGAATCAACGTTTTTGCTAATAAACACTTTTTCAATTGCAAATTCGGTGGGTTGAAACTCTTGAATTAACGTATTAATGCTATTAAAGATTTCTAATAAACGTTGAGGTAATGCTTGTTTTTCTAAACGAATGCAACCACTTGTAATATAAGAGATTTTTCGTTGTTCTAAAGAAATAATCCCAAAACCTGTAATGCGAGAACCAGGGTCAATGCCTAAAATACTAATCATTTTTCTTTGAAGAAAATTTTTGCCACAAATAAATCACCGCCGCCGCACCAAAAGCTAAAATAGTGATTTCTAAACTTACCAACATTAAAATAAATGCTTGCTGAGTTGTAATGTCTTTTAGAAATGGCAATTGAAACCATTGAAGATAATGGCAGGCAAATACCAATCCAACTAAACTTCCAATAGCAATGATAAAAAAAGCTATTTTTAAAACGATGTTCATTATAGTTCTTCCCAAAATAATTAAATTTATTAAAATTCATATCCCAATGTGAACATAAAAGTGCGTTTATCACCCAAAGAACCTTTGTCAATCCAAGTGTTTCTGGTATAGGTTGGATAAGTGATTTCTTGATTAAAAAGATTGCTTACTTTTAAATTTAAAAATGTTCCTTTGCTTAACCAATCTTGATAACGTAAATTTGCTCCCGTCATTAGATAGCCTTTGCTCGCACTTCCAATGCGTTTTCCACTACTTTGATCAAAGAAACTTTCCATCTTAGAAACATAATAACCCGTCAAACCTAAACTCAACTGTTTGTTGAATTGATAGTTTCCTTTAATTTGACCCAACAAACGCGGTGAATAAGCGGCTTCTATGGTTGGATAATCCAAATCCTTAGTTTTTTGATAAGTTGCACTCAATTCAAATTTCATTTGCTCTGTAGGTTGAGCGTGCAAACTTAATTCTAAACCATTGGTTGTCCATTTTCCTCCATTTCCTAAAAAAGTAGTAAATTCACCCGCTGAATTAAGCTCACTTATTCGACTAAATAAATTCTCTAAACGATTATGAAACAAATTTGTACTAATCATGTAATTTGGAGAAAGATAAGTAATGTAATTAAATTCATACGTTTCAATCCGTTCCGCTTGTAATGAGGGCAATTCTGATGTTAATCGTGAAGAGACATTTTGACCAAAAGAGGGCGAAGTAATTGCTTTTCCATACATCCATTTAAAAATGTGTTGATCATTAGGCGCATAAATCGCTGCAAAACGAGGAATAATAGCTAATTTTTGATTATCATAATGAGGTGTAAAACTTTG
>DYRG01000005.1 GCA_020718845.1 Thiomargarita sp.
AAATGCGTTACTAGATCAACAAAAACGCATTGAAAATAGCATTCATGAAATGAAAGATGCGGTTGTTAATACATTAGTAGAACAGAATCAATTATTGGGCAAAATTGTAGAAGGACAACAAGAGCTAGTTAAAGGACAGCAAGATTTAAAAATGATGTTTAAACAACATCATAATATAATCGAAGAACGTTTAAAACAACTTAATCAAATTAAAATTGATTTGAGTGGTTTAAATTTTAACATTAGTAATGATACTTTAAATTTCAAACACTCAAATCCCCAAACGAGTGAATTATCATCAACTAAAACGGCTTTACAAAATAACGATTTATTATCGACTATTGTAAGCACTGTATTTGATGTTGCAACAAATTTTATTCCAGGTAGTTTCGTAATTAAAAAATTAATTCGATATACACCTCAAATCTATCGTTTTGCTAAACGTTTTATATAGAAAATAAGGAGAAACACAATGAAATTTATTTTTGTAATTTTTGCATTACTTTTACAACCAGTTTATGCTGAAGAAACTGGCGCGGTTTTATTAGAAAACTTGCCATCTGATATTGAGATATTCTCAAATAATGAATTGAAATCTCAAAAAGGTGATGCCCATGTAGTAATTAAATTACCTGTAGGTTCTCATCAATTAGAACTTCGTAGAAATGGACAAGCCTTTCAAACGGTCGATGTTGAAATCATAAAAGATAAATTGATCCCTAAAGAAATTAGACCAGTTTCTACACAAATTTTGGAAAAACTCTATGTAACTCAAAAGAACACAGAGACTGATAAAGAATTTATTGAGAGAAGACAAATACTATTAGATCAATATAATCAAGAAATTCAAAAAAGAACAGTTAATTATCGGGCGGGAGTTGTTGAAATTAAAGAAGATAATTTTAACATTAAAACAAATACTCTCTATTTGTCAATTAATTGGGGTGATTGGGTTGAGAAACATCATTCTGTAAAAAAAAACTTATTGCCTGAAATAGTTAATGGTTTGTTCACAAAAACTTCAATACCTCGAACTGCAACGATTATGATTTCTCGTGAACAGTTAAAAGAAATGTTAAAAGAAGGATCGCATAAACAAGTGTTTATTTATTTTAAACTAGATGAACAACCAGCATTGAAAAAAACGACCATAGTCGATAAAGTTGTATTAATGGGTTTAAATCAAGAATGGTTAATTAAACCTTTGTCTGGGCAATTAACTATTGCTATTTCACCTGAGTTTCAAACTTTGGTAGAAAAATGGCGAGATCATTTTAATAAAAATACTTCAAATAATGTTCGTATAAATATAGTAACAACATCTTTGAATGAAAGTATTGAACAACTTACAGATGAACTTGCAAATTTTGTTCTAATCTTCCGTCAACAAAATAAAGAATATCCATCTTTTGAAATTTTTGAAAAAAAATATAATCATCCGCCAGCCGTTTTTGATATAGGAAAAGGGGCGATTGTGATTTATGTTCATAAAGCAAATCCCTTATTTAACTTGACACGAAAAGACACAGATAGCATTTTCTCAAAAAATGAAAAAAAACAATGTGGCGGAACTCAAGACATTTCATTCTGGTCTTCAAAGTGGGAATCTGTTATGAAAATCCAACCTACATTAGAAGAAACACCCATTCAATTAATTGGTTCACCTTTAAAAGATAGTTTTGAAATATTGGCTAAACAATCGTTGTTGTGTGGAGGTGATTTTAAATCTAACTTGGAAACCAAAGAAACTTCTGAACAAGTGTTATCTACTATTAGTGAGAATGTTGAAATGCTAGGGTATGCAAACTGGTTTGATAAGATTGCATCAACTAAACAAGGTGTGAAAAAAATTGCGATTTCTGGTCTTGAAGCTACGAAAGCAAATATTTTAACAGACAGATACCCATACGGTTATTATATAAGTTTTTTAGCAAATAAACCAAAAGATAAGAAATTAGCACCATTAAAAGAGGAATTTCTAAAATTTGTTCTATCAAAAGAAGGGCGAACCATTTTAGAAGAAACTGGTTTTATTGCTTTGCCACTATCTAAAAATAATTAAGAGGAAAAAGAGAGAAAAAATAAAAAACAATGCTCAAATTAGATTATAGAAGATCGGATTTCTGTGGACAGCCTGTTAAGTTTCAATTAAGCAATTTTTGTTAAAGTTAAACAAGATAATATATTTATGGAATTAGATAATGCTTAATAAATTGATTCAATTTGCGTTAGAGCAACGGTTGTTTGTATTGTTATTAACAGTGATATTAGCAGGAGCGGGTATATTGGCATTTCAACAATTGCCAATTGATGCCTTTCCAGATGTTTCTTCGCCTCAAGTAAAAATTATTATTAAAGCGGCGGGTATGACTCCAGAAGAAGTTGAATCAAGAATCACCGCGCCCGTTGAAGTAGAAATGTTAGGAATTCCTCGACAAGTGATGTTACGTTCAATTGCAAAATATGGTTTGACAGACATTACCGTTGATTTTGAGGAAGGCACAGATGTGTATTGGGCACGACAACAAGTTGCAGAACGTTTAAATGCGATTTGGAATGATTTGCCAACAGACATTTCTGGCGGATTAGCACCTTTAACCACGCCATTGGGTGAAATGTTTATGTTCACCATTAATGGAGATTTGAGTTTAGAAGAGAAACGGGAACTTTTAGATTGGGTAATTCGACCCGCTTTAAGAACGGTTTCTGGCGTGGCAGATGTGAATGCGTTAGGGGGATTTGTCCGTGCATTTGAAGTTGTTCCAAATAATGCTCAAATGGCGGCGCGTGGTGTTACCTTAAATTTATTACAAACTGCATTACAACACAATAACAAAAACGATGGGGCTGGACGATTACAAGAAGGGGAAGAATCTCTTTTAGTTCGAGCTGAAGGAAGTATTAGAAAATTAGAAGATGTGCAAGCCATTGTTATTCAAATAAATAATGGTGTGCCCGTGCGAGTTAGCGATGTCGCACAAGTCCGATTAGGCTCAATTACTCGTTACGGCGCAGTCACCCAAAACGGAAAATCTGAGGCAGTTGAAGGACTTGTCTTAGGTTTAAAAGGCGCAAATGCACGCGAAGTCGTCGCAGGGGTTTCTGCAAAATTAGCCGAACTTGCCCCTACTTTACCAAAGGGTATCGCCACGCAAGTCTTTTATAATAGAGGAGATTTAGTCGAACGCGCAATTTACACCGTTTCGAAAGCCCTCGTTGAAGCCATTGTTTTGGTTATTATTTTATTGGTTTTATTTCTCGGCAACGGACGTGCAGCTTTAACCGTTGCTCTAATTTTACCTCTCGCTGCATTAACAACTTTTATTTTAATGCGTCATTTCGGATTATCTGCCAATCTAATGAGTTTAGGCGGGTTAGCAATTGCAATCGGAATGTTAGTCGATGCAGCAGTGGTTGTAGTTGAAAATATTGTCGATCATCTTGCTCATCAATCTAACTCTCATCAAACAAAATTACAGCTTATTTATCAATCAGTTAGCGAAGTTTCAATGCCCGTAACAACAGGAATTATTATTATCATTTTAGTATTTCTTCCTCTCTTAACATTACAAGGTTTAGAAGGTAAGTTGTTTATCCCTGTTGCTTTAACAATTGTTTTCGCCTTAGCGGGATCGTTGCTCTTATCTTTAACGGTTATTCCAGTGTTAGCTTCTTATGTTTTAGGAAAGGTCACGCATGAAGAACCGTTTTTAATGCGGATGTTTCATAAAGGTTATGCACATTTGTTAAATTGGGCATTACAATCGAGCAAAATAGTAGTAACTTTGGCAATAATTGCTTTAATTGGAGCGATTGGATTATATCCTTTTATTGGGAAAACATTTATGCCAACTTTAGATGAAGGAAATTTAATTATCCAAGTTGAAAAAATTCCTTCAATTAATTTAGAAAGTTCTTTAAATATAGATTTAAAAATTCAGCAAACTTTGTTAAAAGAAGTTCAAGAAATTGAGGGAATTGTTGCACGTTCTGGGTCAGATGAATTAGGACTTGATCCAATGGGTGTGAATCAAACCGATACTTTCTTAGTTTTGAAACCTCGTGAACAATGGGAAGTTCCGAACAAAGAAGCATTACAAGATAAGTTGAGAAAAACATTAGAACAGTTTGCAGGTTTAAATGTAGGATTTACGCAACCCATTGAAATGCGGGTTTCTGAAATGCTCACTGGAACACGAGGAGATGTTGCGATTAAATTGTTTGGAAGTGATTTAGAAATCTTAAATCAAAAAGCATTACAAATTGTTGAATTATTGAAAGGAATTCAAGGAAGTGAAGATGTATTATATGCTGCTAATGATGGCGTGCAATATTTTAGTGTGCAACTTAATCGACAAAACATTGGAAGATTGGGTTTGAATATCGATGAAATTGAGGATTTGTTGCGAATGCAATTGGAAGGAAAACGGGTTGGAACTATTTATGAAGGTGGGCGACGTATCCCATTGATTATGAAAGGTTCTTCCGCATTGAGAAATGATGTCAGCAGTTTTGAAAGTTTGCTTTTAACTTTACCGAACGGACAACTTATCCCATTGACAAACCTAGCAAAATTAGAACGCACCGAAGGACCCGTTCAAATCAACCGCGAACGCGCCGCCCGTTTAGCCGTCATCACCGTTAATGTTCGAGATCGAGATTTGGTGGGTTACGTCGAAGAAGCAAAACGCTTGGTTTCTCAAAAAATTCCTTTAGAAACAGGCTATTCCGTGCAATGGGGCGGACAATTCGAAAACCAACAACGCGCCGCCGCTCGTTTGGCGTTAGTTGTGCCGATTTCTATCATCTTGATTTTTATACTTTTATTTTCATCGTTTCAATCTGTCCGCCACGCATTATTGGTTTTATTAAATATTCCCTTTGCGTTGATTGGTGGAATCATGGCGTTGTGGTTGGCGAACGAATATTTATCCGTACCCGCATCGGTGGGATTCATTGCGTTATTGGGGATTGCAGTGTTAAACGGCGTGATGTTAGTGAGTTATTTCAATCAGTTACGCGCACTCGGCAAAGATATTTCAGAAGTCGTCGTGGAAGGTTCGCAACGCCGATTGCGCCCCGTTTTAATGACCGCTGGAATTACCGCATTTGGATTAGTGCCGCTTTTATTCGCAACGGGACCCGGCGCAGAAATCCAAAAACCTTTAGCCATTGTTGTGATCGGCGGCTTAGCAACTTCTACTCTTTTAACATTAGTTTTGTTACCCATTTTATATCGCCGATTTGGTTAGTTTTTAATTCATTTCTCTCTGTGCGATGAAGAGAGAAATGTTTATTTCTAACGATTAGCTTTTTCTTCCAAACCAGACAAACCAAAACGGCGTTTTAATTCATCTAAAACGGCATGATAATCTAATCCTAAATGCGAAAGCATCACTAATGAATGAAACCACAAATCAGCGGTTTCATAAATGATTTTATCGGGATCACCGTTCTTTGCAGCAATAATGGTTTCTGCGGCTTCTTCACCAACCTTTTTTAAAATAGAATCCAATCCTTTTGCATATAAGTTTGCAACATAAGAATTAGTGGGATCAGCTTGTTTGCGTTCTTCTAAAACGTTGGTTAATTGCGTTAAAATCTCTTGATGTGACATTTCAAATACCTATTTACTAAATAAAAAAAGTGATTTATTTTTCCCCGCTATTGTAAGCGTAAATAGTAGAGAGTGTAACTAATTTTCTTGTTAAACAACAACTCTGATAATTTTATCATAAAAACCAAATCAAGGAATTTGAAATAATTAAAGAAAAACAAGGGATCAAGATTGCTTGAATGGGAGGTCAAGTCGATATTTGAATTAAAATAAAGGCTTGTCGAAATAAAGATGTCAGTGCTATAATGATCATTTTATTTCAGGGGTGTTTATCCCTGTTAGATTTAAGTTATGTTTAGCCGGAGAATTATTCCCTATGTTGACAGCCGCACAAAAAGCGCAAGCCGTTCAAGAGTTTCAACGCAGCCCGAATGATACGGGTTCTTCTGAAGTTCAAATCGCCTTATTAACTCGTAATATCAATGCGTTATCTGATCATTTCAAAGCGCACAAACATGACAATCATTCGCGTCGTGGGTTGTTGAAAATGGTCAATAGCCGTCGTAAGTTATTGGATTATCTCAAATCGACAGAACATGGTCGGTATCGTGAAATTCTCGACCGTTTAGGCTTACGTCGTTAATTTTGTTGGTTATTTAATGTGGGTTTGTGCTTTTAGGATGCCCGATGAGCGTACATAAAAAACAGTTTCAATACGGTCAATATCAAGTGAGCTTGGAAACCGGCGAAATCGCCCGTCAAGCCACTGCTGCCGTGATGGTTAGCATGGCGGATACCGTTGTTTTAGTCACGGTGGTCGCCACCAAAGAAACCCGTCAGGGAACGGATTTTTTCCCTTTGACGGTTGATTATCAAGAGCGTACCTACGCCGCCGGTCGCATTCCAGGCAGCTTCATGAAACGTGAAGGCAAACCCAGCGATAAAGAAACCCTCACTTCTCGCTTGATCGACCGTCCGTTGCGTCCTTTGTTTCCCAAGGGATTCACCAACGAAGTCCAAATCATTGCGACCGTTCTTTCTTTAAATCCCGACGTTGATCCCGATGTCCCCACTATTTTAGGCGCATCTGCGGCTTTAGCGATTTCTGGCTTACCTTTCCAAGGACCTGTCGGGGCGGCGCGAGTCGGTTATCGTGATGGCGAATTTATTTTAAGTCCTACCGCCGCTGACATGGCGCACTCGACACTTGATTTGGTCGTCGCGGGCACGGAAGGCGCGGTGTTAATGGTTGAGTCGGAGGCAAAAGAACTTCCCGAACAAGTCATGCTCGACGCGGTTCTCTTTGGACATCAGCAATTTCAATCTGCCATTCAAGCGATTAAAGAATTTGCCGCAGAAGTTGCAACGCCCGCATGGAATTGGCAACCCGCCCCAACTGACGAAACTTTACACGCGAAAGTTGCTGAATTAGCTGGAAAAGATGTCGCAGAAGCCTATCGTATTCGGGATAAATTAGCGCGTTATGGTCGTTTGGATGAATTGCGCAGCAACGTCGTTGAAAATTTAACCAGCGGCGAAACGCCACAATACGATGAATTTACAGTTACGCAAGCATTTGAAAAACTTGAAAAAATTACAGTTCGCAGCAGCATTATTCGGGGTGAACCTCGAATCGACGGACGCGACACTTTAACAGTTCGTCCGATCACGATTCGCACGGGGGTTTTACCAAGAACACACGGTTCAGCTCTTTTTACACGCGGCGAAACCCAAGCCTTAGCGGTTGCCACTTTAGGCACTGAACGCGATTCTCAAATCATCGACGCGCTCGAAGGCGAACATCGCGACCCATTTATGTTCCATTATAATTTCCCTCCGTATTGCGTGGGTGAAATTGGACGGGTCGGCAGCCCTAAACGCCGTGAGATCGGTCATGGACGCTTGGCAAAACGTGGCGTATATGCAGTGATGCCCAATTTAGCGACCTTCCCTTACACCGTGCGCGTGGTTTCTGAAATCACCGAATCCAACGGTTCAAGCTCGATGGCTTCGGTGTGCGGCGCGTGTTTAGCGTTGATGGATGCGGGCGTGCCTTTAAAAGCACCCGTCGCGGGCATTGCGATGGGTTTGATCAAAGAAAACGACCAATTCGTTGTTTTAACTGACATTATGGGCGACGAAGACCATTTGGGCGATATGGATTTCAAAGTCGCTGGAACGCAAGACGGCATCACCGCGTTACAAATGGACATCAAAATCGACGGGATTACTCGTGAAATTATGGCGACCGCGCTCGAACAAGCGAAAAACGGTCGGATGCACATTTTAAGCATTATGTATCAATCACTTCCGAAATCTCGCACGGAAATTTCGATGTACGCGCCGCGCATTTTAACGTTCCGCATTCGCCCCGAAAAAATCCGTGACGTAATCGGCAAAGGTGGCGCGGTGATTCGCAGCATTACCGAAGAAACAGGCGTTCAAGTGGATATTTCTGACGACGGAACGGTGAAAATCGCGTCCGCAGACATGGCAGCGAGCCAAGAAGCGCGTCGTCGCATTGAAATGATTACCACTGATATCGAAGTCGGCACAATTTACGAAGGTCGTGTCACGAAATTAATGGATTTTGGTGCATTTGTGACGTTAATGCCTGGGCGCGATGGTTTGGTACATATTTCTCAAATTTCAGATGAAAGAGTCGAGAAAGTCACCGACAAACTCACCGAAGGCGATATGGTTCGCGTCAAAGTCTTAGAAATTGACAAACAAGGTCGCATTCGTTTAAGTATGAAAGCCGTCAACGCTGCTGAATAACTTTGTTTGGTTAAAAAAACCGCTATCTTTATATTAAAAATAGCGGTTTTTTTGATAGAAATTATATGGAGTTCAAAACATGATTTTGAATTCCATTTTTTATGGTATTACAAATAGGATATTCGCCTAGTTTATTGATTTTAAAAATATAGTTTTGTCAATGCGAAACTCCTATAGTTTTATTACACCATTTATAGGTAAGTGCTCCAATAAAATATTGAATTTATAGCCCAACCTATGAAATGTTTTATGTAATACTATGAAATGTTTTATGTAATATCGCTTATCAATTATTCAGGTTCACCTTGCCATAGCATACTGTAGCCGATTTCAAATGTATCTTCACACATTTGTAATAATGCAGAAAATTTGCTTTTAAATTTCTCATCGGCATGAGATTTCTCGTGTTGTTCAAATGACTGCCAATAAGTAATAATCACCAAATGTTCTTCGGTTAAAGCATTAGCTAATTTATCATGTTTTCCCGCTAATGCCCCGCCTAAAGAACCTTCATCACTTACAAATCCCGAATATTTGAATACTTGACCTGCGATGAAACCCCCTTCATCACGATAAGTATTCTTCACAACATTACACATTTCACCCATTGCTAATTCTGCATCTTCAATGGTGTATTGTGGTTTTAACTTTACAACATTAAACAACATCTTTGCATCAAATGGAATTTTCAAATCATTAAACATAACAATCTCCTAAATAATTCTCACTACTTTTTATTCAAGCAGTGAGAAAGAAATTAAAAAAAGAAAAAATTAACGCATATTTTGCAATGCAGCGATGCGTTCTTCTAAAGGTGGGTGAGTCATAAACATTTTTTGGAAGAAACCAACGCCTTCACCTTGAGCAATGCCAAATGCACGCATTGAATCTGGCAAAGGAGCAATATGTGCTTGTTGCAAACGTTCCAATGCTTTGATCATTTTTTGAGGATTTTCTAATTGCGCAGCACCCGCATCTGCTCTAAATTCTCTTTGGCGCGAGAACCACATCACAATAATACTTGCAATCACCCCAAATATTAATTCTGCAACAAATGATGCAATGTAATATCCAATACCCGGTGCACTACTTTCATCATCACTGCTCCGCATTGCATTATCAACCACTGATCCAACAATTCGCGCTAAAATAATCACAAAGGTATTTAAAATGCCTTGAATTAACGCCATTGTGACCATGTCACCATTTGATATGTGACTGATTTCATGGGCTAAAACGGCTTCTACTTCATCTTGATTCATACCTTGTAATAAACCAGTACTTACTGCAACTAACGAGGAGTTCTTTGTCATTCCCGTTGCAAAAGCATTCATTTCTGGCGCATCATAAATTGCAACTTCTGGCATTCCAATTCCCGCTTTATTTGCTTGACGGCGAACGGTTTCAACTAACCATTTCTCAGTTGAATTGCTGGGATTCTCAATTACCTCTGCACCAACAGATTTTTTTGCTAACCATTTCGACATTGCAAGAGAAATAAATGATCCGCCCATTCCTACAATCAACGCCATCACCACAATTCCACCAATTGAATGCGCTTGTAAACCCAGTATTTTCAATACTGTTCCAACCAACAACATAATGGCTAAGTTGGTAATTAAAAATAGCCCGATTCTCATAAACATACCCATATATAGCTCCTTAATTTAATTGAAAAATCTTATCCAACATTTGACGATCAATAACGGGTTCATTGGTCGTCGATTGCGCTAACTCCTCTTTGCTCAATATTTCTTCTATGTTTGAAGGTGTAATTGAATTCATTGGCGTATTCAAATTTTGAAATGTTTCTTTCAGGATATTTTCAAAAGAAAAAGACGTAATTGCATAAAGAGGTTTTTCTTGAAGTTCTTCACTGTGTGTTTTAACAGTGTTGAACGCTGAAATTGAATTATCGGTATCCAGTGTTGCAATTTCAAGTACTTGCGGCGTTTTAGCATCAAAATATTCTTTATTTTTAAGGAGTTGCGTGCGATTAACAAAAAGCAACCAAAGTCCCCATAAAAATCCAGATAAAGTAATTAAAATTTGCCACCACCGCCAACTCGTTGTTGATAAAGGTAATTCTTCAAAAGGCGTGGTGTGAATTAATTCTAATGACGGTAAATCTTGTAAATTATCAATTAAATCAATAGAATAAAAATCAGGTATTAAAGATTTAAATGGGACAGTTAAAATCGTCAATAATGACGGAGAAAGCGGTGTGGGAAAATTATCTTTTAATTCAATATCTTCCAAAAGTGGTAATAAATCTGCGCTGGGTTGAGTTTCTAATAAAAAAGGGATTTCTGGCGTATTTGAATCAGGAGGAAGTGAACAAATAATTTTATTAATTTTACCTTTTGCAGCTTTCCATTGTTGTTGTTGACGTTTGATTTCAAACTCGGCGTATTGGGGACTAACGGTAGAAATAAACTGATCTTGAGGAAGTTTTAACACTATTTTGGCTTTTAAAGCAAACAAATTGCAGGTTTGAAACGCCTGTGGATTATATTTATACAATGCAATCACAAGTTGTTGATTTGTAAAATCTTCATCTTCGCGTTGTTCTTGTAATTTAGCCGCAATTTTGAGAAGCGTATCGCCTTTTTTAGTTTGATAAATCTCAACATTTGCAACCACCATTTGGATACTCATGATCCATAACAATAGTATTTGAGGAATATAACGCATGATTACGCTCTATGAATTAAAACCCGCCTTTCAAAATTTATTACGCCCGTTGAGCAACGCATTAGCTCATCGAGGAATAACACCTAATCAAATTACCTTAACAGCTTTATTTCTGTCAATTATAACAGGAATTATTTTATTCTTTTATTCGCACATTTCACAATTATGGTTTTTATTACCTTTTATCTTATTGATTCGTATGGGATTAAATGCAGTCGACGGCATGATTGCACGCGAGCATAATTTACAAAGCAAACTCGGCGCACTTTTAAACGAATTAGGCGACGTGATTTCTGACACCGCATTATTTTTTCCTCTTTTCATGCTGGTTGGCGTGCGAGTGGAATTTATCATATTAATCATAGCGTTATCAATTATCAGTGAAATGACGGGAGTTTTAGGACAAGTTTTAAGCGGCACGCGCCATTATCAAGGTCCGATGGGGAAAAGTGATCGAGCACTTTTGTTAGGCTTTTTAGGCTTATTAATTGGATTGAATTTCTTTAATTCAATATTTTTTAATTCATTGTTTTTATTAACTATTTTTCTTTTAATTCTCACGGTTTTTAACCGTTCAAAAGCAGCCATTCAGGAGTGATTTAAAATGCAAACAACCTTATATATTGCGAGTGGAATGATTGTTAGTTTATTAATCATTGCAGAAATCATTATTCGTTTCTTTTTCAAATCGGTTGAATTACGCCAACGTTTGCATACTTGGTGGGGTTTGGCGGCGGTTTTATTGTCAGCAATTTTACTGCAAGGTCAATGGGTTGCGATTTTATGGGGAGCAATTAGTTTTCTGGCATTTAGAGAATATGTTTCTTTAATTCCTTTGCGTCAAGCCGACCGTCCAGCGTTGTGGGCGTGTTTTCTAAGTATTCCTTTGCAATATTATTGGGTTGCAACGCATTGGTACGGGATGTTTATTATTTTTATCCCTGTGTATATGTTATTGATTTTACCGCTATTATTGATGAGTGGCGGTCAAACGCAAGGTTTTTTACACGCTGCTGGACGTTTGCATTGGGGATTGATGATTACGATTTTTAGCGTTAGTCACGCGGCTTTTTTGCAAGGTTTGCCCGCCGATCCGAATATGGGGGCGGCGTTGTTGTTATGTTTATTATTTCTCACGGCATTCAATGACATAGCGCAATATATTTGGGGAAAGAGTTTTGGTCGTCACAAAATCACGCCGTCGATCAGCCCGAATAAAACGTGGGAAGGTTTTTTAGGCGGCGTTTTTAGCACCACCGCGTTAATGATGCTGTTTGCCCCATATTTGACCCCTTTAACGCACATAGAAGCCTTTGCAGCGGGTTTAATCATCAGCGTTGGGGGTTTTTTTGGGGATTTAAGCATCTCCGCCATCAAGCGCGACGTAGGCATCAAAGACAGCGGCAACGCTTTGCCCGGGCACGGCGGCATTTTAGATCGTTTGGACAGCCTCATGTTCACCGCGCCGTTATTTTTCCACTTTGTTCGTTATTTTCATTTTTAAATAATTAAAAATAATGTTAATGAGGCTGTGAATAACGTGGATAAGTCCTTTTTTATGAATTAAATCAATACATTAAAGTGTGCATAACTTGTGAAAAAAAGTGCATAAATGGGGAAAACTCTGTGAATTTTTACCTTGATGTCAAGTTATCCACAAGTTATGCACAACTTATCCACACTTTATTCACAGCACCCGCTGAGGTTTGACTGACAACCAATCGAACAACATTAACATCGGGTATAATTTTCAACACAGATAGATCAAATAACTAAAGGAGGTTTTTCTTATGCAACAAATGGCTTGGACATCTGAATTAAACACATTAAGCAATTATTTGACTGTTTTTAATCAACCGCAATTTGATTTGTTAATTAAAGAGCTTAATGATTTGGTTGATCCACACAATACTTTACCTAAAAATATTCTCACAGGTGTGAGAAGAACTTTAGAATGTATTATTTCTGATCTAAACAAAAACAACTTAACTCAAACCTTGGAAGGAAAATCTTTATCAAAAGCCATTAATAAATTGAGAGAACAAGGTGTTATTTCTGAACATATCATATCTTCTTGTTACAATGTCAAAAACTTAGGAGATTTAGGAGCGCATTATTTCACTGAAATTGATGAACAACATCAGCCTAAAGAAGCCTTAATGTCCTTAATTACAATATTGCATTGGTATGCAAAACTACATGGTTTGCAATTACCAAACAATAAATCATTAAAACTTTTGGAACAAGAAACGGTTTCTTATGAATTAGAAATGGTGGGCGGAGCGATTCCATTAGATTCTAAGTTTTATATTGAAAGACCCGTCGATGAAGAGTTTTTTAAATTTGTGAAACGCCGTGATAGCATCGTGTTACTAAAAGGTGCACGACAAGTAGGAAAAACTTCATTATTAGCGAGAGGAATCCAACAAACACGCGAGGCGGGTTATTTAGTTTTAATTACCGATTTTCAACGCTTAATTGACGTGCAATTACAAAGTTTAGAAACGCTATTTATTGCATTAGCGGATATGATTGCCGATCAATTGAATTTGGAGGTTTATATTGAGGATAAATGGCGAAACAAAAGTCCTCCCAATGTTAATTTTGACAGTTATTTTCGACGTGAAGTGTTAGGTAAAACTGACAAACCTATTTTATGGGCAATTGATGAAGCGGATCGGTTGTTCACTTGTGCTTTTAGTGGAGAGTTTTTTGCGTTGTTTAGAACTTGGCATAATGATCGAGCTTTAAATCCGAGTTCTCCTTGCTCACGTTTGACCTTAGCAATTGCGTATGCAACAGAAACCTATTTGTTTATCAAAGACCCCAATCAATCGCCTTTTAATGTAGGAACAAAATTGGTATTGGAAGATTTCACCATTGCTCAAATAAAGGAATTAAATCAACGTTATGGAAATCCTTTGAAAACAGATCAAGAATTGGAATCTTTTCATCAGTTTTTAGGAGGACAACCGTTTTTAACCCGCAGTGGATTCAATGAAATGGTTGCTCGACATTTAACTTTAGAACAGTTTAAAAATCAAGCAATTCAAGAAGATGGCGCATTAGGCGATCATTTGCGACGTTTATTATTGTTATTGCGTGATCCAGAATTAGCAGAAACTATCCGTGATGTTT
Source organism: Thiomargarita sp. (assembly GCA_020718845.1). Taxonomy (GTDB): domain Bacteria; phylum Pseudomonadota; class Gammaproteobacteria; order Beggiatoales; family Beggiatoaceae; genus DYRG01. The sequence goes on from DYRG01000005.1 coordinate 14,168, forward strand.
TAAATGGAGAAACTTGCCATAATGATGAAAGATTTTCTTTATTACGACGGGTCGGTTTATTGAGAGGAAATTGTCGACAAGAAGCCCGTTTACGTTGTGAAATCTACGATGTTTATTTACGCAATCATTTGTTATAATGCACATTCTCTCATTACCAAATGCCACTTGGTAATGAGGAAATTGGAGAAAGTTATTATGCTAACACAACAAAAAGTATTACAAGGATTAAGATTACATCGTGATGAACTGCAACATAAATTTATGATTAAATCATTAGCGATTTTTGGTTCAGTTGCGCGTAATGAAATTAGAGAAAATAGTGATATAGATGTTTTAGTTGAGTTTAAACAACCTATTGGGTTATTTGAATTTTTAACGTTACAAAATTATTTAGAATCATTATTTAATGCTAAAGTTGATTTAGTAACACCAGCAGCATTAAAACCTCAATTACGCGATAAAATTTTGAACGATGTGATTTATGTCTAGGGAGTGGCGTTTAAGAATTGAGGATATATTGGAAGCAATTTCTAATATTAGGGAAGATATTGCTGATTTGAATTTTGATGCTTTTCTTAAAGATCGAAAAACACGAAATTCAGTGGTAAGAGAATTACAAATTATTGGAGAAGCCGCGAGATATATTCCTTTAGATATAGAGTTACGTTATTCCGCAATTCCTTGGAAGTTAATGCGTGGAATGAGAAATGTGGTAGTTCATGAATATTTTGGAGTAGATTGGTCAATTATTTGGCAAACAGCGCAATTAAATTTGCCACCGTTGGTTTCAAAACTACAGCAAATTTTAGAAGAAAGTTAAAGGAGAAACAAGCAATGTCAGAGTTTTATGCAGCGAGTGGTGGAACATTAGAAATTAATGCGCCGTCTTATATTACCAGACAAGCCGATGAAGATTTGTATCAGCATTTGTCGAAGGGTAATTATTGTTATGTTTTGAACAGTCGGCAAACGGGCAAAAGTTCTTTATTGGCACGGGTTGCCCAGCGATTGCGCAATGAAAGAATAAAAGTGGTTATTTTTGAAATGACCGCGTTAGGAAATAATCTTTCAGCAGAGCAATGGTACGATGGTTTGATTACAAAGGTTGCCGAGCAGTTGAATTTGTATGATGAGATGTATGAATATTGGGATAACAATGAACGGTTAGGATTTTTGCAACGATGGTCTAATGTTTTAAAAGAAGTGGTTTTAAAGCACGTTGAAACGCCGATGGTGATTATTTTAGATGAAGTGGATTTGGTGAGAAGTTTGCCGTTTTCAACCGATGAGTTCTTTGCAGGAATTCGGACGTGTTTTAATGAACGGACGCAATATCCAGAAATGGCGCGTTTAACCTTTTGTTTAGCGGGAGTTGCAACGCCGTCAGAATTGATTCAAGATGCGAGAATTACGCCGTTTAATATTGGGCAACGCATTGATTTAAGTGATTTTTCACAACAAGAAGCGGAACTTTTCTTACAAGGATTGAAACGCGAACAAACCCCATCAAAAGCGTTATTAAAACGGATTTTATATTGGACAAATGGACACCCGTATTTAACGCAAAAGTTATGTCAAGCGGTGGCGGATGATCAAAGCGTTCAGAAACCTAAAGGCGTGGATCGGATTTGTGAGGAATTGTTTTTCAGCAGTCGTTCAAAAGAAACCGAAAACAATTTGCAGCACGTTCGCACTCAAATGCTAAGAAACGATATTGATCATGCGGCAATTTTGGATTTGTATCGACAAATACGGCGGCAGAAGAAAATCAAAGATGATGATACGAATCCGATCATTAATTTGTTGCGTTTGTCGGGATTGGTTAAAGTATTGGAAAATTATTTGTGGGTGCGCAATCGGATTTATTTCAAAGTCTTTGATGACGCATGGATTGCAGCGAATTTACCCGATGCCGAGAAACAGCGTCAAAAACAAGCCCAACGACGTGGTTTCATTCAAGCAGCAATGTTGTCATCGGGAGTGATTGCAATCATGGCAGGATTGGCGATTTGGGCGTGGTTTGCGCAACAACGCGCCGAACATCAAGAAAACATTGCAACTCAACAAAAAGATATTGCAAATCAGCAACGAGATTTAGCGTTGAAAGCAGTGAATACCTTGACGTATGGAAATATAGAAAAACTCTTAAACATCGCGGGAACACGTCAATATATTTTGCCGATCTTTGAAAAGAATATTCAAACCTTAGACGCTATTTATGCCCTTGAACCCGATCAAAACAAAGCGCAACGCGAGAAAGGTTCAAATCTTGAAAGAATAGGTAATATGTGGATGATGTTAGGAGATACTCCGAAAGCCTTACAAGCCTATCAAAAGAAATTAGAGATAGATCAAAAACTTACTACTGCCGATCCGCTCAATAGTGAATCACAACGCGATTTGTCGGTGAGTTTTAATAAGTTAGGAGATGTGCAATTAAGGTTAGGACAAACCGAGCAAGCCTTACAAGCCTATCAAAAGAAATTAGAGATAGATCAAAAACTAACTACTGCCGATCCGCTCAATAGTCAATCACAACGCGATTTGTCCGTGAGTTTTAATAATTTAGGAAATGTGCAATTAAGGTTAGGACAAACCGAGCAAGCCTTACAAGCCTATCAACAGATGAATGAAATATTTGAGAAACTCGCCGCCGCCGATCCGCTCAATAGTGAATCACAACGCGATTTGTCGGTGAGTTATTCAAAGATTGCAGATGTTTATTTGAAAATGAAGCAACTAAACGAAGCCTTAGAATTGAATCAAAAATCTTTAACAATCGTTGAGAAACTGCTTGAACAAGACCCGCAAAATCAAACGTTGAAAGATGATATAAAAATAAAACAACGAAGAACAGCTCGTATCAAACAACAAATGGAGGAAAGCGCGCAAGAAAAAGAGTGAAGATAATGCTATTTTTTGTTTTATCGATGCTTATCTTGCCACTTTTGAAATAAACACCACTATTCTATAGTGCATCACTACTCTTAGTTGTTTCGTGTTCAATGATTTGTTTCTCAACTTCTTCTTCTAATATTTTAAGCTGACGTTCTAAACAAAGTTGCTCAAATTCTAAACGTTTGATTTTGGCTTGTAAGGCTTTTTGATCGACATTGTTAGCCGTTGTTTTAGAAGACATTTTTCCTCCACATATCATTAACTACACGTTGGACAAACGGTATCTTTGGGCACTTTGAGCGTGCGGATTTCCATTGTTAATGCGTCCATAATTAACAATTTACCGCACAAGGTTTCGCCAATGTTTAATAAAAGTTTAAGGGTTTCAGCGGCTTGCAAACTTCCGATCACACCCGTTAAAGGCGCAAAAATCCCTAATCTCGAACAAGTGTCGCCTTCGCCACCAATATCCTTATAAATACATTCATAACAAGGACTTAGCGATTGCCGAGGATCAAATACCGCAATTTGAGCTTCAAAACGAATTGCTGCGCCAGAAACTAAAGGTTTTTTCGCTTTCACGCACGCCCGATTGATCGCAAAACGGGTTGGAAAATTATCACTGCAATCTAAAACAACATCCGCTAAAGAAACTTGTTTTTCCAGCATTTCATCATCTAATAAATAGTCTAATGCAGTGATTTGAATATCAGGGTTTTGCGCGGTTAAACGATGTAATGCCGACGACGCTTTAGTTTCTCCAATCTGATCAGTGGTGTGCAAAATTTGTCGTTGTAAATTAGAGAGTTCCACGCGATCATAATCACAAATCACCAAATGACCGACTCCTGCTGCCGCTAAATAAAGTGCCGCGGGCGATCCTAATCCGCCTAATCCAATGATAAGAACGCTTGATTTCAAAAGTGTGTTTTGACCCATTTCTCCAACTTGAGGAAGCTGGATTTGACGGCTGTAACGTTGCATTTCTAAATTGTTCATAAGTGTGCTTTCTGTGTTATGATTTTGGGCATTTTAACCAAGGAAAAAACCATGCGGCAAGTGGTGTTGGACACGGAAACGACCGGACTTGACCCTAAAAGTGGTCATCGTATCATTGAAATCGGTTGCGTTGAACTTTTTAATCGTCAAATTACGGGGCAAACTTTTCACGTTTATTTGCAACCCGACCGTCAAGTCGATCCTGAAGCAATGAAAGTGCATGGAATTACCGATGAATTTTTATTAGATAAACCGCGTTTTGTTGAAATCGTTGATGGATTTCTAAAATTTATAGGAACTGCCGAATTAATTATTCATAATGCACCTTTTGATGTGGGGTTTCTAAATAGTGAATTAAAATTATGGAAAACCGATCAAAATCCAATTGATAAAACTTGTTCAATTTTAGATACCTTAGTGCTTGCTAGAAAATGGTATCCGGGGCAAAGAAATAGTTTAGATGCGTTGTGCAAACGTTTTAACATCGATAATACCCAACGTCAATTACACGGTGCATTGCTCGATGCTCAAATTTTAGCGGAAGTTTATTTAGCAATGACTGGCGGGCAAGTGGTTTTATTAGCCCAAAGTGAAAACGCGCAACTTATTAAAAATACTGAAATTCGTCGTATCGATAAAAACCGTTCACGTTTGCCAATCATTATGCCAACTTTAGAAGAACTCGCCGCGCACGAACAACGTTTAACGGTGATTAATAAAAAGAGCAACGGTCAATGTGTGTGGTTACAATCTTCAGAACAAAAGATACATTAATTATCTATGAAAAAATACCTTTTTGGATCATTCATTTTTATGTATTGCATAACAGTGCAAGCAGCACAAATTTATCAATGGAAAGATGCGAAAGGAACGTGGCAATTTACCGAGCATCCACCTTTAGCGGGAGTGCCTTTTCAATTAAAGCAATTACCTGATAGCATTATTTTAAATAAACCCGAAGAAAATAAAACAACTCAACCAGAGAAAGTCGATAAAAATGAGAAACCTTTTATTTTAATAGAAAAACTTGAGAAAACTGAAAAACCAGTGGTCATTCCCGATGCTCGAACCGAAAAAATGTCGCCCGATTCAAATAATAAAAAACTTAATGAAATCAAAATGATACCTGAAGAACCAAAAGCCACAGTTAAAAAACCAACTTTAATTAAAGCACAACGACAAAGCCGTTATGTTTCTGATTATGCGCAATTATTGTTATTAGAAGATCGTCAAAAATTACAGGAAATTTTAGAGCAATTTGAACGTCAACATCATGTTGAAACGGTAATTTTTACTTGTTATACATTGGGAGATTATGAAGGCGGTTCGGATGGCGTAGAATCTTTTAGTCAAAAACTCTTTCAAGATTGGCAATTAAAACAAGGGATTTTAATTGTCATTTCCTTATTAGACAAACAGTTATATATTCAAACCTCTCCAGAATTTGACGAAAAAAATCGATCAAAAATTCAAAACATTCGTGAAGAAATTTTAATTCCAGTTTTTAAAGAAGGGCGTTTCAGTGAGGGTTTATTGCAAGCGATTCAAGCTATTATAAACATCTTAAAACCTCAAAAGAAAAGTGAATTGGTTGAAATTAAAGAATCACCCAAAGAAACTCCCAAAATTATTGCAAAAGTCGAAAAAAAAGATTATTGGTTAGAAATGGTTTTGATTTTAAGTTTGGCGTTGTGGTGGGCGTTAATTCGATTGTGGCGAAATCGTAAAGGTCGATGTCCGCAATGTTCGGGAAAATTAATTAAATATCAATTAAATCAACAATTTATTGGAATGCGTTGTTCAAATTGTGGAACGCAATTAATTTTAGCACCCGCGCATTCGAGTCGATATTGGAAACATTGTCCTTCATGTGTAAATACGGGTTTTCGTGTAAAATCATGGGCTTGGAAAGAAAATCATGTAGAAATTTTACATGATTGTCGAGTGTGTGGATTTAATCGTCTTGATAAAATAAGGCTTTCACCGGCGCAAAACTCCGTCGATGGTGCGGTGTAACTCCTTGTTTTTGAATGGCTTTTTGATGTTCTGCCGTGCCATAACCTGCGTTACGTTCCCAACCATAATTTTGATAAGTCTTTGATAAAGTTCGCATTAATCGATCTCTAACCACTTTTGCGAGAATTGACGCGCAAGCAATACTGTAGCAATGTTGATCGCCGCTAATAATCGAGGTGATGTTGTTTCCAAAAGGATGATTTTTAATGAGTTTTCCATCCATAAGAATGTAATCAACTTGTTTCAACCGTTTCAAAGCCCGTTGCATCGCCAAATAAGTGGCTTGTAAAATATTCAACCGATCAATTTCAGCCACCGATGCAATTCCAATCGCACAATCAATGACTTGCGATTTAATGAGAGGAAAAAGTTGTTCACGTTGTTTTAAAGAAAGTTTTTTAGAATCAGTCACTTGTAAAATAGGTGTGCAATCGACGGGTAAAATAGCCGCCGCCGCGATGACAGGTCCACTCAGGCAGCCTCGCCCGACTTCATCAACCCCCGCGAGATAAAATAAACCGTTTTTCCAAAGATTTTGTTCGTAATTAAGCGTTGGTGGGCTGCTTTTTAACATGATTTCTGGCACACTATTGATTTTGAGGAGCGTTGCGCATCTAATGTCTAGTATTCATCAAATGCAAATGAGTTTTGTCGCACAGCAAGATCGGATGTTACTTCGTTTGAACACCACTGACCATGCGGAGTTTCGTTTCTGGTTGACGCGACGTTATGTAAAGTTGCTCTGGACAGCATTATTGCAACAATTAGAAGCTGCACAACCTTATCAAAATCCCGATATTAGAGCAACTGTCGCGGCTTTTCAACACCAACAAATCGTTGAAACCAGTGATTTCAAAACCGAATATCGTGATGAAGAAACTAAGCATTTTCCTTTAGGTGAAGAACCGATTTTAGTTTCACGGCTACAGTTTAAACGAACTGAACAAAAGACGCAAATTTTATGTATGCACCCTGATAAAGGACAAGGATTAGAAATCGGGGTTGATAATCGTTTGATGCACTCGTTATGTAATTTGTTGTCGCGGTGTTTGAAAAGTACCGATTGGGATTTGCCTTTTGAATTAGGAACACCATCAAACAAACCCTTTTCTACCCATTAATTTATTTTTAGAGGAACTCAACATGGGCATCAGTGTAGAAGACATTAAAAATGCAATGAATAATTTAGTCAATTTGGATATTCGCACTATCGTTGGTGAAGTTAATCTTGATGATAAAGGAAAAATGCAACCTGTTGTGGGTTCAAAACAAATCGTCAGTCGAATGAATTTATTAGAAGGTGATATTACAACTGCTTTTTCTGAAGAGTTTCTCCAAGCCCCTTTAGATAGTGTAAGAAGTTTTCATGCGTTGCGTGAACGTCAAGCAATGGAAATTGTGCAAGGAAATATTAAAGCCTTACAACATTTTATTGGTTTAATTGATACCTTAGAACGCCAAGAAAAACTAGATAAAACAACAGCTTCCGATACCCCACCTGTTCACCCAGTTTGATTATTATGGCTGAATTTTCTTTTAAAACACTTGCAGAAGATTTATTAACTTTAGAAATCAACACGATTGTGAAAGCTAATATGACTGCAACAAAAATTCCTGCTAATCGTCGAGAAGCGTTATTAGACATTTCTCGTGATTATCATTACGCTTTAGTTGAATTGGATTGTCGAGAACCCATTATTTGGACTTCTGCGGGTGCAATGGCGTTTTTTGAATTGCGTAGTCGAGCAATTCAAGGAGCGAGAGTTATTAATCAGTTAAAAGATTTATTAAGCAAAGAAGAACGCCAAAAATACGTTGAGAAACAAGTTATTTTAAATCGTATTCAAACGCAATCTGAACAAATTATTTCAATGTTTGTAACTTTAGCGAAAGTTGTTAATAAAGATTTTGATTTACAGAATCATTGCGATCAAATGCAACAGAAATTAGAAACGCTTGCTAAAGAACATAATACATCTATTGATGAACTCCAAAAATTTTGTGAAGTTCATGATGAAGAAAGTCAAGCGTGGAATAACGATTTACCGCGTTCAAAAATGCAAGATATTCCAGATTTAGAATTAACGCCTTCTCAAATGACTTTAATTCGTAAAATTTGGGAAATTGGCACAGAGCAAGTTGTTCTACAAACGGTTATTCATGCGGATGGAGATATTACGAGTCGGATTTCTGAACGTTTATTATTAAAACCTGATCCGGTTTTATTTCAAATTCATCATGAATCAGTGCAAGGGGCAGTGGGTTTCTGGACAAATATGGTAGAAACCATTGGTAAAATGGCGGCAAATTTCTTTCAAAGCAAAGTGCTTAAAAAATAATCGTGGCGATCAATTCTGAATTACAAGCAATTCGTACTTTACGTCAATTCATTAAAGAAGGTGGGTTGACTGTCATAACAAGTTTTGTTTTTAATAAAACAACTATGGGTTTTAAAACCAGCATTCAATTAGATGGTTCAGTTATCAATTTTGTTCCAAATCCTCGTTATTTTTCAACGCCCAATGCACAGCAACTTTTACAAACTTATTTAAAACAACATTTAGAGAAAATTAAAGAATTATTAAATCAAATCAATGGGTTAAATTCATTTTTGCAACGAGTTTTTTATCTTCTTGCATCAGGTAATGCAACTATTGGTGCGTTATTAATTGATGTTCACGATAGTTTAGGACAGTTTCATCCATTTCTTGCGTATTTATATGAAATACATCCTTATTTGGTAAGCCTGTTTTGGTTTATAATTAGTGGTGCAATGGGTGGGTTGATATTTTATTATGTGGTAATACCTATTATTTGGTATTTCATTGCTAAAAAAGTGAGAGAAAAATTTTGATTTTTAGTCGTTATTTATATCGAGAAATTATTACCACTGCATTAGCTTTGTTGTTGATTATTGTTTTGATTTATTTAAGTCAACGTTTTATTCAATTTCTCGCCGAAGCTGGCACGGGTCAATTACCTTTAGAATTTGTTTTCAAATTACTTGCACTAAAGTTGTTATGGGTGTTTGTGATTTTAATTCCTCTCACGTTCTTTCTCGCAATTCTAATGTCGTTAGGGCGTTTGTATAGTGAAAATGAAATCATTGCAATGTTTGCGTGTGGATTAGGAACGCCGTTTTTAGTTCAAAAGATTCAACATTTAGCGATTGCAATTGCAATCATTGTTGGGGTTTTAAGTTTTATATTAGCCCCTTGGTCAGAAGCAAAACAAGAACAATTACGTCAAGAAATCAAACAACAATCTGATATTTCTTTATTGACAGCGGGTCGTTTTCAAAGTTTTAATCAAGGTCGTGGCGTGTTTTATATTGAGCATTTTGATAAAACAAATGCTTCAATGAAAAATGTTTTTGTATCATTAGAACGTGATGGAAAAAATATTGTTATTTCAGCCGATCGAGCCTATTTGAAAACCGAAGAACAAACTAATGCAAAATATATTGTATTATTTGATGGTTTTCGTTATGATGTGAAACATGGAAGTGTTGAAATGACTGAAACAAAATTTTCGCAACACGCGGTATTAATTTACATAGAACCTCAACCGCTTCCGAATGCTTTTAAATCTCAAAATAATGTTGATTTGTGGAATTCAAATCAAAAAGGTGCAATGGCGGAATTACAAATGCGTTTTTCCGCGCCTTTGTCGATTTTATTACTTGCACCGTTGGCAGTGCTAATGTCACATACCACGCCGCGTCAAGGACGTTATAGCAAAATATTGATTGCATTGTTAATTTATTTTATATATGTCAATGTGTTAGAAATATCTCAAAAATGGTTGGAACGTGATATATTGCCGGTTTGGTTAGGTGTTTGGTGGGTGCATGGTGTGTTAGGAATTGGGGTTTTAACAACATTTCTAAAACGTGAAAAATGTTAAAATAGAGACTTGTAATTTTCATCCGAATCCTTATATTAAGAAACTTATGATAGGAATTTTAGGCGGAACATTTGATCCGATTCATCATGGGCATTTGCGTTTAGCATTAGAAATGTCAGAACGATTGGGATTAGAAAAGGTGCATTTAATTGTTTCTGCAAATCCTCCGCATCGTCAAATGCCTCAAACACCCGCAGAAATGCGTTTTGAAATGGTAAAATTGGCAATTAAAAATGAAAAAACCTTAATTGCAGATGATCGAGAAATTAAAAGAAATCGCCCTTCTTATACAGTAGAAACTTTATTAGAAATGCGTGAAGAATTTGGAAAAGAATTACCAATATGTTTAATTTTAGGAATGGATGCGTTTTTTGGTTTGCCAACATGGTTTGAATGGGAGAAATTGCTTGATTTAACACATTTGATAATTACTCAACGTCCAGAAATCAATCAAACCTTTTCGAAACCATTACAAAAATTATTAGAAAAACATCAAACATATAATATGGATAAAATAAAAGAAAAATCAATGGGTTATATTTTATTTGAAGCAATGCCGATGCTAGCTATTTCTGCCACTCAAATTCGGCAATGTTTTTTGGAAAAGAAAAATCCGCATTATTTGTTACCCGAATCCGTTTTAAAATTTATTTCTCAACAAGGTTTATACAACGTATGTTAAATTCAGAGCAATTATCAAAAGTCGTCGTTCACGCAATGGAAGAACTCAAAGCACAAAACATCAAAATTTTAGATGTAAAAAACATTTCTGGCGTGACCGATTATTTGGTAATTTCAAGTGGAACAAGTAATCGCCAAGTGTCTGCAATTGCTGATAAAGTCGCTGACGATGCTAAAAAAAATGGTCAGAGGATTTTAGGTATTGAAGGAAAGAATCCCAGTGAATGGGTTTTGGTGGATTTAGGTGATGTGGTTGCTCACATTATGCAACCCCATATTCGGGATTTCTACCAATTAGAAAAACTCTGGGGTGATTTAGAAAAAACTCCCCGTTTGGAACATTAAAAAATGGCTTCTGATAATTTAGAAAATCTAACTAAGCAACTCGCTGAATTTGCTCAAGCACGCGATTGGGAGCAATTTCATAATCCTAAAAACTTAGCAATGGCTTTAATCGGTGAAGCGGGTGAATTAGTTGAGCATTTTCAATGGTTGACTTTTGAGCAAAGTGCGCATTTATCACCCGAGAAAAAGCAAGCCGTTAGTTATGAAATGGCGGATATTTTAATTTATTTGTTGCGGATTGCAGAACGATTGGATATTGATGTTTTAAAAGCCACGCAAGATAAAATAGCTATTAATGAGCAACGTTATCCCGCCGACAAAGTAAAAGGCGATGCTCGACGCGCTAATGAATATTGAAAACAACTTTAGTGCAAATTTGTTAGCATGGTTTGAGAAACATGGGCGCAAAGATTTACCTTGGCAACATCCTCGAACAGCTTATCGAGTGTGGATTTCTGAAATCATGTTGCAACAAACGCAAGTTGTAACCGTTATTCCTTATTTTGAACGTTTTATAAAAACCTTTCCAAACATAGAAACTTTAGCAAATGCGCATTTAGATCAAGTATTACAACTCTGGACTGGTTTAGGTTATTATGCGAGAGCAAGAAACTTACATCAAACTGCTCAAATAATTGTGAATGAATTTAATGGGATATTTCCCGATAAATTAGAAGAATTAATTAATTTAAAAGGAATTGGAAAATCAACGGCTGGGGCAATTTTGGCATTGGCTTTTAATCAATCCCAAACGATCTTAGATGGAAATGTAAAGCGGGTTTTAAGTCGTTGTTATATAATAGAAAATTCAAATGAAAATGAGTTGTGGGAATTAGCAAAACAATTAACGCCGATCCAAAGAACCGCAGAGTATACGCAAGCAATTATGGATTTGGGCGCAACGATTTGTACGAGAACTAAACCGCGTTGTTTAGAATGTCCGCAACAACTGATTTGTCAAGCGCATCAACAAGGGGTAGAAACGTGTTTTCCAATTCCCAAGCAACGCAAAGCATTGCCGATAAAACAAACGCAAATGTTGATGATTCAAAATGCGCAACAAGAGATTTTATTACAACGTCGTCCATTAAAAGGTTTATGGGGAGGTTTGTGGATTTTCCCAATGTGTGAAGAGTCTGTGGAAGAATGGTTTAAAGAACATAGTGAGGAAAAGATTGCAAAAAAATATATTTTTCCAATGTTTCGTCATACTTTTACCCATTTTTATTTAGATATAACACCGATCCATATTTTAATGGCAAAAAAATCGCAATTTGATTTACCAAATAGTCAATGGTTTTCAACTGAGAAAATCGAGGTAGGATTAGCAGCCCCCGTTGTGAAACTTTTACAGCAATTAACGTCATTTCAATTGATAGGAGCATGAATTATGAGTCGCATGGTGCAATGTGTAAAATTAGGTAAAGAAGCAGAAGGTTTGGATAAAGCACCTTATATGGGTGAGTTAGGTAAGAAAATTTTTGAGAATATTTCTAAAGAAGCGTGGCAATTATGGTTACGTCAACAAACCATGATCATCAATGAATATCGGCTTTCTCCGATTGATCCGCGTGCGAGAAAAATGATTGAAGCTGAAATGGAGAAATTCTTTTTTGGTGAAGGGTCAGAACTCCCGCAAGGATTTAAGCCTCAAAGTTAAAAATAATCAATTAAATCAATTGGATATAAATGTTTAATTGATTTAATTTTAGAACAAACAGTAGTTGATTTCTTCGAATTCATTCGGGGGATTTTTCAAACAATAGTTGATTTTGTTTTTCTCAATAAACCGTCATTTTAAATTAAAAAAAGCCTCGATCTTGAAATAAAAGGTTGAGGCTTTTTTGCAATGCACCAAAAACAATCATGACTCATTAAAATGTGCAAAGATAGCGCATGATTTAAATCAAAAATAAAGTATCTTATTGATTTTGCTAATAAAAAATATGGCATAACGGTTGCTCATTGCTCAAACTAAATCCATAACTATAAATGTCGATGAGCCATGAGCAATTTTTATAATGAAATGTATCAACACGATGGGGCGGTGCGTCCACATTATCGTGAATACGCTAACTGGTTGAAAAATATACCAAATCATCACTTAGAAAGTCGCCGCGCCGAAGCCGATACGTTGTTTCGACGGCTCGGAATCACCTTTGCAGTGTACGGCGAAGAAGAGGGCACGGAACGTTTAATTCCGTTCGATATTGTGCCGCGCATTTTGCCCGCGAAAGAATGGGCAGATTTAGCAGCAGGTTTGCGGCAGCGCGTCAAAGCATTAAATGCTTTCTTAACAGACATTTACCACGATCAAAACATTCTCAAAGCGGGGATTATTCCGCCCGAATACGTTTTGACAAACAATCAATATCGACCTGAAATGCAAGGCATTGATGTGCCTAACAATATTTACACGCACATTGCGGGGATTGATATTGTTCGAGCGGGCGAAGGCGAATTTTACGTTTTAGAAGACAATGCGCGTGTGCCGTCGGGCGTATCATATATGCTTGAAGATCGCAAGGTCATGATGCGTTTATTTCCTGAATTGTTCAATCGTTACGCGGTCGCGCCAGTCGAACATTATCCTGATTTGTTATTAGATACTTTACGCAGCGTCGCGCCTCAAGGGGTGAATTCGCCGACGGTGGTTCTTTTAACCCCTGGTGCTCACAACAGCGCGTATTTTGAGCACGCTTTTTTAGCGCAACAAATGGGCATCGAGTTGGTTGAAGGACGCGATTTGGTGGTGCGGGATGGGTTTGTGTTTATGCGCACGACGCAGGGCTTGCGGCGCGTCGACGTGATTTATCGACGCTTAGATGATGATTTTCTTGATCCGTTGGTGTTTCGACCCGATTCGATGTTGGGCGTGCCGGGGCTTTTATCGGCGTATCGAGCGGGCAAAGTCACCTTGACAAACGCGGTCGGAACGGGCGTGGCGGACGATAAATCGATTTACCCGTTTGTGCCAGACATGATTCAGTTTTATTTAGGCGAGAAACCGCTTTTAAACAATGTTCCCACCTATCAATTACGCAAACCTGATGATTTAGCGTATGTTTTAGCGCATTTAGAAGAGTTGGTCGTTAAAGAAGTTCACGGATCGGGCGGATATGGAATGTTAATTGGTCCCGCGTCGACTAAAGAACAACTTGAAATGTTTCGCAAAAAAATCTTAGCAAATCCAAGTAATTACATCGCACAGCCCACTTTAGCCTTATCGAATTGCCCCACGTTAGTCGACAGCGGAATCGCGCCTCGACATCTCGATTTAAGACCGTTCGTGTTGACGGGCAGCGAAATCCGCTTTGTTCCTGGGGGATTGACGCGGGTGGCATTACAAAAAGACTCGTTGGTGGTGAATTCCTCGCAAGGCGGCGGGACGAAAGATACTTGGATTTTAGAAGGAGAATCAGTATGTTAAGTCGGACGGCGGATCATTTATACTGGATGGCGCGATTCATCGAACGGGCTGAAAATACCGCGCGGATGCTCGATGTGAATTATCGGATGACTTTATTGCCGCAAAATGATCAACAAATTCAACAGATTTGGCGATCTACCTTATTAATCAACGGGTTACACGATACGTTTTCGCAACGTTATGATCGAGTTACGCCCGAAAATGTCTTAAAATTCATGGTCTTCGATAAAAACAATTCAGCCTCGGTTTATGATTGTTGGCGATTGGCGCGAGAAAATGCCCATGCGGTTCGTGGATCAATTACTTCTGAAATGTGGGAAACCATCAATACCATTTGGCTCGAATTGCGCGAACAATCTTTTGGAAAACAAGATATTAGCGAATATCTTGAATGGGTAAAATATCGTTCACATTTGGTGCGCGGTGTAACATTGGGCACAATGCCACAAGACGAGGGTTTTCGGTTTGTGCGATTGGGCGGATTTTTAGAACGTGCCGATAATACCGCACGGATTTTGGACGTGAAATATCACATTTTGCTTCCTGACGCGAAAGATGTCGGCGGTGCGGCAGATTATTATCAATGGGGCGCGTTGTTGCGGTCGTTGTCGGGATTTGAGGCGTATCGTCATGTTTATCGGGATTTAATTACCCCGATTCGGGTTGCGGAATTATTGATGTTAAAAGCTGATATGCCGCGTTCATTGCATTATTGCATGGATCAAGTTTATGAAGGAATTCAACAACTTGGATCACATCATACTTGGGAAACCGAACGTCGAGCAGGCGAATTACACGCGCAATTACATTTTGGCAGCATCGACGATATTTTCCAAAGCATTGGTTTGCATGAATATTTAACTTTATTCTTAAAGAAAATTAACGCTTTAGCAAGTCGTATTTCTAATGATTTTCTTTTACCCTCAACCACCAGTTCTTTTGTTTTAGAATAAAGAAAACCCAACAAAAAACCTAGCAAGTTTTTAACATTTGCTAGGTTTTATCATTTGTAGGGTGCAATGCAATTGCACCAGAAATTTCCGAGAAATGAACCAATAAAAAACTGCAAGATTTTTAAGACGTTGCCGTTTTTAAATTTTGCATCATTTGTTGGTGTAATTTCATTGCACCTTACGGATTAAAAGCGATAGCCACGCCCCACAAAATAATGCCAGTCAGCGATCGCTTGTTGCATGGCTTCATCCACGTCGTCTAGCGGCATCAGCTGTGACAGCGGTACAACCACCTTGTTTCCTTCCAGCGCGACTTTCACCAATATAGTATTAGCCGCATGGCACTTTTCGAGCGAAGCCAGATTAACGATTTTCACCTCATCGCCTTCTTTCAATGGCGAATTCTGACTTACCGCGTGACAGCGAGTTTTAAGCGGAGACTCACAAGCCTCCATCTCATCCTCAATATACAAGTGCCATCCCTTTGCACGCTCCTTTCTGCTATGCGCATCAATGAGGATTTCCTTCTCAATGCGCTCTTCACGTGCTTCATCTCTTTCCACTTCATTTGCCATAGTATTGTCTCCTTTTTTTGCCTGTTAACTGTTCAAAGAATGCACTAATTTATAGTATAATACCTAAAAACATAGGTATTATACTATATGATGCCGCGTTCAACTTTAAAAAATTTGTAACCATTTTTAAGTTGCTGACAGGCTTAAGCTGTAGCTGTTTCTTTCGAAGGTTTAAAGAGCAGTCGATTTTTAAAATACGCGTTCAACTCACTCCACCAACAACACAATAATACCGAGGTACACAATGTCTAAAGAAACCCAACGCAATTTCACCATCGGCACGATAGGTGCTTCCAACCACGGCAAAACCACATTGCTAGCCGCAATCTTAAAGCTGCTATCGGATAAGGAGCAAGCGGATTTCCGTTTATATAGAGACCTTTTTGATAACGACAGTAGTAAGCGTAACGAAATCGACCAACTCCGCGAGGTCATCGTGGCAGAGTACGAGACCAACAGCTACTACTACACACACATCGACTGTCCTGGAGGTGACGCATACACCGAGAACCTGGTGGCAGCCATATCTAGGATGGATTGCGCGATTTTGGTGGTATCGGCACCTGATAGCGTGACATCGCAGACCACGGAGCATCTGCGAATTGCTCGTGAGGCTGGCATACGAGCCATCGTCGTCTGCATGAACCAGATTGACAGGGGCGACGGTTACGAGTTGCTTGACTGCACCAAAGAAGACATACGCCAATTGCTGAGTGAGCATGGCTTCGACGGCGACAGCATACCCATTATCGGTTGTTCAGCCCAAAGCGCACTGGACGACGGGAATCCAGACCGTGAGTGGGGATGGCGCATTGTAAATCTGCTTGATGCCATCGACGATAATTGCAGCAAATTAACCTTCAAGGGCGGGCTGCTATAGCTGGTCAGGTGGGCATGTACACTCATGCCCATAGGTATCAACTTTAAAAAATTATACAATACAAAAGAAAAAGCCCACAAACTCAAATTTGCGGGCTTTACTTTTAAATAAAATCAAAGCGTTATTTAACATTTTAAAACAATCAATGATGTAATGCTAAACGTTCGGCTAACCAGATTTTAATAATGGATTGTTTTGAAACACCAATACGCTTAGCTTCTTTATCCAAAGATTCAACCATCCAGATTGGAAAATCTATCTTTATCGAGGTTTGTTCTTGCATAACTCGTTTTGCTTGGGAAAGATCAAGCATTTCTAATACGCTTTCTCCCTCATCGAATTGTTGATTAAACTCACTTGCTTTCATATAAAATCACTTTTTTAAATTTTTCCAATCCCGATATAACGTTTTTCATCTTCGAGCATTTTAGCTGGAATTTCAAGCAAGTCTGGATCATTCCACAACTGTTGCGCACTAATAAAATCAATTCCATGTTTTATTAGATTGCTTTGGCTTTTTCGTTACGTTTTAATTTCAATCAACAACATCATAAAAAATAAAATGATACGGTTTTCACCGTATCTTATGAGTTACTTTGATAAATTCTGGTTACAAAAGATGTCTAAGAATTGTCTATCTTTGTAACCAGTAAGCTGGTGTTTCACTGCGCCGTCAACAATCAAGAAGATAGTAGGAACGCTCGTAACACCGTATTCTAAAGCGAGTTCTTCATCTCGATCGACATCCACATTACCAAAAACTATTTGGTCTGCGTATTTATCCGCCAAAGAATTAATGATAGGTGTCAGTTGTTTGCACGGTTCAGCCCATGTCGCATAAAAGTGAAGCATAACAGGCAAAGGGGAATTTAGAACGTCACTCGTAAAATTTGCCTTTGTAAAACTTCTTACATTACCACTTGTCATCGTTTTTCCTCTCGTTCACGTTGCTCGGTTTAAAATTATAAGATGCAGCACAATCGCATCATTTCTTTAAAAAATTAGTATAAAAGAAAAAGCCCACAAACTCAAATTTGCAGGCTTTTTCTTTTGAATAAAATCAAAGCATTATTTTAATTCTATTTCAGTCGAATAGCTTTCAACTTGTTTTGAGAAATGCAAATCAATCGGCGCATTCACGGGTGTTGAACCTCCACTTCCTCCCGCACCACCTGTTGCAGCACCTAAAATGACATCGTTTGGCGTGAATGAAGCTGTCACTGCGCCTGTGATGATGTCAGTTCCACCGTTGCCAGAAACAGATGAATGAGCAGTGTCGTAATAAGAAGTTATGACAATAGTGTAGGTTGTTCCAGTTACCAGTGCAGTAGTCACCAGTGATAAGTAGCTGCCACCATCAATATCATCATTGCAAGCGACCAAACCAGTGGCTGGACTGGCTGCATTAAAGGCAGTCTTGTAAATCGCAATGAAGGTGTCTGGTCCCCCATAAAACGTCATTTCAGAAGAAGTGGTTTCTATCGTGTAAGTAGCATTACTTGGCACGGTAAATTGCTGGCTCGCGTAGTAGTGATCACCTATAGTAATTGCACATCCGCTCACTCCACCCAACGGAGCGTTTGCCGCATTAAATATATTGCTAGTAGCGACGGTGTAATCAACAGATTGCGCCCAACTATTTGATCCACATAATAAAAATGAGCCTAATAAGAGAGCATTTGACAAACGCGTAAATTTTCTTACGCTATTTTTGATTGATTGATTGATTGATTGATTGATTGATTGATTTCATGGTATTGCCTCCAAATGGTGTGAAAAAAAAAGCGCATTTTAGATCACAATTAAACCAAACACCATGAAAATTTTATTATTATTTTTCAAAGAGTTATAAAATAGGAGAAATGAGGCGGGCAAATCCTTCGCGTAAAGAAATTCCAAACGAATGAAATGTATCAGCTAATTCAACTTGTTTTGCATCGACTAACATCGATTGGAAATTGTCTTCAAGTTGTTTTGCAAGTTCTTGATTATAAAGAAAAACGCTTGTTTCAAAATTTAAACGAAAACTCCGTACATCCATATTCGCCGATCCCACCATTCCCCACGCATCGTCAACAATCACCACTTTCGAGTGCATCATCCCCGCTTGATATTCGTAAATGTCCACGCCCGATAACAACAAATCCCGATAATAACTCCGTCCCGCCCACAAAGTTAATGGCATATCCAATTCTGAAGGCACTAAAATCACCACTTCAACCCCTCGATACGCCGCCGCTTCTAACGCCAATAACATCGTGTTGTCCGGCACAAAATACGGCGTGGCAATGTGTACGCTCCGTCGCGCCGCCGAAATCACCGCAAACAACAAATGATGCAAAATTTTAGTATTTGTATCTGGTCCCGACGGAACAATATGCACCACTTGAGTGCCTTGTGTGGTAAGTTGCGGATAATACACGCTTTTTCTTAATAAACGTTTGGTCGCGTATAACCAATCATTTATAAAGGTTTCTTGCAAATCCGCCACCGCTGGTCCGATGATTTTTAAATGCGTGTCGTGCCAAATGCTAAATTCTTTGGATAATCCCACATATTCA
Organism: Thiomargarita sp.; assembly: GCA_020718845.1. GTDB lineage: Bacteria > Pseudomonadota > Gammaproteobacteria > Beggiatoales > Beggiatoaceae > DYRG01. The sequence continues at coordinate 33,412 of DYRG01000005.1, forward strand.
TCGCCGATATTTTGGCTGCCCGTAAAACCAATCGAGCCGTCGATCACCGCGATTTTGCGATGATTGCGAAAATTCATCCGCACGCGCCCTTTCCAAGGCACAACTGGCAAAAAATATCCGATTTCGACTCCCGCCTTGCGTAATTTTTCTAAAAAAATCCAACGCTTACGTCCCCAACATCCAATAAAATCTACCAATAATCGACATTCAATGCCTTGTTTTGCTTTATAAATCAAGACATTACCTAATTGATGACCCGTTTCATCTGCATGAAAAATGTAATATTCCAAATGAACGTGCGATTTTGCTTGTGACACCGCATCGAGCAGCGCGAGAAATGAATCTTTGCCCGTGTGGTAAATCGTGACTTGATTGCCATCGGTGGCGCGTCGAAGGCTTAATCGCGTCGCCATTTGAATAAATCCATATAAAAAATCTGGGATTTCAAAAGAAGGTTCGGGATCGGGTTGAGAAACGTTCGGCGCGGCATTGTTGGCTGGCGTGTTTCGACGCAAACGTCGGCGCAGTCTTAAACGTCGGAGCTTTTCTTCGCCCATCATAAAAAACAAAATCGGTCCCAAAACAGGAAGAAAAATAAATACCAACGACCACGAAATCATCGATTGCGGTTCGCGGGGATGCTTTAAAAGGTAAATGATCGATGTGGTGGTGAGGACAAAATTAATGCCCGCAATTACATAAACTGACGTATCTGCCAAGCTATCACCCGCCTTGCGTGTTATTTATTTTTAAATCGGAGTGATATTGTAGGAGGGGAATTTTAGAAAAAACAGGGGAGCATAAGAAATATACTCCCGATCCAAACTTAACGTTTGCTGTACTGCGTGCCCTTACGAGCTTTATGAAGACCGATTTTCTTACGTTCAACTTCGCGTGCGTCACGAGTGACAAAACCCGCTTTGCGTAAAGGAGAGCGTAAATTTTCATCGTATTCAATTAATGCACGGGTAATTGCATGACGAATCGCACCAGCTTGTCCAGTGTTTCCGCCACCTTTTACGGTAACATTAATTTCAAATTTGTTATGTAAATCAGTCACATCGAGCGGTTGTTTGACGACCATTCGAGCGGTTTCACGACCGAAGTATTGTTCTAATGGACGACCATTAACAACGATACTTCCCGCACCACTTTTAAGAAAAGCCCGTGCGACTGCCGTTTTACGACGACCAGTGCTGTAGAACTTTTCACCAGTGCCGTAGAATTGTTTAGCTTTAGGTGCTGCTGCTACTGTTTCCATCGACAAATTCCTTAGGCGAGTGTAAGCGGAATGGGTTGTTGCGCGCTGTGATTGTGAGTAGTACCTGCGTACACTTTCAATTTGCGAAACATGGCGCGACCCAGAGGTCCTTTAGGTAACATTCCTTTGACAGCTTTTTCAATCGCTCTGCCGGGGAATCTTTCCTGCATTTTCTCGAAAGTAGTGGTTTTAATGCTACCCGGATAACCCGTATGATTGTGATACAATTTATCTTGGGTTTTGCGACCCGTGACGCGCACTTTTTCGGCATTGATCACAATAATGCAATCGCCCGTGTCAACGTGGGGGGTGTATTCTGGTTTATGTTTACCGCGCAAACGGCGAGCAACCTCAACCGCGAGGCGACCCAATACCAAATTCTCAGCATCCACGACAAACCAGTCGCGTTTAATATCTTCAACTTTTGCGTTAAAGGTTTTCATGAGCGTTTGCTCCGAAACTTAATCATTAAATAAAACCGCAAAGTGTAGTTATTCGATGACCTTTTGTCAAGCGTGGAGAACGGTTTATCTGAAATTTTGGCATCTTTTGGTTGCATTTTGGCGCGATTAGACTTATTTTTGAACAATATATTTTATATTTTTTAGGGATGATTTTTATGATTTCACGTTTTTGGCTGGCAATAATGTTGTGCGCGACGTTTTCGGCTTCATCTCAAGCGCAACTGCTTAAAAATCCAAGTTTTGAAGAAAAAATCGCTTCAGATCAATGGTTTGCATTCGCTGGAAAAGGCAAAATTCTCCCCGAAACTAACGAAAAACAAGACGGCAATTCGAGTATTTTAATCACTGATCGCCCCGAAACCTACGCAGGACCCGCCCAAGAACTCAAAAATGTCATCAAAAACGACGTAAATTACCGCTTTTCCGCACACATAAAACTCAAAAAACCTTCTTCTGAAACCTTTTATTTATCCGCCAAACAACAAGATAATAACGGCATTCAATACCTCGATATTGATCGATTATCAGTGAACAAAACAGGCTGGGTGAAATTAGCAGGTTCTCTAAAACCAAAAATCTCTGGACAATTAAAATCCTTTATTTTTTATATACATGGCGCAAATGAAGGCGTTGATTTTTACGTCGATAATGTTTCAATAACGCCTCCTTTAAATTACACGATTACGCCTTCTCAATCCTCTGATTTTATTCGAGCAAAAGATTCGCAATTAGTAAAAGGTTCAAATGAACAACCCATTTCATTAATGGGAACAAATTTTATCGCTTATGAAGATGATGATGAGGAAGCTGAAAGAGTTTTCAATTCAAAAAACTTTGATGAACAAGATTACAAACGTGTTTCAGAAATGGGTATGAATGTGGTTCGTTTAAATATGTGGTACAAAGTATTTGAAGACGATGCAAAACCTAAAATCTACAAACCTGAAGGCTGGGAATGGTTAGAGAAAAATTTGATTTGGGCGCGTAAATATGGGGTGTATTTGATTTTAGATATGCACGCCCCACAAGGTGGTTATCAAAGCGCGGGTTATTCTGGGGATTTCTGGGATGAAAATAATAAAAAATATCGGGAGCGTTTGAAATCTTTATGGAAAGCCATTGCAACTCGTTGTAAAGATGAAACCATTATTGCAGCTTATGATTTATTAAATGAACCTAATTCACCTACCAATCAAGAATGGATTTCTTATGCACAAACCTTAGTTGATGAAATACGTTCTGTTGATAAAAATCACTTAATTATTGTTGAGCAATCTTTCGCAAAAGATAATAAACCTTTTATATTAAAAGCGTCCAATATAATGTATGAATTTCATTTTTATGAACCCTTTGAATATGCAAATCAATTGCTTTACACAATGGGGCGCGGTGATGGCGGTTCATATCCCAATTCAACTCAACGAGTTTTACCTTGGGATATGATTGATGGAGAAATAAAGAAAAATGCGGCTTTACCTTTGGGAACAACTGATTGGAAATTTTATGAAGGAACTTTTCATAAAGTTGATAATAATCAAATAGTTGCTGCAACACCAGCCTTGATTTCTGAAAACAATAACGGAAAAATTTTCTTTGATGATTTTGTCATTAAAGAATACGATCCACAAGGAAAACTTGTTCGACAAATCATTTCTGTAGATTTAGAGAAAAAACCTGAAGATTGGTATTTTTTAGAAGGTTCAAATCCCTTTATTTCTTATGCGGAAGATTGGAAAGGTAAATCTTCAACTAATGAAACGGGAAAAGAAAAAGTTGAAACTATAGGTCATCGTGGTCAGCATTCTGTTTCAATTTCAAATACAAAATCATTGTACACAGTGCAAAATTCTAAATTCACTTTTGGCGTTAAAAAAGATTACAGTTATCAAATTAACGGTTGGATGAAAGGTGAAAACATTACGGGTTCTGCGATGTTAGGATTTCAATTTCAAAAACCTCAATATAATGAAACAATGCACAGCGTTGATAAAAAATATTTAGAATCTATTTTATTGGAGTTAGGTGTTGATTTCTATCGTCAAAAGAAAGTGCCTGTTAATATTGGAGAATATGGGATTTCTCTTGCCACCTTTGAAAATAACAAAGGTGGTTTAATTTGGGTTAATGATGTGCTTGATTTATTCAAAAAATATAACATTAATGCACAGTATTTCAATTATCATGGAAATGCCTATGGAATTTATCGTAATGTGATTGGTTTTCCTGATCCAGATGCTGCAAATAAAGAACTCATTGATTTATTCACCAAGAAATTTCCTTTAATTAAATAAAGAACTATGCCATTACCAACTTATCAATTAGAGTCGGCGGGGGTTGCATTTCATAATGCGCCCGTTGATATTATTGTGTGCGTTCACAATGCCTTAAATGATGTAAATATTTGTTTAAATTCAATAATTCGCCACAGTTTGCTGCCGTATCATTTAATGATTGTTGATGATGGAAGTGGTAAAGAAACGCAACTTTTTTTAGAGCAATTTGCTCAGGAAAATCAAGCAACTTTATTGAGAAACGATCAAGCAAAAGGTTATACATTTGCTGCTAATCAAGGATTAAGAAAGTCGAAAAATAATTTTGTTATTTTATTGAATAGTGACACAATTGTAACACCTTTTTGGTTAGATCGTTTAATTGCGTGTGCTAATTCTAATGAGAAAATAGGCATTGTCGGACCTTTGAGCAACACTGCATCTTGGCAATCAATTCCAGAAATAGAACAAAATGGTGATTGGGCGACAAATCCTTTGCCATTAGATTTGACGGTTGAGGAAATGGGTAATCGAGTTGGGGCTTTAGCGACACGTTTGTATCCGCGTTTGCCGTTCTTAAATGGTTTCTGTTTGTTAATTAAAAGAAAATTGATCGAAAAAATTGGTTATTTTGATGAAGAAAATTTCGGCGCAGGTTATGGTGAAGAAAACGATTATTCTTTGAGAGCAGGTAAAGCGGGATGGGAATTAGCAGTTGCTGATGATGTGTATATTTTCCATGCACAATCAAAAAGTTATTCACATGAACGTCGCAAGCAATTAGCCGATCGAGCCTATCAAATCCTTGTTTCAAAACATGGTCAAGATTTAATAGAAGAAGGTGTAAAAATTTGTCGAGAAAGTGCACAAATGAATTGCATTCGTTCACGGGCGAAATTTTTATTAGAACGTTGGCATTTCATTGCGCAAGGACAATACCGTTGGAAAGGTAAGAAACTCGCGTTTGTGTTGCCAATTACCGACGCGGGCGGCGGTGGAAACATCGTCATTGCCGAAGCGTCCGCGATGCAACGCATGGGATTAGAAGTTTATTTAATTAATTTGGCGGCATTTAGAAATATATTTGAATTAAATCATCCGCATTTAAATTTGCCCGTTTTATACATAGAAAATACAGAACAATTGATTAAAATAACTCAAAATTTTGATGCAATAATTGCAACAGCAAATCATTCGGTGGCATGGTTAGAATCTTTACCAAAAAATATTGCAAAAGGGTATTATATTCAGGATTTTGAACCATATTTCTTTGTTGAGAAACCGCTATCTTTTCCAAAAATCTGGCAATCTTTGTGGTGGCGACGACGGTTGGCTTCGTATTATTTCCGTAAAAATCAAGGATTTAGGGATGCGTGGTTGTCTTATTATTTTGATCGGATTCGTTTTACAAAAACGCAATGGAATCAACAAGAAATAAAATACCAAACAAATCAACATTGTACGATGGTCGGCGCGTCTTTAGATATTGATCGTTTTATGCCTTTGTGTAATCGTTTGAATTTAAAAGAAAAATTGCATATCACTGCAATGGTGCGTCCGTCGAGCATTCGGCGAAGCCCTAAACATACGATGTTGATTTTAAAAGAAATTCAACAAAAATACGCCGATAAAATTGAGATTACTATTTTTGGTTCTAAAAACGATGATCCGCATTTTTTAGTATTACCAAGAGATTTCAACTTTATAAATTTGGAATTATTAAATTCTGAGCAAATTTCAAATTTATTGGGAGCAACTGATATTTTTGTTGATTTCTCAAACTTTCAAGCGATGGGTTTGACCGCGATGGAAGCAATGGCGTGTGGATCGGCGGTGATTGTGCCACAATTTGGGGGTGCAAATAGTTTCGCCGTGCACCAAAAAAATGCTTTAATTATCGATACAACTGACTTTGAACAATGTTTTAATGCTCTTGAGCAACTCATTACTAATGCTGATTTGAGAAAACGTTTAATGCACCAAGCAATGCGCGATATTAGTGGGTTTCATCCAGAACATTCAGCTTATCGAATTTTAGAGCAACTGTGGGCATAAAAATGCACAAAATCCATGATCGTGGCTATAAGAAACTCTTTTCAAATAAGCATTTCTTTCGCCAATTATTAGAGTGTTTTGTCGCTCAAGCATGGATCAAAGACATTGATTTTAACCAATGTGAGAAACTTGATAAAAGTTATATCAACCCACATTATAAAGAAACCGAAAGTGATATTCTCTATAAAGTTAAATTTAAACAACAAGATGCGTATGTTTATATTTTAATTGAATTTCAATCTTCAAATAATCTTTTTATGGCGTTGAGAGTATTGCATTACATGAGCAGTATTTGGTTGGATTATGCAGAAAACCATCCAAGCAACGCAAAACTTCCACCCATTTTTCCAATTGTGTTATATTCAGGCAATGAACGTTGGACGGCGACAACTGATTTTAAAGAACTCTTAGAAAAACCTGATTTATTTGAACAATACGCACCTCGATTTAAGTATTTTAAAATTGCCACAAATGAATACACTCAAACGCAACTTTTAAAATTAAGCAACGTTGTTTCAATGCTATTTTTAGCAGAAACGCATCAAGACATTGAATTACTAAAAGAAGAATTGCTGAGTTTATTCGATAAAAAAGAAGACAAACACGCTATTTCATTATTGCTCAATTGGTTTAAACAATTAATGGTGCATGGACACCGAAAACCTATTGATTATCAAGCCTTAGAAACCATTTATCATAGCAAAGAGGAGGCAAGAACCATGTTAGAAAGTGCAATCGCTAAAGAACGCCAAACCTTTTATAACAAAGGTAAATTTGAAGGAAAACTCGAAGGAAAACTCGAAGGAAAATTAGAAACAGCGAAAGCAATGCTTGCTGAGGGATTAGAGGTTTCATTTATTGTGAAGGTGACTAAACTCTCGATTGAGGATATTGAGAAGCTGATGCACTAGGCATGATATTTGCTCTATTTAAAATTAATTGCATTTGTGGCGCATCCGCAACAATTTTTCAAAAAATGTGGCTTTTTTGTGTTGCACTCCATTTAGGAATTGTGCTAGACTTTATGCCAGTAAAGAGTTACGTACAGTTAGCAAAGAAAATGCAGCTTTTGTGCTCTTATACGAAATGCAAATGTAAATGGGCACATACAGGGCTTGTACTTACCCCGTCAATTCTGTATGCTTATGCGCTGTGAACTTATGAATTTCGGTATTCATTCTTTTTTTTAAGGAGTAATTGCGATGAGTTTTGTTTTTAAGAAGAAAGTACTCTCTTCGATTATGGCAGTGGCGTTAGCCTCCGGTATCGGCATGAGCCAAACAGCTTCTGCTGTACATTTAGCAGAAGATGGTGTTGGTCAAGTTTTATTAGCACCTTACTATAACGTATTAAACGGTTGGAGAACTAAAGTTGCCATCGTCAATACTCGTAATGACGTTGCTGTTAAAGCTAAAATTGTTTTACGTTCTAAAGCGCACTCAACAGAAGTCCTCGACTTTATCTGTTACTTGACTCCTGCTGACGTATGTCGTTTCGACATCGTGAACAAAAATGGTCAAGCATACATGGAATCAAATGATGATTCTATCCGTACGAGTTTCAATCCAGCAGTTTTCGCTTCTCAAACGGCAGTAAGTCAACAATTATTTGACCCTCGTATGTTAAGCATCGACGCAGGTGATATCAACGAAGAAGGTCACATTGAAGTAATCGGTGTGTACGGTGTACCTGCTGGAACTGTTGCAACCCCAACTGGTGTTGTTACTGTTAAACAAGGTATGTCTAAAGTTGACTTAATCAAAATTTTTGACGAATCACGCACCACGATTCAAGGCATGAACGTTGTCGCTGGCACTGTTGGCGGCGCAGAGGTGATGTCAACCGGTCGTTTAGATAGCTCCCGTCAATGCCAAACAACACCCTTTATGAATGTTACTGCGGCAAATGGTGCTCCTTGCCCTACTCCAGTTGGTGTAATTCGTTCAGCTGATCCAAACATTGTGCGCTTAACTGGTTCTATTGAATTAGTTAAAGAAGACAACAGCGATCGCATGGGCTACCGTATTCCTGCGTTAGCTGGCGAAATTTGGGACAATAAATCTAATATCGTTGATCCACGCACACTTGCTACTTTTGATGGTCGTGTAATTGCCAGCGATCGTTTTGATGTTAGTTTAGCAGTTGAAACCTCTATTGGTCGTGGTTTTGGTGGATTCGGCTCTGATAATATTTTTGAATTAGAGCATGCCTTAGCTACTAGTAATTTAATGGGTTCGTATGAACAACCTAAAGCTGGTCCTAACAAAACTAATTTACAAATCACTTTCCCAACCAAATATCGTCACCGCATTAACCATGTTTGCGATGGTTTAGCTCCTACTGTGGCTGAATTAACGGGTGCTTTATATACACCTCCATTTAAAACCAATGGTACAGTTGAATATAGTTTGACCTCTTATGACAACCAAGAAAATTCAGTCGTAACTGGTGACATTTTCTCAGGTGGTACAACTGTTGCCAAATTGTTATATTCAGAAGTGAACTATTTGATCCCAGATTGGTCTTATGAAAGTGGTTGGTACAACTTATCATTAATTCCCGTTGCTGGTTGTAACTATGCAGGTCTTCCTACTTTAGCAATGTCTCATAAATACTTTGCTACTACAGCAGGCACTAGCAACTCTATTTTAGAAAAAGCTACAAGCGCTCCTGAATTGACTAACCGTCAATGGGATGCAACCCCAGCAGGAAATGACATGGGTTTATAATCCTTTTTAACGAGGAATTATAATTCTTGAAAGCGCTTAACGTAATTTTTGCGTTGGGCGCTTTTTACTTTTAGGAGCTTTTTAACATGACTAAATTGTCTTTTATTGTTTTAGCAGTAATAGGATTTATTGTTGGAAGTGTCGGTCAAGCTTTTGCTGCATTTAGCGTTGACATGACTTTACCTTCATTAAGCAGCACCTATTACAAAGCAATCGCATCGGGTACAACTCAATATGTAATTAATGCTGATTATGCTCAAAATAGTGCTCCGCCTAACAATATGGTGGTATCACAATTATCCCCCAATAGTTCCATGCGTTTAAAAGTATTATTACCTCCTGGTACTAAATATGCGAATATTCGTGGTGAATCTAATGATTGGATTGGCGCAACAGGTAAAGCGCCTGTTGTTGGTGTTTTAAATCAAGATGTTACAGGATCATGTCCTTCTTCTAGTGATGGCGTAAGTTATTCTTGTGATGGTGTTTCTTTATCTCCTCCAGCGGGTGGTTTGTCTATGCCTTTATATGCTGGCACAGAGCTTACCCAACCAAAATATGTACATTTTGTATTGCATAATCCTTCCTCCAGCACTTTCACTTTCAGTACCCTAAGCATTAGTATCCAAATTACCAATGCGACAGCTTATAACGCTTGGTTAAATGTTCGTCCTTGGGCTGGTACTGGTGGTACTGGTAGCACTGATGGGATTGGTGATACTGTTTCTGTTGTACCAGTCAACCCTCCTCAATGTGATTTAACTGATGCTAATTTATTATCGACGTTAGATGGAGCTTTAAGTCTTACATTACCTCGAGTTAAATATTTAGGGGGTGGTTTTGCTGATATGCGGATTAACTTAAAACAAGTATTTGATCCAAAAAGCCCCAATCGGTATTTGTTTAAGCCAACAAATATTCAGCTCTTGACTTGCGATCAAACCTTGTCTAAATAACCTGAGGATTTTGCTATGAAAAAGGCTTTTTCAATTTTAACCAGCTCTGTATTGGGAATGGTTTTAACGACTTCTAGTGCGTTTGCAGCGTTTGCGGTGGATTTAACAGCACCATCTTTAAGCACTACTTTTTACAGCGCTCCTACAAGTGATGCGCAGCATGTTATCAACGCCGATTATAGCAAGAACAGTGCACCGCCTTATGATATGATCGTACCTAGTTTAACAGGTGGAAATACTTTAAGAATCAAAGTATTATTACCTCCTGGTACTAAATACGCAAATATTCGTGGGGAATCAAATGATTGGATTGGTGCTTCTGGTCAACAACCCGTTGTCGGAGCAATTCCCCAAGACATTACTTCTAGTTGTCCTGTAACAACAGATAATATCCTCTATTCATGCATGGGTGTAACATTACAACCACCTGCAGGTGGATTGTCTATGCCTTTGTATTCTGGGAGCGCCTTAACAGCACCAAAATATGTTAATTTTGTACTGCACAATCCTAGTGGCAATTTTTCCTTCAGCACTTTAAGTCTCGCTATTCAAATCACTGACGTAGCGGCTTATAAAACTTGGAGAAACGCACGTCCTTGGTCGGGTGGTGCAAGTACCAATAGCGTCGATGGCTTAACAGGAACAGACTCAGCCGGCGGTACGACCACAGGTGGAACAACGACTGGAGGAACTACTACAGGCGGCACAACAACAGGTGGAACGACAACGACTCCAACAGGTTGTCCTTCTGGATCAGCGTTAATGCCAACGATTTCAACTGATTTAACGTTAACAATTCCACGCTTGAAATTTTTACCCGGTGGATTGGGAGATATGAAGGTTATTTTAAAACCTGTTCGTGATCCTAATGATTCTTCACAAATAGTTTTTGAACTCATGTCATTAGATTCACCAGACTTTTTCTTCTTGCCGTGTTAATATAAGTTTTTGTTAAACTAAAAAAGGTTGATAATGTAAAAAATTATCGACCTTTTTTGTACAATGTCGATACCGCCAGAAACGAAGGCAAAGTAGAAGGTTTAATTGAAGGTGAAGCAAAAGGGATTGCAAAAGTAACAGGATTAACTGTGAAAGAAGTTAAACAACTGCAATAAATTACTCTAGCAAAGCACCTGAATTTTCAGTGACGCGCATGACTTCTTCTAAACTTGTAATGCCAGAATATGTTTTGATCCAACCATCTTGTCTTAATGTTCTAAAACCTAATTGATTGGCAATTTTTCTCATTTCATTCGCGTGAGAACGGTTTAAAATAAGGGTTTGTAATTCAGGTGTAATGTACACCAATTCATAAATCCCAATTCGCCCTTTGTAACCCGTGTATTGACATTCAAAACAACCCACTGATTTCTTCCAATTTGGGGTTTCAACTTTGATTTCTTTGGGTAATAATTGCAAAGTTTGTTCTAAAATATCTTTAGGTGGATCAAAGGGTTGCGCACAATGCGGACACAAACGACGCACCAAACGTTGAGCTTGCACCGCTCGCACCGAAGTCGCCACTAAAAACGGCTCAACACCCATATCAATCAAGCGTGTAAAAGCACTTACCGCGTCATTGGTGTGCAAAGTGGATAATACCATGTGTCCAGTCAACGAAGCCTGTACAGCGATTTCAGCGGTTTCCACGTCACGAATTTCCCCAATCATAATAATATCAGGGTCTTGGCGAAGAATTGCCCGCAAGGCGTGCGCAAAAGTATAGCCAATTTCACTGTGCGCTTGCACCTGCGTAACGTGGGGTAATTGATATTCGACGGGGTCTTCAACCGTAATAATTTTACGGGTATGATCGTTAATGTCGTCCAAAGTTGCATATAAAGTAGTGGATTTACCCGACCCCGTCGGACCCGTCACTAAAACAATTCCATGCGGTTCATTCACCCATTTTTGAAATAATTTCAAATGATCGGAGAGAAATCCGAGTTGATTTAATCGACTGGTTTGTCGTTCTTTAGGCAACAAACGCATCACAATCGATTCGCCGTGCACGCCTGGTAAAGTAGAAACCCGAATATCTAATTCTTGCCCGCTTACTCGGATGTTGAGCCGCCCATCTTGCGGCAGTCGACGTTCTGAGATGTCTAATCCAGAAATCAATTTTACCCGAGATGCAATGGCTGGAAAACGCTCTTTTGGTAAATTCAAATGTTCTCTTAAAACCCCATCGACTCGATAACGCACATAGAAATGTCTTTCTTCAGGTTCGACGTGAACATCAGAAGCCCGTTGATCCATTGCTTGAGAAAGCATATTGTTCACAAATTCAACGACTGGCGCACCTTCGGCTAATTCTTTTAAATGTCCGACATCATCTTGATCGCCAAACCACGAATTTTGTTGAAATTTTGTGAATAAATCCAATAGTTTATCTAAATCTTGATTTCTCGACAAATACCAATTAATTTGATGATTTGAAAAGGCTTGACTAATGATTTCTTGCAACGTGGGATCAAGCGGATCACGAGATGTACAACTAATTGAATTATCTTGATTTTTCCAAGCCAAACATTGTTGATCAATCCACCAATCTTTTGAAATATTGCTCGTTTCAACCGCCGCTTGAATGGATTCGAGTTCGGGCAAATCTTTAAGCAATGGAAGGCTAAGTTGTTGACTTAAATGGAATAAAACCACATCTTCCGACACCGCTCCCATTCGAATCAACACCGCCCCAAACCGTCCACCAAATCGTTGTTGAAATTCTAAAGCGCGTTGAATATCTTGTTCTGTAATTAGATTGGCTTGTTGCAATAATTCGCCGATGCGCGTTGTAAGCATTGTTTTTTATGAGAAAGGAAAGTTGATTTGGAAAATTATATAATAAGTTTTAACAACTATCTAGGCAATAGAATGTTTTTTGATATAATTCACAAAAATAAATAAACGATACCAATTTTAAACAAAATAATGAAGAGATGCTTTAATTTTCTATGCAAGAAACTGAACACGAGAAATGGATATTTCACGCGCTGAAATTAGCGGATCGGGCAGCGAAAATGGGTGAAATACCAGTTGGAGCGGTGGCAATTTGGCAAGGTAAAATCGTTGGTGAAGGCTGGAATCAGCCTATTTTTCAACAAGATGCGACAGCTCACGCTGAAATCCTTGCATTGCGGGCGGCGGGTCAAATTTTAAAAAATTACCGTTTGCCAGAAGTGGATTTGTATGTCACGCTTGAACCGTGCGCGATGTGTGCGGGAGCGATGATTCATGCACGCATTAAACATTTGATTTTTGGCGCATTTGATCTCAAAACAGGGGCGGCGGGCAGTGTGTTTGATGTTTTAATCGATCCCCGCCATAATCATAGACTTAGCGTGACGGGTGGGGTGTTAGCCGATATTTGTGGACAACGTTTGAGCGATTTCTTCAAATCCCGTCGTCTTCAAAAAAAATATAGAGCAAAATTAGACGAACAAGATAGCTAAATCTTGAAGAACTTTTAGTTCAAAAACATTAGTTGAATAATGTATAAAAATACATAACAACTCTATTGTGATTTTATATTTTAAAAATAAACAAAATTGCATTCAATGCTAAAAAAAGCCGATAATTTAGCGTTTTCAAAATGGTTTAGAGATTAAAATAAAATGGCTGATTTTCAAGAACATACCCCGATGATGCAGCAATATTTGCGCATTAAGGCTGAATATTCCGACGTGCTGTTGTTTTATCGAATGGGCGATTTTTATGAGTTATTTTATGAAGATGCGCAAACCGCGTCGAAATTGCTCGATATTACGCTCACTGCACGCGGAAAAAGTGGCGGCGATCCGATTCCGATGGCGGGCGTGCCGTATCATGCGGTCGATGGCTATTTGGCGAAATTGGTGCGGTTGGGCGTATCGGTGGCGATTTGCGAGCAAGTCTCTGAACCAGATGGAAAAAATCCCGTCGAACGTCGCGTCGTGCGCATTGTCACCGCTGGCACTTTGACCGAAGAAACCCTGCTCGACGAACGCCGCGATAATTTATTGGTTGCAGCCCACACTGAGGATGGGGTTTTAATCGGCATCGCCGCGCTCGATCTCAGCAGCGGACGCTTTATAATTCAAGAGGTTAGAGGTCAATCCGCACTCGATACCGAACTCGCCCGTTTAAATCCCGCCGAATTATTAGTCAGCGAACAAACTTCTTTAACTTTTTCAACTAATTACAAACCAAGTCGTCGACCTGTGTGGTATTTTGGTCAAGACACCGCAAAACGTCTGTTAAATCAACAATTTGGCACGCAAGAATTGCGAGGTTTTGGGGCGGAAGACATGACAGTTGCGATTGCGGCGGCGGGTTGTTTGTTGCAATATGCAAACGACACCCAAAAAGCCGCCTTGCCGCATTTGCAAAGCCTGCGCGTCGAACGCCACGACGAAGCGATTGTTTTAGATGTCGCGGCACGACGAAATTTAGAATTAGATAACCCATTGATTGGAAACATAAATAGCAGTTTATCGGGATTAATGGATCGTTGCGCAACCCCAATGGGAAGCCGATTATTGCGGCGTTGGCTGCAAAGACCCTTGCGAGATCGTTGGATTTTAGAACAACGTTTAGACGCGGTCGATGAATTATTAAAAAGCATTTATAATCAACAAGTTATTTCATTGCTGCGAGGCATCGGCGACATCGAACGGATTTTAGCACGAGTGGCATTGCGCAGTGCTCGACCGCGTGATTTGGTGCATTTGCGCACTGCATTTGAACGGTTGCCGCTGTTGCAAATCGAATTAAAACAACTTTCCTCTCCAAAATTAAAAGAACTTGCTCTCAATATTCAAACCTTTCCGCATTTGTACGAGTTATTACAAAAAGGACTTTTAGAAAACCCCGCACAAATCATTCGTGAAGGTGGCGTGATTGCAAATGGATTTGATCCAGAATTAGATGAATTACGTCAATTAAGTGAAAATGTTGATGGTTTCTTGATCAATTTAGAGCAACGTGAGAAAGAACGCACGGGTTTGGCGAATTTAAAAGTCGGTTTCAATCGTGTGCATGGTTATTACATTGAATTAAATCGTTCACAAGCCGATAAAATCCCCGCAGATTATCATCGTCGACAAACCTTAAAAGGCACAGAACGTTATATTACACCAGAATTAAAATCTTTTGAAGATAAAGCATTAAGTGCGAGAGAACGGGCATTAGCTCGGGAGAAATATCTTTACGAAAGAATTTTAGATGAACTCATTGATAATATTCCCGAATTACAACAGAGTGCAATTGCGCTCGCAGAATTAGATGTATTGCATAATTTAGCCGAACGTGCAGAAACTTTGCGTTTTAATCGTCCAACCTTTCAAAATAGCATTGGAATTAACATAGAAAATGGTCGTCATCCTGTGGTTGAATCGTTATTGGAAAATGCTTTTACACCTAATGATGTTTTTTTAAATCCACAACGTCGACTTCTTTTAATTACAGGTGCAAACATGGCGGGTAAATCAGTCTTTATGCGGCAAACCGCTTTGATTGTTATTTTGGCGCATATTGGAAGTTTTGTTCCCGCTGATCAAGCGATTATAGGAAAAGTCGATCGAATCTTTACAAGAATTGGAGCAAGTGATGATGTGGCGGGTGGAAGATCGACCTTTATGGTTGAAATGACAGAAACCGCTAATATTCTTCATAATGCAACTGAGCAAAGTTTGGTTTTAATGGATGAAATTGGGAGAGGAACAAGCACTTTTGATGGGCTTTCTTTAGCGTGGGCGTGTGCAGAACATCTTGCAAAGAAAGTGAAAGCACTTTGTTTATTTGCAACCCATTATTTTGAATTAACGCAACTTCCTAATTTACATAGTAATATTTCAAACGTTCATTTAGATGCCGTTGAGCAAGCGGATAAACTTATTTTCTTACATCAAGTGAAAGAAGGCGCAGCAAATAAAAGCTATGGACTACAAGTGGCAGCATTAG
The DNA here is from genome assembly GCA_020718845.1 of Thiomargarita sp. GTDB lineage: Bacteria > Pseudomonadota > Gammaproteobacteria > Beggiatoales > Beggiatoaceae > DYRG01. Next base: position 49,087 of record DYRG01000005.1, read on the forward strand.
CGGGCGTGCCAAGAGAAGTCATTCAACAAGCAAAGAAACGTTTGAAACAATTAGAGAAACAACAAAGCCATTTAATTCAACCTGAGCAGCCGCTGATCTTTGAAACAAAAGAAGAAGTGATTCCTCAAAATGTTCAATTACTTTTAAATGAACTTTCTTTATTAAAACCCGATGAAATGAGTCCAAAACAAGCCTTAACCGCGCTTTATCGATTTAAAGAACTTTCTAACATGATTGGTTGATAATTAGGGTTTCTATTTGTTTTTTGACTCATCAAATAAGCAATCAAAAAACCGATGGCAAAACCACTTAAACTTGCAATGCCAATCCACAAATCGTTTAAAGGTGCAAAAAGCATTTGTGCAATAAAACCAAAGATAAATAACAATAAAATGGGAAACAAATAGATCAAAAAAGCCGATTTCAAAAAAGTCGTTTCTAATAAACCAACCGTGATATAATCACCTTGTTTCGCATTGAGGGTATTGGGTAGTTTCAAACGATGTTGAGCGCGGTGAGCAAAAAAATCCGCTAATAGATTTGTAGAACAGCTTCCTTCGGCTTGACAAGTTCCGCACATTCCACGTCGATGAATTTCTACAAATGCCCATTGAGAACCGTCGGTTTCAACAAAGGTTTCAATAATTTGTGCAGTTTCTTTTAACATTCTTTCAATCCTTACGTTTAAAAAAGAGGAAATTATGAGAGTTTTATTATTTCTAAGTTGTTTAATGCTTCAACAAATAGTCCTTGCAGATCATGCAATTACATGGGGAACAACCCCTAAATATTCCGCTGGTTTTTCTCATTTTGATTATGTTAATCCCAATGCACCTGTGGGAGGAACGTTGGTTTTAGCGGCGACTGGAAGTTTTGATTCTCTCAATCCTTATTTGCTCAAAGGAATCGCCGCCGAAGGATTAGGTTTGTTATTTGATACTTTAATGGCAAGTAGTATGGATGAGCATTTAACTTCTTATGGTTTATTGGCGGAAGATGCAACCCTTTCTGAAGACAAATTATCAATTACATTTCGTTTGAACAAAAAGGCAATTTTTTCTAATGGAAAACCCGTTACGGCAGCAGATGTCAAGTTTTCATTTGAAACCTTAATGAGTGACATTGCAAATCCACATTACAAGGTATATTGGGCTGATATAAAAAATTGTCAAGTGATTGATGAAAAAACAGTACGTTTTAATTTCAAACGTGAAAATCGAGAACTTCATGTGATTATTGGACAAATGCCAGTCTTTTCAAAAGATTGGTTAGAAGGTGAGGATTTTATTAAAACAACGTTGAAGAAACCCGTTGCAAGTGGACGTTATTTAATTGAGAGTTATGATTTAGGAAAAAATATCACTTTTAAACGCAATCCAGATTATTGGGGAAAAGATTTAAATGTCAACAAAGGAATGTATAATTTTGAGCATATCAAATATAAATACTATCAAGATATGACCGTTCAATTAGAAGCCTTAAAAGCGGGTGATTTTGATTTTATGGATATTTCTAGCTCAAAACAATGGGTGACTGAAATGAAAGGTGCAAAATTTGAAAGTGGTGAATTACAAAAAACCATGCTCAAACATCAAAATAACGCGGGAATGCAGGCGTTTGTTTTTAATTTAAGAAAGCCTTTTTTTCAAGATATTAAAGTGAGAAAAGCGGTTAATTTAGCATACGATTTTGAATGGGCAAATGACAATCTTTTCTATAAACAATACACACGTTGTCACAGTTATTTTAGTAATTCAGAATTAGCTGCGCCACCTTTGCCAACTAAAGAAGAATTAATTTTATTAGAACCTTTTCGTTCACAATTGCCAGAAAATGTTTTTTCTAAAGAGTGGAATCCTGTTAATACAAATCCGCCTAATAGTTTGAGAAACAATTTACTTCAAGCAAAGCAACTTTTAGAAGAAGCGGGTTGGAAAGTGCCCGAAGGTCAGCAATTTCTAAAAAACAAACAAGGTGAAGAACTACGTTTCACCATTTTGTTAGTTGAGAAAGCATTTGAACGTATTGTTGCTCCGTTTGTGAAGAACTTAATGAAATTAGGTATTCAAGTTGAGTATCGAATTGTTGATCCCGCTCTTTATAAACAACGGGTAGAAACTTTTAATTACGATATGATTGTTGCGAGCTTTCCACAATCACAAATGCCGGGTAATGAACAACTTGGTTTCTGGCATTCATCTTCTGCAAAACAAAATGGTTCTCGCAATTACATTGGTTTAGAGAATCCAGCGATTGATAATTTAGTGGATAAAGTTATTCAAGCGAGTAATCATTCGGATATGAAAACTGCCATTCATGCGTTAGATCGAGTGTTATTGCACGGAGAATATATTGTTCCAAATTGGTTTATTGATGCGCATCGAGTGGTATATAGAAACAAATTTGGGCAACCAGAGAAACTTCCTTTGTATTATCCTAATGGAGAAAGCGTTTTATTAGCCACTTGGTGGATGAAAAACTAATAAAATAATAACTGGTTTCTCAATTGTTTGATTAAATCACGAGTTTTCGCGGCTTTTTCAAATTCTAAGTTGCTCGCAAGTTTTAACATTTCTTTTTCTAATTTCTTGATTTTTTTAGCTAATTCATCTGGTGAGAGCATTTCAAAATTTTTAGGTAACACAAACTTAGGTTGTTCAACGGTTTCTTGATGGGTTTCTAAAATATCATTGACTGCTTTGTGAATACCAATGGGTGTGATATTGTTTTGTTGATTAAAAAGAATTTGTTTTGCACGTCGACGATCGGTTTCTGCAATGGCGCGTTGCATTGAATTAGTGATTTTATCCGCGTAAAGAATGGCTTTACCATTGAGGTTTCTCGCTGCCCGCCCAATAGTTTGAATTAACGACCTTTCTGAACGTAAGAAACCTTCTTTATCTGCATCTAAAATTGCCACCAAAGAAACTTCCGGCATATCTAAGCCTTCTCGCAATAAATTAATGCCTACCAATACATCAAAAATACCTAATCGCAAATCTCTAATAATTTCAACCCGTTCGACGGTATCAATATCCGAATGCAAATAACGCACTTTGGTATTATGTTCTCGCAAATAATCTGTTAAATCTTCGGACATTCTTTTCGTTAAAGTGGTGACTAAAACGCGCTCGTTTTTAGAAACCCGTAAATGGATTTCTGAGAGTAAATCATCGACCTGTGTTAAAACAGGACGAACTTCGATTTCTGGATCAATTAAACCGGTTGGACGAACCACTTGTTCAACGATTTGTTGGGCGTGTTCTGATTCATAGACGCTTGGTGTTGCAGAAACAAAAATCATTTGAGGTGCAAGTCTTTCAAATTCCTCAAATTTTAGCGGTCGATTATCTAATGCGGACGGTAATCTAAAGCCATAAAGTGTTAAAGTTTCTTTGCGAGAACGGTCGCCTTTGAACATTGCACCGATTTGAGGAATGGTAACGTGCGATTCATCGATAATTAACAAAGCATTCGATGGTAAATAATCAAATAAAGTTGGCGGTGGTTCTCCTGCATTTCTACCCGATAAATAACGTGAATAATTTTCTATTCCCGAACAATAACCGACTTGATTAATCATTTCTATATCGTAAAGGGTGCGTTCTTCTAAACGTTGGGCTTCGACTAATTTATTTGAATTTCTTAATTCTTCTAAGCGTTGTTTTAATTCAACTTTGATGTGTTCGACGGCTTTTAATAAAACATCACGAGGCGTAACATAATGCGTTTTTGGATAAATAGTCACGCGAGGAATTTTATTTCCCAAATGCCCCGTAATGGGATCAAAATAACGGATAGAATCGATTTCATCATCAAATAATTCAATGCGAATGGCTTCCTTTTCAGATTCGGCAGGAAAAATATCAATAATTTCTCCGCGCACGCGATACATTCCACGATCTAATGCAATGTCATTTCTAGTGTATTGCAACTCGGCTAAACGTCTTAAAACAACTCGTTGATCAATTTTCTCTCCGCGCACCAAATGCAAAATCATTTTCATGTACCAATCGGGATCGCCTAAACCGTAAATCGCTGAAACGGTTGCAATAATTATCGCATCGGGACGTTCCAACATTGCTTTGGTCGCAGAAAGCCGCATTTGTTCAATATGTGCGTTAATAGACGCATCTTTTTCGATGTAAGTGTTTGAACTTGGTAGATATGCTTCGGGTTGATAATAATCGTAATACGAAACGAAATATTCCACCGAATTATGGGGAAAAAATTCCTTCATTTCGCCATATAATTGTGCAGCTAAGGTCTTGTTTGGAGCGAGAATTAAGCTCGGACGTTGGACTTTTTCAATCACGTTCGCAATCGTAAAAGTTTTTCCAGAACCCGTCACGCCCAATAAAGTTTGATGAGAAAAGCCTTGTTCTAACCCATTGATTAATTGAATAATTGCCGTAGGTTGATCGCCCGCTGGTTTGTAAGGTGATTGTAAAGTGAAAGCTGTAAAATCTGACATAGCAATTTTTTTTAGTCAAGAAATGAAAATGATAGTAAAATAAGCTAATTATAACTCACAGAGGAATTCTCCATGCCTTATTTTATTTATAAAGTTTTTGCCGATAAAAAATTAGAGAAAATCACCAGCTTTCCTAAATTTATTGAAGCAAAACAAGAAGCTAAAACATTACGCGCTGCTTTAACGAGTGAAGATCGGTATCAAGTTAAAATCATTTTTGCTCAAAATGAAACCGCCGCTGAAATGTTATTAAAAGAAGAACGAGAGTATCAACCCGATGGCGACGATTAAAGGATTACAACAAAAGGAAAATTCGTGAAAATTTTGAAGAAACTGAACTCACAATGGTTAGTTGCTGGGGGCGTAATTACAGTTCTAACTTTGTTAGTTGTACTTACTGTAATGGCGCTTTCTCGTTTGGACATTATTCATAATCAAATGCGTAATGTGGTCACTAAAACTTATGTTAAAAGTGAATTATTAAATGCTCTACATCGCATTTCAATGCAGCGCTTATTTAATTTGCAAGGAATGCTAATTGTTGATGATCCTTTTAATCGAGAAAAGTTATATCAAGATTTTATTTTCTTAGCAAGTGAATTTTTAACAGTACGTCAAGATTTATTTAAACTTAATTTAAGTGAGAGAGAACGAGAATACCTCGATCAAACCCGTGAAGCGAGTCAAGAAAGTTCTAAAATACGTCAAGAAATTGCTCAATTAATTGTCGCTGAACAACTTGAAGATGCGCGCTCTTTAATTCATGACAAAATTATGCCTTACTATATGAAATCGTTTGGAGGATTACAAGAATTATTGCTCTTTCAAAAAGAATCAAAACGCATTTCTGAAGGACAAGCAAATGATGCGTATCTTGATACACAACTGCTCCTAGCTTCATCGGGAGGAATTGCATTATTTATTGGTATTATTGTAAGTATTGTAGTATTAAGAGAAAATCGTCGAACTTACACTGCAAAAAATCAAGCTGAAGCCTTAGCAGAATACCGCGAAGAAGTGCTCGATGCAATGAATGAAGAATTAGCCGCTCGAAATGAAGAACTTTCTATTTTAAATAAAAACCTCAAAACCACTATTCGTGATTTGAAATCTGCTAAATATAATGCCGAAATTGCAACGCGAACAAAAGGTGAATTTCTTGCTAATATGAGCCATGAAATTCGCACGCCCTTAAATGGAATTATTGGGATTACTTCATTATTAGAAGAAACCTCTTTAAGTTCAGTGCAAAAAGATTATGTTCAAACAATTAAAGGAAGTGGCGATATTCTTTTATCTTTGATTAATGATATTTTAGATTTTTCAAAGATGGAAGCGGGTAAATTACAGTTAGAAAATAATCCATTTAGTATTTATGAATGTGTTGAATCTGGATTAGATTTAATTGCAGCTCGAGCAGCGAGTAAAAACTTAGAATTATTAACAAGTTTCTCTCCAGACTTACCCGAAAAAGTAAGCGGTGATGTTACTAGAATTCGACAAATTTTAGTTAATTTGTTAAGTAATGCAGTAAAATTCACTGAAACAGGTGAAATTCATGTTAAGGTTTCTGCTGAAATCATTAGCGATGAGAAAATTGCTATTACAATTTCAGTAAAAGATACGGGAATGGGAATTCCAAAAAGTCGTATTCAAATGCTATTTGAAGCCTTTAATCAACTTGACTCATCAACTACGAGAAAGTTTGGGGGAACAGGTTTAGGATTAAGCATTAGTAAGGAATTAAGTCAATTAATGGGCGGGGCTTTGTGGGTAGAAAGCGAAGAAGGAAAAGGTTCAACTTTTTCATATAAAATAGTGGTAGGAAAAATCCTTTCAGAAACCTCCATTTATTTACAATCAAATCTTTTTAATCAGAAACGAGTTTTAATTGCAGATGATAATTCAAATACTTGTGATATACTGCATCAATATTTTAATCTCTGGGGAATGGAAACCTGTATTAGTCATAGTGCAAATAATGTAAGAATTATGTTAGAGAAAAACAATTATCAATTTGATTTAATTGTGATCGATATGGAAATGGGTGGAATGAATGGTATTTTATTATGTCAACAATTACATAGTCTTCCAGAAACCCAACACATTCCTATTTTGTTAATGGTTTCCTTTGGTTCAATTGCATGGCAAGATGAGGAAAATAGAGTACTATTTAAAACATATATTCATAAACCTATTAAAATAAAAAATCTCTATGAATGTATTTGTGAATGCTTTGATCATTCTATAGAAAAAGTAAAGAATATTCATCCACAAAGTATTGAATCAATACAAACAACAGGTGCAACGCCAACTAAGGAGCAAAAACCATTGCGTATTTTATTAGCTGAAGATAATCTTGTAAATCAAAAGGTTGCATTACTTCTTTTGCAAAAAATCGGTTATCGTGCTGACATTGCAAATAACGGCGCAGAAGCCGTCAATATATTTGTAAATCAACAATATGATGTTATCCTAATGGATATGCAAATGCCAAAAATGGATGGCATTGAAGCAACTCAAAAAATTCGTCAAGAATATCAAAACCTTCCGCGACCCTATATCATTGCAATGACCGCTCATGCAATGGCTGGATATAGAGAAACTTGCATTGAAGCTGGCATGGATGATTATGTAACAAAACCTGTTAATCGAGATGCGTTAGCCGAAGCATTACAACGTGCAGCAACTGCCATTGAAGAACGGAATGCAAAATCATGAGCAACCGCAAATATTTTGGAACGGATGGCATTCGAGGAAAAGTAGGCACTTATCCCATTACACCAGACTTTGTTTTAAAATTAGGTTGGGCGGCAGGTCGAGTGTTAGGAAATACGGGTTTAAATCGTATTTTAATTGGTAAAGATACTCGCATTTCTGGCTATATGTTTGAATCCGCATTAGAAGCGGGTTTGTCGGCGGCGGGAATGAATATTCGTTTGTTAGGTCCAATGCCAACGCCCGCGATTGCGTATTTGACCAGAACATTTCATGCGCAGGCTGGAATTGTGGTAAGTGCGTCGCATAATCCGTTTGATGATAATGGAATAAAATTCTTTTCTTCTGATGGGAAGAAACTCCCCGATGCAATAGAGGAACTCATAGAAAAAGAATTAGATCAACCAATGACAACTGTTTCTTCTGCACAATTAGGAAAAGCTGAAAGAATTGAAGACGCTGCGGGAAGATATATTGAATTTTGTAAAAGCACGTTTCCATTGCAAGCGCATTTGAATGGGTTGAAAATAGTGGTTGATTGTGCGCATGGAGCAACTTATCATATTGCGCCCAATGTTTTCACTGAATTAGGGGCGCAAGTCATTAGTATTGGCGTTAATCCTAATGGTTTAAATATCAATGAAAAATGTGGAGCAACGCATACAAAAACTTTGCAAGCAGCAGTTATAGAATATCAAGCTGATGTGGGCATTGCATTAGATGGAGATGGCGACCGTTTAATGATGGTTGATCACAAAGGAAAATTATTAGACGGCGATGATATTTTATATATTTTAGCCAATGCACGGAGAAATGAAAATTTAGGTACAATTGTCGGTACGCAAATGAGTAATTTTGCATTGGAACAAGCGATTACAAAGATGGGTTTAAATTTTGTTCGTGCGGCAGTTGGTGATCGTTATGTCATGGAAGCATTACAACTGCATAATGGCGTTTTAGGTGGCGAAGCATCAGGACATATCATTTGCTTAGATAAAACAACCACTGGTGATGGAATTGTTACCGCATTGCAAGTTTTGGCGGTAATGTTACAAACAGGATTATCGCTGTATGATTTGTCGAATGATTTGAAAAAATACCCTCAAACTTTACATAATGTGCGATTACAAAATAATGAAAATCCTCGTGACATTTTGAATACATCAATAGTGAAACAAGCAATTTCTTCTGCTGAGCAACAATTAATTAATAAAGGGCGCGTTTTGTTACGACCTTCTGGCACTGAACCTTTATTAAGAATTATGGTAGAAGCACAAGAAAAAAATCTTGTAAAACAATTGATTGATGAATTAACTCATGCGGTACGTTTGTCGATTAAATCTTAATTTAGGAGAATTAATTATGCGTTATTATAACTCTTTGATATTTATCAGTTTTTTAACTTCCAATGTTTATGCAGCTCCTCCAACAATCAAATGTTGGACAAATGAAAGTGGTGTGAAAGAATGTGGCAGTGCAATTCCTCCACAATATGCAAGTCAAGGTCATAAAGAAATGAATACCAAAGGCGAAATTGTTAAACAAGTGGGTCATGAGAAAAGTGCTGAAGAACGTAAAGCCTTAGTTGAGCAAGAACAGAAAGCCTTAGAATCTCAAAAACATTCTAAAGAACAAGAAGTCCAAGATCGTAAATTATTGGATTTGTATCCTTCTGAATCTGACATTGAAGCTGCTAAAAATGGTAAATTAGAATCCATTAAAGCATCGGTTGATGTCACTCAAAAACAATTAGATTTCTATCTTTTGAGCTTAAAAGAAGCTGAGAAAACCATTAATCTTCCTGGTTTGAAAAAAGAAGAAAAAGTTAAACTAGAAACGCATATTGTCACCTTGAAAGAACAAATCAATAAGTTTCAACAATCTATTGATCATAAAAAGAAAGAAAGTGAAGCAGCAATCAAAGAATACGATGACTATTTACTGCGTTATCGGGAAATTAAACGGCGGGTAATGTCAGAGAAAATGTCTGCGCCAATTAATAAACCAAACTCAACTACTTCTCCTAAACAATAAAACTATTATCATGTTAGATTCTCAATTATTTCGCCAAGATTTGAATGCTTTAGCAGAGAAACTCGCTGCAAAAGGGTTTCAATTACCGATTGAACGTTTGAGCAACTTAGAAACCGAACGCAAAAGTTGCCAAACTAAAACACAGCAATTACAAAGTGATCGAAATAATCGTTCAAAAGCGATTGGAAAAGCCAAAGCATCTGGTCAAGATATATCTGAAATTATGGCGAGCGTGGCAGATTTGGGCGAACAGTTAAAACAAAGTGAAGAACGTTTAGAAGAAATTCAACGTGAATTACAAAGCATTCTTTTAACAGTTCCGAATTTACCGCATGAAAGCGTTCCGATAGGAAAATCTGAAGAAAATAATCGAGAAGAACGCCGCTGGGGAACGCCTAAACAATTTGATTTCACGCCTAAAGATCACGTTGATTTGGCAAATCAAAAAGGGTTAGATTTTGAAACCGCTGCAAAGATTACGGGTGCGCGTTTTGTGGTCATGAAAGGAAACATGGCAAAATTGCATCGGGCGTTAATTCAATTTATGTTGGATTTACATAGCAAAGAACATGGTTACACAGAAATCTATGTTCCTTATATGGTGAATGCAGAAAGTTTGTTAGGAACGGGACAATTACCCAAGTTTGAAGCGGATTTGTTTTCTATCCCACAACAAGGTTTGTATTTAATTCCAACGGCAGAAGTACCCGTAACAAATATCTTACGCGATGAAATCGTAAATTTAGAGGAACTTCCTTTAAAATTTGTTTGTCACACGCCCTGTTTTAGAAGTGAAGCGGGTGCTTATGGAAAAGATACGCGAGGGATGATTCGACAACATCAATTTGAAAAAGTTGAATTAGTTCAATTTGTTACGCCAGATCGATCTTATCAAGCCTTAGAAGAACTCACGCACCATGCAGAAACAATTTTGCAACGTTTAGACTTACCTTATCGAACCATGAGTTTGTGCAGTGGAGATTTAGGATTTTCGGCTGCAAAAACTTACGATTTAGAAGTATGGTTACCCGGTCAGCAGAAATACCGAGAGATTTCTTCGTGTAGTAATTTTGAAGCATTTCAAGCGAGAAGAATGAAAGCTCGTTTTCGTAAAGCCCAAGGTGAGAAACCTGAGTTATTGCATACTTTAAATGGTTCTGGTTTAGCGGTAGGAAGAACGTTAGTTGCCATTTTGGAGAATTACCAACAATCTGATGGAAAAATTGCGATTCCAAGTGTATTACAACCTTATTTGAATGGATTGCAAGTTTTGGAATAAAAACTTTATTGAAAAGGAGAGCAACTATGCACGTTACATTGGTACATATTCGGGTTAAACCAGCATTTGTCGATGATTTCATGGCGGCGACCCAAATTAATGTAAAAGCCTCGCGTCAAGAGAAAGGATGCGTCCATTTTGATCTTTTGCAAGAGATTGATAAACCTACACAATTCATTCTGTATGAAATGTTTAAAGATGAGCAAGCGGCTAATTCTCACAAATCAACGCCGCATTATGTAACGTGGCGACATGACGTTGCACCGATGATGGCTTCTCCGCGTGAAGGCGTGCGTTATCACAACATGAGCGAAACATTATGAACGATTTCCAAATTGCCCGTTTGCCACGCATTATTTTTGGGGCGGGTTCGCTGCAAAAACTTTGTGCGGAAATTCTTAATTTTGGAGATCGCGTGTTGTTGATAACGGGCGCGAAATCTTTTCACAACAGCCCATATTGGGCGGAATTACGCCACGATCTGCATAAATTTGGCATTGATTGGGTCGAGGCAAAAATTACCAGCGAACCCTCTCCATCGCAAATTGATGAAATTGTTAATGATTTCAAAAATGAAAGTATCAAAATCGTGGTTGGAATTGGCGGCGGAAGCGTGCTCGATGCGGCAAAAGCGGTCGCGGGATTGTTGCCGAGCGGCGATTCCGTCGTCGATTATTTGGAAGGCGTGGGCGATAAAACCTTTAATAACAAGACTTTACCATTCATCGCCGTTCCGACAACCGCTGGAACGGGCAGCGAAGCCACTAAAAATGCGGTTTTAACGCTTTCGGGTCAATTCAAAAAATCCTTTCGCCACGAGAACTTAGTCGCGCAAGTCGCCATCGTCGATCCAGACTTATTACAAAGTTGTCCGCGCAACCTCTTGATTTTAAACGGAATGGACGCTTTCACGCAATTATTGGAATCTTTTGTGTCAACCAACGCCAATCCAATGACCGACGCGCTCGTTTGGTCGGGTTTGCAAGGCTTTCAAAGTGGCTTTTTTGGCGCGTTAGAAGGCGATTCAGAGTGCCGCTGTCGATTGTCGTATGCGGCACTAATGTCGGGAATTGGCTTGGCTCAAACGGGTTTAGGCGCGGTGCACGGATTAGCTGCCCCAATTGGAGCATTTTTCGATTGTCCGCACGGGGTTGCGTGTGGAACATTGGTCGCTGAAACAACTGCCATAAATATCAAAGCCTTACAAGATCGTGCACCAAATCATTCCGCACTCGACAAATATGCAGCGGTGGGGCAACTTTTAGCAAAAGAAGATGAACACCCTTTAGAAGCCTTAATTTCAACCCTCCGTGATTGGACAGCGCAGTTGAATATTCCTCTTTTAAATGCTTACAACATCAAAGCAACTGATTTAGATCGAATCATAGAAAATAGTCGAGGAAATAGCATGAAAACTAACCCAATTCTCCTTGAAGATCAAGAAATTAAAAAAATCTTGCAGCAACGTTTATAAATATATTTGTATCAATATTTTTTACCATGCAACCGTTGAAATTTATAAAATATTTGAAATGATTACAATATGACGAGAAAATGATTGGAAGTTTGCAAAAAAATAAACCCTAATTTATATTTGGAGAAATATATGAAGGTGTCTTTTTTAAAAAAAGGCTTGACGGCTGACGTTGGGATCACTATAATGCTCGCTTTCGTGACGGGGTGTAGCGCAGTCTGGTAGCGCACCTGCTTTGGGAGCAGGCTGTCGGGGGTTCAAATCCCTCCTCCCCGACCAGATTTTTTAGTGCCCGTAGCTCATCTGGATAGAGCATCGGCCTTCTAAGCCCAAATTGGACGCTTGGCGGGAAAATAACTGTCAAGATGACGAGTGCTATATCGGTGAAACCTGTTAAATGGCAATGCCGAGGAAACCTATCTAAATCAAGATGTTATCGCAAAGGGATTTCAAAAATCGGTAGCGATAATGATTTAAAAAATCGGGATTCCGTAGAGACCACACGCACTCTGCCTGCAACGGTAAAGACATGGTCCAGACCACAAACATCTTTCTTATCAACAAGATGGCAGTGAAAACTGTAGTGGTACGAAGCCGAGGGTAACAGGTTCGAGTCCTGTCGGGCGCGCCATTTTGTAACGGCTTTTCTGTGGTGAATGTAGCTCAGTCGGTAGAGCTCTGGATTGTGATTCCAGCGGTCGTGGGTTCGAGCCCCATCGTTCACCCCATTCTTCTTATCTCCATGAATAAATTAAAAATTCTCATTATTTCCACCGCCAAAACAGGTAATGTTTGGTTGCGTGCTTTGTTGTCTCATCTTTACAATCTTCCCATCATCGAAGGCGATCAAGCGGATTTTGAATTTAACGCACAACTCTTTGATAAATATGGAGATCGGTGGATTACTCACAAACATTATCCTTTCTCTGAAGAAATCCTCAATTATATTCAAAAAAATAATATCATTTTACTCACTACTTTTCGTCACCCTGCGGATATTTTGGTTTCTTATTTTCATTTCGTACAATGGATTTCTCACAGCACTGACGATGAAATCGCTTTATTAAGAAAAGATGGCGACAAAATGGGAGAAAATACTAAATATTTTATTGAAAGCGAAATGTTCATCCATCATTTAGTAATTTCTTATCATTGGAAACCGTATTCTTCAGATTGTATTTTTTACGAAGATTTATTACAAAACCCAATTCAAGTTTTAACGGATTTAACCAATAAAATTCAACCTGTAAAACTTGAACAAATTCAAAGAGCTACTATTGCTTCACAAATGAAGTATTTAAAAATTGATCGGGAAGGAAATCATTTCAGAAAAGGTGGAAATTTACAATGGCAAACGGAAATTCCAGAAAACATTATTGAATTATTTAAAACCATCGAATCTTATAGAATTCTTTGCTGGGAAATGAACTATTGGTTTGGAGATCACAAAAATCCCAAAATTCGCCCAAATACTAAAATAAATAAATTTAATTATTCTTCTATCAATCCATTTTATCAGAAAACCCATTTTGATAATGGCGTTAAAATAAATATTGAAATCATTCGTTGTTATCTTTCAATTCCAAATGCTTTAACCCGCTGGCAATTCCCAACTCAAACAACTCTTGAAAATAGTTTCTTTCATTGGTTAAATCAACCTTCTCAAACTTGCAATAATCCACCTTCCCCGATTATAATTACAAACTATGCTAATTATCTTTATCAAATTCGTGAAGATGTACAGCAAGCATTTCCTAATTTATTACAGAGCAAATACCGTTTGAATTTTATTTAATGGTTTGTAACACAAGCCCCTTTAGAATATGAGATAGATGCTCTTTTTCTTCAACCCATTTTAAACACACTCGGACAGTTTTTTATGAATATAATTGATGTAATTATTCCTGTTTATAAAGGCTTAGAAGAAACCCAAGCCTGTATTGAAAGTGTTTTTAATTCAAATCCTTCAAGAAAGTATGAACTGGTTGTTATTAATGATTGTAGCCCAGAACCTGAATTAGTTGATTATTTGAACCAACTTTCCAACGAAAACAAAATTACCTTATTACATAATGAAGAAAACCTCGGTTTTGTCGGAACAGTTAATCGAGGAATGGTATTACATTCTGATCGTGATGTTCTTTTATTAAATAGTGATGCGGAAGTGTTTAATGATTGGTTAGATCGGATTTCTGGCTGTGCTTATCAAGAAACCAAAATTGCAAGCGTTACGCCTTTCTCAAATAATGCAACCATTTGTAGTTATCCGCGTTTCTGTGAAGATAATGAATTATTAGAAGATATTAAAGTTAATGAGTTAGATTTAGTGTTTGCCAAAACAAATGCTAATAAATATGTAGAAATCCCAACTGCGGTTGGTTTTTGTATGTATATTAAAAGAACTTGTTTAGAAGACGTTGGTTTATTTGATGTTGAGCATTTTGGCAAAGGATATGGTGAAGAAAATGATTTCTGTATGCGCGCTCAAAAGAAAGGATGGTCAAATGTTTTGTGTGCGGATACCTTTGTTTATCATAAAGGTGCAGTGAGTTTTGGAAAAGATAATTCTGCAAAAATAGATAAAGCAATGCAAGTTTTAAACAAATTGCATCCAACTTATCATTTGTTAGTGCATAATTTTATTCATAAAGACCCGATTGCAAAATTTCGCCGACAAATTGATATTGCTCTATTGCAAAATTCTAAAAAAATCAGTATCTTATGTATTGATCATGGCATGACAGGCGGTACAATTAAACATATCTACGAATTAGCCCATTTATTAAATGAACAAGCGAATTTTCTCCGTTTAAGACCTGCTCCAAATGGTTTAACAAAATTAAGCTGGATAAATACCCAACATTCTTTTGGATACACTGAAGAACAGCGTAAAGAACTCGCAGAATTTTATTTTGAACTACCTCAAGAATTTGAATTATTAATTGAAACATTACAAAATTTAAATATTGCGCATTTGCATTTTCATCATACGATGGCATTACATCCAATTGTTTGGTTATTGCCAGAGAAACTTCAATTAAATTATGATTTCACAGTGCATGATTATTATAGCTGTTGTCCACAAGTGAGTTTAACAACTGACAAATACCATTATTGTGAAGAAAGAGGTGATATTGATTGCAATAATTGTTTGAAAAAACGTCCAGCTGCTGGTAATGTTGATATTCAAGGTTGGAGAGCACCGCAACAAAAACTTTTAGAGAAAGCGCAACGTGTTTTTGTTCCTTCGTATGATGCAGCCCAACGCATTCAAAAATATTTCCCAAACATTAAAATAATTGCAACGCCACATCCCGATCACGAATTAAACAATTATGATTTGACACCCGTAAGAAAAGCGACTTTTCAAAACGAAGAATATTTGCGAATTGTGATCATTGGTGCACTAAGCCCGATTAAAGGTGCAGATTTATTAGAAGCCTGTGCATTAGATGCGAAGAAACATAAATTACCGATTGAGTTTCATTTGATTGGATTTGCGTATCGAAGTTTAAAGAAACGTCCACAGAGCAACTTGATTGAATATGGCGCATATCATGATGAGGAACTTGATGAATTATTAGCGGGTATTAATCCTCATTTGGTATGGTTTCCAGCGCAATGGCCCGAAACTTACAGTTATACGTTAAGTGCGGTTTTAAAAGTGGGTTTGCCGGTGTTTTGTACAAACTTAGGAGCAATTCCTGAAAGAATTATTGGACGCGCGTATTCGTGGATATTTCCATTTGATACCAAACCAGAAATCTGGAATGAGGCTTTCACGCAATTAAGAAAAGGTGAGCAAGTTAAATCACCTGTTAAAATGATTTCTGCGCCGCCAAAGAGCAATTTTTCTTATCAAAATGATTATTTGAAATCGATTCAACTTCTTCAAAAAGAGGTTGCACCGCTGCGAGAGGAATTACTCAAAATAATTTATTCACCCTATCGTCCCAATACTTTCAAAAATCGAGCATTGCGTAAAACCAAACAATTAGTTTTGCAAGGCATTACAATGGCTTATTCTGTTCCTATTATTAAAGCCTTAGCAACGAATCGTTTTTCTTTAGCGTTTCGTGAAAGAGTGAACCGTTGGTTAGCGAGATAAAGTTTCAATTATTTCAAGGAGTTATTTCATGATAAAACGTACTTTTTGGGGTTTGTTTTTGAGTTTATTTTTGGTTGGTTGCGCGGGTTTGCCAATGTTGGAAGCTGTGTCAGTAAAATTAATTGATTTTCAACCCGTCAGCACAGGTTTATTTAATCAAACTTACAAATTAAAATTACGGTTACAAAACCCATTGCCAACCCCGTTACTTTTTAAGGGGATGAGTTTTTCTTTAGATGTGAATGGAAAACAATTTGCGCAAGGTGTAAGTGATAAAGGTTGGCAAGTCGCGGGTTTGGGAAATACCGATATTGAATTAAATGTTGAAAGTAGCGTGTTAAGAATTGTTGAGCAACTTCATGAAATGTTCACTAAATCTGATAAATTAAGTTTTGATTATCGATTGCTCGGAAAATTGCACGTTACAGATAGCGTAAATATTCCATTTGAAACTAAAGAAAAGTTTGGTTTGTAGATTAGTGGAAAGGAAAAAGGTTTTTTTGGCAAAAGAGTCTAAACTTGCTAAAATAAGCCTTTAATTTTTTAAAGGAAGATTTCAAGATGTCTTACATTCCCGCAGACTTAAAATATACCCGCGAACACGAGTGGTTACGCATTGAAGGCAACGAAGCCGTCGTTGGAATTACTGAACACGCTCAAGAATTGCTCGGCGACATGGTGTTTGTCGATATGCCAAAAATCGGGCAAGCCTTTGAAACAGGGGCAGATTGTGCGGTCGTCGAATCCGTCAAAGCCGCCTCCGATGTGTATATGCCAGTGCAGGGTGTGGTTTTAGAAATCAACGAAACCCTCGAAGACTCCCCCGAATTAGTCAATTCCGATCCTTACGGCGATGGTTGGTTATTCCGCATCAAAATTGAAGATTCCAATGAAATCAATGAGTTATTAGATGCCG
The DNA here is from genome assembly GCA_020718845.1 of Thiomargarita sp. GTDB lineage: Bacteria > Pseudomonadota > Gammaproteobacteria > Beggiatoales > Beggiatoaceae > DYRG01. The sequence goes on from DYRG01000005.1 coordinate 66,090, forward strand.
ACGCTTATCAAGCCTTTGTCGATGCTGAATAATCATGCCGTACATTCCTCATACTAATCAAGATGTTACAAAAATGCTGTCGACCATCGGTGTGGACAGCATTGAGGATTTATTTGATGAAATTCCCGCGACTTTGCGTTGTGGGGATTTGAATTTACCCGACGCGCTCAACGAAGCGGAAATCACTCGTTTGATGGAAGAGCGGGCGGCGCAAGATGCGGGCGCGTTGTGTTTTATTGGCGCGGGCGCGTATCAACATCACATTCCTGCGGCGGTTTGGCAAATTGCAACCCGCGGCGAATTTTATTCGGCGTACACGCCTTACCAAGCGGAAGCCAGTCAAGGCACGTTGCAATTGCTTTACGAATATCAGAGCATGATCAGCCACTTAACGGGCATGGAAGCGTCGAATGCCTCGCTTTATGATGGCGCAACAGCCCTTGCCGAAGCGGTGTTAATGGCGGTTCGACTGCATAAAAATGCCAAAACAAAACGGATTTTAATGCCGAAAACTGTTCACCCTTTATATCGCAAAGTCGTTAAAAATATCGTTAAATATCAAGGGATTGAATTAATTGAAGTCGATTACGATCTCAAAACGGGTCAAACGACTATCGAAAATTGCGAAAAAGCGATGTCAAAAGAAGATTTTGTCGCTTTAATCATTCCGCAGCCTAATTTTTTTGGGGTTTTGGAAAATGTCGACGATTTAACGAATTGGGCTAAACAAAACAAAGGCTTAGTGATCGGTGTGGTCAATCCGACTTCGTTGGCGATTTTAAAAGCGGTCGGCGATTGGGGCGACAACGGCGCGGACATCGCGTGCGGCGACGGGCAACCGTTGGGGATTCCGCTGTCATCGGGCGGTCCGTATTTTGGGTTTTTAACCTGCAAAAAAGCCCACGTTCGCCAATTACCAGGAAGAATCGTCGGGCAAACCGTTGATGTGGAAGGAAAAATCGGTTACACCTTAACCTTGCAGGCGCGTGAACAGCATATTCGACGGGCAAAAGCGACTTCAAATATCTGTACAAATCAAGGACTTATGGTGACGGCGGCGACGATTTATTTGTCGTTGATTGGTGCGGAAGGATTGGCGAGAACCGCAAATGCAAGTCATGCAAATACGCAAAAACTTTCAAATAAACTTCAACAATTTCAAGGCGTTGAGAAAGCATTTGAAAGCGCGTTTTTCCATGAAACGGTTTTAAAATTTCCAATGCCTGTTTCTCAAGTTTTAAAAACTTTAGCGGCGCATAATATTTTGGGAGGCTTTGATTTATCAGCAGATTATCCCGAATTAGGCAATGCGCTGTTGATTTGTGCAACCGAATTACGCACTAATGTTGATCAACAAAAATACGTCGATCATTTGCAACGTATTTTAGAGAAAACTTCCAATTGTCCGATTTCTCCTAAAATCTAATCTTTTTCATTTCATTCCTCTCTTTCTCATAACACAAAAAGAGAGGAATTTTTTATTTTAGATGACGACTTAATTTCGTGGATATTTCGCGGCGAAATGTTCTAATAATAAGCGGTGGATAAATTGAAAACTTCCGCCGACTTTTCTTAATAAAATCAAGCGACTAGCGTAATTGAGAAATCTCACCACATTCAATGGCGTAAAACCTTCTAAATATAACATCAACCTTAAAACATAATGCTGAACAACTGCTACACCGCCAAAGTATAAGAAACCACCTAAAATACCGATAACTAACATAGGTAATAAAGTTACTTTTGTAAAGCCAGCAATTATTAAAACCATCCAGAAAACAAACCCTAACATTAAGCCAAAGGGAATGCCAAAACGCAGCATATTTTGTACGGAGGATAAAATCCCTTGATTAACACGATTTTTATGGTCTGGAATGGTCTTTTCTAATCCCGCTTCTAATAATCCTAGAAACATGCTCATAACCATTCCAATTAGTGCCATCAACCATGCCCCCTGTAATAAACTGTTGTCTAGTACACTAAATAAAATTATTCCTAGTAACATACCCAAAGGTATAACAAATTTTAAGTGAAGTGATACCATTTGAAACCATAGCAGACGAAAGTCAATCCACGACCAATCTAATTGCTCAGTTGTTTTAATTTTTTGATTTGCTGCAAATCCCGTTATAACTCCTATTACCACACCCATCACTAAAACAGAATCTTCTTGAAAATAAGCAATAGAACCCACCAAAACACCCCAAAATAAACCAAATAATAAACGAAAACCTAAGGTTGAATGCAACCAAGTGGGTTGAAGATTTTCCACTAAAAAAGTGCTTTGCGTGTGTTGCTGCATTTGAAACGCCAACCAACTCAAAGTTTTTATAATCTTTTGATCTGAATAGATTTTTTCTTCGGTTTTTCGACGCGACAACATTTTCGCAATGTATCGATCAAATAATTGAGATTTTTTATCGTTGAAATGATAAGTTTCTTCAAGTTCTTCACGCGCAACATTTTGATACGCCGCGCTCATAATGCTCAACATTAATGGCGAAGTTGCTAAGTCGCGGAGTTCTTGATCTTGCTTTAAAAGTTGATCTAACGTTGCTAAAGAATCTCCCGCCGTTTGAACATATTGATCAATTTGCGCGTTGTTCAAGGGTTGCAAATGAATCGCCGCAGTTAAACATAATTGCGTCGACAAATCCCCATATTCCTCCGCACGACAACACACCGCCAAACCCGTTATATTCATATTTCTAATAAAAACATTAATCGCGTTCAAACACTTCAAACGCGCTTCTGATTTCACTTCATCTAATCCATCTAATAACGGCAAAATATGATGTTGTTTAAACCAAGTTGTTCCCATTTCTTTAGGAATTTTGTATTGTTCATTCAATTCATCAATTAACCATTCTTCAATCGGTTTTTGATGTTTTGACCAACTCGACAAATCAAAAATCACTGGAATCGGTAAATCCTTATTTAAACGCGCTTCTTCAATGAGTTCTTTAGCGAGTTGCAATAACGTGGTGGTTTTTCCCGAACCTGGGTTTCCTAAAATCAACAATTGCTTTATTGCTTCATTTTCAAAGACTTGCAAAATAGTTGTTTCAGCCGACAGCAGCGTTCTTTGTTTATCAATTTCAATAATCCGATCCAAATGACATTGCACTTGATCGGGCTGGATTTCTTTCCCCAATTCCAATAAAACCGTATGTTTTTTTAAAACCCCTTCAACCCAATCATGCTCAACTTGCCGCAACAAACCCTCTAATTGCAATCGCGTTCTTTGTTGTTCAGTCAAAGGCGGCGACGTTGATTCTTTTAGCAACATTGGAATTATTATTCCCAACAACGTTCCTAAAATCGTAAAAACCCACCCCGAAAATACAACGTATTTGCTCGCATTAAATGTTTCAATTACGTCTACGTCCCCAAAAAACACATAGGTTAAAATCCCAAACCCTATTGCTATTACAACCAATAAACCAATCTTCGTTCGCCATTTCATATAATTTCCTTTGTATCCTTTACCTTTATTTTACACTATCCACAATACTATTAAATTAAGAAGAAATTCGAGAAAGTTGTTCACGGATTTCAGCTAATAAACTGTCGCGTTTGTAAGCGCCTTTTTGGAAGATATTTTGAACACCATTCTTTAAACGTATTCGATCTTCTAATGTAATATCTTTTGCGGTTAAAACAATTACCGGAATGCTTTGCCAAGTTGGATGGTGATGCAACCGATCAACGACTTGAAAACCATCTAATTCTGGCATCATTAAATCTAATAAAATTAAACTCGGCATAGTTTCTTGATTTTGCTCATATTTTTCAAGATTTTCTAAAGCTCGTCGACCATTTTCAGCAGAGCAAACTTGCCAACCAGCTCTCGTTAGCATTATTTCCATCATACCCCGCGTGATATGATCATCCTCAACCACCATTACCCGTTGTTGGGTTTGATTTGAAATCTGATATTTGGAGAGTGTTAAACGCAGTTGCTCTTGACTAATGGGTTTAATTAAATAATCAGTTGCTCCCAATGAATAACCTTGAGTTTCTTCATCAAACATTGTCGCCATAATGACTGGAATTTCAGCCAATTGCGGATCGGTTTTCAATGCCGATAAAACCATCCAACCATCCATCCCTGGCATTACCGCATCTAATGTAATTGCCGCTGGTTTTAATTTACGCGCTAAACGCAACCCTTCATCTCCATTTGCGGCGAGAGCAACTCGATAACCCAATTTATGAATATAGTTTTGCAACATTTCACGAACACTTTGATCATCATCAATCACTAAAACGATTTGTTGTTCTTCTGGCGTTGCTTCAACGATTGTTTTAATTTTTTCCTCTAAAGGTAAGGTTTCAGGCAAATGCGCTGGCAAACGAATTGTAAAACAAGAACCATGTCCAAAATTGCTTTCAACTTGAATTGTTCCTCGCAGCATTTCTACAAAGCGTTTTGTAATCACTAAACCTAAACCAGTTCCTCCATATTTTCTCGTCGTTGATGCATCGGCTTGCACAAAAGGTTGAAATAGTTTCTTTAATTGTTCTGAAGTCATTCCAATCCCTTCATCGCTAATTTTAATAACTAACCAATCATTATTTTCTTCTATTTGCCGATAAATACTTAAAGTTACTTTTCCTTCATTTGTAAATTTGGCGGCATTACTTAATAAATTAAGCAACATTTGACGAACTTTGGTTAGATCAGAATAGATTTTTCCTAAACCTACTTCAAACTCAGTCACTAAAATACAGTGATTTTTGGTCATTAAAGGTTGAACAGTTGAAATTACTTCTTCAAGCATAGAATCTACATCAAAGATTTCATTGTAGATTTCCATTTTACCTGCTTCAATTTTTGAAATATCTAAAACGTCATTAATTAAACCCAACAAATGCCGAGCAGAACCTAAAATTTTATATAAATCTTCAACAAATTTAGGAAGTTCTAAATCATCCGCATCTTCTTTCAACATTTCACTATAACCAATGATTGCATTTAAAGGTGTGCGTAATTCATGGCTCATATTTGCAATAAATTGGCTTTTAGAAAGATTAGCAGATTCAGCAATTTGTTTCGCTTGACGTAAGGCTTCTTCTGAACGTTTTTGTAATGTTACATCTTCAACACTTTCCCAAATAAAACGTTCGCCATTTTGTTCAATAATTAAACCTTGCACACGCACTGGAATTAAATGACCCATTTTATGAAGATATTCTTTTTCAAAGGGTTCAAAACGTCCAGTTTTAAGGAGTTTTTGCATTTGTTCTTGTTCTATTTCTGCATAGCCTTTAGGTGTAATTTCCCAATAATCTAATTGGCGAATTTCTTCGGGTGTTCTTCCAATCAAATTTGCATACGCAATATTTAATTCAACAACTTTCCCATCCAAACGCATTAAAACTAAACCAACGGGTAAGTCTTGTAATAAAGATCGACTAAATTGATCGCTATCTTCCGCGAGTTTTAATTGATAACGTAATTTTCTAAGGTTCTTATGTTCAAGTTTCAATAAAATAAACGCCACCAACATCAGCAATGCCATAATACTTAATAGCAAGGTATGTTGATAGGAAGATTCCACGTTCCATAATAAAATAAAAATTATAGAAAAAACAAAGAAATGCAGAGAGTAAATAAAAATCATAGTAATGTAAAATATAAGTTGGGTTCAAATAAATCAGAAAATAAAGTTAAACATCAAAAACTTTGATGCAGTTTCTACCATTTTCTTTAGCTTTAAAAAGGCGGGTGTCAGCCGTATTGATTAAATCTTTACTTGTGGTTTGTTCAGATGGGATAACAGTTGCAATACCAAAACTAGCGGTCAGTTTCTTTAATTTAGAGTTTTTATGGGCGATATTTAGATTAGCAATTTCAAAATGCGCTTTTGCGGCAATTCCAATCGCACTTTCTAAAGGTGTATTACTTAAAACAATGGCGAATTCTTCTCCGCCATAACGAGCGACTAAATAAGGTGTATTTTTAACAACTTTCTCTAAAGTCTTCGCGGTTAATTTAAGGATTTCATCACCTTGTAAATGTCCATAAGTATCGTTATAGTTTTTAAAGAAATCGATATCAACCATCACTAAAGATAAAGGCGATTGAGTGCGCAAACAACGTTTCCATTCGGTTTCTAAAAAATGATCAAAACGGCGGCGATTTGCAATTAAAGTTAAACCATCTTTGTGAGCAAATTCTTGGAGTTCTTTAGTTTTTTGGCGTAAAGATAAATGGGTTCTTACTCGAGCAAGTAAAATCTTGGGATTGAAAGGTTTAGTAATATAATCTGCCGCGCCGAGTTCTAATCCGCGAATAATATCATCGTCCTCTGATTTTGCGGTAAGAAAAATGATAGGAATATCCCAAGTATTGGGGTCTTGTTTCAAATGTTGACACGCCTCAATGCCATCCATCCCGGGCATCATAATATCTAATAGAATTAAATCAGGTGTTTCTGTCACCGCTAATTTGAGGGTTTCAAATCCATTATTTGCAAGAATAAGATGGTAGTTTTGCTGAGATAAAACCGCCGCTAAAACTTTTAAGTTATAAGGGGTATCATCAGCAATTAAAATTCGAGCATTTTGTAAAGGTGTTTGCATATAAGTTTGCTCTACGAAATTACAGTATTTATAAAAACTTCACTCGCAATATTGAGCAGTTTAACTGGCTGAAAGCAAATTTACCATGATTTTGGTATTTTTTGATAAATATCGAGAGGAAGTTGCTCGTTAATCCTTGTAAATAATGACATTATTTTCTCTTGAATGCCGCGTCGATCATGACAAAATGATGAAAATAGCGTATAGTTAAACAAGAAAGTTGAGAACTTTTAAATGATTGAAAGGATCAGTTAGTCGAGGAGTCAGGGGATGGACAAGCCTTGCGTCATTGATTCTAAAGGGTTTCGGCTCAACGTCGGTATTATTTTGACCAATGGAAAAGGTCAAGTTTTTTGGGCAAAACGTATCGGTCAAGATGCTTGGCAATTTCCACAGGGCGGCATTAAAGCTAATGAAACACCTGATGAAGCAATGTATCGAGAATTATTGGAAGAAATCGGTTTGCGTCCAGAGCAAGTAGAAATCTTGGGCTCAACCCGTCAATGGTTGTATTATTATTTGCCAACGCATTTGATTCGTCGGCATAAACGCCCGTTGTGTATTGGGCAAAAACAGCGCTGGTATTTCTTAAAATTAGTCGGGCAAGAAGCCGATGTGTGTTTGGATACGAGCCACACGCCCGAATTTGATGGGTGGCGGTGGGTGAATTATTGGTATCCATTGCGCGAAGTGGTGTCTTTCAAACGCAAAGTGTACGAACTTGCGTTGCGGGAACTCGCGCCTTTAGTAACTTACCCGCGCCCTTACAGCCGAACCCGCTCACCTTATTACAAAGCAGCAAGGTCTTAACCATACACAGCCGTTTGGTTAAAACCTCTGCTTTTTGCTTTCAACAACGCATTTTCCGCTTGAGCAATTAACGCATTCAAATTGGTTTCCATCAAACCATCCGCCGCTGTAACGCCAATACTTGCTGTAATTTCTGCGCCATCTGTTTTTAATTGACTAATTTGATCTCTTAAAATATCCGCTTCTGCTTGCGCACGATCCATATCGTAACCCGCTAATAATAAAAGAAAACATTTTCCGCCAAAACGAGTTAATAACGTATGCTTTTTGGTAGAAAAATACTCTTCTAAAAACGTTCCGATATTATGCAGAATATGATCACCAATTAAATAACCACGTCTTTGATTAATTTCTTCTAAAAGATCGATGTCGATCATTAAAAGTGCTAATAACGGATTTTTCTTAACAAAATCAGGACCATCCGTAAAGAGATATTCTTTATTTTTTAATCCTGTCAACGCATCAGTAGTCGCCATGTGGTAGATTTCTTTTGAATAGCGTTGTAATACGTTGTATTGATGTTTAATTAACAATAAAGATTTCAAACGCGCAATCAAAACTTCTTCAACAACGGGTTTGGTCACAAAATCATTTGCTCCCGCATGAAATATATCTGCTTGGCAACTTAAATTATCGGGAATCGTAACCACTAAAACGGGCAATTCTTGTTTCGACAAATGTAATTGTGCTCGAATTGCATATAACAAATCTCCTCCCGTCATTGAACCCGCGAGAAAGAAATCGACAAATACCACATCAAATCCACTTTCTTCGCCATTTGATTGAGTTAAATTATTTCTCAATAATTGTAATGCGTCTTCGGCAGTTGTTAAGTGCGTGATTTGTAAGCCATGATTTTCTAATAAGGCTTGCGTGGTTTGCGCGGTGCTCAAACTATCTTCCACATACAAAATCCGCCCGACCATTCCTGAATGACGTTGTGTGACATCTTTAATAAAAGCAACTAATTTTCTGTAACCCAATGATTTATTGAAATAATCTGTCACGCCCGCCGAGAAACCTTCGCGTAATAAACGAGTATCGGCATCGCTCGACACGACAATCACAGGGGTTAAGCGTTGGCGTTCGGATTTGCGAACTTCGTGGCATAAATCCAGTCCATCGAGACCTGGTAATAATAACGCGGTGGTGATTAAATCGAATTTTTCGCGGTGAAGGTGTGAGAGCGCTTCTTCGGCACTGCCACAGGTTACAATGTAGGCATCTTGCATTTCCTTTTGCAAAATATGAGCAATAATCGAACGTGCGACCTCTGAGCGATCCACAATCATAATCCGTGTGCTGCTTTGTCTCATGCTTACTCCAGCGCTTAACTATCTAATTTATTTAACATTTTGTAGCCATTCTCTTTTTACGCAAAATGCCCACAATCACCACATTATAGTATCGCATATTTATCTTATTTTGGGCTAAAACCACCATTATCGTTCTTGATTTTGAACAGCCGATTTCAAAATGCCTAATATTTGATCTATTTCAGAGAGGTAATATTCTTTCAAATCAATTTCTATTTGATTACCAATCAATCTTAAAAATTTCCAGTTTGTAACTTTTGATTTCAAATTCTTAAAACTATTTCCATTTTCCTGCATTATTAAGTGCATTAATGATTTGGTATTTTGAAATCCAAGTTAATACATCGTCAAAGTCAGTTGGAATATTCTCTAATTCTGTTGAATAGTTACGAGTATCTTGAATATAAAAATCGCTGGTAGTTAAATTAGAAACTGGATTTTTGCAATCTGTTTTAGCGTCTCTATTATTTCCTAAATCTGGTTTAGCATTTTTACCGCATGAAAAAATAATTGCAATAATAGCACCATTTGATGAAACACTTAATTTTGTCGTTTGCTTTTCATCTTTTATTTCAAAAAAAGGGCTTGCCGCGTCAGAATTTGTTTGAGAAATAGCTTTTGCATAGTTTTTATTTACAATATATCTAATCGTGTTTCCCCATATATCATTTCCTTTAACTAATCCTAATGTTTGCCAAGGAATATATCCTTCAACTGCATTAGCATCACATCCACTGTCTTGTTTTCCATCTGGATTGTATTTTTTAAGTGGGTCTGTACTATCTGTATTTTGTGTATCTGGACAAGGAAACATTCCAGTTATTGCTACATAACCTAATAAAGCTGCTTTAATTTCTTCCAAAGTATGTTTAGTTTCTTTATATTTTTGTAATTCTAACAATTGACTACGGATTTTGATTTGCCCTAACATCGGCAACACAAATCCCGCCATTACAATTCCCATAATAGCTATTACAACCGCCATTTCTAACAGCGTAAATCCTTTATTTAAGGTATGTCTGAACATTTTATTAACTCATATTTTGAATTATCATTTAAACAAATCCACTTTTTTTCACTACCATTTTCATAAGCGACTACTGTACATTTACAACATTTTGGAATAGGAGTATTACAACAAGCTGGAAATATTTCATTTGGTGCATAATCTAAACAAACACCAAAATCGTTTGAATTAGATGTTTCTAAATAATTCGTAATATCTTTTTTATCAAGTAATGTTGTTCTATTTTGGTTAGCTAATTTTTTGCCAGATGCTGTAATTATGGCTTTAGCTTTCATACCATCAAGACTTAAATTACTATCTTTCGTATTATCATTAATATCCGATACACTGGGAACAAACTGTTTATTTATTGCAATGAAGACCATTTCTTTCCATTCATTCCACCATTTTCCCCAATATCCATCATCGTCATTTGAACCGTTTTCAAAACATTTACAAGGTGGTGATTTAGTAGCACAATTATCGGCTACTTTTATAGGTTTGTTATATATTTTATTATATGTTTCTTCTAACCAAGTGTCAGTATTCCAAAAATTTTTCATTGCTGAATTGCTCGCACTAGTATTAGATAAATCTAAAGGAATATGACCAAATAATTTATCTTTTGTATCTTTATAATTTAAATCAGAACCGTCAATTACCAAATCTGCTACCCAAGGAACATGTTCATTATTAGATTTTACATATAAATTTAAACAATGTTGTACTCTTTTTGCAACCCATTGATTCATTTTTTCATAAATAGGAATGTAATCATTTTGTGTAATCCAAATCATTTGATCATTAAAAGTATTTGTTTTAGGTGAACTAATAAAAGTTGAAGGTAATATGGTTGGTAAATTTTCACTACCGCTATTACCTGAAATTGCACCTGATTTTGTACCTTTTGCATTATTAATTCCATTAAAGGTATCTAAATAATTTTCGGGTTTTGAACAATCAAGAGTTCCTCTCGTTTGCCCATTTATTGGCTGATTAGGAATAAAAACAATTGCAATTGCTCGATCAATTTCACCACTTCCTACTTTAATATTATTATTTTGATCATAAATTTGAAATAACCCATTTGTATCACTTGTTAAGCCTTGTTTGGGATTATCTTTATAAGTACCAGAAACCGCATACCACAACTCATTTCCTAAATAATCTGTTAATTTTGGTGTTCCCAATGTTCTATAAGGAAAACAACCAAGAACACTTTTACTTTTTTCTTTGCAAGGAGGGTCAGCACTTCCATCACCATCATTATCGGGGCAAATTAAATACCCAACAGGTTGTCCTAAATGGGTTTCTGCATAACCCGCCGCAAAACCCAATAAAGCAGCTTTTGCTTCCGCAAGAATTCGTGCATTATGTTGATCTTCAAAGATTTTATTTTCTAAAACACTTTCTTTGCTTCGATCCAAATGTGAAACTAAAACACTAGAAACTATAATAAGGATTATTAGAAAAAATAAAATTAAAATTGCACCTTTTTGTTTTTTATTGTTTAGGTGGAATTGAGGGAGGATTTTGAATGTTTTGATCATTGTAAAGTTCCACTATTTGACCGCTTGTTGTATCTAAACGTTGCCCTGGTTTAATTTTTAATTGTTTATCACCATTAATGATATGAATTGACAAACCATTTTCATTAACATTTGATATATCGACACGCAAACCAGGAATATTTAATTCTTCTATTGCATCATTATTATCGAACCACACAACATTTTTACCTTGATTGTTTTTAACAAATCCCTTTAAGTTTAAAAAATTAGGGATTGGGATTGCGTTTTCTTTGTTTTGCATATATTTAATTTGTTCTGATTGCAAACGCAAACTATCTAATTCTGCACGTTCTTTAGAAGAAAAAAATAACCTTCCATTTAATTTTAATTCTTCTGCAAAACTAAATGAAGAATACAATAAACTGACTAAAAAAAACCATTTCATTTATTAGTATCCTGTGGTTTTAATTTTGCACTATACCATTGCAAACTACAAACCGCTTCTAATAAAGGTTGACCAGAGTGTTGCTGCCAAACAAAATTAACGGGATGCTTACGTTTAATATCACAACTTTTTAAATTAAACAAAGCGGATTGATTATATTTTCTTAACCCTTGAATTAAATTAAACAAATCCCCTAGATGTAAAATTTGAATATTTAATTTAATTTCTGAATTAAAAAATTCCACCCCATTATTTTTTTTATCAAGGATAGGAATAGTTATAGGTTGCTGCACGTTGAACTCGTAATTTAATTCAGGAATTTTAATATTTTCTTGCAATGTTTTTAACCAAGAAACCCAATTTAAAGAAGCGGTTTCATTATCAAAAAAATGCAAAGTTTTTAAATGTTGATATTGTGGATAAGCCGTTTTAACAATGGTCAAATTTTTTTGACTTTCTTCATTACGTTTTTGCAATTCTTTTAAATTTATTTCAGTTCGAGAAAATTTCTCTTGAATTTTCTTATTATATTGGCTACTCATAAAAACAATTAAAATAGCAATTATTAAACCGACGAGAAATAAAAAAATTGGCATTTTTAAGGATTGCCATTCAATAGGGTTTCTTTTGAGCAATATTTTTTGTTTCATTTATAGATTCAAAGTAATTTCTAATGAAAAAGGTGCATCTTTTGCGGTCGTATTTGAATGCGTTAGATTACCTTTGGTTGTACTCATCGGGGATAAATTTAAAGGTAAGGCTATTTCTTTAATATCTTTAATGCGTTTATCTTTTTTAAGATGTTGCTCAAAATTACGAACTGTTTCTAATGCTTTTCCTGAGTTTCCATCAAAAGGTAAAATCTTTCCTTCAATAATCACCACATCTAAAAATTTGCTCTCATTTAAACCCGCTTCTTTTCTTTTCGCTTGTAATAACTGTTGAATTTTACTGGTTGGGTTTTCTCCTCCTACTTGTTGAGCAACTTCTTCTTTATAAATCCAAGAAAGTTTCTCTAAAGATAATTGAGGAAAATCTACAAGATATTCACTAAGTATATTAAATGATTCCAAAGGAAAACGTTGTCTTTTATTCAACCATTCTACTCCTTCAATCATATCTTTTAATGCTAGTATATCAATATCAATCGGTTGTAATGCTTTTGTTTCACGATATGCCGCTTCCATTTGAGCAAATTGTAAATCTAATTGCAATGTTTGTTGTGATGTTTTATAGGCTTGCCACATTGAATAACTTGCAAACAAACTACTTATAACAACTAATGCAATGGTTGAAATGTTTAATAATTGACGAAATTTAAAATATTTAAAATAACGTCTTTCAAATCTTTGCGCATAATGATTTGGAGAAGAACGATAAACTAATTTTTGTAAAATCAAACTATATAAAAAAGCAGGCGGAGAGGATTTGTACAAACCTTCTTGAAATGCCCATTGTGCAGCATTATATAATTTTAAAGTAATATTGACAAAAGGTTTTTGTTTATTTATTTCATTAATTTCTTCAATATATTGTGATTCACTAAAAATAAAAACATTTAAATAATGCTCATGAGATAATACATTAATTCCTAATAAATAATGTCGAGTTTTATTGATTTCTTCTATTAAAAACGTTGAAAACCGTGTTGAGGTTTGTGAAAAACCAATCCAACGACTTAATACTAATTTATTGTCAATGAAAAAAATTTGTCTTAAACCAAAGGGTTGCGTTTCATTTAATGGCTCAGTGTGCATTACCAATAAAGTATATTTTGCAGTTGGTAAAGAACTAAGCAAATTCTCTGCTAATAAAGGCAAAGAATAAATGCCGCGAATAACAATTTTATATTTCAATAAAATCTGTACAAATGCTTGCAACGTATCAGGCTGCGACAAACCAATACATAAGGCTTGATCTTCAGAGCGGGCGGTTTCTAGTTTCTGACTTTTTCCTTGAATACAAGCAAAGCTATAGGGCGTAGTTGGAAACAACTTTCTTCGACGAAGTTGCAATAATTCTTGACGATCCCGAATTGAAACATGAGGTACAGCTTCCCAATAATATTCTTCTTGTCGAGAATCCACCACAATTGAAATCGGTTGATACCATGCTTTTAATAGACTTTCTGGCAACCATTGCTCAAAGTTTTCTTGCCCTTTTATATCAGTATTAAAACGCCGAACTTCTAATACTGCTTTCTCAACAATTTGATAGACAATTAATTGCGCATCTGAGAAATAAATAATAGGTTGTGTTTTCATATCAACCTAACATACTTGAAGTTGTAATAATATCGTAAATTGGTCCTAACACCGATAAAATTAACCACGCCATAATTGCTCCTAAAACTAGAATTAACATCGGTTCAATCATTGCTTGGATTTTTCCAATCGATTCACGCACTTCTCGATCATAGAAATAACTCACATTTTTCAACGCATCATCTAATGCACCCGTTACTTCTCCAATTTGCAACATTCTTACTACTAAAGGGGGAAACAATTTGCTCTGGTTAAAGGCTTGACTAATGCTCACGCCATCTGCAATGCTTGCTTGAACATTTTTAATCGCTTCTTCAATCGCTAAATTATTTGAAGTCTTTGCAATAATGCTCAAACTTTCTAAGACCGTAATTCCAGCACCATACATTAACGCAAAGAAACCCGCAAAACGCGCTAAAATAATCTTTTTTAAAATAGGTCCAATCACCCAAATTCTTAATTTAAAATCATCAACCATCAAACGAAAACGAAAACTTATTTTTAATCCCAATACAAATAAAAAAATGAGAACAATCGGTGTCATAAAAACCACATACCAATAATTTACCAAAAAATCCGAAATATCAACGAGCATTTGTGTTTGAGGCGGTAATTTTCCTACCATGTTTTTCATAAAAACAACTAATTGAGGAACTAACCACATCATCATAAATAAAACCATGCCCAAAATAACCACTGCTGTAAAAGCTGGATATAATAGTAATTTCTTAGTTTGAGCAATCAATTCATCTTGCCATTTCAAAGATTCTGTCAAATGGTGAAAGACTTGACTTAATTCACCACTTTCCTCACCAATATGCACTAAATTGATAAACACTGTATCAAATACACTTGGAAATCGCAATAAGGCTTGAGATAATGTTTTACCAGCTTGCACGTCTTCATATAAAGAACTTAAAATATCTCTGAACTTAGAATCCGTCAAAGTATCTCTTAAATCTTGCAAGCCTTGCAATAGAGGAACGCCCGCTCGCAGCAATTGATCCATGTAGAAACAAAATGTAATCAAATCTTGGCGAGAAATTCGGTTTGCAAAACGAAAATTTTGACGACGTTGTTCTCTAAAATTAATTAAATCTAAATTCATCCGTTGCAAACGAATTTCTAAATCATCGGGATTGTCAGCTGCTAACTTTCCAGTGATAATTTTTCCTTCTGGATTCATGGCTTTATATTTAAAATCCATGATTAAATTACCAAGCCTTTGGTTTGAATTTTTGATCGTTCAAAATGATTGCTGTATCACCTTTTTGTGCGATCAAAAACAGCCCTTTTTTATACGCATATTTTGCAACATTATCAGGGATTACCATTCCAGTCACTGCACCATAGATTTTTCTATCTGAATAAACGGGAAATAGTGGTTTAAATTTCTCCATCCTTTCTAAATGTTCATTCACATCATCAATGCTTAAATTGCTCTTTACTTCAATTAACACGCAACTATCACCATTAATAACCAGTAAATCTATTTCCATTTCCAAGCCTTGTTCTGGGTTTTTAGCTTGAACATCACGGGTTACAACGTGAACATCAATTCCTCGTTCTTGAAATAATCTAACCACTGATGGTTTCACTAAACCTTCTACAAAATCACCCAGTCGATTAGTTAATTTACCAAGTTTCTCATTAAACTCTTTGTCACGCTTTTGCATTTTCCGATCAAATTCCTCTGAACGTTGTTGCATTTTTCGATCAAATTCCTCTGATTGTTGTTTCAATAAACGTTCGGTTTCTTGAAATCTACGATCAGTTTCACGAAATAACCGCCAAACGTCTTCTAAAGTGGGGGCTGGATCATTAGAAATTAAAGTGCTCATACAAACCCTCTTTTTAAGCTGCGCTTGGTTTAAAAACACCGATTTCGGCTTCGGGATGATGAGATTTGATTAAGTCGGTCATTATTTCAACTTGTGGGGTTGGAATATCTAATAACAAAAGGATTTCTCCCAAAGCAATTTTGTCTTGAAAATGTTCTAATTCGTGATTAGGAATATCGCCCGCTACCAATGCAGAAACTACCGCCCCAAAACTCGCGCCAGCTAAGGTAGTTCCTAACAAAATTGCTTCGCCCGCTAATAAGATTCCGGCGGGAGGAAATGTTACCGCTAACAAACCACCCAACAAACCCGCAATTCCTCCTAATCCAATGCCCCATTCTAAACCGTGTGCGAGTTCGGTTTTTTGTAATGCGTTGGCTTGGTGAAGTCCTTCTAATTTAATATCGTCACGCGCAACGACATGAATTTGTTTGTCAGAAATACCTTGGGTGCGCAATTCTGCCACTAAGGTTTTGCAATGTGCCACATCGGGCAATAAGAAATATAAACGTCTACGCATAAATCATTTTCCTCTCATTATTTTGCTTAATTTTTGTTTAAGATGTTTTGATAAATCTAAAGCAATAAGTGCAACAATTCCAGCACCTATCGCAAGAAAGAAAACAAGTCCCATTTCAAAATGCTCTTTCTTATGGTACAGTTCGATCATGATATGAGCAAATTCAGCGGCATAAAAAGAAACAAAAAACACTTCTAACCATTCAACTTTGTTTTGAACAGCAGCAATGTGTTCAACATTTTTGTGCATTTCTGTGGCATGAATTGAACTCATCAAATTTTCTATTAATTTTATTTGTGAATTAAAACTTTCATAATCAGTTTGAAGTTGGCGCAAATACTTTTCTTTAGCTTGTTGCTCAAATTGATTAGGATAATCAAAATCAGTTATTTTGAGCAATCTTTGTTTATAATTGTAGAGATTTATTTCAATAGTATGTGCTTGACTTTCTAAACCTGTCAACAAATCAACATATTTAGAAAAAACCTCATGGGATTTATCTAAAATAGTTGAGAGTTTCTCCTTATTTTGAAAGGCTTTACGGCAGGCTTGAATTTCTTTAGATTCTCTCATTAAATGTTTTTTGAGTTCTAATCCTTGAGAATAAGCCCACGTTATTTTGTGTCGATACCAAAATAACTTTAACGCATTTTGAAGAAAATTAGGGATAATTTTCTCAGCGATTTGATCATTTAAAAATAAAGCAATCACAATGTGTTGATTGTGAGAAATGCTTAATTCAAATAGCTTTCCTTGAGAAAAAGTTGTTTCACCGAGTTTATCTTCAAACCAATTGCCATTCGCCATTAAAGCACGATAACAATTTTGAGCAATATGATCATAATCTTCTAATGAAGCGTTAGTTGTTGATGCACTAAAGAAATAGGTTTGACCTAAAGTTGCTGATTCATGTTGATGTTTTTGCGTAACTATTTGTTTTAATTCAGAAATCCATGCTAAATTTTCAGCAGATTGATTATCTTTAGTTGAGCAATCTACTAATAAACCATAAGAATCACCTAATTTGACGGGATGAAAATAACCTTCGTGTTTTGAATCGCTAAAACGTTCAAATCTCTTTTGACCTAATAATTCAACATATTCAAGATTTTCCTCATTTGAGAAATCCAGTTGCTCAATAATAGTTTGAGGTAATTTGCGTTTGAATATCTCACGTTTGAGTTGAAGGTTAGAAATACCTTGTCCAAAACCTTCACGCAAATCATAAAGAAAAACATCTAAAGTAGGATAAATTAACGTTGACATAATTATAACTTTTGGTTGTCTTTTTGAGGATTTGATAAGAGTTTTTTGCTCATTTCTGAAGGCTTTTTATCTTGTAAAATAATGATAGCAACTTCTACCACTAAATTATCTATTTCATTGACGTTTTTTTCAGAATGAGGGTCTGGAAGATAACCTAACGTTTCTAAGCGCTTTGGTTGATATTCTCTTATCGTTTCAATATGAGGTAAAAATTGCTGTAATTCCTCACTATTCATCGTTTGTAATTGAGAAAAAGTTGTTTCATAAAACCCTTTTAATTCAGGATATTGTTTTAAAGTATCCTCAATAGTCCTTTTAATGTTGCTCCAATTGCGGGCTTCACAATTGCTTGCCAATTGTTCCAAATTTTTAGTTATTTCAAAGCGTTGCAATGCCAACATAAACGCTAATAAATTAGTTGTCATGCTAAATCTCCTTTTAAAAGTTGAGCTGTTCAGATATTATGGTATCCCCTTAAAAAATATGCAATACTTATTGCAAATTGTCCCTTTTTTAGCACTAAAAACCCTATGTCCATTGATTTAAACCGTGATGCGTTGGTGGTTGGCATTTGCCAATATGATTCATTAACAATGTCTGAAGAACTCAAAACTTTAGCGAAACAAGCGGAGCAACTTGCTCAATTACTTGAAACGAAAGGTGATTTCAAAATTAAGCGTTTGCCTTGCACAGTAGAAATGTGTTTGCATTTAAAAGAAAGGGTAACTTCTTTTAAATTAAAAAAGGCAATTGAAGAACTTTTTTATCCACCAGAACAAGCACCTACGCAAACGGCATTATTGTTTTTTGCAGGTCATGGTTTGATGGAATCTACTCGTGTGGGAAATGAAGGTTTTTTAGCAACCAGTGAAGCTGATAATAAAAGCGTTTATGGGGTTTCTTACCAATGGTTAGCAAAGACTTTATGCAATAGCCCAATCAAACAACAAATCGTTTTTATTGAAGCCTGTTATAGCGGCGGTTTTATTAATACCATTACAGGAATGAAAGAAACAGATAAGGATATTTGTCTTATTGCTTCTTCACAAGCGAATCAAACGGCTTTAGCAAATGGTTTATTAACCCAAGATTTATTGGATATTTTGAAAAATCCAAATATGACTACAAATGTTTTAATTAAAGAATTACAAAAGAGAGAAAAACAACCCAATCGTGGTTCTCAACGTTTTCAAATAAAAACTCAAGGAACACCTATACTAATAACTGAAAAAATGCCCATAGAAAAAAATCCAAAATCAACAATATCTTTATTTTTGATATTTGGGATAATTATTCCTATTTTAGCTTTCTTATTTTTAAACACTAAAAAATCAGAACCACCTAAACCACCTCAAGTACCAACATATACAACACTTAATGTGTTATCTAATGGTATGTTCCGTAATCAAGGGTGGGAAGAATGGATAGATTCTGAAAAACAAGAAAACGCTATTGAACTTGCTAAACAAAAAACTATAGTAAAAAAGGAAAAGTCTATTCCTGAGCAACTCAAGATACTTAAAAAAGAAACAGGTATAGTAATTAGTGAACCAACTCAAAAGGCTGAGTGGATTGCAAATTACAATCTTCCAATAACACATGGTACATATAATATTATTGTACTCTCTCCTAAAAATGAAAATATGGGGAAGAAAAAAATAGAGGAATTAACTAAAAAATATCCATATGTAAATTTTACATTGCATAATACTGAAAATAATGAAGGAAAAAATAAACGCTTAGCGATATTTATTGGGCATGGTTTAACCCAAGAACAAGCTAAGAAACTTGTGTCTTGGACAAAAAAAGTTGGAATTGCTAAAGGTGCATATTATGTTCAAAATATTTGGAATGAATTAGAGCTGGTTTCTTCTCTCGAAAGGGATACATCTACTCAAAATATTTGGAATACGCCATCAAACCCAGAAATAATTAACAAATCAATTCAAACAAGTTCTATTGAAATAATTGAAGGTACGTCTAATAAATTACCTTTAATTTCAGAAGATTTTCCAACAATTAGAGAACAGTGGAAAAAAATGTACCATCGTCCTTTACAGCCAAATACTTGGAACGTTATTGTTAAATCAATACCTGTTAAGTCAAATAATGAAGATAAAGCAAATGAGGAATCTCAAGATAAAATATCAAAACTTAGCCAAACATACCTAAATGTATATTTTGATTCATATGTAACTGAGGATGAAAGCGGTAATAAGTTCCACTCTGTTATATATATTGGAAGCGGGCTAACTCAAACAGAAGCAAAAAAACTTAAATTATGGGCAATTGAGAAAGGGATAGCTTCAGATGCGTTTATTGTTAAAAACAACGATGAGCATCAAGAAGATGATTCAGAAGAAAATTAGCTCATTAGCAAACCCATAAGGTGCTGTGTCGATCGATTTTTTTGCAACACAGATAAACACAGAAAAAAAGGCGATAAACACTGATGAAAAGATGATAAACACAAATAAAGCATCCGCGTTGATTTGTGTTAAAAAAGAACTTCACAATAACCTTATCATTTATTTGACGATTTCTTGTTGCAATTACATTACACCCTACAAATGATCGCCCAAACAAAAAAGCCCCATCTACAAATAGATCGGGCTTTTTATTTAATAAAAGAAAAAAATTATAAAGATTTTGTAACGTGGGTGATGGTGCGGTCTTCTGAATCGGCGTGGGATTCGAAACCGAGTTTTTCTACTAATTTCAACATACCAGGATTATTGCTTAAAACCTCGCCTTGCATATATTTCAAACCTCTTGCTCGAGCGGCATCCATTAATGTTCCCATCAATTTGTGCGCAAAACCGCGTCCTTGCCATTCATCTGAAATCACAATCGCAAATTCGCAGGTTAAACCGTCAGGATTAATCGTGTAACGACAAACCCCTAATTCGACTTCGCGTCCGTCGGTATTTGTGACCGCGATAAATGCCATTTCACGGTCGTAATCAATTTGCGTGAAACGAATCAACATTTCTGGCGTAAGTTCTTGTAATGATTGCATAAACCTAAAATATTTTGCCTCATCAGAAAGATTACGAACAAATTCTTTTTCGATTTCTGCGTCTTCGGGACGAATCGGACGAACCGTAATATCCGTGCCATCTGCCAATTGCCAATGCGTAACTAGATGATTTGGATAGGGATATATCGCCATATGTGCATAACGATCAGGCGACGGCGTGTAATAATCGACCACCACTCGCGCATCGACGGCAACTACGCCATTTTCGTCTGCAATCAAGGGGTTAATGTCCATTTCGTGCAGCCAAGGCAATTCACAAACCATCTCAGAAACCCGCAACAACACATTTTCAAGCGCGTCCATGTTGACTGGCGGCATTCCACGAAATTCGCCTAACATCTTGTTTATTCTAGTATTTTGAATTAGACTTTTCGCTAAATAAAGATTCAACGGCGGCAACGCAACGGCTCGATCCGCAATGATTTCGACTTTCGTTCCGCCCGCGCCAAACGTGATGATCGGTCCAAAAATCGGATCACGAATTACGCCGACCATCAATTCACGACCATGACGTTTCGCGCTCATTTTTTCGACCGTCACGCCGTCCAAACGCGCCCCTGGACGATGACGCGCTGCATCGGCTAAAATCTCTTTAAAAACAGTGCGAACCGCTTGAGCATTGTTCAAATTCAACCGCACGCCGCCCACATCAGATTTGTGGGTAATGTCGGGCGAATTGATTTTCATCGCAACGGGCAATCCCATCGCTTCGGCTAAAACCAACGCTTCGTTTGGGGTTTTGGCAATCGCGGTGGCAATCGTGGGAATTTGAAACGCGCCGAGCAAAGCTTTTGATTCCATTTCAGAAAGCACTTTTCGACGTTCGGTTAACACGCTTTCGATGATGATTTGCGCGCCTTCGACATCGGGTTCTTCCAATGTCCCCAACGAACCAGGCGTTTGCATCAGAAGTTTTTGATTATGATGATGTTTTGCTAAATACGAAAATGCTTCAACCGCCGCTTCTGGCGTTCTAAAATCGGGAATCCGCGCTTGATTGAATAAATTTCGACCTTCTTGGACTTCTTTTTTGCCCATCCAACAAGTTAACACGGGTTTAATACATTTTTCAGCAATTTCAACGACCACTTTGGCGACGGCAGTTGGTTCGGTCATCGCTTGCGGAGTCAACATCACCAACGCGCCATCGACATTTTCGTCTTTTAAAACAATCGATAACGCTAATTTATAACGTTCGGGATCGGCATCTCCAATCACATCGACAGGATTGCCGTGCGACCACGTTGGCGGAAGGACTTTGTTTAATTCTTCCATCGTTTTTGGGGATAAGGTGGCGAGTTGGATTTTTAATTCCGAAGCCCGATCCGCCGCCATAACGCCGGGTCCACCGCCGTTTGTGATAATCGCCAAACGACGACCATACGCATGATAACGAGAAACTAAAGTTTTCGCGGTGGCAAACACTTGTCCGAAGGTTTCAACGCGCACCACGCCCGCTCGTTGCAATGCCGCATCAAACGCATCATCGCGCCCAACCAACGCCCCAGTATGCGATTGGGCGGCTTTTGAACCCGCTTCTTCGCGCCCGACCTTCATCACGATCACGGGTTTCATTCGAGCAGCGGCTCTTAATGCACTCATAAAAGTACGGGCTTGTTGAATGCCTTCGATGTATAAAATAATGCTGCCGGTTTGCGGATCAGAAGCAAGAAAATCAAGGACTTCCCCGAAATCAATATCCGCCGAAATTCCCATCGATACGACCGACGAAAATCCCACGTCATTCATTTGCGCCCAATCGATAACCGCCGTGCACAACGCGCCCGATTGCGAAACTAACGCCAAACTTCCCGATCGCGCCGAGCCTTTGTTAAAAGTCGCGTTCAAACCGATTGACGGACGCATAATCCCCAAACAGTTCGGTCCCATGAAACGAATGCCATATCTTTCAGCGATTTGGCAGACTTGTTTTTCGAGTTTCGCGCCGATTTTGCCTGTTTCACGAAAACCCGCCGAAATGATCACCGCAGTTTTAACGCCCTGTTCGCCGCACTCTTCCATGATCGCGGGAACGGTTTTAGCGGGAGTCGTAATCACAGCTAAATCAATATGTTGCCCCGTTTCTTTAAGCGTTGCGAACGCAGGTTGACCTTGAACTTTTTGATGTTTAGGGTTAATCGCAAACAATTGCCCACGATAACCACTTTCGAGCATATTTTTAAAAACGATTTGCCCAACAGCGTTTTCACGATCCGTCGCGCCGAACACCGCGACCGCTTGCGGTGCAAACAAAGGGCTAAGAAAATGCTTACCCATAAATATATCCTTAAATTGTGGATTGGCTTAATTTATTATGTTGCAGTGCATCAAAAAAAGCAACGTCAATATATAATCCAATCCTAATATTCATTTAAAACCTTTTCTCAATTTTGTCTTGAACCTTGCGATTGTCGATTTTACAACAATTTTTCTTTTTCATAATCCATTGATTTTATTAGAAATAAAAACTGGCACTTTGCTTGCCCTATTTCAAGACAAACAGTTACTTTGTAAGTTTTGGGAGAAAAATGTCATGTGGGAATATTCAGAAAAAGTCAAAGAACATTTTTTTAGTCCGCGTAATGCTGGCGTATTAGAAGAAGCGAATGGAATTGGTGATGTGGGATCGATTAGTTGTGGCGATGCGTTACGCTTAATGCTTAAAATCAATCCAGAAACCGAAATGATTGAAGAAGCTAAGTTTCAAACTTTTGGGTGTGGATCAGCAATTGCTTCCTCGTCTGCTTTAACCGAAATGGTGATCGGAAAACCCGTTTCAAGTGCATTACAAATTACTAATCAAGATATTGCAGATTATTTAGATGGATTGCCGCCTGAAAAAATGCATTGTTCTGTGATGGGACGCGAAGCATTACACGCGGCAATTGCAAATTTTCGTGGTGAAAAATGGAAAGATGATCACGAAGAAGGAGAATTGATTTGTAAATGCTTTGGAATTGATGCGCATTTAATTGAAGAAACTGTCCGAGCAAATAATTTAACTTCTATCGAACAAGTGACAAATTACACCAAAGCGGGTGGTGGTTGTTCAACTTGTCATGATGGTATCGAAGAAATCTTAATAAAAATCCTTGCAGAACAAGGCAAGACTTTAGAAAAAGCAACCTCAAAGAAAAAGAAAAAATTAACCAATCTTCAACGCATGAAACGCATTGAACAAGTGATCGCCTCAGTTCGTCCACAAATGCTGATGGATCATGGAGATATTGAACTTGTTGAAATTGGCGAAAAAGAAATTTTTGTGAATATGAGTGGTGCTTGCAGTGATTGCCAAATGGTTGGAACAACCTTATCTGGACTTCAACAACGTTTAATTGATGATTTGGGTGAATTTATTAGAGTTTTACCTGCCAGTCAATTAAACAAAGTGATGGGAGGTCGCGCATGAAACCTATTTATTTTGATAATAATGCAACGACAATGGTTGATCCCGAAGTTGTTCAAGCAATGTTGCCTTTCTTTACGGAGCAATTTGGTAATCCTTCTTCAATGCACAGCTTTGGAGATAAAGTAAGCTCTGCTTTAAAGAAAGCACGTCAACAAATTCAAACCTTATTAGGCGCGGAACACGATTCTGAAATTATTTTTACATCGTGTGGAACAGAATCTGATGCGTCGGCAATTATGTCGGCTTTGAAATCACAACCCGACCGTAAAGAAATTATTACCACCGTGGTTGAGCATTCTGCGATTTTAAATTTGTGCAAACAATTAGAGAAAGAAGGTTACAAAGTCCATTATTTACCTGTCGATAAAAAAGGACGTTTAGATTTAAAAGAATACGAGAAACTATTGACCGATCAAGTGGCGATTGTTTCTATTATGTGGGCAAATAATGAAACGGGAACGTTGTTTCCCATTCAAGAAATGGCAGACATGGCAAGCGACAGAGAAATTTTATTTCATACTGATGCTGTGCAAGTGGTAGGAAAAATGCCCATTGATCTAAAAAACAGCAGTATCGATTTTTTGTCGTTGTCTGGACATAAATTGCACGCGCCAAAAGGCGTTGGCGTGTTGTATGTGCGACGTGGCGTGCGATTTCGCCCGTTTTTGTTGGGCGGACATCAAGAACGTGGGCGACGCGCAGGCACAGAAAACACTGCGTCGATTGTGGCTTTAGGAAAAGCGGCGGAATTGGCATTAAATCATTTAGATTTTGAAAATCAAAAAGTTAAAGCAATGCGTGATCGACTCGAAAAAGAGATTCTTTCACAAGTTCCTCACGCTTTTGTAACTGGTGATCCAGAGAACCGTCTTCCAAATACTTTAAATATTGCATTTGAATATATTGAAGGTGAAGGATTACTATTATTGCTTAATAAACAAGGAATTGCAGCGTCGAGTGGTTCAGCTTGTACGTCGGGTTCTTTAGAGCCTTCTCATGTGATGCGTGCAATGCAAATTCCTTTCACGGCGGCGCACGGGACAATTCGTTTTTCTTTATCTCGTTATAACACGATGGAAGAAGTTGAAAGGGTTATTCAAGCCGTTCCTCCGATTGTTTCTCAATTGAGAAAATTATCTCCGTATTGGAAAGATAATGCACCCGTTCAAAACTTTGTTCCTACTTATGCTTAGAAACATTTGAAAAAAGATTTCTGTTCTCCCATTTTCCCGCTGTTTTTCTTTAAAAGAACAGCGGCTTTTTTTGAAAAAATTTTGGTTTTTAGCAATCTTTCTTGGGGGGAGTACCCTAATAATTTTGGATATAAATTAACATATTGAATAATAAGATAAAAAATTAAGGCTAAAATTTAATGAATGTGTTAATATTATTTTCTCTTTTAACACTATCATCTTTTTTTTATGCGTATTTCAAGAGTATTTGTCGATATCGATTTACAGGTTGAGAAACCTACTATTTTAACTGAAGAAACTACTCATTATTTAAAAAACGTTTTGCGTTTAAAAAATGGTGAGCAGATTATTGTTTTTAATGGGCGTGGCGGTGAATATTCTGGTGTTATTGAAATCACTAAGAAAAACATCATCTTACATATTAATCAATTTGATCCAATTGAAAGAGAATCACCATTACAAATTATTTTAGCGCAAGCGATTTCTCACGCCGAGCATTTTGAGTTTGCTTTACAGAAAGCCACTGAATTAGGTGTGCAACGTATTTTTCCTCTTTTAACCGCAAGAACTCAAGGCGTTGATTCACAACGTTTGGATAAAAAAATTATTAGATGGAACAATATCTTACGCAGTGCGTGTGAACAATCTGGAAGAAATAAATTACCTATTTTAGAAATGCCTCAAACGATTGGAAATTGGGTAGAAACTCAAACGCAAGGCACAAAACTTTTCTTAGAACCTACCGCAGAACAAGCCTTTGCAGCTTTATTAGAAATTGAAATGCCTTTAACAATTGTAATTGGCGCAGAAGGTGGTTTTACGACTGATGAAATAAAATTGTTAAAAGAGAGCGATTTTATGGGAATTCGGGTTGGAGCGCGTATTTTACGCACTGAAACCGCCGCCATCGCGGTGATCGCGGCTTGTCAAGCGCGTTGGGGCGATTGGTGCTGATCGCAAAAGATCACGTTTTCGGCAATGTCACACCTGTTTGTCCTTGATATTTCCCATGCCTATCTGCATACGAGGTTTCACAGATTTCATCTGCGCCTAAGAAAACCATTTGAGCAACGCCTTCATTTGCGTAGATTTTAGCAGGTAAAGGCGTGGTATTTGAAAACTCTAATGTCACATGACCTTGCCATTGAGGCTCAATGGGAGTTACATTAACAATAATGCCGCAATTTGAAGTAAAAACACCCGCTTCTAAAGCAAAATTTCCAGCTTCGGGGACAGTTAAACAATAAACATCATGGTCGCCAGCTAAGGTTTTAATGCTATGAATTTTATGATTTCTAGCCTTTTCTCCAACAGAAGAAATACCTCGAAAAACAGCAATAGTTTCGGGAAAACGCCTAAACACTGAACGATCACAATTTAAAAGTCTGGCAGCCCCTCGAATTGAACCAGTTTGATGTAATGCCAGACTAACTATTTCTTCTGTAATTTCCTCTCGCAAACGCAAAGAACGGGCAATAGATTGCTGTTTAAGCCGTCGTGAACCATCGTCTTGTTCCCATATAGATTTTGAGTGTGCTGCCGCCTGTAAGCGATGCTGTTCATTTTGATAATAGATTGTTACCCGTTCACTCGCATTTATTCTACGTTCTTGATCTTGCCAAATAGCAACTTTTTTATCATGAAGTGCATTTCTATGAGTAGCATATTTTTCCTCATGCCAGAATTCAATAGCTCGTTTCTGCTGTGTTTGAGATAGCTTTTGTTTCCACAAAGGATTTTGTTTTAACCGTGTATAGGCTTCTTTTATCGCTAAACCGTGAGCATCTCGATCAAATTCTTCGTTGTAATAATGACTATTATGCAAACGAATATGTTCACTTTTTTCCATTCGAATAATGTTATAAGGATTATTATTTAACCTATTAAAATCAAGATGATGGCGATGCGTATCGGATATATCTGCATACAGACCATTACGGATATTCCATTCATCCGCTAAACGATGCGTTGGATAAATATAATTATTAATAGGTTGGTAGACCATTTCATATCCTCGAAAAATATCTCGATATAATGGCATTAAAGAATCATTAGGACGCAAATTATCAGCAGCTAATTTTCTTCCATCTCGCATAATGAATTCATGATCAGGTGTGCAATGAATAATTTTTCCATTATCTAAGGTAATTTCTAATAAGCTATCTCTACCAATATAACGTGGTGCTTCTAATAAACTAACCATTACACGCCCAAATTCTCCTAAACTATAACCCCAAAAGCATTCTCCATTTTCAGCACGTTTTGCCATTTCTTCTAAGGTAGGAGCAGAGCCATCCACTAACGCTACCCGTGTATCACCTCGAAAGCAACGTGCATAAGTTGATTTTCCTAAACAAATAACCAAAACATCACGAGGAATTTTGAAATATTCTACTGTTCGAGCAAGTACAAATGAATTAGGGGGAATAATGCACACATCTGATTGAATATCAACGAAACTTTTCTCATCAAAGTTTTTCGGATCAACAATGGCTGAATTGATATTGGTAAAGATTTTAAATTCATTGGCACAACGCACATCGTAACCATAACTCGATGTACCATAAGAAATGATTGCACCACTTGAGGAATGTTTGATTTGTTGGGGTTCAAAAGGCTCAATCATTTGGTGTTTTA
>DYRG01000117.1 GCA_020718845.1 Thiomargarita sp.
AATTTAATTTGAATTGTCAAAAAAATTATCATTTTTTATCACCCTCAATGCATACATTAATATTTGGCAAAGTGATAAATTAGGCTTCTAATTCATTTGGCAACTCCTTATTCCCCCAGAATCTCTCAATTTTGACCATATTGGCTTGGTCCACTGTCTCGTCAATGCAGGTTGCCAGCCAGATCAAATTTTGCATGTTCATTTCTTATTCCTGAGCATAATAATAAATAAATTTAATCAAACCGTAACAATTGGAGGTAATAGTTCAGACTACGGGTAAAAGGAATTACTGTTATAGATTTTAATTCTTGCATTTGCAGCCATGAAGTCTTTATTTTTCACCTCCAATGACTAAGAATTATTTAATTTACAATTAAACCTTTTGCAATTTCTGAACAAAGAACAAATAATTGGACATTGCGACCTGATTCACCGTAATCAACTAAATAGCGTAGTTTTCTGCATGCACTGGAGCATTGAACTTCATTTCTCCGCATTCGGTGTTCAGGAACCCGACCATGCAGAGATCTTGCTCACTGTAGCTAAATGTCCCTTGAAGCTAGAGATCTACGGATGGGTTGTCCCATTCTAATGTAATTGCATAAGTGAACTTTTAGTTTAATTATTATATAGAATTTAACTGTAGAATGAGGAATCAAGGCAACTGTTTGCTGCTAGTCTTTGTTGTTTCCAATATAAAATGTTGCGCAACTAACTTGATAGCCTTGCTTTTTGATTTGAGCAGTGTAATAGCTATTTGGCTGCAGCTCGGCAATAGTGGCTGCTCCATTAGAGTTGGTTATTTCAACCTTAACTGGCACTTAATTCACTGGGGCGCATGCAATCTTTCCTGGATAAACCTATGATATAGATTAATTTTCAAGCATATACCTCAATATTAGCATTTTCAACAGGCATTTGAGTCTCAAAATCGATAACATTAAACTTTTCATTTGATTTTTTAACAAGTTTTTCAGAAATAACTCCCAATTTTCTCAATTCTTTCTTGAAGCTAGCTTCTGGTAGAACACAAACCGACGGTGAGTTTACTTTTTGGACCTAAAGAAATTAAT
>DYRG01000081.1 GCA_020718845.1 Thiomargarita sp.
CCTCTTTTCCTTTATCTCCTCTATTATATCATTATAATATGCACCACTACCAAAATTTCCTCATTTAGCAACTACAAAATTTATAGCTTCAAAAATCATGGTATAAATTAGAATCTAAATAAACAAGTAAAATAAGTTTATGAATTTGTTTTATTCATTCACCCAATTGATTTTATTATATTTTTATTTTAATATTAAAAAATAAAATCGAATAAAAAAAGAGCGGGAAAAATTTCTCACTCTTTAAATTTTAATGTACCTGTTTTAAAAGGTGTGTAGCCCGATGGTACATTGATATTACACCACTCAAAAATGCTGGATCGCCTATTTATGCGGGTTTTCATCTTAAAAATATCTACAAGGGGTATAATATCACTGTATATAACGGCATTGTTCATCAAAAACAACCCATAAGATGCGATGAAAACCGCATTTTATGGATAGAAAAAAAAGTTAAGTATTACTGATCAAGTTGTCTTTGCTGGGAAGAGAAGAGGGAAGAGGTTTCTTTTTAAAGAAAGTGACGGTAATGTGAGTATTTTTTTGTGGAGAAAGTTCTAATGCTTTTCCTTCTTGAAATAAGGGATAGCAATAACCTATGCCATCGCCATTTTTATTGCAATGGCAAACATAATTAACGTGAGTAAATACGGGTTGACGTTGACGTTGACAAGTGGTGCATTGGGAGCGTTTTTCTTTGTATAACAACCAATAATGCCATGTTGCGACTGCTAATCCGTAAATTAAACCCGTAATTGCCAATAACAAAAAGTAAGGATAAACCTTTCCGCTATCAAATTGATTGCTCTCATTGGTTTTTAAAGTATCTTGAAGCATTTGCTTCATTTGTAACGTTAAGTCAGTGGTAAGAAATAAATACGCGAGTATGCCTAAAATAGCAATTAAAGTTGTTATAAGTATTGTAAAAATCCATGATTCTTTATACATGGTTGATCTCCTCCTTATTTTGAGAAAAGTTTTCTTTGAGATGTTAGCTTAATTAAGGACGAACGCGCAATTTTTGTCCGGTTTTTAGACGTGTAGATTTACGCACCCCGTTCCATTTTGCCAAATTACTGACGCTTTGCCGATAATGGCGCGCAACACTGTACAAAGTATCACCGCGTCGCACGGTATGATAAATTGATGATTTTGAAGGTTTTTTCTTAATAGAAACGCTGTTGCGCACGTTTCCACTGCTTGAATGAATGCGCAGCACCTGTCCGATTTTCAAAGCACTCGGCGAATTTAGCTGATTCCAACTCATCAATTCTTGAACGCTGACGCGGTAGCGTTTCGCCAAACTGAATAAAGTATCCCCTTTCACAACCCGATGCGTGCCCGCGCTCGAAGGCATAGAAATAGTGCTAATCACTGACGCTGGCGCAGGGTTGTTTGGATCAATCAGCACCGTTCCAGATGGTAAAGGATCGCCGCCTGTTGCGCTGTGATTCGGTTCGTTGGGCGTTACAGAGGGATTCGAGCAGGCACTCAAAATCAGTGTTGTCGCCACTAAAGCATTAATTTTTTTTAACATATCCAATCGCTTTCCTTAAAAATACTTTGTCTATCAAAATGATATGGTAAGATAAAACCCTTCTCAAATTCAAGCGCCGTGAATTTTAATTTTTCCACACAATCAAAAAAGACTAGCAATCCTCAAAGAATTACTAATCTTAATTAAAAATCTGCTTGCCAATTTATCTTGGTTTTCTTTACAAAGCGGCGATTTTTGCTTTAATGAGTTCCTCCATTTTACGAACATCGCCATTTGTGAAATTATCTAAAGTTGCAACGGTTTGTCCGTTCTTTAAATGAAACACCACATTTGCAAACATAATTCCAGTGTTCACTTCTACTCGAACAATATCTTTGTAAGCAACATAGCTCTCTTGCCCATTAAACACATTGCTAATTTTCACCGTTACGCCATCTTCATCGACCATAACTCTATCGGGTGAAATCGCATCTTTCAACATACTTGCTTTAAACTCAGTCTTCATACTTTCTCCTAGTTTGAAATTGATAAAACGAACGATAAAAAATCATTTGTTCTTCACCGTTACCGTTTATTTTTAGAGCAGAGGGTTACTTTAAACCAAAAGCCACTAAATCAAATTGGAGTGGATTTGCTTTAACTAATTTCAAATCAACCCAATATTTATCTGTGCCTAAATCCAGACAATTAATTCTCAAATGATCTAAAGTCTTTGAGTCTGGAAATACCGCGCATTGTGACGTTGGAATTAAACTGCTAGGTTGTACACTACTGACTTCAAATCTCATTGTAGATGTATTTGAAATCAAGTTCATACCGACTTTATACACAGTTCCTCCCGCATTTAAGCAAGGGATAGAAACCTGTGGATGCGCAAATGGATCATAAGTCGTGCATTGAGAAACTACTTGCGTAAAATTAGCCATGCACGTTAGATTTTGTGCAGGCATTACAAATGAATCATTACAAGGACTTGGCGACCAACCTGTAAAAGTTGAATTAGCATCGGGCGTTGCCGTTAAATTAACCGTTGATCCCACTGCGTAAGTTCCTCCACCATTTATAGTTCCGTTACCCACTTTATTAACTGTTAAAGTGAATTGTTCTGGCGGTAGTTTCTCAAACGTTGCCGTACAAGTTAAAACACTCGCAGGCATTGCAAATGAATCTTTACAAGTTAGAGGATTCCAACCTATAAATTTATAACCCGCATCTGGCGTTGCAGTTAAAGTAACTGTTGATCCCTCTGCATAATTACCATTGCCTGTAATTGTCCCGTTACCTGTTTTGTTTAATGTGACTGCGTAAGGGAAATTGGGATTTAGAGTTTTCCAACTGGGGTCTTTTTGATTTAACACCGCTTCTTGTGCTGCATCGTAAGCAGTTAAACCATAGTTATTATTAAAACTAGCATACTGCAAATTAGCGAGATTAAAAGAAGTGAAATTAGGAATAATTCCACTTAGTTGATTTGAAGAAAGATAAATCTGCGTCAAATTAGGAAAGTTGAAATTAGGAATGCTCCCACTTAGTTGATTTGAATCAAGCCGCAGAAAACTCAAATTAGGTAACTTGCTAAAATTAGGGACGCTTCCCGTTAACTGGTTTCCAAAAAGACCAAGCCCAGTCAAATTAGGTAAGTTGGTAAAATCTGGAATGCTTCCGCTTAACCGATTTGAACCAAGATAAAGGTGTTGTAAATTAGGTAAGTTGCTGAAATTAGGAATGCTTCCACTCAGTTGATTTGACTCAAGAGAAAGCCAAATCAAATTAGGTAAGTTGGTGAAATTTGGAATACCTCCCGTTAACTGACTATAACCAAGCCAAAGCCCAGTCAAATTAGGCAGATTGCTGAAATTAGGGACACTTCCAGTCTGTTGATTTTTACCAAGATAAAGCTGCGTCAAATTAGGTAAGTTGGTGAAGTTTGGAATGCTTCCACTTAACGGATTACTCCAAAGATTAAGATGAGTCAAATTAGGCAAGTTCGTAAAATTGGGAGTGCTCCCGCTTAACTGATTTAAATAAAGATCAAGCCAAGTCAAATTAGGCAAGTTCGTAAAATTGGGAATACTCCCGCTTAACTGATTATCAGCAAGATGAATCGTTTGTAAATTAGGCAAGTTGAAATTTGGAATGCTTCCCGTTAACTGATTTGAACCAAGATGAAGCAAAGTCAAATTAGGCAGATTGAAATTAGGGATGCTCCCACTCAGTTGATTTCCCCCAAGAGAAAGAGAAGTCAAATTAGGCAGATTGCTGAAATTAGGGACGCTTCCACTCAGTTGATTTGAAGTAGGATAAAGGTTTTGCACATGCCCCGCATCACAAGAAACCCCAAACCAACTGCAAGGCGTGTTTGTTTGATTCCAACCCGTTTTATTAGTCCAATTTGCACCATTAGTGCTGTTGTAAAGCTCTAATAACGATTGACATTCACTAACGGGGATTTCGGTGACATTGTTACAACTAAAGCCAGTTTGTTTTAATGCAAAAGTTGCTGTGCACGTTAAAGCGTTATTAGGCATGACAAATGAATTTGAACAAGGACTGGGCGACCAACCTGTAAAGGTATAATTTGCATCGGGTGTGGCAGTTAAATTAACCGTTGAACCAACTGCGTAAGTTCCTCCACCATTTACAGTTCCGTTACCCACTTTATTAATTGTTAAAGTGAATTGTTCTGGCGGTAGTTTCTCAAATGTTGCTGTGCAAGTTAAAGCATTCGCGGGCATTGCAAATGAATCTTTACAAGTTGAAGGATTCCAACCTATAAATTTATAACCCGTATCTGGCGTTGCAGTTAAAGTAACTGGTGAGCCAACCGCATAAGTTCCTCCACCATTTACAGTACCATTACCAATTTTACTTACCGTTAAGTTCACCTTGGGGATGTCTGTCTTGATTCCAAAACCAACCGTTCTAGGAATTTTGTCAAAATCCACTTTTCTCACAACTGTTTGTGGTGTGGTATAGATTGCACCTGCTTTTGTTTCAGCAAAGACCGTGTAATCCCCAGTGATGACTAAATCGGTAAATTCATAATACCCATTCGCATCCGTTACCATAGAGGTTTCAGAACCATTTGGATTTTTCAACAACACCGTCCAGCCTGCTAAGTTCGCTTCATTGCTGTCTTGTAGCCCGTTGCTGTTGAGGTCATTCCATAAAAACCCTCTGATCTTCGAAAGCATCTGCTGTTTGGAAAAGAGTTTGATGGTTGGGTTGAATTGACATCCCGCAGCAGTCACCTCGCACATTGGGGGAGAAGTGGACTCACCTGATTTGCCTACATAAAGCGTGGGTAGTGCATAATTTAAGAGGATATGGTATAATGTAATTTTAATAAAAAATAG
>DYRG01000118.1 GCA_020718845.1 Thiomargarita sp.
CTGAGATTCACTGCCTGTTGGAAACTTTGATTCGCTAAAGATATGCGTTGAGAAGAAAGCCAAGCACGACCTTCAATTAAATGCTCTTCAGCACTTTGGGCGCGTAAATTAAGGAGCAGCAAAAAACAAGCGCTCATTCTGAGAATATTACGATATACTGTTTTCATGTAATCTTATGATGAAAATTAAAGGCGAGTTAAGCTAAGCCCGTTGCTGACAAGTTCGACACAATTGAGCTTTGTATTAAATTCAAGTTTTGCTCTACGGAATTGGGTTGGGTTGTTTTCAGCTAATGGCATATTTAAAATAATGTCTTCCAATTGAATTACCGATTGCTCCTGATCAAAATTTACCGACCTAGCTGTAAGTGTGAGACCTGACTCTTTAAATACAATTTTTACAGGAGTTGATTTCAACAATTCTTTATTGAATCGGTTTAAATCCTGATATGCATTTACAACGAAATTTTTATCGAGCTGAGAATCGATGAACTCTAAAGTTAATCCTTTGCTTTTCAATTGAGAGATGAAACCCACTTTAAGAAACCCGATACGTGCTTTCTCTTTTGAAACTCGTTCTAGCCGCACATTGAGATAGGCATTTCCACTTTGATTAAAAAATGGTAAGGACACATTTACAGCATATTTAAATTGGGCTATGGAATCATTTTGCGATTTATCGATGCCTAAACACGTAAGGCAGATTAAAAACGTACAACAAAAATAAAACATTTTACATATTCTAATCATTCTGAATACATTTTGTTTAATTTTGAAAAGCTGTCAATGACCTAAAGGAATATCTGCATGTCTTTGGGGTTGAATACGGCTTTATTAGCAAAAGCTTTAATAAGTGGAAGAAAAATTTATTTTTTAAAGCTAGTTTATTATCGAATATACCCACAACTCACCGCACCCTCGGCAACTCATTCCAATTTGTAGTAAAGCACGGCGAACAAAGGTCACGGCGCATTGTCGATCGTTGGCCTAATTGATTTGTGTATAAATGTCAGTACCAAGGGGAGCATGGTAGATTCTACAGCAGCCATGGGGTTAAGCTAACCTCTGCC
>DYRG01000021.1:0-7547 GCA_020718845.1 Thiomargarita sp.
AAAATGTCATATTTTGAGCTTATAATGGTGGGATAGTTTTTTAATTGGTTGTTTATTAAGGGGTGAATTTTTATTTTTAAAAAAAGTAAAAATTATCTTGACAGGGAAAGCGAATATCCCCATAATGCGCGCTTTACGAAGTTGATTAAGACTTCACGGCTATGTAGCTCAGCCGGTTAGAGCGCGGCACTCATAATGCTGAGGTCGGTGGTTCGAGTCCACCTATAGCCACCATCTCCCTTTTTAAGATTACAAGAAAAAACTGTTTGGCAACCACCCTTTTGCGGTGGTTTTATTTTTTGGGCGTTTCGCAGGGAGAATTCAAACGTGTCCAATGATTATAAAAAACTTAAACTTCACGGTTTTAACAACCTCACCAAAACCCTGAGTTTTAATATTTACGATGTTTGTTACGCTAAAACCCCCGATCAACGTCAACGTTATATCGAATACATCGATGAAGTCTACAATGCGCAACGTTTGACGAAAATCTTAACCGATGTCACCCAAATCATCGGCGCAAATATCCTTAATATTGCCAAGCAAGACTATGATCCGCAAGGCGCAAGCGTCACGATTTTGATTTCTGAAGAAGAAGTGAAGTCGCCGAACTTGATGAACACCGAATCGCCGGGTCCGTTGCCAGAAGCGGTCGTCGCGCATCTCGATAAAAGCCACATCACCGTTCACACTTATCCTGAATCCCATCCCGATGAAGTGGGAATTAGCACGTTTCGAGCGGACATCGATGTGTCAACGTGCGGACGGATTTCTCCGTTAAAAGCTCTTAATTATCTGATACATAGCTTTGATTCTGATATTGTGATTATGGATTATCGAGTGCGTGGATTTACCCGCGATGTCGATGGCACGAAACATTACATTGATCATCAAATTAATTCGATTCAAAACTATATTAGCGAAGATACTAAAAAACGTTATCAAATGATCGACATTAACGTTTATCAAGAAAAAATCTTCCACACTAAAATGATTTTGAAATCCTTTGATTTAAATAACTATTTGTTCGGCATTGAAACCAATGATTTAACGTTGCGAGAATGCCAAAATATCGAGCAAAACGTCCGTCAAGAAATGATGGAAATCTTCTACGGTCGCAATTACGAAGACGACGAATAAAACATTTTCCCCTTAATTGGGGAATTTTTTTAGCTACAAACGCCATAATTCTATATTTTCAGGCACTTTATTTTGATCTAAAACGCCTTTCACATCTAATACCACGCCACGTTCATTTTCTAATAAATCTAGCAATCCATTCCACCCTTTCTCAAGATAATCTTGATGCGCCACCGCTAAAATAATGGCTTGCGCAGGTTGTAATAAGGCTTCATCCATCACATCAACCCCATATTCTTTAAAGGCTTCCTCTGTATCGACTAAAGGATCATGTACTTGAACTTTTACATTTGCAGCTTGCAAGTTGCTCACAATATCAACTACCCGCGTATTTCTCAAATCAGGTACATTTTCTTTAAACGACAAACCTAAAATTGTAACCGTACTTTCAGATAAAATACAGCCATTTTTTATCAATAAATTCAAAGCCTTATCTGCAATAAAATCGCCCATTCCATCATTAATTAAACGACTTGCTGCAATCAATTTTGCATCAAAACCCACTTGTTTTGCTTTGTTCACTAAATAATACGGATCAACCCCAATGCAATGTCCGCCGACTAACCCTGGTGTAAAATGCAAAAAGTTCCATTTTGTTCCCGCCGCATTTAAAACCGCTTGAGTATCCATTCCTAAACGATCAAAAATCATTGCAAGTTCATTGATTAATGCAATGTTCACATCGCGCTGAATGTTCTCAACCACTTTACAGGCTTCCGCCACTCGAATGCTTGGCGCTTGATAAACTCCCGCAGAAACCACTGATGAATAAACTTCTGCAATGATTTTTGCACTGTTTTCATTACAGCCAGAAACCACTTTTTGGGTATTTGTAAAAGTATGATTTTTATCACCCGGATTAATGCGTTCGGGAGAATAACCGA
Source organism: Thiomargarita sp. (assembly GCA_020718845.1). Lineage (GTDB taxonomy): Bacteria > Pseudomonadota > Gammaproteobacteria > Beggiatoales > Beggiatoaceae > DYRG01. The sequence goes on from DYRG01000021.1 coordinate 2,025, forward strand.
CAAAAAAATCCTTTCCCCATTTCAAACCCGATTGTTTCTCTAAAACAGGTATGCACATTTCTTCAGTTGCACCAGGATAAACTGTTGATTCATAAACAACAATATCGCCTTTTTTCAAATAGTTACCAACGGTTTTCGATGCTTTAAGAACGGGAAATAAATCTGGATTTTTCGCTTGATCAACAGGGGTAGGAACTGCAATAATAAAGAAATCTGCTTGCTTTAAATCCGCTGGATGCGTGGTAAATAAAATATTGTTATGTTGAAAAGCCTCGTGATTGGTTTCATGCGTAATGTCAATGCCCGCTTTAAGTTGCGCAATGCGTTGAGAATTTACATCAAAACCAATCACTTGCCCGAACTTCCCGAACGCCAACGCGACGGGCAAACCCACATAACCTAAACCAATGACTGCAATTTTACGTTGTTGCATTTGTTAATTCTCTCTCACAATTTAAAAGCGATACGGCATTATATGAAAAAATGGAGTGCAATAGGATTATTCTTGATTTTAAATGGTTGCGGCGGAAGCGACGGTGATATTGGAGAAATTATCAATAATCCTCCCGCTTTGCAACGTATTGAAATCATTGGAATGAATAATCCTTCTAATGATGTTTCTCGAACATCCATTTATTCCGATGCAAAAATTAAACGTATTTTTAGTAATGGTCAAAGTGAAGAACATCCTCTTATTTATCAACAACTTATTAAAAGCAATGATGTTTTTCAAAGCAAAATTATTGGTGGAATCATCGACACTTTTTCTCAACCGATTTATGATCGAAGTCAAAATGGTATTGTTACCCAATTTATTGCGGATCGTTTTCCAGCTTTTGCATTACAATTAATTGATAAACAATGGGTTTTTTTAACGGGGTTTTCTTCAAATTTACAAACCTTACCCAATCATTTAAATATTAGCACTATTGATCAAAATTCTGGAACAGGTTCTTTAAAAATCCAGAAAACATCTGCTTTTGAAGGTGGTTATTGGAAAATGGGCGGTGGTTTCTTTAGCGATCCGCATTTGTTAATGACTGAACGCGATGAACCAGATGCTCGAAGTTGGGAGATTTCAAAAGAGAACCATACTTTAAATACATTTTTAAATATTTATTATCAAGATGAAACCAACATTTCTAATAATTCTCCTTATCGTTATGGTTTAATTATTAATAGCAAAATTCAAGATAATTTAACGCTATTTTCCTCAAAACATTACAGTTTAGGGCGCATTGGTAGAGCAAGCATTATCGTCATGCCCGATAAAAAAACAGTGTATTTTGGAGATAGTCAACAATATGGTGTTTTTTTAATGTTTATTGCGAATGCAGAAAGCGATTTTTCAAATGGAATGTTATATGCTGCAAAATGGGAACAATTAAACAAAACTAAAGCGAATTTATCGTGGATATATTTAGGTGCAACCAGTGACGGAGAAATCAAAGCATTAGTCAATAATGGCGTTACTTTCTCTAAAATTTTTGAAATAAAAGATCAACCTAATATTGATTTTAAAACTATTCAAACATTAAATGGATTTGAATATTTAAAATTAAAAGAATATCAAGAAACCGCCGCTGCTTTTTTAGAAACCCGTCGTTATGCCGCAATGTTAGGCGCAACCAGTGAATTTTCTCCGATGACTGGATTTGCAATCAATGCAAAAGATAAAAAACTCTATGCAGCAATGCCAATGGTTTCTCAAGGAATGTTAGATAATTCTCTTGATATTCAAAACCATATTACAATGAATAAATCCAATGCGGGAGCAATTTTTGAAATTAACTTAGCAACTCAACAAAAAGATCAGCGTCGTGAAAATATTTCTAGCGAATGGGTTGCAACAAGCGTTCAAATATCCCAAACTATAACAGGTGAGGATTTGCCAACGCCCGACAAAATAGGTAATACTGCGACCTTAGAAAAACCCGCAAATCCGAGCGTTTTAGCATTTCATGAGCGGTTAAGAACTTTGTTTATTGGTGAAAGCGGTTTATCTCATGTAGATCGATTTGTGTGGGCATTTCAACCAGAAACCCAGCAACTTACAAAAATACTTTACGCACCCGCAGAAGTAACTGCATTGCAACTCATTGATAATACTAATAATTTTAACTATTTATTAGTTAGTCATGCCACAAACATTGCGACAAACCAAAGTAATGTTGGTTATATGTTATTAACACAAAATTAAGGAGCTTTTTATGCAAAAGAAACAAATTATTATTGCAATAAGTTTTGTTTTAGGTTTAGGTGGTTGTACATCAGAGCAACTTTTAAAAACTTCTGAGCAAGTTTTGAAAACATCTGAAGCATTATTGAACACTATTCCTCAAACAGGCGTGCATTTCACACCTTCAAAAATACCAGAAAATGATGCTGAAAAACGCAGTATTTTAACTTCGGACAAAATTATCATTAATGGGAAATCTCATTTGCTTAATTATCAACCATTTTTGCGCAGTGGTGATAAAATAGGAAATGGGGTATTTGGTGCTTTAACTGATCGTAAAGGAAGTATCATTACAACTAAAGAAGGTCAAGCGATTAGTAATCGTAATGATTATACAAATCTTTTTACAATAGATAATAAGCATTTTATTTTAAATCAATTTGAAGATCGTCCGGGTGCAATTTATTTGACAGAAGTAGAACAAAATCCGATTTCTGGCATATTAACGCCTTTAAATACCAAATCTATTGATTTATCAAAAGTGCGCGGCGGATGGGTGTTTTGTGGAGGAATGAAAACCGCTTGGAACAGCTTTTTAAGTGGAGAAGAATATGATCCCGATGCAGAGAAATGGCAGCCGTCGTCTGGAAAATTAGGTGATAATTTTGAGAAAATGGCAGATTATTTTGAGCAAAATCCTTTAACGGCGAATCCTTATGATTATGGTTGGATGGTTGAAACAAAAATCTTAAATAAATCGGGAGAAACTTCGGTTGCAAAACATTACAGTATGGGACGTTTTGCACATGAATTAGGTTATGTTATGCCTGATAATAAAACTGTGTATTTGACAGATGATGGTAATAATACTGGCTTTTTTATGTTTGTCGCAGATAAAGAAAATGATTTAAATTCAGGTTCATTATATGCCGCAAAATGGGTTCAAACTTCAGAAGAAAATGGTGGTGCTGCAAATATTGAATGGATTGCCTTAGGACATAGCAGCAGTGACGAAATAAATCAATTTATTTTGGATAAAAAACCAACCTTTCAAGATATGTTTGATAAAGCACCAGTACAAAGCAATCAAAGTTGTCCAGAAGGTTTCAAATCTGTGAATAGTGGGGGTTACAAGCCGCATTCTGATGGTAATTTTCGTGAGTGTTTAAAAATTAAACCAGGGATGGATAAAATTGCATCACGTTTAGAAACCCGTCGTTATGCTGCAATGCTAGGAGCAACCACTGAATTTAATAAATTAGAAGGCTTAGAATTTGACCCTCAAACACAAACACTTTTTCTATCTATGAGCTATTTGGAAAAAGGTACTGAAAATTTCAAAAAATATGGAAAATTAGATCAAAAATACGATGAAGGTGGTTATAATGATATTAAACTTCCATTTAATCGTTGTGGTGGTTTGTACGCATTAGAATTTCATGATCGAGCAACGTTAGGAACAACTTACGCCGCTAAGAGCATTAAAGGATTTGTAATGGGTAACATGACTCAAACTTTAAACCCTAATAGCAAACTTCCAGCATATTTGGGTAATTTAGAAAAAAATGGCTGTGATATTAATGGGTTAGCAAATCCAGATAATTTAGCAATGATTCCAAATTCTCGTACTTTATTGATTGCAGAAGATACTGATGAAGGGCATCAAAATGATGCAGTGTGGGCATTAGATTTGGATAGCAAAAAATTAACTCGTGTAATGACGGGCGTGTATGGAAGTGAAATGACTTCTTTAAGTGTTGTGCCTAATTTAAACGGTTTTAGCTATATCTTTGCAGTTGTGCAACATCCTTTTGGTGAAACTGATAAAGAAATGTTGCAAGATAAAAATGAATTATTTGGTTATACTGGCTATCTAGGACCTTTCCCAGCGTTGAGCAAATAAGGAAGAAAAATGGCATTTCAACCCAATTCACAATTTATGTACCAAGCGATTTTAAGTGCTGAGGAAAATTTAAAATTTGGCAAAGGTGGACCGTTTGGTGCGTGCATTGTTAAAAATAATGAAATCATTGCAATTGCGCATAATACAGTTTTATTAGAAGATGCAACTTGTCATGCTGAAATAAATGCGATTAGAATAGCATCTAAAAAATTGGGAACATGGGATTTGTCAGACTGTGAAATTTATTCAACAACCGAACCTTGCCCAATGTGTTTCTCGGCAATTCATTGGGCAAACATTGGAAAAATTATTTATGGAACAACCATTAAAGATGTTCAAAAATTGGGTTTCAATGAATTAACGATTTCAAATCATCAAATGCGGGTTTTAGGACAATCAAAACTAAAATTATATCCGCATTTTTTACGCAAAGAATGTCAACTTTTACTTGAACAATGGAAACGTTGTGAACACCGACAATCTTACTAATTTTACCCATTTCAACTCTGCTGGTGATGCTCATATAGTTGATGTTGGAGAAAAAAGCATTTCTCATCGGGTTGCGATTGCAGAAGGCTATATTAAAATGCAAGCAACAACTTTAGAGAAAATATTACAAGGAACGCATAAGAAAGGCGATGTTTTGGGGGTTGCAAGAATTGCGGGAATTATGGCAGCAAAACGTACTTCTGATATTATTCCTTTGTGTCATCCTTTAGCTCTCACTAAAGTTGAAATAAATTTCCAATCTGACATTTCAAATGCTCACATTTATTGTCAAGCACAAGTTGAAACACGAGGACAAACAGGGGTTGAAATGGAAGCATTATTTGCCGTTCAAACAGCTTTATTAACCATTTATGATATGTGCAAAGCAGTGGATCGAGGAATGATTTTAACTCATGTTGCTTTAGTTGAAAAAAAGGGTGGAAAATCTGGACATTGGTTGAGAACAAATGAAGCGTAGCGCGAGTAGTCAACGTTGGTTACAACGTCAAGCAAATGATCCGTTTGTAAAGAAAGCACAGCAAGAAGGATTTCGGTCGAGAGCGGTTTATAAGCTCATGGAATTAAACGAAAAAGATTCATTTCTCAAACCAAACATGACCATTTTAGATTTAGGTGCTGCCCCTGGAGGATGGTCGCAATGGGCAATGAAACATTTGCATAACAAAGCGAATATTATTGCGATTGATATTTTGCCGATTGAACCCTTAGATGGCGTGACGATTTTGCAAGGTGATTTTACAGAGGAAAATACCTTACAAATGATTCGAGAAACATTTATTTCTCAACACGCAGACCTTGTAATGTCGGATTTGGCTCCCAATATGTCTGGAATGAAAGGCGTTGATCAACCTAAGACCGTAATGTTAGCCGAATTAGCATTAGAAACTGCCTTAGAATTGCTCAAACCAAAAGGCGATTTTGTTACTAAGTT
>DYRG01000021.1:7647-46745 GCA_020718845.1 Thiomargarita sp.
CATTAGAAACTGCCTTAGAATTGCTCAAACCAAAAGGCGATTTTGTTACTAAGTTATTTCAAGGCGAAGGATTTGATGCGTATTTGTTTCAATTGCGCAAGCATTTTCAAAAAGTCCACATTAGAAAACCCAAAGCCTCTCGCCCTGAATCAAGAGAAGTTTATTTAGTTGCTCGACATAAGTTATAATAGGGAACAAAATATGAGTCCGTCCTTTAATCATAGTTATTTGCAAGCTCGATTAGTTGTGGAATTATCAAAAATAAAACAATACACCGTTTTATCCGAATTATCTTTAGATATTGATGGTAAAGAATATCGCCCTGATATTTGTTTATATTCAAATAGAAAGGCTAATTACTTTCGTGATATTATCAGAATGAAAGAAATGCCTTTATTGGCAATTGAAATTTTATCAATGAGCCAAACAATTCAAGAGCTTATTGATAAATTTGAAGTTTATTTTAAAGCGGGAATAAAATCTTGCTGGTTAGTAATGCCAATTCCAAGTAGTATTACTATTTTCAAAGACTCTGATGACATAGAAACTGCCATTACTTTTAATAAGAAAGGTGAGTTATTTGATCCACAATTAGATATAAGAATCTCGCTTAATGAATTGTTTTAATTTTACGTTGTTTATTTTTCTATACTTTGAGGTAACAAACCTGTGAATGATATGTTAAAAAATGTTGTTGTGTGGATTATCATTGCGTTAGTGTTAATGATGGTTTTTAACAATTTTGGAACAAAAACGCCCGATACTCGACAAATCGAATATTCAACCTTTTATCAAGCAGTGAAACAAGGTCAAATTCAAAAGGTCATTATTGAAGGACGAACCATTCGTGCTCAAAAGAAAACCGGCGAAATTGTAACCACTTATAGCCCTGGTGATCCAGAACTCATTAATGATTTGTTGAAATCCCAAGTCACTGTAGAAGGTCGAGCACCAGAACAACAATCTGTATTAATGCAAATCTTTATTTCATGGTTTCCAATGTTGCTCTTATTTGGGATATTGGTATTCTTCATGCGTCAAATGCAAGGCGGTGGAGGAAAAGGAGCATTATCCTTTGGAAAAAGTCGTGCACGTTTAATTGAAGAAGATCAAATCAAAATCACTTTCAACGATGTCGCGGGTTGTGATGAAGCAAAATCGGAAGTCTCTGAATTAGTTGATTTTTTACGCGATCCAGGAAAATTTCAAAACTTAGGTGGAAAAATCCCACGCGGTGTTTTAATGGTGGGTTCTCCTGGTACAGGAAAAACCTTATTAGCGAGAGCAATTGCGGGCGAAGCAAAAGTGCCTTTCTTTACGATTTCTGGATCGGATTTCGTAGAAATGTTTGTAGGGGTAGGTGCATCGCGGGTTCGTGATATGTTTGAACAAGCAAAACGTCACGCGCCGTGCATTATTTTTATTGATGAAATTGACGCGGTAGGAAGACATCGTGGCGCGGGTTTAGGTGGTGGTCATGATGAACGTGAGCAAACTTTAAATCAACTCTTAGTGGAAATGGATGGTTTTGAAGGTAATGAAGGCGTAATTGTGATTGCTGCAACTAACCGTCCAGATGTTTTAGACCCCGCTTTATTACGTCCGGGGCGTTTTGATCGTCAAGTAGTTGTTCCGTTGCCCGATATTCGTGGACGTGAGCAAATTCTTAAAGTTCACATGAGAAAAATTCCTTTGTCAGATGATGTTAATCCTTCCGTAATTGCGAGAGGAACACCTGGTTTTTCTGGTGCAGATTTAGCTAATTTAGTCAATGAAGCCGCGTTATTTGCAGCGAGAGCAAATAAGAAGATTGTAGAAATGGCTGATTTTGAGCAAGCGAAAGATAAACTCATTATGGGAACTGAAAGAAAATCAATGGTAATGAGTGAGAAAGAGAAACGTTTAACTGCTTATCATGAAGCGGGTCATGCAATTGTAGGACGCTCTGTTCCTTCTCACGATCCTGTTTATAAAGTGACCATTATTCCTCGAGGAAGAGCATTAGGTGTTACGATGTTTTTGCCATTGGAAGATCGTTATAGCATTAGTAAAGAACATTTAGAAAGCAATGTTTCAACTTTATTTGGTGGACGTATTGCAGAAGAAATGATTTTTGGCATTGAAGCGATTACAACGGGTGCAAGTAGCGATATTCAACGAGCAACCAGTGTTGCGAGAAGTATGGTTACAAAATGGGGTATGTCAGAGCGTTTAGGACCTTTAACTTATGATGAAGAAGAAGGTGAGGTTTTCTTAGGTCATGCGGTTACTCGTCATAAAATGATGTCAGATGAAACTGCGCACGTTATTGATGAAGAAGTGCGTTCAATTATTGACCGTAATTATGCTCGCGCAGAAACCATTTTAAAAGATAACATCGATATTTTACACGCGATGTCTGAAGCACTTATGAAATATGAAACTTTGGATAGTGAGCAATTAGATGATTTAATGGCGCGTCGTGCAGTGCGTCAACCTGCGAATTGGGATGATTCTTCCGATGGTAAAAACTCAGGAAATTTGCAAAGCAAATCTAATGTTGACAAACCTGATGATGATGTTTTAGGTGATCCTGCAAATCAGATCAATTAAATGAAAAACTTCCCTAAAATCATGGGAATATTAAATCTAACCCCCGATTCATTTTCTGACGGGGGTTTGTTTTTATCTCCCTTTCAAGCATTAGAACGCGCTAAACAAATGATCGACGAAGGTGCGGATTATTTAGATTTAGGTGGTGAATCAACTCGACCTAATGCAAATCCCGTTTCTGAAACAGAAGAACTTAAAAGAGTTATCCCTGTTTTAGAAACCTTGAGAGTTCAATATCCAGATATAAAACTTTCGGTTGATACTTATAAACCCAATGTAATGAAAATGGCATTACAAGCGGGTGCAAATATGATTAATGATGTGAGAGCCTTACAAATGCCCAACGCATTGGAAATTGTTGCTGAAAGTGAGGCAGAAATTTGTTTAATGCACGCGCAAGGAACACCTCAAACGATGCAAAATGCGCCGACTTATCAAAACGTAGTTTCTGAAGTAAAATATTTTTTAAAAAAACGGATTTTAATATGTGAGCAAATGGGAATTAAAAAAAAGAGATTATATATTGATGTAGGATTTGGATTTGGGAAAACCTTACAACATAATTTAACATTAATGAAACATTTAAAAGATTTTGAGGATTTAGATTGTAAAATGCTCGTTGGTGTTTCTCGCAAATCAATGATTGGATTAGTTTTAAATGAACCAGTAGAAAAACGCTTATTTGGTGGATTAAGTTTAGCGGTATGGGCTGCATTACAAGGTGCGGCGATTATTCGTACCCATGATGTGTTAGCAACTCGGCAAGCATTACAAATATTGCAAGCGGTTTTAGAAGCGGAGAATTAGAAATGAAAACAGCAATGATTTTAGCAGCAGGTCGAGGAGAAAGAATGCGTCCATTAACCGATTTCACGCCCAAACCGTTGCTTAAAATAAAAGGCAAAGCATTAATTGAATATCATTTAGAGAAACTTGCTCTCGCAGGTTTTGAGAAAATCGTGATCAATCATCATTGGTTAGGTGAGCAAATTGAAATCTTTTTAGGCAATGGTGATAAATATGGCATTCAAATAAAATATTCTAAAGAAATTAATGTGTTAGAAACTGGCGGCGGAATTGTTCAAGCCTTGCCACTTTTAGGAAAAGAACCATTTTTAGTCGTAAACGGCGATATTTGGTGTAATCTTGATTTTAATGAAATAAATTTAAATATTGAAAAACTAGCGCATTTGTTTTTAGTTTCTAATCCAGAGCATAATTTAAAAGGTGATTTCGGATTAGAAAATGGTTTTGTTATAAATGAACCGCAATTTACATTTAGTGGAATCGGTATTTATCATCCAAATTTATTTAAAGATTATGAAATAAAAAAATTACCACTTGCACCCATTTTAAGAAAAGAAATTTTAGAGAAAAATGTAACGGGAGAACATTTCAAAGGTCAATGGTTTGATATAGGAACACCCGCCCGTTTAGAAATGTTAGAAACGATGCTTGTTGTTTAAAAAAATAAAAAAAGGCGAGCTAATTGCCCGCCTTAAAACTTAACGCCCAATCAAATAGTTAAGCAGCTTGTTTCAAATTATTGCGGAGTTTGCTTAACGCATTTTGTTCTAATTGACGAATGCGCTCTGCGGATACGCTATAATTTGTTGCTAAATCTTGTAACGTGTGTTTTTTATCTTCTTCTAACCAACGTTTCTTTACAATATCTTGGCTACGATCATCAAGTTTTGAAATCGCTTGATATAAACATTTTTGATGATATTCGCTCCAATCTTCTTCTTCAGAAACATTTGCTGGATCATAACGATTATCTTCTAAATAAGCAGATGGGTTGTAATAATCTTCGTCATCATCATTTTCGGGAGAACCGTCAAATGCAGTATCATTTGAATTCAAACGCCCTTCCATTTCTAAAACGTCTTTTAAACTTACACCCAAATCCTCTGCAACTTTCTTGGCTTCTTCACCACTCAACCAACTTGCCTTTTTCTTTGCGCTGCGTAAATTAAAAAAGAGTTTGCGTTGTGATTTGGTCGTTGCAATCTTGACAATGCGCCAGTTCTTCAAAATATATTCATGAATTTCTGCACGAATCCAATGCACCGCAAATGATACTAAACGCACGCCGACATTTGGATCAAAACGTTTCACGGCTTTCATTAATCCAATATTGCCTTCTTGAATCAAATCTGATTGCGGCAAACCATAGCCTTTGTAACTATGTGCAATGTGAACGACAAACCGCAAATGCGACATCACCAAACGCCGTGCAGATTCAATATCATTGTTTTGTTGCAAGCGTTCTGCCAAACTACGTTCTTCTTCCAAACTTAGCAATGGAATACGTTTCAAAGTTTGCACATAACTTTCAATACTTTGCCCAGGTACTAACGATAATTGCATTGGCTGCGACATAACTCACCCCATTTGATTGATTTAACTTGCATCTTGGCGTTAGGTTTGAAAAAATGCTCACTTTTAGAATGATTCTACGCCTGTTAATGACCGAGTATATTACTCAACTATTTGCCTGTCAACTTAAAAAGATAACTTTATGAATTTACGAGAAAATTTACTGATTGATTGGGTGCGCAACGCTTGCAATAATCCCCACGCGACCCTTCGAGCGATGCAAAATGATGCAAGTTTTCGGCGTTATTTCCGCGTTTTTTTATCGGATAATACCACATTTATTGCAATGGATGCGCCGCCCGACAAAGAAAATTCCAAACCTTTTGTTAATGTTGCACAACGTTTGTTCAAAGCGGGTTTAAATGTCCCAGAAATTAAAGCAATTGATTGGGAAAATGGGTTTTTATTATTAACTGATTTGGGTGATGATTTATATTTGCCTATTTTAAAAGAAAATGATCGAATTAAAATCGATCGTTTATATTGTGATGCTTTAGCGGCTTTAGCGACTATGCAAACCTGCGTTGAAACCGATCAATTACCACTTTATGATGAAAAGTTGCTTCGTTTTGAAATGAGTTTATTACCCGATTGGTTTATTACAAAACATTTAGGAATTATTTTAACCGATAAAGAACAAAAAGAATTAGATAGTTGTTTTGATTTGCTAATAAAGAATGCTTTAGAACAACCGCAAGTTTTTGTGCATCGAGATTATCATTCGAGAAACCTTTTAATTCACTCTCGACATAACCCCGCTATTTTAGATTTTCAAGATGCCGTGAAAGGTGCTGTGACTTATGATTTGGTTTCTTTATTAAAAGATGCTTATATTTCATTTCCAAAAGAATGGATCGATGAAAAGGTTGTTGGCTATCATCAATTAGCGACTCAAATGGGAATTATTTCTAATGTATCTGAAAAAGAATTTCTCAAATGGTTTGATTGGATGGGATTACAGCGCCACATTAAAGTAGTGGGGATTTTTGCTCGATTATATCATCGAGATGGAAAAGCGGGTTATTTGAAAGATATTCCTTTAGTGTTGAAATACATTATAGAAACCGCTGATCTTTATCCAGAAATGCACGGGTTAAAAGAATTCATGAAAAGATTTGAAAGCGATCTAAAAACCCGTTAAAATCACTCATCTCATATTTTTACAATAAAAAGGATTACGGCGTGGCTAAACATTCTTTGCAGACTTTTCAAGGACTTATTTTAGCGTTGCAAGATTATTGGGCAGCGCAAGGCTGTGTGTTGCAACAACCTTACGATATGGAAGTGGGCGCGGGCACTTTTCATCCAGCGACTTTTTTGCGGGCAATCGGACCTGAACCTTGGAGCGCGGCTTATGTTCAACCGTCGCGTCGTCCTGCCGATGGACGTTATGGCGAAAACCCCAATCGCTTGCAACATTACTATCAATATCAAGTCGTTATCAAGCCTTCGCCTTTAAATATTCAGGATTTATATTTGGGTTCGCTCAAAGCGTTGGGCATCGATCCGTTGGTGCATGACATTCGTTTTGTTGAGGATAATTGGGAATCTCCCACACTCGGCGCGTGGGGATTGGGTTGGGAAATTTGGTTGAATGGCATGGAAGTCACACAATTCACCTATTTTCAACAAGTTGGCGGTTTAGAATGCCGTCCCGTGACGGGCGAAATTACTTACGGATTAGAAAGAATTGCAATGTATTTGCAAGGCGTAGAAAGTGTTTTTGATTTAGTTTGGACGGACGGTCCTTTAGGTAAAATTACTTACGGTGACGTATTTCATCAAAACGAAGTTGAAATGTCGACTTACAACTTTGAACACGCAAATACCGAAGCATTATTTAATTGGTTTGATGTTTGTGAAAATGAAAGCCAAAAACTCATTGCAGCAGGTTTGCCATTACCCGCGTATGAAATGACCTTAAAAGCCTCCCATACCTTTAATTTATTAGATGCACGTCGAGCAATTTCGGTTACTGAACGTCAAAGATTTATCTTGAGAGTCAGAGGGTTAGCGAGAGCAGTTGCCGAAGCCTATTTCAATCGTCGTCAATCACTTGGCTTTCCCATGTGTCAAACAGTTGCTTAATTTATTTCCTCACCTTTTTTTTATTCTTTTAAATTTTGAAAAGGTGAGTGAGAATTAAAAAACATGAAAAAGTTACTCAAAATTTTATTTGGTTTTATTGGCGTTATTGTTATAGCAATGGCGGGATTTATTTGGATGTTTGAAACCGCCGCAAAAGACGTTGAACAGTTTTGTAAATTAGCCCAGCAATCTAAAACGTTTGGCGATTTAGAAAAACTAACAAACCATTTTGATTTGAAACCAAATGATTTAAAAAACTACGTGAATAAAGAAACAACGATTGTTTTTCATACGCCTCGTTCTTATGGTCGCCATACTTGTGCTGTTGAAATCAAAAATAATCAAATAATTAAAGCAACTTTTCGCTTTTTAGATTGAGGAAAAATGATGAACGCTGCCTTAAAAATGATCATTTCACCTGAAGATTATTTAATTAGCTTTATCATTTGAAGATATTTATGAAAACATTTCGTTTTAAAACAGATTTACATTTTTAAAGGATTTCTATGATGCAAAAAGATTTATTGATTGAGATTGGAACGGAAGAATTGCCACCAAAGTCATTAATGGCGTTGTCAGAGGCATTTCATTCGGGGATTTGTAGCGGTTTAGAAAATCGTGGTTTGAAGTATTTGATTGCAACCCCATTTGCAACGCCGCGTCGTTTGGCTGTGTTAGTAAAAGGTTTAGAAACCACGCAGCCCACTCAAATGATTGAAAAACGCGGTCCAGTATTACAAGCAGCATTTGATAAGACTGGCAAACCTAGTAAAGCTGCTGAAGGTTTTGCGCGTTCTTGTGGGGTTGAAGTTTCTCAATTAGAAAAATTAGAAACTGATAAAGGAAGTTGGTTAATTCATAAAGTAGAACAAGTTGGAAAACCAACCGTTGAATTAGTTGCCGAGATTGTGAATCAAGCCTTAGCGTCGTTACCTATTGCAAAACGAATGCGTTGGGGTGATAAAGACTTTGAATTTGTACGTCCCGTACATTGGGTAGTTTTATTATTTGATGATCAAATCATCGATGCTGAAATTATGGGTGCAAAATCAAATCGTACTACGAGAGGACATCGCTTTCATTGTCCAGAAGAATTATCGATTGATCATGCCGCTAATTATCAAAAGATTTTAAAAGAGCAAGGTCATGTTATTCCAGTCTTTTCTGAACGCCAAGCACGAGTTGAACTTTTAGTAAAAGAAGCCGCTGAACAATATAATGGTGAAGCAATTATTGATGAAGAATTGCTTAAAGAAGTGGCGAGTTTAGTTGAATATCCCGTTGCAGTGGTAGGAAAATTTGAAGAACAGTTCTTAGAAGTTCCTCCTGAAGCGTTAATTTCAGTCATGAAAGGGCATCAACGTTATTTCCATTTGGTGGATAAAGAAACGGGTAAATTATTGCCTTATTTTATTACGTTAAGCAATATAGAAAGTCGCCAACCAGAATTAGTGCAAGCGGGTAATGAACGGGTGATTCGCCCACGTTTAACCGATGCAATGTTTTTCTGGAAACAAGATTGCACAGTTTCTTTAGAAAGTCGTTTAGAAACATTGAAAACCGTCACATTTGAAAATAAACTCGGCAGTTTATATGAAAAATCGATGCGAGTTTCAAAGTTAGCGAGTTTCATTGCCAAACAACTTCAAACTGACGAAAATGAAGCAAATCGTGCGGGGAAATTGTGCAAATGTGATTTGTTAAGTGGATTAGTGGGTGAATTTCCAGAATTACAAGGAATCATGGGCGAATATTATGCTAAAAACGATAAAGAACCCGTAGAAGTTGCTCAAGCCATTCGTGAGCATTATTTACCACGTTTTGCGGGCGATGAATTACCGATTTCAAATGCGGGACAGGCTGTTGCATCAGCGGATCGTTTAGATACTTTGGTAGGTATTTTTGGGGTAGGAAAAATTCCTTCTGGCGATAAAGACCCATACGGATTACGTCGAGCAGCGATTGGTTTATTAAGAATATTAATTGAGAGAAACTTAGCCTTAGATATTGAGCAACTCATTAAAGAAAGCGTTGCAAATTATCCAGAGAAACTCTTAACGCCAGAAACCGCTGAGCAGGTTTATAATTTTGTGATAGAACGAATGCGGGCGTATTATTTTGATATTAGTCCCGATAGTATTGAAGCGGTGCTTTGCTGTCGCCCAACCAAACCGTTGGATGCGCATTTAAGAATTAGAAGTGTTGAAGAGTTTCGTAAATCGGTTTCTGCGGCGGCATTGGCGGAAGCAAATAAACGAATTCACAATATTTTGAAGAAAGTAGAAGAAACTATTTCTGATAAAGTGGAAGAATCTGCTTTACAAGAAACTTCTGAAAAAGATTTGTATCAACTTTTACAATCTTTAGCAGGAAAAGTAGAGAATGCTGTTAAAAATAGTGATTATCAAGCGGCTTTAACAGAGATTTCAACTTTAAAAGAACCGTTAGATGCGTTTTTTACGAATGTGATGGTAATGGTTGAAGATGTAAAAGTACGCCAAAACCGTTTAGCTTTGTTGCAATCTTTAAGAAACCTCTTTTTGCAAGTTGCCGACATTTCAAAACTGCAATTTAGTAAATAATTGATTTGATTCCCACGTTTGTTTAAGCGTGGGAATTTAAATAAAATCAATGAGTTACACGAGTTTTACCGTCTTTTCCAGATAAAACACGAACGCGATCGCCGATTTGAAAAGAGGGTTCGGCAGCTTGAATGACCAATGCAGTTTGACCATTGTCGAGTTTGACGGTGAGTTCTAAGCCAAGTTCTTGAGTTACTTGACTTTCTAGTGCGTTTCCAATCACCAATCCGCCAATCACACCCACAACTGATGCAATACTACTGCCGCGTCCGCCGCCGATTGCCCCGCCCGCTATTCCCCCCAACGCGCCGCCGCCAATCGTTCCTACGCCCGAATCTGTGCCTTGAATGGGGACGTTTTTCACCCGTTCGACCGTGCCCATTTCAACGCGATAGGATTGATTCAATTCTCGACGCGAAAAGCTATCGCTCGGTTGCAACGCACAACCAGCCAATAAAAAACTCATTAAAGCCGTACCTATAATTCGATTTAGCATAAAAGCTCCTGATATAAAAATAAAAAATGCAAAACAGAGTATCGTGAGATTGTAACCAATTACAAAAAGCGCTACTCTAAAGTTTTGCGTATTATGCACTTTATTATCACAATTTTTAAGATTTCCTTAGGAGGAACAATGAGAGTACAACAATCAACCATTACATTAGGATTCATATCTATTTTAAGTATTACAAAGGTTTATGCAATTGAAAGCGCCACGCCCCACGAAATTGTTGCAAAAACTAAAGCAGCGGCGACCGTTCTTGCCAAAGAAAAAGAAACTGGACTCACTGAATTTAATAAACCTTTTGGGAGTAAATGGGCGTGGAAAGATACGTATGTATTTGTGTACGATTGCACCGCCGACAAAATGATCGGTCATCCAAAAGCCGCATTAGTTGGCAAACCGATCATGGATTTGAAAGACAAAAAAGGAAATTTGTTTTTTGCCAAACTATGTGACGCAGCTAAAAAACCTCAAGGCGGATGGGTTGAATATTGGTGGCCCAAACCAGGTTCTGATGAAGGTTATCGTAAAATCACTTACACAATTAACATCCCCAATACAACTTTCCAAGTTGGCGCAGGCATTTACGATAAAAACGTAAGCATTTCTGATTTAGAGAAAATCAACAATTAATCGGTTTTATTTTTTATTGGTAATGGTGCAAATCTTGACTAAGAATTTTTTGAAGATTTCACCAACCAATTTGCATTAGCAACTCTGTTAAAATCATGAAAGAAATAAACGATTTGGCAATGCTTGACCACGCCCTGGTTGATAGCCACGTTGAAGGGTTTGCCAAGCGTAGGCTTGTGCGGCTTGAGTGGCGGTTAAAATATCTTCGCCTCGTGCCAAACGCGCCGCAATCGTCGACGCTAACGTGCACCCCGAACCGTGATAACTTCCTGCCAAACGCGACCAATGGGTGCGAGATAATATTCGTCCTTCGCCGTATAAAATATTCACTACTTCGGGTGTGTGTTCGTGCGTGCCAGTGATTAAAACGTATTTACAGCCTTGATCTAAAAGGAGTTTTGCGGTTGTGTCCAAATCTTTACCGCCTTCTGTTAATGAACGCGCTTCCTGACTATTTGGCGTGAGCAAGGTCGTTAATGGGAATAACAATTCTTTCATAGCTTGTTTAATATCTTGATCTACAAGGTTTTTTCCACCACCAGCGGCTAAAATCGGATCGAAAATCACTGGAATATTCGGATAGCGCGTGAGGATATGTTTAACCACATCGATAATTTGAATGCTTCCCAACAATCCAATTTTAAATGCCGCGACTGGAATATCGGCTAACACGGTGTCGGCTTGTTCACGAACGAGGTTAGCGGATAAAGGCTCTATTTTCAAGACGTTGCGCGTATCTTGAATCGTTAAAGACGTTAAAATTGGCAACGCATGACAGCCATTCGCCGCCAACGCTTCAATATCGGCTTGCAAGCCCGCGCCGCCCGTCGGATCATGTCCCGCAAACACCAGCACGCACGGCAACGGTTGCGGTTCAGTGAAAACGGTGTAAATATGTTTTTGTCGAGTTTCCATGAGTTCTGTAATGAAAATAGTTGGGTTATTATTAGCGGCGGGATTGTCGCGGCGTTTTGGATCGAATAAGTTGTTGTTTAATATCCAAAAAGAGCCTCTTGTGCGACGAACCGCTCGGTGTTTATTGGGCGCGGGCGTTGCCGAATTGATTGTTATTGTAGGGCATCAATCGGATCAAGTCGCGGAGGTTTTGGCGGATTTGCCGTTGCGTTGCGAAATTAATCAACAATATCAATTAGGTAGAATGCACAGCGTTCACACGGGTTGGACGCACATTCCCGACGATGCAGACGGCGTGTTGATTTGTCCGGCGGATTTGCCTTTTTTAGAAGTGATGGATATTCAAAAGGTTATTTTAGCATTTAATGAAAGTAACTCTTTGATTATCCCGTATTTTAATCAACAACGTGGTCATCCGATTATTATTCCCGCCAAACACAAAAAAGACATTTTAGACTATTTACCTCGCGGCGGTTGTCGAGCATTTATTTCAGATCATCCTCAACTTGTTCAACGCTTAGAAATGAATTCTTCAAACATTATTACTGATTTAGATAGCCCTGTTATCTTAGATTAGAACTTCCTCTCTTATTAGAAGAAATTGCTTAAAAGTATTTTCTTTCTTTTAAGGGAGGAAGTTTATGGTTTTAACATTGCTCCCAAGGTAAGTCGTGAAAACGCCAACCGCCCAATGTGCTACGATGATGATGTTCATCGAGAGAACCCTCAAACCCTTCTAACACATTGTACACATTATGAAATCCAGCTTCCATTAAACATTTACCCGCATCTAAAGACCGCACACCGCTTCGACAAATCAACACGACGGGCACAGCTTCCGCTAATTCATTTTCACAAATCCCACCCAGCGATAATTTCCTAATATCTTTAGCAAAATCTGGATTAATTATCCAATCTGGCTCATCAATCCATGGGATATTAATCGCCCCTTTTGGATGCCCGACAAATAAATATTCCATCGACGACCGCACATCAATAAACAAAGCACGCGGATTATGTTCTAATAATTGCGCCGCCGCTTTTGGATCAACGGAATGAATGGTTGAATTGTTCACAGAAACTCCTTAATTTTGGATTAGATTATGACTACTTTACTTGCCTTACAAACCGCATTGCAAACCTTAGCAACGCCTAATAAAAAACTCACATTACAACGTTTTTTTAAAACGGGAAAGGGTGAATACGCCGAAGGTGATATTTTTCTTGGAATTACTGTACCTGAGCAGCGTAAATTAATCAAGCAATTCCGTATGTTATCATTACAAGATATTGAAACATTATTACAAAATAATATTCATGAATACCGTTTTTGTGCGTTACTTTTATTAATTGATCATTATCAAAAAAGTGATGATTCAACAAAAACAAAAATATTTGAACTCTATGTAAGAAATAGCTCACAATGGATTAATAATTGGGATTTGGTGGATATTTCTGCGCCGCATATTATGGGAGATTTTATTTTTAATTATGGTGATGAAGAAATTTTAGAGAAACTTGCTGAATCTTTAAATCTTTGGCAACGACGCATTTCAATTGTTTCAACGTTATATTTTATTCGTCGCAATGAATTTCAACCGACTTTAAAAATAGGTGAGCAACTTTTATTAGATCAACACGATTTAATCCATAAAGCGTGCGGTTGGATGTTACGCGAAGTAGGCAAAAGAAATGAAGCAATTTTATTAGATTTTTTAGAGAAACACCATCAAATAATGCCCCGCACGATGCTTCGCTACTCAATTGAGAAACTTTCCTTCGAACAACAACAATTTTTTAAAGCTAAATAGTCAAACCTGTGCTAAACTTATCTGCATTACTTAACCAAAGGAGAATTGACGTGATTACTAAACATATTTACTGGCTTATGCTGGTAATTTTTAATAGCGTTGTGGCTCAAGATTTAACAATTTTAAATGATCCACCAGTTGCTCCAAATAGCCTAATAGGATTACCCTCTTCACCCATTAGAGCAATGGCAATTCAAGGTTTTGAGGTAAATGCTCAAAGTCGTGAAGAAGTGCGTAATTTCTACAACACTATTTTTCAAGCATCAGAAAATGTACCTGCTCAATGGACTGGAAACACAAATTCATGTAATGCTGGAACGATTTCTCAAACCTATCAGGATGCGACTTTATTAAGAGTAAATTATTTTCGAGCAATGGCAGGTGTCCCAGCTAATATTACTTTTGATGAAACTAACAATGCAAAAGCTCAAAAAGCAGCATTAATAATGTTAGCAAATAATTCATTAAGTCATACTCCTCCAACTTCTTGGAAATGTTATAGTGATGAAGGATATGAAGCCGCAGGAAAATCTAATCTTTCTTTGGGAAATTCTGGAGCAAATGCGGTTTTTGGACAAATGCAAGATGAAGGTGATAATAATTACTATGTTGGACATCGCCGTTGGATTTTATATCCTCAAACTCAAATCATGGGTGCTGGAAGCGTTCAAACTGAAAGCTGGCAGGGAGCAAATGCGTTATGGGTTTTTGATGATAATATGTGGAAAACTCGACCTAATGTTAGAGATGAATTTGTGAGTTGGCCCCCCAAAGGTTATGTGCCTAATTCATTGGTATTTGGACGTTGGTCATTTTCTTATCCTAATGCTGATTTTACTAATGCAAGTATTTCAATGCAACGTCAAGGAAAATCTATTTCTCTTACGAAAGAAATTCCTAAAAATGGTGCGGGTGAAAATACCTTAGTATGGATTCCTAATTTGTCCTCTTTTTCCTCTATTGCAGACGATGTTACTTACACGGTAAATATTCAGGATGTGTTAATTCAAGGAATATCTCGTAATTTCAATTATACCGTCACCGCAATTGATCCTTCAAAATATGGTACAGATACAGTTTTACCAACCATTTCTGGAATAGATCAACCAGTGCTTAATAAAATCAATGCTTATTCATTGACAACTGTTCCAAAATCAACAGGTTATGAATGGCAATCTGCCCAATTAAAAGATTTTACTCAAACCGAAGGGGCAGAAAATGGATTAAATAACTTTACGACAAATACTTTAGGAGATTATGAAGTTATTATTTCAGATATTAAAGCAACTGGAAATAAAAGTTTTCATTTGACTCATACACAACCCCAAGATCAAATTCTCACTTTTAAGCCCAAATTATTTGTTAATAATGGAGCACAACTCCAATTTGCAAGCCGCTTAGGATTAGCTTCTACAGCACAATTTGCGAAAGTACAAATTTCTACTGATGATGGGCAATCTTGGAAAAGCATTTTTGAGCAAGCTGGTAATGATTCTAGTGGAGAAACTTCTTTTTCTACTAAAACACTTAATCTAAATGAATTTGCAAATAAAACTGTTCAAATTCGTTTTATATATTATTATGAAATGGGAGGGATGTATTATTATCAAAGTTCTAATGCTGTTGGTTGGTACATTGATGATATACGATTTACTAATGTTTCAGAGATTACAAATTCTGTAAAAACTAGTATTTCTAGCCCATCATTTTCTTTTACGCCAACTCAAAACAATACTCGCTATGTTTTGCAAGCAAGAGCGGTTGTATATAACAAATATCCATTAGAATGGGGGCAAGGTAAAATTGTAACTGTAGGTAGTAATGATACAATTCCCACAACACCTATTTCTCCCGTTACACCAACACCAGTTATACCAACGCCTACCACAGGGTTTCAAATTACTCCAGATATTTGGATCAATGCTAGCATTAATAGTGTAGAAAAAGGATTAATTAATGCGGTTTGGAAGCAGGGAGGAAGTGATAATACAAGTCGAGGAGATAAAGTTATTTGGGGACATTTCTATGCAAATCCCAATGATGTTAGTTGGGGAAGTGAGCAAAATCCCGATTTATTTGTTAAAGTATGGTTTGATGTGAGTGGAAGAATTGATGTAAATTATTTCCACGTTTCTGTGCCCGATATTCAAGTGCAAAGTAATAAGAAAAATGGTACAAAATTGTCGAGCACCGCTACTTTAACTGATCGTTATGTACGACATTATTTTAATGCGGATGATACTCAAAACAGTGCTGTTGAGAAAACAAAAGAAATTTTGAATATAAACAGCTATTTATCTCAATCTAAAAAGTATTCTTATCATACAGCGATTCCTTCTACATATATTTTAACAATGGAGAAAGGAACGATTGCTGGGCAATTATTTGATGGAGGTTCTGCATTAACAAAACGAGGAGATTTTGTTTATTGGGGATATTTCTACGCGGATTCTAAACAAGTTTCTTGGGGTAGTTTAAATAATCCCGAAGTTTTCTTTAAAATTTGGCGTGACGCAGCAACAGGACGTTATGATGTAAATTTCTTCCATGTTTCTGTACCAGATATTGAGGTAGATTCAAAACTTGCTTTTGGAACATCTAGCACTTCTTTATTAGTAGATAATACTACGCTTTCTTCGAGCAAAGTTACATTACAACAACGTTATACTCGGCATGAATATCATTTGAATTAAGGGTAATGAACCAACTAAAATAACGCCTCGTTTTATACCCGTAATGTTGGCAAATTACTCAAAGAAAAAACGGCTTCTTTTCAAATGGGGATTCCATTACTAAAGAAAGCCGTTAATCATAAGCAATCGTTATATTTAACTTCTCAAAGCATTTTCAGATTAAAAACTAACGTAGTTTTAAAGGAGCTAGTTCTGCGGTTAAAGGCGGTATTTCTCTAATGTCTGTTGCTACTTCGGTATAATCAGAATGGTTTAACTTCAAGACTTTAAGTGTATTTTCAGACAAATCTTCGTAGCCCATTTTCTTATAGGCTTTTGCTAAAATTATTAAAGCATCTGGAGCAGCGGGCGTTCTATTAAAATGTTGAACCACATATTGAGCACGATTTGCGGCAGCTAAATATGCACTTCTTCTCATGTAGAAATCCGCAACGTTTAATTCATATTGAGCAAGTTGATTTCTCAAATAAATCATACGTTGTTTTGCATCATCGGCATAAGTGCTTTCTGGAAAGAGTTTCAACAACTCAGAAAAATTTTGAAAAGAACGTCGCGTAGCTGCTTGATCTCGTTCACTTAAATTCAACGGTAAATAACGTTCAATTAATCCAAAATTCTCATTAAAATGCGCTAATCCCCGCATATAATACGCATAATCAACTTTGGGATGACGCGGATACAATTTAATGAAACGATCTGATGCCGCAATTGCCGATTCTGCTTCCTCAAATTTGTAATACGCATAAATCATATCTAATTGAGCCTGTTGCGCAAAAGTGCCCAATGGATAGCGCGCTTCCAAAATTTCGTAATATTTAATTGCCGTTTCGTAATCCCCTTCAGTCAACGCGGTTTTGGCAGCCGTTTGAATTTGTTGCGGAGTCCAATTTTTCGTTTCATCGCGTGGTTCTTTAAACAACGCACAACCTGTCAATTGCAGTGCAATTACAAAAAAAACTATATTTTTCAAATACATACTAAAAAATCCTCATAATAAAACAAACAGAGTTAGCAAATAAAACCGCCGCTAATCTACTTTCTATGGTTTGTAGTGGTGTTGGGCATAACGTTCCTTTTCAGTTACGATGGTTGCTGCACCGTAAGTTTTTGAACGTCCTGAATAAACAGTGATATTTGGTGCAGAAACGTGAAAGAAATTTACATCAATTCGATTTTCTGCGTTGTCATACCAAAACTTTACATAAACATCGGGATTTTGTTCACTACCCCAATTAACATCCTTTGGATCGGCGTAGAAATACCCCCAAGCAACTTGATCACCACGTCCTGTCGTTCCAGAACCCCCATTTTTCCAAACGCCCTCAATGGTTTTACCATCATCTAGTTGAAATATTCCTCCCAGTTCCACTTGTTGAAAAGGAAGTAGATAGTGTTTGGGATCATCTTGTACTTTTCCAGAACCAAGCACGGGAGTATTTAGTAACTCTGCAACCTCAAGCTTATTTTCCTTAGGTTTGTACGCATGGCGCGCATAGCGTTTTATTTGGGTAGTAATGTGATTAGAAGGAGAACAATTATTTACAGGTTTCATACAGCTGAATACCTCAATATTAGGTACAGAAACATGGAAAAAATTTACATCAACTCGCCCACTTGTGTCAAACCAAATTTTAACAAAAGCATCGGGATTATTTTCATTTCCCCAAGTTACTTCTGTTGGATTAGCGTAGAAATAACCCCAAATTACACGATCACCTCTTTCTAGGGTTTGATCGCCTCCTTGTTTCCAAACCGCGTTAATTGTTCCTTTTTCCTCTGTATGAATAACGGCATTAATCCAAGTATCTGGGGTTACTAAATAGCCTACATTTTGTGTATTACTATTTGATATTCCCTTAATAACAACTGCAACGCTGTCAGAAACCTGTTTAAAATTAATTACTGCATTAGTTTTAATCGATGATTTTCCTTCAAATAAAACTTGACCATTTTCAGGATTAATAATTTGAACAGAGGCTTCCCCGCTTGGAAGAGAAGGTAACATCAAATTATTAATGGGTTTCTTCTCTGGATTATAAAGATAAATCGTTGCATTTGTTCCATCTTGTCGTACATAAGCGCGTAGGTTGTTTTGGGCAGCGTAATGATCAACTGTTAATTTATCCCCTCGCCATTTAATTCCATCCACTGCTTTCTTAAAAAACTTCAAATAAGAACGTTTGGTATCGCTAATTTGGTTAATGGTATCTCGAGAGATTTGCTTTCTTAAATCAGCGGGCCAACCCAAATTAGCTCCCGCACCACCAGACACAAAATGTAACCATGCACTATCGCGAAATATTTGATTATCTTTAGACTCATCAAATCCATTATCACCATATCCCTTTCGGTATAAGTGTGCGTTGGGTGAACTTTCTCCATCTTGCATTGGACGACCATCACGAATTTGGTAGAAACCATAACTAATTCCTCGAGCCATTTCCGTTGGTGGAGAAAATTCAGCAGAAGATATTTCCCAAGGATTAGCAATATGTGCGTAATAAGCATGTGTTACCGCCATATCAATGTTATGTAAGCGATAAGCTAGTTCTGCATCCATTCCTAAATAACTTGATTCGGTCATGTTTTCATTAGTTAATTCATTTGCAGTTGTACCAATTGCTGCGCGATAAAAAGTGCTATCTTTGGGGTCCCAAGTTAGAAATGAATAAAATACCAAATGATTACGATCCATATCTTGAACATAGTTAGACATTTCAATTAACCATTTCTTACGTTTTTCATAAGAAGCAGTATTAAAACGTTCTTTGTTGTCGATTTCATTCACAATATCCCAACCAAATACATTAGGATCGTCACGGTATCTTTCTAATAGAGGTTTCATACGTTCTTTGTGCGCAGCATATAAATATTCTTCAAAAAAATCATCAGGATGTTGCGCACCATTATTTTTTACCCACAAGGTATCTGACCACTTTTTGCCAGTCCCTCTAAAATTGTCGTCTTTGTAATAAAAAGTATCATACAAGCGAAATAAAACATATACATCATTTTGACGAGCAAGATGCAATATATTGTCAAGAAATTTAATAACTTCATTTTGTTTCTGATCCAATAAGACAGGAGATGCATCTAAATCCAGTGATTCTACGAAAACAGTAAGAACATTGATACCATTTTCCTTTAATTTTTTGAAATACCGTTCAGCAACACTCACACCTTCAACAGGTTCTGTTGAAATCAGAGAGCGTCCTTCGTTGTATGTACAATTATCGGTTGGGTCACGATCAGAAGGTGTTAACAAAGCAACTGTCTTACTTTGTCCATTTGTAAAAAAGCAGTAATGAAAAATCTTTTCAGCACTATAGTTTCTCCAAATACCAGAGATAGACTCTCCTTTTTTATTTTTACCATCTGAACTTGTGCAAGATTTAGCACGTTCCCATTGAGAATCATAAGGCGGTTTTGTAAAAAACTCTGAAGGATGTTCATCGCATAATTCACCAGGATACAAACCTCTCAATGGTAACCAAGGCATTAAGCCCGTTTCTCCAACAATTACAAAAGGAGTTCCATCACTTAAAACAAGTGCTCGTCCTGTAGGTGAAGTTGTAATGAATGGTTTTCTATCATCATTTTTTGTATCATTTTCTGTAACTAATATATCCTCACTCATTCTCCCGAATTCGTCGACCGCTCTTATTGCAAAAGTATAATGCTTTCCAGGTGTTAAACCAATAACATCAAACTCTTGCCATTGCCCTGGTGAAACAGGTTTATAAGCCTGTTCAAATTCAGTCATTTGTTGCCAAGTATCTTTATTAACATGGAAACTACCTTCTTTGTAACGAACCGCATAACGATAAACACTTCCACCGTTTCCACGTTTTGGAGCTTTAAGTTGAATTCTTACCCTTCTTCCATCGACTGCTGAAGCAGACCAACTATTGATCTCTTTTGATTCAAAAAAAGGTAAAGAATTTTCAGAAGGATTTACTAAAATAAATGCTTGCCATTCTTTTGGGTGAAAACGGTCTCCATGATAAACAGTCCATTCATTTTTCATAATGCCATTAGGAGATTCTATTCCAATAGCATTTTGCATCATGCCATCAAATCTTGGAAGAATTAGCCCCTTATCATCAGCATGAATACGATAAAAATTCATCCATAAAGGTGTTCCATCTTTCACAGGAAAACGAACAGGAATAACGCCATCCCCAATCGGGCAATTTTGTCCTTCAACGATTTTTTTATCAATTTTTGTTCCAACTAATTCCCAAGGAATGGCTGCTTCAAAACGCCATTCGTTGTTATCATAATGATGAGAAAATTTAATTATTGTATTTTGAGGTGTTGGCTCAGGTTGTTTTGCCACACAAGGTTTCTGCCACATCCATAAATTAGTATTAAAGAAATCACCCGGATCATTAATTTTATTGATTGCATTGCCAGGTTTTTCTAAACCCGTTGTCATTTGACAACTCTCATTTTTCCAACACCCACGATCAAATCGGCGATACTTTCCTGTTGGTGTAAATGCTAAAACACGGGAATTTTCATCTAGTTTATTAGGCAGTGGATAAGTTGGATGAAAATAAATTTCTAAACTATCACTATTCCAAGTTTGACTAACATCACTATGGGCACTTCCATCTTCTTGAAAAGAATTATCTTGCAATTTTCCAGATACATATAAATAATTATTATCCCACATCGTCCATAAGTCGGTGAATTGATCGTTACCATAAAAACGAGCCATTCTCAAATGACCTAATTCATGCCACTCATTAGCCTCCATTACACCGTCAATTCTGGGCGTTCCAAATGGGATGAAGTTATCTGCAAAACCTTGGGGAGTTATAAAAAATGCTAATGATATAACGGTAAGTAGACGTTCTACTTTAGAGAGTAACATAAACTATCTCCTACATAATGAAATATTATCCTCGCATTATACGACATTTTAAACTTTTGGGAATAGTCAATGAATCAATAAAATGGTATAATTATCACCAGTATTTTGATATAGGGTATATTTAGTATGCAAGCAGCAGCAATTCAATATTTTACACGCGAAGATTATTTTGCTTTTGAGGAAACTTCTGAAGAAAAGCACGAATTTTTTCGAGGCGAAATCTTTGCAATGCCAAGTGGGACTTTTAATCATTCAAGTATTCTAGGAAATGTTTTAGAAATGTTAAATGAAAAATCAAAAGGAAAGCCCTTTCAAGTCACAAATAATCAATTGAAAATAGAAACGCCAAAAGGGTTAATTACTTATCCAGATGCAGCGGTATTTTGTGGAAAACCAGAATTAACGTCGAATCAATGCGCGTTATTAAATCCAGTGGTGATTATTGAGGTTTTATCGCCGTCGACTCGACGTTATGATCAAAGCGATAAATTTTTATTATATCGTTCAATTGAAACTTTTAAGGATTATATTTTAATTGACTCAGAGAAAATTCATGTTCAACATTTTCGTAAAACAGAGCAACTTGAATGGATTTTACACGAATATTTTGATTTAAAAGATGAGATTTATTTGAATTCAATTCAAGAAAACTTAAGTTTGTTAGAGATATATGAAAATATCGTTTTTTAGTTCTTTTAATGCTTGAGGAGCAGATTTAAATATGACATTTCACGGACGTTATACAGGTTTGATTGATAAATATCGTGATCGGTTGCCAGTTCACGATGATACACGAGTGATTTCATTAGGTGAAGGAAATACCCCGTTAATTAGATTACATAATATTCCTAATCTTTTAAAGAAAGATGTTGATATTTATGTTAAATTTGAGGGTTTGAATCCAACGGGTTCTTTTAAAGATCGTGGTATGACAATGGCGGTAACAAAAGCCGTTGAAGCGAGGAGCAAAGCAATCATTTGTGCGTCGACTGGAAATACCAGTGCATCGGCGGCGGCGTATGCAGCAAGAGCGGGCATTACAGCCTTTGTTCTTATCCCTGACGGTAAAATTGCGCAAGGAAAATTAGCCCAAGCAATGATGCACGGTTCTACGGTCATTCAAATCAAAGGAAATTTTGATGAAGGAATGGCATTAGTTAAATTAGTCGGAGATCAAGCACCCGTTACCATTGTAAATTCAATCAATCCGTTTCGTTTGCAAGGACAAAAAACGGCTGCATTTGAAATCATTGAAGAGTTAGGAACTGCGCCAGATTTTCATTGTTTGCCAGTAGGAAATGCGGGTAACATTACGGCGCATTGGATGGGTTATACTGAATTTCATGCGCAAGGAATTTGTAATAATTTACCTAAGATGTGCGGGTATCAAGCAGCGGGTTCTGCGCCGTTTATAAAAGGGACAATGGTCGATAATCCAGAAACGGTTGCAACTGCGATTAGAATTGGTCATCCACAATCGTGGGAGAAAGCGTGGCAAGTTCAAAAGGATTCACAGGGTTGGTTTGATGCGTGTTCAGATGAGGAAATTCTCACGGCTCAGAAACTTTTAGCAGAGAAAGAAGGGGTGTTTTGTGAACCCGCATCGGCGGCTTCGTTAGCGGGAGCAATGCGTGATATTAAAAACGGTAAAATTCCTCAAGGAAGTAAAATCGTTTGTACATTAACGGGTCACGGTTTGAAAGACCCCGACACCGCAATTAAACAAAGCACTTCTCCTGTATTAACCATTCCTGCCGAATTAGAGGCTGTCAAAAGAGCTATTTTAGATAATATGACAGCTTAAACAAAAACATTTCTAGCGGTGATTGCAACTGCTAGAAATAAAATCTTAATTTAAAATAAAGTTGACATCTTGATTATTGTGGTGCACAATAAATTTGTGCTTAGACTTATTCTAGGTTTTAATGTTAAGAACATGGAGAACAATTTTATGTTATTAAAAACAACGACTTTAGCGGCGGCAATGTTAATTGCAAATTCCGCTTTCGCATCTGATGAACCAATCAAACCCATTGAATTACCTAAAAATATTAACAGTGCCCAAGCAAAACTGGGCAAGAAACTCTATTTTGATCCGCGTTTGTCAAAATCGGGCTTTATTTCGTGCAATTCTTGCCACAATTTGAGCATGGGCGGCACGGATAATTTGAAAACGTCCATCGGGCACAATTGGCAACAAGGTCCAATTAGTGCGCCAAC
Organism: Thiomargarita sp.; assembly: GCA_020718845.1. Classification (GTDB taxonomy): domain Bacteria; phylum Pseudomonadota; class Gammaproteobacteria; order Beggiatoales; family Beggiatoaceae; genus DYRG01. The sequence continues at coordinate 30,945 of DYRG01000021.1, forward strand.
GGTGTTGAATTCAAGCATGAATGTCGCGCAATTTTGGGATGGACGGGCGGCGGATTTGAAAGCGCAAGCGGGCGGTCCGATTGCAAACCCCGGTGAAATGGCTTTTACGCATGAATTAGCGGTAAAAGTGCTCGAATCTATCCCGCAATATGTTGATGAATTTAAGAAAGTTTTTTCTAAAGAGCAAATTACCATTGAAGAAGTGACTCAAGCCATTGCTGAATTTGAAAAGACTTTAGTTACCCCAAATTCACGTTTTGACAAATGGTTGAAAGGTGAGAAAACCGCTTTAAATTCAGAAGAACTTGAAGGCTATGAGTTGTTCAAAAATAGTGGTTGCGTTGCTTGTCATAATGGGGAAGCAGTCGGAGGAACTTCTTTCCAAAAAATGGGCGCAGTTGAACCCTACAAAACAAAGAATCCCGCCGAAGGTTTGAAAGGCGTAACGGGTAAAGAAGAAGATCGTTTTAAATTCAAAGTTCCTACCTTACGCAACGTTGAATTAACCTATCCGTATTTTCATGATGGTGAAGCAGCAACTTTAAGTGAAGCTGTAGAAATCATGGGACAAATCCAATTAGGTAAGAAATTTACTGCTGAAGAAACCGCTAAAATCGTCGCATTCCTCAAAACATTAACGGGCGATCAACCCAGTTTTGCAATGCCAATTTTACCACCTTCTACTGATAAAACTCCTCGCCCCGAACCTTTTACTAAATAAGGGCATTTTCCTCTCTGTTTTTATTTCAATTCAGAGAGGAAATATTATCACTTAATAAGGTTTCTGACCTCGATAATTTCCTAGTGGATTGTAATTACAAACCCACACTTGGCTAAAATCTCCACAAACCGCCATTCCACAACCAATTTCGGTTGAAGTTTTCCAAACAACTTGTGTGTAATGTCCGCATACTTTGCCAGTTGCGCAAGTATTTGAATCATAAGTATAATCTTTAATTTCATTACCCCAACTATCTACTGCTTTAGTGGGAGGAATTGTTTGTGCAGCAACCCGTCCATCTGAGTATTTCAAAGGGCTTGCCCAATAGAGATTTTCTCCATAACCAGTTCCCGTGCTATGCTGCATTTTACAGCCTTGGGATTTCAAATTATCCGCCCAACTTTGAGCAACATCAGCTAATTTGCTCGACCAAGTTACAGCTGGAACACCCACTTTTGCTCTCCAAGTATTATGAGCTGTTACCATTTCTGCTTGTTGGGTATCATTAAGCGTTGTTGCAGCAAAACTACTTTGACTGACAAATACCGCTAATGCAATTGACATATAACGCATTGTTACCTTCCTTTTTGGGTTGTGAGAAATAAAGATTTTAACCGTTTTTTAATGGCAAAGTAAAGAAAAAACACGAGCCTTTTTGAGGTTCGCTAATTATACCTACTTCTCCGCCATGTGCTTCAACAATTCTTTTGACAATTGCTAATCCTAACCCCGTACTTTTTTCTCCACCAGTGGGTTTGCTTCCTAATTTAGAGAAATGCCCAAATAAACGATGTTGTTTATCTAATGGGATACCCACACCTTCATCAAAAACTGAAATTTTTACTTGGTTCTTTTCTATAGAAAGTTGCACGCGAATTATTGTATTTTTAGGTGAATATTTAATGCCATTGCTTACTAAATTATCAATCGCTTGCCCAATCCGATCTTTATCAAAAGAAATCAAAAGTTTCTCTGGTAATTCAGTTTGAATTTGAATGTTTTTTTGTTGCGCAGTTAACGTAATTAAACGAATCCGATAGGCAATGAGTTCTACTAAATCATGTTCTTTAACGTGCAAATCAAATTTTCCGCTTTCAATGACGCTAATATCTAATAAATCATTTAACGTAAAAAGCATTTCATTGCTCACCTGATGAATAATATTTAGAAACTCTTGTTTGCTACTTTCATCTAAGGGCGTATTTAAAAGCAATTGACTAAAGCCAATAATTGACGTTAAAGGGTTTCTCAAATCATGAGCCGCCATACCTAAGAATTTGTTTTTTTGATCATCCAGTTCTAATAATCTTTGTTGATAATCTAAAGTGCGAGCTCCAACGCTTAAACGACTGCGCAGTTCTTCAGGTTGCACTGGTTTTGAAAGAAAATCATCTGCGCCCGCATCCAATCCCGTTACAATATCTTCTTTAGAGTTTTTGCTGGTTAATAAAATAACATAAATGAAAGGAAGTTTCTCAGTATTTTTAATCTTTTGACATAATTCAATTCCATCCATGTTTGGCATCATCCAATCCAATAAAGCCAAACGCGGCGCATTTGCTTTATCTTCAGAAATAATATCCCACGCTTGTTCTCCATCAATCGCAGAAATAGGTTGATACCCCCAACTCGTTAGCCATTCTTCTAGCATTAAACGAGAAATCATCGCGTCTTCAGCAATTAGCACTTTCATTTTAAAAATGTATCCCAGTCAATCGTAAGCCAATGTTGTTTCAGTTGTTCAAATTCTGTTTTAAGTAAAGGTAAAGTTTCTTTAGCTTTTTCAATGTGTTGCTTTTTAATGGCTTGTTCTCCATAAAAAGCACATTCTCCTAAACGGAGCGCGCCCATATTTCGAGATTCTCCTTTAATTGAATGGAAGATTCGTTCGGTGGTTTTCAAATCATTTAAGGTTTCTAAAAGTTGAAAAAGTTTATTAATTTGTAGTTCAGTATCTTCGGTAAAAATTGCTACCACTTTTTTGAGCAAATTCAAATTACCAATCACCACTCGACGTAATTGTTGTTCATCAAAAACAGGCAAGTCTTTGAAATCAACAATCACAGTAATTTCTTGAATAGGTGATGGCTGTGTTGAAATCACAGGTTCAACCACTATTTTCGGATGATAATATTTGTTAATTAACGCCGATAATTGATCAATTCCAAAAGGTTTTGCCAAATAGTCATTCATCCCCGCCGTTAAACAACGTTCTTTGTCTTCTTTCATTGCATTTGCAGTAACCGCAATAATAGGCGTTGGCGTGGTAATATTGTACTCTTTTTCGTAATGTCGAATCCACTGAGTTGTTTCAAAACCATCCATTTCTGGCATTTGCACATCCATTAAGATTAAATCATAATTTTTCTTTGCTTGAATTGCGGTTTGCCAGATTTGTAATGCTTGCCGTCCAGTAGTTGCCATATCTATTTGACAATGCAATCGATGCAACATATTTGCAGCAACCATTGAATTGATTTCATTATCTTCGGTTAATAAAACCCGAATGGGATGCGTATCTGGAGTTTCTATTATTTCAATTTTAGGAACAACTGGAGAATATTGTTTTAAAACAGGATGAGTAATATGTGTTGATAAATTAAGCCATTTTGGGGGAGCTTTTTGTTTCTGATATTCTGCGTACAAACACTCTAAAACATATTGAAATTGCGTTTTTGATAAAGGCTTAAACAAATAACCAGAGAAACCATTTGCTACCAAATGTTCATTATCTGGAATATTTGCGGCGGATGATAACATCACCAAACACAAATTATCAAATGCTGGATTTTGACGAATTTGCATTCCCAAACGTAAGCCATCCATATTTGGCATCAAATAATCTACAATTGCCAACCAATAAGGATTTCCCGCGATTTGAGCCGCATTTAAGGCTTGCAAAGCGATTTCACCCTCTGCAACAGCCGTGCATTGTACTTTCATACTATTTAATTGCTCAGTTAAAATGTGTCGATTGATTGGATTATCATCTATTACCAATACTTGAGTGTGAGCAATATCTTCACGAGGTTGAGAAGAATTTTCTAATGGTGAATCAGGGAGTTTTTCTATCGGCAAAGGTAATGTAAAACGAAAAATTGAACCTTTATTTAAAGAGCTACTTACACTAATATGTCCACCCATTAATTCCACTAATTGATGACAAATCGTTAAACCTAAACCAGAACCTCCAAAACGTCGAGTAGTTGAAGTATCTGCTTGGGTAAATTTCTCAAAGATTTTTTGTAATTGTCCATGAGGAATTCCAATGCCAGTATCTTCAATTTGAAATGAAATATGTGCAATATGATTATGTGAAGAAGTTTGTTTTGAACAAGTCACGCTGACTAATACATGACCATGCTCAGTAAATTTAATCGCATTTCCAATCAAATTCGTTAAAATTTGCCGTAATCTTCCCGCATCTGCTTTCACACCTCGAGGTGTATTGGGAGAAAAATGCACTAACATTTCTAATCCTTTTGCAGACGCATTCATTCCGAGCAAACGACTAACATCTAAAACCGCTGTTTCTAAATCAAAAACAGTGGGTTCTAAAACTAATTTTCCTGCTTCAATTTTTGAGAAATCTAAAATATCATTTAATAATGTTAATAACGCATGAGCGGATCGATGAATGGTTGTGGCATATTCAAGTTGTTTATTGCCTAATTCAGTGGTTAAAAGCAATTCTGTCATTCCAATCACCCCATTCATTGGAGTACGAATTTCATGGCTCATATTTGCAAGAAATTCACTTTTTGCTTGAGCAGCAGCTTCTGCGGATTCTTTAGCGCGTTGCAATATAATTTCAGTATGTTTTTGTTCAGTGATGTCGCGTCCAACTGCTTGATTTTCAAGGTGAACTTTATGATCATCAATTAAAGCTCGATAAATCCATTGTTGCCATCGAATATCGCCATTTGGTAATACAATTTGATGTTCGATGGTAATCATTGGTTGAAATGCACCTAACAAATTAAGTTGTTCATCAACTTCTTCACGATCTTCGGGTTGTAAAATAGAAAGAAATTGTTTGCCTAACAAATCGATTTCATTCTTTTGTAAATAACGGCAATAGGCTTTATTTGCAAACGTAATAACTCCATTTGGGAGAAATCGACAAATCAATTCAGTTTGATCTTGAACAATTGCTCGATATTGAGCTTCACGAGATTGCAATGCTCGCGTCATATTTTCACTACGTTCATCTGCGCGTCGAGCTAATAGCAACATAATTAAAATAAAAGCACTAAAAATACAAAAGATAATGACCACTTGATCCCAAACATCTTGTTGTTGATTTTTAAATAATGCTTTAGGATAAATTGCAATTAAATTCCACTGTGTGTTGGGCACGGGCATTTCAATTAGAATGCGATGTTGTTGATCGGTGGTTAAATAAGTTTTCTCGCCTGGTTTTAATTCGTGAGTAAAACGGGTGCTTACTTCGATGCGGTTTTTCTCGAGTCGATCAACTAACATTAATTCATAACTATGTGGTCGACCATCGCGGAGAAACTTTGAAAGAACAGTGGGACGAAAACTTAAACAAAACCAACCATTTGTTTTAGACGTGTACCAATATGATGCAACATCAAAATGGTGTGATTCGCTATCAAAATAAATATATAATGCGCGATTAGAAGTAAAACGTTCTTTGAATTGTTTTTCGCTAGAACATAATTCACCCACGGGGGATTCAAAATGATCTAAAAGTGGGCGACCGCTGGGATTTGAAATACTAAACGCTAAGGAGGTTGGAAAGTAATCTTTAATCAAACGAGAAAGTTCTGTATGAGTTTGATTATTATCGGGTTTTTCTGTCAATAACCCGAGCATATCAGCATGATGACGTACAAATAATTCAACGCGGCGTTGTTCTTCGAGTAAAAAATGATTAATTTGATTTGTCACCCCTTGCAACGCCGTTTGGGCGGACAAGCGCTGATGCTGACGAAAATCTTCCAAACGGGCTTGACCAATCCAACTGAGCACAATTACCAATAAAATCAGCGTACCGATACTAAATTCAAACACATACGATTTCGAAAACTTTAACTTTTTCATCGACCGAGCCTAACCTGACTGCCTTTCTTGGAACGTAATTGTTATGATAACAAGGATAGCAAAAACGCCTTCACCTTTGGACTTTAATTATGCAACAAACTCACAAAAGAACGATTTTAATGACCAGCGCGCTTCCTTACGCGAATGGACCGATTCATTTAGGACACCTTGTCGAATACATTCAAACCGACATTTGGGCGCGTTTTCAGCGTTTGCGTGGACATGAAGCCTATTATGTGTGTGCCGACGATGCGCACGGTACGCCAATTATGCTTCGTGCTCAACTCGAGGGCATCTCGCCTGACGAACTCGTCGCCAAAATGACCCTTCTCCATCAAGCTGATTTCGCCGATTTCGCCATTCATTTCGACAATTATTATTCAACACATTCGCCCGAAAATCGCCATTTCGCCGAACATATTTATTGCGGTTTGCGTGATAAAGGTCATATCGAACGCCGTTTAATTCGCCAAGCCTTTGATCCCATTAAACAAATGTTTTTACCCGATCGTTTCATTCGCGGCGAATGTCCTAAATGTGGCGCGAAAGATCAATACGGCGATAATTGCGAAGTGTGTGGTGCAACTTATTTGCCCACTGAATTGAAAAACCCTGTTTCTGCGATTTCTGGCGCGACCCCGATTGATAAAGAATCTGAGCATTTGTTTGTTAAATTAGGTGATTTTGAGGAAATGCTTAAACAATGGATGAACAACGGATCATTACAACCCGCCGTCATTCACAAATTAAGCGAATGGTTTGAAGCGGGATTACAATCTTGGGATATTTCTCGTGATGCACCTTATTTTGGTTTTGAAATCCCCGATGCGCCAAATAAATATTTCTACGTTTGGTTAGACGCACCGATTGGTTATTTAGCAAGTTTCAAAAATCTTTGTGATAGAAACGGACTTGATTTTGATCATTTCTGGAAACCCGATAGCACTGCGGAAGTTTATCATTTCATTGGAAAAGATATTATTTATTTCCACGCGCTTTTTTGGCCCGCATTATTATTTGGAGGAGATTTCCGCAAACCGACCGCGATTTTTGCGCATGGTTTCTTAACTGTCGATGGTCAAAAAATGTCGAAATCTCGCGGGACTTTTATTACGGCGCGGAGTTATTTAAATCATTTGAATCCAGAGTATTTGCGTTATTATTTTGCCGCTAAATTAGCTTCTGGAATTGATGATATCGACTTGAATTTAGAAGATTTTTCAAATCGTGTGAATGCGGATTTAGTGGGTAAAGTGGTGAATATTGCAAGCCGTTGTGCGGGTTTCATTACGAAAAATTTTGCAGGTCAATTAGCATCAGAATTACACAAACCAGATTTATTTGAACAATTCATTTCAAAAGGTGAAGAAATTGCTCAAGATTATGAAAATCGCGATTATAGCAAAGCGGTTCGTGAAATCATGGCGTTGGCAGATAAAGCAAACCAATACATCGACGAATTTAAACCTTGGGTAATTGCCAAACAAGCGGGTCAAGAACATTTATTACAAAGTGTTTGTACACAGGGTTTGAATTTATTTAATGTCATGATGGGTTATTTGCAACCGATTTTACCCGTAATGGCACAAAAAGTTGAATTGTTTTTAAATTCACCGATTACTTGGCAACCTCAACCATTACTTTCTCATCAAATTGCTACATTTCAACCGTTAATGATGCGCTTAGATTCAAAACAACTTGACGCAATGTTGAATGAAAATAAACCTTTAACTCCTGTCGAAGAAAAGCCTAAGAAAGCCGCGAAAAAAGTTGAAGTGCCCGCCTTTGAACCGATCAAAGAAAATATTGATGTTGATTTGTTTGGAAAAATCGATTTGAGAGTGGCGAGAATCGTTGAAGCAAATTTAGTGGAAGGCGCAGACAAATTATTACAACTTACTTTAGATGTTGGCGAAGGAAAAACGCGCAATGTTTTCGCAGGAATTAAATCCGCTTATTCTGATCCGAGTGTTTTAAAAGATCGTCACGTTGTAATGGTTGCAAACTTAGCACCGCGTCAAATGAAATTTGGTTTGTCAGAAGGGATGGTTTTAGCCGCTGGCGATGGTAAAGGAGGCTTATTTCTCGTTTCTCCCGATTCAGGTGCGCAAGCGGGTAATCGTGTGAAATAAATTTTATAGTTTAAGACTGCCACTTCAAAGAAATGACAGTCTTTTAGTGAACATAACAAAAAAACAGAATACAAAGTGTCTCAATTGTATTCTGTTTTGATTTGATTTTAATGACTAACCAAACATATCTTCGGTGATGTTATTAAACCAGCTTAGACCATAAAGCATTTCACGTTTGCGGTCTTCGGCGGAAGCGTCTTTGGCTGACACGCCGCCCGCGCCTTGAACGGGTGCAATGCTGTTGTCGTCGGCTTTGTAGTTATAAACTGCGGCAACCGAAATTCCGTAATCATGTCCAACGATGCTGTAGCAAGTGTTCACATACGCGGGGGCGACCATTTCTTTGCCTTGCAAGGCGGCGACAATCGCGGCGGCGCACACTTTCGCTTGAGAGTTAGCGGCATAGGCTGCTTTAGGCATTGCGTCTGCCATGCACGCATCACCAATCACATGAACGTCTTTGGCTTGGCTGGATTCGAAGGTTTTGCGATTGACGGGACACCAGCCCGCGTCGTTGGTTAAACCTAAAGCAGTGGCGATTTTACCCGCGCTTTGAGGGGGAATAACGTTGACGACCGCGCCGACAATTTCATCGCCCATTTCACCCGCGTAGACGGCGTTTTTGGCGGCATCGACACGAGAAACTTTGCCTTGATTTGCCGCAGAACGCCATTCGATCAATGACTTATCTGTGCCGTAACCGTACAATTCTTTCCACGCTTGTTCGAACAAACCTTTTTTCGCAAAATCATCTTTTGCATCTAAAACAATGACTTTTGATTTAGGTTTGTGGTGTTTGAGGTATTGTGCGACCAAACTGGCGCGCTCGTAAGGTCCGGGAGGGCAACGGAAAGGATTGGCGGGTGCAGTGATTAAAACCACGCCGCCGTCTGGCATCGCTTCGAGTTGTTTGCGCAATAACGCGGTTTGAGGACCGGCTTTCCATGCGTGAGGCATTTTTTCGGAAGCGGCTTCGTCGTACCCTTCGACCGCGCCCCATTTCATGTCGACCCCAGGGGAAACGACTAATTTGTCATAATTCAAAGACTTATCGCCAACTTTGATGGTTTTAGCGTTTAAATCACCGCCAGTGACTTCGCCGATAATAACGTTAATCCCATGTTTTTTAAGGCGTTCATAGTTAAATTTGATGGATTCAATTTTGCGATCGCCGCCGATGACTTCGTTGCTCATAAAGCAAGTGAAATAATCTGCGTTTCTTTCGATTAACGTGACATCTAAAGAATTATCCATTTTTTTCAAATACTTAGCAGCGATTGTGCCGCCCGCGCCGCCACCGATCACAATAACTTTTTGACCTGCGCCTTTCGCAATGTAAGGGATGCTGATTAAGCCCGCTGCCATTGAACCGAGTGCAGTGGTTTTGAGAAACTCTCTACGATTCATCTGTTGTTCTCCTATTTAGCTTTTTTGTCTTGTTGGCTGGCGTAGAAATGTGCGACTTCCTCTAAAGATTTATCGCCATTATCTTTGATCATTGCGTTTAAGCGTTTAGCCATTTTCTCAGGCATTTCACGTTTTTTCGCATTAAAATCAGCCATTTGGAATTGTAAGTAGGGCAACCATTGACCCGCTAAAATGGAAGAACCGTCTTCATCTTTGAAACCGCCTTCTTCATGGCATTTTTCACAGTTATCTTTATGGAGTTTCTTACCTGCTTTAACTTTTGCAGGGTCAGTTTTTTGAGCAACGCGGACAAATTTTTGTGTGACGAAATAATTTGCCATTTCCGCGATGTCTTCGTCGGTGTAGCCTTTTGCCAAACGCCCCATGACGGTTGAAGGACGTTTGCCTTCACGATAGGCTTTCATTGCGTCGGTGAAGGTGTCGATCGCCATGCCAGAGATGGTTGGGGTTGCGGGACCGAGGCTCGATCCGCCTTGACCATGACAGCCCACGCAAGTGTTCGCCAACATTAAACCCCGCGGTGAAACGGGTTTAGCGGCGGTGGCGGTTTTCTTTTTTTTTTTGTCATCGTCTTTATCATCATCTTTCGACGCGAATGCGGACGGCGCGTTAAACAACAGCCCACAACAAGCCATTGCCAGCGCGGAAGTACGGAGATGTTTCATGTGTTGCCTCCTTTAGGGGTTTATGGAAATTACGTTGGTCATTCTAAGACTTTTTCTCAGATGTTTCAGGTTTTTTATCATCATCGGACGTTTTTTGGGGTTCTTCGGGTTCGTCGGGTTCGGTGTGGGCGATGCCTTTATGACATTCGATACAAGTTTTGCCTTCTTCTTGGGCACGAGTGTGTTTTTTACGCGCACTTCCGTCTTGATCTTCGAGTTTCATCGCGTCCCAACTGTGGCAATTACGACATTCTCTCGAATCACTGGCTTTCATTTTATCCCACACGGCGTTTGCCATTTGCCAACGACGGGCTTCGTATTTTTCGGGTGTTGAGATTGTGCCCATGACTTCGTGATAAACGTCTTTGGCAGCCATCACTTTGGCGAAGAGTTTTGGACCCAATTGTTTGGGAACGTGGCAATCCGCGCAGCCAACCCGCACGCCGATCCGATGCGAATAGTGAGAGGTTTTCTTTAATTCTTCCAAATTAACTTTCATGGTGTGACAACTGGTACAAAATTCAGTTGTGTTGGTGGCATCGAGCGCGGCACTAAATACGACGGTAAAAATTGCTCCGGCGGTAAAGATTGCAAGCGCATAAATGGCGATGGTTCGAGTGGAGCGGCGGGGATTATCCGACTTTTGCTCTGGCATTCTGGTTCTCCTCAGATGATGGGGGCTACTTTATGGTAAGATGTTACTCTTATTTAAGACAAACGAACCCATTGTACAAAAAAGTCACTAGAGTACAAATAATAAAATTCTATAACCTGCACGTCTTCCCTTTAGGAAAACCACATTTCACCCGCATGACGAATCCATCTTCGACAGATATTTTGCGCAAAACCCGCCGTTTAACAGGGAGTTTGGCGATTTTAGCGTTATTTTTGGGGATTGTGGGCGCGTACAATTTTATGGCTTATCGAGAGGCACAACAGCAAATTTTTTTCGCCGAAGAGGCAAAACGTAAAGCCCAACACAAAGCCGCACTCTCAGATCAAGCCGCTCAACGCGCCGCCCAGCAAGTTCAACTCGCCCTTCAAGAAAAAAATTATGCCTTTTACACTCAATCGCTATTTTTAACCTCATTAAGTGAACGTGAAACCGCCAAAGGCAATGCAACCGATGGGGCTTTGTTAGCTTTAGAAGCCCTTCCCAAAAATATGACAAGTCCAGATCGACCTTTTTTAATGCAAACCGAAATTAGTTTGCGCCAAGCCCTTGATAAACTTTATGAAAAACAATTATTTCGCGGGCACAAAGAAGAAATTTGGCAACTTATTTTAAGTCCCGACGGCAAAACCTTAGCGAGCGCGTCGGCGGATCACACGGTAAAATTATGGGAAATCTCGACGGGCAATCTGAAACATTCTTTACAACACGACGATCAAGTCTGGGAAATCGCTTTTAATTCAACGGGTTCACAACTTTTAAGCGCGTCACTTGATTACAATGCGCGTTTATGGTCGGTTGACAGTGGCGAACTTTTGGCAATTTTTCCGCATCAAAAAGAAGTCTATACTGTTGTTTTTATTGATAATTTAATCGTCAGCGCGGACGCGGGCGGCACAATCAAAATTTGGGAAAATGGGCAATCCAAAACCATTTCAAATGCGCATCGAAGCGCGATCCATAAATTGAGCGTAAGTCCTGATTCTAAAACGTTTTTAAGCGCGTCACAGGATTTCACCGCTAAATTATGGGATTTAAACGGCAAAACTTTGCAAACGTTTAAAGGTCATCAAGCCTCTGTAAATACAGCGATTTTTTCGCCCGACGGCAAATTAATTTTAACTGCCAGTGCCGATCATCAAGCGTTTTTATGGGATGTATTTACAGGTAAAGTATTGAAAAAATTAGAATTTAATGATGAAATTAATGGTGCAGTATTTCATGGGGATCAAATTTTGTTATTTGGCGCGGGAAATACGGCAGAATTATGGACAATATCTGGCACAAAAACCGCTATTTTCAAGCATGATCAAGGACTTACCGAAGCAAAATTCAACGCGGATGGTTCTCAGATTTTGACCAGTTCTGAAGATGGCACATTAAAAATCTGGAAAAATTCGGGCGGATTGATCACGACTTTAGCGGGTCACGATGGCGAAGTTTATGATGGTCTTTTTTATAAAGAAAATCAAATACTTAGCGCGGGCGAAGATGCGCGAATTCGACGGTGGGAATTAAAAAGTAGCCATCATTTAGCGGAGGTTTCGTCGTTTCGAGGTGCGGTGTTCAATTCGAGCGGTCAAAAAATGATTCTTTTCAATGAATTAGGCGCAAATCTTTTAAATGTCGAGAATGGCGAACTTCTTCACAAATTGACCGATCAACCCATTGTTTCTGCGGCATTTAGTTTTGATGGACAAATGATCGCGGTTGGTGGAAGTGATGGAAAAGCGCAACTCTTTGATTTAACTGGACAATTAGTAGCCACTTTTCAAAATGATTTTGAGCAAATTTCAAAACTTTCTTTTAGTCCAAATGGTCAACGTTTATTAGTTTTATCGTCTGAAGGCGTGCGATTGTGGGAAACCTTGCGACCTTTTGATTTAACTATATTTATCGAGGGAAAATTTACAACGGCGGGTTTAAGTTCCGATGGTCAAATGCTTTTCACCGCTGACGAATTAGGGCAAATTGTATTTTGGGAAGGGGCGGAAGCCTTTCGAACCATCGACGCGCATTCTCAAGCGATCAATCAAGTTATTTTTAGTCCCGATGGAAGCAAATTTTTGAGTATTTCCAAAGACTTAACCGCCAAACTTTGGCACACCGACAGCGGGCATTTTTTAACAACTTTAAGCGGACACAACGGCGAATTGCGTCACGCGGCATTTGCCCCGACTGGCGATAAAATCCTCACCACAGCAGCGGACGGAACAGCGCGTTTGTGGGATGGTTTCAGCGGCGCGCCGTTGGGGGTATTGCGAGGGCACAAAGGCGTTGTTTTATCTGGAAAATTTAGCGCGGACGGGCTTCGAGCGGTGACTTCGGGCGACGACGGCGACGTGAAATTGTGGGACATCAAAACTACTCACGAAATCGCAACTTTAGCGAAAAAAGCCTTGATTGTGGGGATAAATCGCCAATTAACGCGCTTCGTGACTTGTCATGAAACGCACGCGACTTTATGGTCGATGTTTCCCGACACCCAAAGCATCATCAATCGTGCACAACAAATTTTACCGCGCCCTTTAAGTGCCGAACGCCGAGTGCGTTTTTTCTTAAAAGATGGTATGTAAAAAAAGGAATTTTAAAATGGATTGTGGATTAAAAGCAGAACATAAAGTGATTAAAAGTTTCTATGAAGAAACGACAGCGGCTATTTTGCAAGGTCATGATAATGAAGGGAATTTATCAAACTATTTTGCAAATATTTTACAACATTGTGTGAAGAAAAATCCTAATCGAGAGTTTAGAACCCAATTTGAATATATTGAGAACAAAAAACGTTTAGTATTTGACGGCGCGATTTTCAATAAATTTAATGATTCGATGGTGTATGGAATTTGGGAAGCCAAAGATTTAAAAGATAAATTAGAGAAAGAAGTCGATAGCAAATTTAAGAAAGGTTATCCAAAAGATAATATTTTATTTCAAACGCCGCATCGTTTGATGTTGTTTCAAAATGGGGAGTTGTGTTTTGATAAAAATATCAAAGATTCGCCGACTAATTTAATTGATGGATTAGAAATCTTTTTTAATTATAGTAAACCCGCGTATGAAGATTGGGAAAAAGCCTCGGTTGCCTTTAAAGAAAAAGTCGAAGGATTAGGTAAAGGTTTAATTGAACATATTCATCAAGAATTACAGAAAAATCAAATATTTATTAAGGCATTTGAAGATTTTAAAACTTTATGTCAACAATCGATTAATCCGTCGATTTCAAATAATTTAGTGATGGAAATGTTGGCGCAGCATCTTTTAACCGAACGTTTGTTTAGAAATGTGTTTAATAATTCCGATTTTGTGAATAGAAATATTATTGCGAGAGAAATTGAAAAAGTGATTTCTGCATTGATTTCAAAATCCTTTAATCGGGAGCATTTCTTAAAAGATTTAGATCATTATTATGAAACGATAGAAACGGCGGCAAAAACTTTTAAAGATTTTCATCGAAAACAAACGTTTTTAAATAATATTTACGAGCGGTTTTTTCAAGGTTTTGCCATTAAAACAGCGGACAAACACGGCATTGTTTATACGCCGCAACCCATTGTTGAATTTATGATTAATTCGGTTGAGCATTTGCTCAATACTTCTTTTGAGAAAAAACTCTCGCTTTCTTCGCCCAATGTTCATATTTTAGACCCATTTGTCGGAACGGGTAATTTTATGGTGCATATTTTAAACAAAATTGATTCATTTCATTTAAAAGAAAAATATCAACACCAATTACATTGCAATGAAATCAATTTGTTACCTTATTACATTGCAACTATTAATATTGAACACGCTTATTTTGAAAGAACAAATGAGTATTTGCCCTTTGAAGGAATTTGTTTAGTCGATACCTTTGAAACCTTAGATTCAACGCAAATTCAATTGTTTAATTCTGAAAATACCGAACGGGTTAAAAAACAAAAGGATGCGCCGATTTTTGTGATTATTGGAAATCCGCCTTATAATGCAGGGCAAGAAAATGAAAACGATAACAATAAAAACAAACCGCATAAAATCATCGATGATTTTGTAAGAGAAAATTATGCAAAAACCTCTAAAGCAACACTTACAAATTCATTATATGATCCTTATGTAAAAGCCTTTGCGTGGGCAACAAAACGCTTGGAAAAACAAGATAATGGCATTGTTGCATTTGTTTCTAATAATAGTTTTCTTGAAAGCATTGCATTCGACGGAATGAGAAAACATTTAGGTGAAAATTTCTCAAAAATCTATCATATCAACTTAAAAAGTAATGCTCGCACATCGGGAGAAAGAAGAAGACAAGAAGCTGGTAATGTGTTTAATGATCAAATCCGTGTAGGTGTTGGAATTACTTTTTTAGTAAAGCAACAAAATAATCAAAATCAATTAGCAGATGTTTTCATTTATTCGATTGATGACTATTTAAAGTCAGAGGATAAACACAATTTTTTAGAAAATTCAATATATTATAATAATATAGAATTTGATAAGGTGAATGTAGATGAAAAGCAAAATTGGCTAACGGAAGGATTGCATTTAGAATTTGATGATTTTATTGCAATGGGTTCAAAAGAAGGAAAAGCCGATAAAAATAAAACTGAAAATGTTATTTTTAAAACTTATAGTAGAGGAGTTTGTTCAAATGAAGATGCTTATGTTTTTAATTTTAGTGCTAAATGCTTAACTGAAAATGCTATAAAAATGGTTGAAAATTTTAATAGCGAATATGATCGTTGGAAAAGAAACGGTAAGCCAAAAGATATTGAAAGTTTCTTAAATGTTAATGAAAAAGTATTGAAATGGATTAGAAATACCAAACGTCATTTATTGAGAGATAAAGATGTCTATTTCAATCAAGATAAAATTCGCAAAGCAATTTATCGCCCATTTTGTAAGCAATTCATATTTTTTGAAAAAGCCTTTAATGAAGATGTTTATCAATTTCCCAAAATATTTCCAACAGTAGAAACTGAAAAAGAAAATTTAGTTATTTGTTGTACAAATCATTCTCAAATTCCTTTTGTTGTTCACATTACAAATGTTATTCCTGAAGTGGCGAATGGAGGAAGAACTGGACAATGTTTTCCTTTCTATGTTTATGATGAAGAAGGAAATAATCGACAAGAAAAT
>DYRG01000119.1 GCA_020718845.1 Thiomargarita sp.
GCATTCGTACACTGGTCAATTTATTCAACAAATAATTCAACTTATAAGAAAATAAGTTTTTTTTAGTTCTGAATTTAGCAAAAAACGAGAGATTTTTATGGCAACTTTTAAAGCCCTCGAAGTAACCGAAACGCCCGATGGTCAATTTCATAGACAAATAATTCAACGTAATATCAATGAGTTACCTGCTGGCGAAGTTTTAATTAAAGTCAAATATGCGGCGTTAAATTACAAAGATGCGTTGTCTGCAACAGGAAATAAAGGAATTACAAGGAGTTATCCGCACACGCCTGGAATCGATGCGGCGGGAATTGTTGAGGAAAGTCAAGATGATAACTTCAAAATCGGCGACGAAGTGATCGTCACGGGTTACGATTTGGGGATGAATACACGCGGGACTTTTGCGGAATATATTCGCGTGCCATCGACGTGGGTGGTAAAACTCCCACAAAATCTGACACTTAAAGAAAGCATGATTTACGGAACGGCGGGATTTACGGCGGCGTGGTCGATTTATCGTTTGCAACAATCGGGCTTAACACCTGATTCTGGCGAAGTTTTAGTGACTGGCGCGACGGGCGGCGTGGGTTGTTTGGGTGTGGCGTTGTTGGCGAAATTAGGTTACAAAGTGATTGCTGGAACTGGCAAACCAGAAGCAATAGAATTTCTCAAAAAAATTGGAGCAACTGGCATTGCAAGTCGAGAAGAATTACAAGATAAATCTAATCGTCCGTTGCTCAAAAGTCGCTGGGCAGGAGTCATTGATACAGTTGGAGGAAATATTTTAGAAACTGCAATAAAATCATGTCAATATGGAGGTCATGTTGCGTGTTGTGGATTGGTAACTTCAAATGAATTACATTTGTCGATCTTTCCGTTTATTTTACGCGGCGTGAGTTTGTTAGGAATTGATTCAGCGGCACGTCCAATGGATATGCGTTTGAAACTATGGAATTTAATGGCAAACGATTGGAAAGTCGACGTTTTACAAGACATTTTAATTGATTCAACTTTAGAAGAACTCAATGAAATCTACTTTGATAAAATATTACAAGGAAAAGTGCG